>NZ_JBXUNM010000001.1:338520-1193637 GCF_057197005.1 Pantoea sp. SYBGC1
TGGTGCGCTCTAATGGACTCGAACCATCGACCCCCACCATGTCAAGGTGGTGCTCTAACCAACTGAGCTAAGAGCGCAACACGCTGTCAGGGCGACAGCGGGGACGAATATTAACGGTACGCCGGAAAGCTGGCAAGGGAAAAAAACAGATAATCGGAACGACTGACCAGCATCTGTGCGAAGCGTCGCTTTTTTCAGCATTGCGGGCCAGATAAACGCCCGCTCAGCCACTTAGCGCGCCGCCCGCGCCAGAATAACCTCTGCGGGCAGACGCTGCATACGGCGAATACGCCAGATCATCATCGCGGCGGCAGAGGTCAGGCCCACAATAAAGCCGCACCAGAATCCGGCCGGACCCAGCGCCGGAACAATCCAGTCAGTCAGCGCCAGGATATAGCCTGCCGGCAGTCCCAATACCCAGTAAGCGATCAGCGTAATGAAAAAGATCGAGCGGGTATCTTTATAACCGCGCAGGATCCCGCTGCCGATAACCTGAATCGAATCGGAGAACTGATAGATCGCAGCCAGCAGCATCAGCTGGGCAGCCAGCGTAATGACCGCAGGGTTCGCCGTATAGAGCGCGGCGATATCGTGACGGAACGTGACGGTAAACAGGGCAGTGCAGGCCGCCATGGCGATGCCCACGCCCTGACCGGTCCAGGCGGCGGTGCGTGCACCTTCCGCCGAGCCTTCACCCAGCCGGTGACCCACGCGAATCGTGGTGGCTACCCCCAGCGACAGCGGCAGGACAAACATCAGTGAGCTGAAGTTAAGCGCGATCTGGTGTCCTGCGACATTCACAATGCCCAGTGGTGAAACCAGCAGCGCCACTACGGCAAACAGCGTAACTTCAAAGAACAGCGCCAGCGCTACCGGTAATCCCAGCGAAAAGAGCCGCGTGAGAATAGCGCGCGAGGGCGCTGACCAGCGTGAGGCCATGCGAATATCGCGCATCGCCGGCATACGCCGGAGCCAGAAGCGCATCACCAGAAACATCACCCAGTAGACGGAGGCGGTTGCCACGCCGCACCCCACGCCGCCGAGACGCGGCATACCAAAGTGGCCATAAATGAAGATGTAGTTCAGCGGAATGTTGGTCAGCAGCCCGAGAAAGCCCAGCAGCATGGCGGGTTTGGTTTTAGACAGACCGTCGCACTGGTTACGCGCCACCTGGAAAAAAAGATAGCCCGGTGCCCCCCAGAGCAGCGCATGCAGGTAACCTTCCGCTTTAATGGCCAGATCGGCGTCAATGTCATGCATTGCGCGGATAAGATAGCCCGCGTTCCATAACACAACCATAATGACAAGCGACACGGCCAGCGCCAGCCAGTACCCCTGGCGCACCTGCTCGGCAATGCGTTCACGTCGTCCGGACCCGTTGAGTTGCGCAACGGCTGGCGTCAGTGCCAGTAGCAGACCGTGGCCAAAAAGAATGGCGGGAAGCCAGATAGAGGTGCCAACAGCAACGGCGGCCATATCCGTGGCGCTTACCGCACCGGCCATAACGGTATCTACAAATCCCATCGCAGTCTGGGCTACCTGAGCGAGGATCACCGGGATTGCGAGGGCCAGCAGCTGACGCGCTTCTGTTAAATACTTCTGCACGTATCACCTGTTTAATTAAGAGAGAGAAATTATTCCCGGCGAATGCGCGCTCAATGCAGCCAGAGCCCGCACGCGGAACAAATAATGATAACAAATTTATTTGCCTTTTATGCAACCATTGCGCATGCGCAAATTAAGTTGTGCTGGCAGGCTGTGATAAGCTAAGACAAACGCGTGGAGAGGATAGTTATGTTTACGGGTATTGTGCAGGGCGTGGCGGAAATCGTCGCCATTGAAGAGAAAGAGCTGTTTCGCACTCATACTGTACGTCTTGATGCAGCCCTGCTGCCAGGGCTGGAGCTGGGGGCGTCTGTGGCGCACAACGGCTGCTGCCTGACCGTAACGGCCATCGAAGAGGATCGGGTCAGCTTTGACCTGATCAAAGAGACGCTGCGCATTACCAATCTGGGTGCGCTGCAGGTGGGTGACAGAGTCAATATTGAGCGTGCGGCTAAATTCAGCGATGAAATTGGCGGACACCTGATGTCGGGTCATATTATGACCACCGCTGAAATCTGCAAAATCATTCAGTCGGAAAATAACCGCGAAGTCTGGTTCAGACTGCAGGATGCAGAACAGATAAAATATATTCTGCGCAAAGGCTATATCGGTATTGATGGCATCAGCCTGACGGTCGGCGATGTAACCAAAACCAAATTCTGCGTCCACCTGATCCCGGAAACGCTGGAGCGCACCACGCTGGGAAGCAAAAAGCTGGGGCATAAGGTCAATATCGAAATCGATCCGCAAACGCAGGCGATTGTGGATACCGTTGAGCGCGTTATGGCGCAGCGTGAAGCCGCCCTGATTGCCGCGGCAACAGCGCCGGCCGGACCGGCAGAATAAACTTCAGTAAAGGCGCGCAGCGCGCCTTTTTAACCTAGCGCGCAACGCGCAGCCCGCCTTCATAGCCGCGACTGAACATCACCTGCCACAGCTGAATATCCCGGGCGCGAAAGGCACCTGCACACGCATTGAGATAGTAGCTGAACATACGCTTAAAACGCTCATCATAGCGGGCAGAGAGCTGCGGCCACGCCGCCAGGAAACGCGTATGCCACGCCATGAGCGTGGTGTCATAATCGGTCCCGAAGTTGTGCCAGTCTTCCATAATAAAATAAGGCTCACTGGCGTCCGCTATCTGTCGCACAGAGGGCAGGCAGCCATTCGGGAAAATATATTTATCGATCCACGGATCTACCCGCATATCGGTTCTTACCGCCCCGATAGTGTGCAGCAGAAAGAGGCCGCCGGGTTTCAGGTTGCGGTTAACCACACTGAAATAGGTCGCATAATTTTTCGGGCCAACGTGCTCAAACATCCCGACGGAAACGATGCGGTCAAACTGCTGCTCAAGGTCGCGATAATCCTGCAGCAGTATCGTGACGTCCAGCCCGGCGCAGCGCTGCTGTGCCATCTTTTGCTGCTCCTGGGAGATAGTGACGCCATATACGCTGACACCGTAGCGGCGGGCAGCAAACTCCGCCAGCCCGCCCCAGCCGCAGCCGATATCCAGCAGAGACATGCCGGGTTCAAGCTGCAGTTTACGGCAGATCAGATCCAGCTTGGCTTCCTGCGCCGCTTCCAGCGTGTCCGCATGATGCCAGTAGCCGCAGGAGTACTGCATATACGGGTCCAGCATCAGGCTGAACAGGTCATTACCCAAATCGTAGTGCGCTCTGCCGACCTGCCAGGCGCGCTTTTTTGATTGCAGATTGGTCAGCCGTGCAGCGGCGATGCGCAGCGTATCTTTGAAGTGGTGCGGCAGCTGGTGATCGAGATGATGTCTGAGCGCGCGCTGAAAAAACATATCCAGTCGTTCGCACGTCCACCACCCATCCATGTAACTTTCGCCCAGACCCAGTGAGCCTTCCTGTATCACGCGCTTAAAAAAGTCAGCATGATGAACCTGAATATCCCACGGTCGTGAACCATTAACGCGAATATTTGCCTGTTCAAGTAACTCCCGGGCAATACGAAACCACGCATTCTCTTCGGGAGTGACTGCTTCTGCACATGATGAACTCATAGCTTCTCCATCACCTTGTAAATAGGACCCGGGAAACAGAAGGATCTGCATCAGGTCTGTGAAAGAACGCAGGGTGGTGCCGTGCGCAGCTAAACCACATTAACAGAGGTATGAATAGTCCGGACTCACGCAATGCGCAGCGGCCTGGCCGCACGCAGAGGCTGTCCCGGTAAGACCGGGAGCGCTGTTCTTGTTATGAATATCAGAAGAGACAGCGACCTGCCGCGGGACGGCGGGCAGATCGCTCTCTGGCAAAATAGCACCAGACCGGCTTATGCGTTGTCTTCGCAGGGATGGGCGATATCGGCTGATTTTGCTGTTGCGCGCTGCCAGGCGAAGCCCATCCAGGCGAGCACCACCGTACTTACCATTACCAGCGTAGTGTGATAAAGCGCCTGCTGCAAACCAGCCGAGACAATCAGGCTGGCAAGGAAGCATAAGCCAAGCTGCAGCAGATTCTGTAAACCGGCTGCTTTACCGCTGGCGTGCGGGAACGGCGCCAGCGCGCTGGCAACCACAATCGGGTAGATAGCGCCGTTTGCCAGCGCCATCCCGCAAAAAGGCAGCAGCAGGGCAAAGAGCGACGGCGCGGGAAGCAGCGCAACGGCAAAGAGGCTCAGAATGCTCAGGCTGTAAATCAGCAGCAGCCACGGCAGCAGCTGCGCGCCCTGAAAGCGATTAAGCAGCGCACGACAGCCAAAACCGCCAATCAGGAAAGCCATCGTCTGCGGCACATAGCTGAGCCCGATATCGGCCGGGGTTAAGCCTGCGGCCGCCAGAATAAAGGGGGAGCCCGTCAGCCAGGCAAAGAAGCTGGCAGAGCAGGCGGAGTAAATCAGCACATTGCCACTGTAGGCGCGGGTAGCGAGCAGCGTCAGCCAGCCAGGCTGATCGCCGCGCGCCGCCTGAGAGATACGCGGCGAACGAAGTCTGAGGGTACCTGCCAGCAGCACCAGCGTAATCAGCGTCAGCACCAGGAAAATAGTGCGCCAGTGAAAATGACTCATCAGCCAGGCACCCAGCAGCGGAGCCAGAGCAGGAGAGAGCGCCACCAGCGGCATAATAGTGGCAAACACTTTATTGGCCTGCGCTTTAGGGTAGCGATCGATAACCAGCGCCTGCCAGCTCACGGCGGCGGCACAGACGCCCACAGCCTGAATAAAGCGCAGTGCCAGCATCAGCCAGACGTTGTCGGCCCACAGCATGGCCAGACAGCTCAGGGCAAATATTGAGAGGCCCGCCAGTAAAACCGGTTTGCGGCCAATTCGGTCAGAGAGGAGTCCCCAGCCCACCTGCGCACAGGCAAAGCCCGCCAGAAACAGGCTCAGGCTGGCGCTGATAACACCCGGAGCGGTGGCAAAATCACGCTGCATATCGCTGAATGCGGGCAGATACATATCCGTGGCGAGAAAGCCGAGCATGCTCAGCAGCGCCAGATAGGGCAGAAATCCTTTAGATGACATCACTATTTTTCTCATTCGGCAGGGAAACGCGGAGGAGTGTAAAAGGGTGCAGTCAGCTTTGTGAAACGCTAATATTTGCAGAGTGCTGTTAAATTTTTTGAAGGCAAAAATATGTGGTCTGAATATGCGCTTGAGGTGGCGGACGCCGTCGCCCGCACCGGCAGTTTCAGCGCGGCAGCGCAGGAGCTGCACCGCGTGCCTTCTGCTATCAGCTATACCATCAGGCAGCTGGAGAGCTGGCTGGCCGTGGAGCTGTTTGAACGCCAGCATCGGGAAGTGGTTCTGACGCCAGCCGGCGAGCATTTTGTGCGTGAAGGCCGCTCTGTTATCAAAAAAATGCTGGCGACGCGACGGCAGTGTCAGCAGCTGGCCAACGGCTGGCGCGGCCAGCTCACTATTGCCGTTGATTGTATCGTCAAGCCGCAGCGCACGCGCCAGCTGGTGAAAGATTTCTATCGCCACTTTCCCGATATGGAGCTGATCATCAGCTATGAAGTGTTTAACGGCGTATGGGATGCGCTGGCTGATGGCCGGGTTGACGTAGCCATTGGTGCCACGCAGGCGATCCCGGTTGGCGGACGCTTTGCTTTTCAGGATATGGGCGCCCTTAACTGGCGCTGCGTGGTCAGTCCGGATCACCCACTGGCGCAGAGCGCGCATCCTGACGAAGAGGCGCTGCGCGCCTGGCCGTCGCTGGTGCTGGAAGATACGTCGCGCGCGCTACCGCGCCGTATGACGTGGACGCTGGATAATCAGCGCCGGCTGGTGGTGCCGGAGTGGGAAACCGGAATCGACTGCCTGCAGGCTGGCCTGTGCGTAGGGATGATCCCGGGACACCTGGCGCGGCCGCTACTGGATAGCGGCGCGCTGGTGGAGCTGATATTGCCGCAGCCTTTTCCGGAGAGTCCCTGCTGCGTCAGCTGGGCCGGGCAGCGGGCGTCGCCGGCGCTGGCCTGGCTGCTGGAATACCTGGGAGATGCTGAGACGCTAAATCATGAGTGGCTCAGCGAGCGCCGCGCTTAGCGGCGATAGTCGCGAAACGGACCATCCCCGACCGAGCGACGCTCAATCAGGCTGGGCTGAACTTCAATCGTTTGCGGCTCTTCGCGTTTACTGGTAATGCGGTCCAGCAGCATCTCCAGCGCTTTTTCACCCAGCTGAGCTTTGGGCTGATGCACTGTCGTCAGCGCCGGCGTAAAGTAGCGGGCGTTGCGCACATTGTCATAGCCGATCACCGAAATATCCTGCGGAACGCGCAGGCCCATCTCATCGGCGGCGCAGATCGCGCCCATTGCCATGATGTCGCCGCCGCAGAACACAGCGGTAGGACGCTGCTTCTGGCTCAGGATCTGCTGCATCGCCTGATAACCCGACTCAGGTTCAAAATCGCCCTGCACGATCCACTCCGCACGCACCGCGATCCCCGCCTCTTGCATCGCCTGCAGGAAGCCGGCGTGCCGTCCGCCGCCGGTATTGCGCTCCAGCTGGCCCGGGATAGCGCCAATATCGCGATGACCGCGCTCGATCAGGTAACGACCGGCCAGGTAGCCGCCCTGAAAGGCATTATCCTGCACGGTATCGGTAAAATCACCGCGGGAAGCGCCCCAGTCCATGACCACCATCGGAATATTGCGATTCTCTTCCAGCATCTGAAGCAGATCGTCCGGATACTCAGAGCACATCACCAGCAGGCCATCTACCCGCTTTTGCGCCATCATCGACAGATAGGCGCGCTGCTTTTGCAGGTCATTGTGCGCGTTGCCCAGAATCAGCGTGTAGCCCTGAGCGAAGCAGTGATTTTCAATTGCTTCGATGATTTCAGCAAAGTAGGGGGCTTCACTGGACGTTGCCAGCAACCCCAGTGTTTTAGTGTGATTAACCTTCAGGCTGCGCGCCACGGCGCTGGGAGAATAGTGCAGCGCTTTAATCGCCTCCCACACGGCATTACGCGTCTCTTCAGCGACAAAGCGCGTTTTATTGATGACGTGCGAAACCGTGGTCGTTGATACGCCAGCGCGTTTTGCCACATCTTTAATTGTTGCCATGAAAATGGACCTCTTAAACCTATCGCAACTTTATGATAAGTATAGTGTTAAACGTTTGCGTCTGCGCAGGGTTTTCTGCCTCATTCCAGCGTAAAAATGGCTGATTCAGGGCGAGTAATTAACCGCAACAGATAATGACAGCAGCGTGCGCAAAAGGTGTTGCGCAACGAAAGGCGGCGATTCTAGCAAGGCAAGGGGCATAAAACGAGATTTTTACCTGCGGTCAGATGAAAATATTTAGAGTCCGACAACTGGCGTGTAGTCAGGCCGGGACGCGCGCGGCATGTTGCGCAACTGCTAACGAATGGTTTTAGGCGTCATCATGCGGCGTGCGCCAACATAGTGCTTCTGCCAGTAATCTTCACCCAGCGCGCTGATCTGGATATCTTTGCCGGTACGCGGCGACTGAATAAATTTGCCGTTACCCAGATAAACGCCAACATGATCGGCTGTGCCGCGATTATTGATGCGGAAAAACACCAGATCGCCTTTCTCCAGCATTTCGCGCTTGATGGGAGCGGCATCGCGCAGATGATACATTTCATTGGCCGTGCGCGGCAGCTTGAAACGGACCAGATCTTTATAGGCGTACCAGACCAGGCCACTGCAGTCGAATCCGGTAAGCGGAGAGGTGCCACCCCACTGATAAGGTTTGCCCAGCTGGCCCATAAGTTTAGTCATGGCGGTTTCACGCGCCTTCTGATAGCGCAGGCGGTGGGATTTGCTGAGCCTGATACCGGTCAGCGCATCATTACTCTCTTCCGCTGCCGCTGTTTTCCGGCTGGTACGCTGATGACCATATTTTTTGCTGGCAGAGAGGGCGGGCGCTTTTTTACGGGCGGTACGGGAAGTCACAGGCGGTTCTGCGTGCAGGCTTTTTTTCGATTTAACTTTTTGTACGGGCGTGACGCGTGTTTTTTTAGCCGAGGTTTTAACCGGACGTCGTTTGCGGCGTTCATCGTCGCGCGCACTCTTTTTCTCCGCTTTCTGCAGGCTGGCGTTAACCGGCTTGTGCGGTGAAGCAGCGGCCACGTTAAAAAACAGCTGAGCAAAAGCCAGTATGAAAAGCGTAATCAGTAAACGCATAGTCCGGTTACAGGTTCGGCAGGCTGCAGAAGCAGACCGCGGCAATATTAGAAAATTCTGATCAGCGATCAGCGCCGGATTGATTCTAATCCACTTTTTTTACAAAAGGTAAGGTCTTTTTTATTAAATCCATCAACACAAGGGCTGTGCAGCAAAAATGAGCGGTTTCAGGCGGTTAACGCAGCATATTTATTGCTAATCGTGTATTAATACACACTTCGTCATACGCCCGTGGCGGCAAACTTAACAAACATGGCGATTCATGCCGCAACGAGGCAAATTCCCGATTTCAGTCGCGGGATGAAGTCGCTACAATAAACAAACACGAAGTGAAGAATTAAGGAAGGCAAAAATGAGTACTGTTGAAAAAATTCAGCGCCAGATCGCAGAAAACCCGATCCTGCTGTATATGAAAGGATCGCCAAAACTGCCAAGCTGCGGCTTCTCAGCTCAGGCTGTTCAGGCGCTCTCTGCCTGTGGCGAACGCTTCGCGTATGTCGATATCCTGCAGAATCCTGATATCCGTGCTGAACTGCCAAAATACGCTAACTGGCCAACCTTCCCGCAGCTGTGGGTGGATGGTGAGCTGGTCGGCGGCTGCGATATCATCGTTGAAATGTTCCAGCGCGGTGAACTTCAGCCGCTGATCAAAGAAACCGCTGAGAAGCACAAAGAAGCGGAATAAATCAAAAGGCCGGCGCAGCGCCGGCCTTTTTTATTCTCTTACTCTGCCGCGCTTTCGCCTGCGGCTTCGCTCTCTGCTTCAGCGTCATTCAGCGCCAGCGGCCAGCCACCTAAACGCTTCCAGCGGTTTACCAGCTCGCAAAACAGCATTGCCGTCTGCTCTGTATCATAGAGCGCCGAGTGCGCCTGCGTGCTGTCAAAATCGATACCTGCCGCCTTGCACGCTTTCGCCAGCACCGTCTGTCCCAGTACCAGCCCGCTCAGCGCTGCCGTATCAAAGGTGGCAAACGGATGGAAGGGGTTGCGCTTCAGGCTGGCACGCTCAGCCGCCGCCGTGACAAAGCTGTGATCAAAGTTGGCATTATGCGCCACGATAATCGCCCGGTTGCAGCCGCTCTCTTTGAGCCCTTTGCGCACCTGTTTAAAGATGGCGTGCAGCGCTTCATATTCGCTCACTGCGCCGCGCAGCGGGTTTGCAGGATCGATACCGGTAAACGCCAGCGCTTCAGGATGAAGAAGGGCACCTGCAAAGGGTTCGATGTGGAAATGCAGGGTTTCGTCACGCTGCAGCCAGCCATCCTCATCCATTTTCAGGGTCGTGGCGGCAATCTCCAGCAGTGCATCAGTCTGCGCATTAAAACCGGCGGTTTCAACATCAATAACTACCGGATAAAAGCCGCGAAAGCGTTGGTTAAGGGCGTTCTGGGCGTTCGATTCAGACATCAGGATCTCATAGCAGTGAAAAGGGCAGCGCGCATTATGGCAAAAAAGGCGGGAGGGTGCAGCAGATGAGAAAAACCAGCCCGCAAATTTGCGGGCTGGCGTCAGGCATCAGTTACCAAGACCATTGCCGGCATGCTTGTTTTCAATCAGCTCAATTTTATAGCCATCGGGATCTTCAACAAACGCAATAATCGTGCTGCCACCTTTAACCGGGCCCGCCTCACGGGTGACGTTGCCGCCCGCGCTGCGGATGCGCTCGCAGGTGGCGGCGACATCGTCCACGCCCAGCGCGATGTGACCATAGGCGTTACCGAGGTCATATTTTTCCGTACCCCAGTTATAGGTCAGCTCAATGACCGCACCTTCGCTCTCTTCGGTGTAGCCAACAAATGCCAGAGTATATTTATATTCTGCATTTTCACTCTGACGCAGCACGCGCATACCCAGTACGCGGGTATAGAAGTCAATTGAGCGTTGCAGATCGCCAACGCGTAACATGGTGTGAAGTAAACGCATAACATCCTCTTTTTTAACATGGTCAGATTTTGACGCAGAAACAGTACAAGTATAGCGGGTGACGGGGCTGCCGCATCGTTATGCGGCAGCTGCCGGTTACAGCGTCGGGTAGTCGATGTAACCTTCCGCACCGCCGCCGTAGAAACTCTCCGGGCGCTGCGGGTTAAGCGGAGCATCCTGCTGCAGGCGGGCAACCAGGTCCGGGTTGGCAATAAAGTCGCGGCCAAACGCCACGGCATCAATCAGGCCGCGCGCGATCAAATCATCCGCTTTTTCCACGCTGTAGGCACCGGCACCGATGATCACACCGGGGAAAGCCGCGCGGACTTTTTCGCGGAACGCATCAGTGTAAGGTTTGCCACCCGCCCAGTCTGGCTCAGAAAGGTGCAGATAGGCCAGGCCGCGTTTGCCCAGTTCACTGATATACCAGAGCGCAGCTTCCTCTTCATCCGGGCCATTTTCCAGGTTCTGGAACGCCCCGACAGGTGAAACGCGGATCCCGACGCGATCGGCAGACCAGTTGGCGATCGCGGCATCCACCACTTCCAGCGCAAAGCGGCCGCGCTTTTCAATCGAGCCGCCATACTCATCGTCCCGCTTGTTTGAGTCAGGCGACAGGAACTGGTGCATCAGATAGCCGTGCGCTGAGTGCAGCTCAAGCAGGTCAAAGCCAGCCTCGCGGGCATTGGCTGCAGCCTGGCCGAAATCCTGCACAATCTGTTTAATTTCATCGACGGTCAGTTCGCGCGGCACGGAGGTCTCTTCGCGATACACGCTGCCGTCAGCGGCGCGCAGCGAGGTACGGGTACCGGCTGGCAGGGCAGACGGCGCAACCGGTGCATTGCCCTCGGGCTGCACGCTGTAATGCGAAATGCGGCCGGTATGCCACAGCTGAACCGCAACGTGGCCCTGAGCAGCGTGAATACCTTCGTTGATCATCTTCCAGGCATCAATCTGCTGCTGCGTATGCAGGCCCGGTGCGCCCGCATAGCCTTTAGCCTGAAAAGAGACCTGCGTCGCTTCAGTAATGATCAGGCCCGCTCCGGCACGCTGCTGGTAGTACTCAGCCATCATCGGCGTGGGAACATCACCCGGCTCAATGCTGCGCAGCCGCGTCAGCGGTGCCATAAATACGCGGTTAGGAACGGTAACTGCACCCACTTTCAGCGGGGAAAATAGCTGTTTGCTCGCCATAGTAATTCCTCTATTAGACCGGTCGTCTATAAACATCTGTTTTAAAAATGCGGGCCGTTAAGCCACTGTTCGATAGTGCTGAGTGCCAGATTAATTGGATCGGGCTCGCGGGAAATTTTACTCTGCAGGCTGGCGCCCAGCCAGAGCAGGTAGCAACGCTGCGCAAGCTGCACCGGAGTCTGATTAAATAGCAGCGGCTGTTCAGCCGCAGCCTCGGTCAGGCAGTGTGCGTAAGCGGCAATAATGGCGCTGGCGCCGCGCTGCAGCGCATCGCGCATCGGCTCTGAGAGATCGCATACCTCAGCCGACAGCTTGACGCCCAGGCAGCCCATAATAAGCCCCTGCTCAGTAAACAGCTGCTGGCCTGAACGAAAATGCGCCAGCAGCCGCTGACGCGCGGGCAGGGATGGCAGGGTCAGCTGCTGATTGATCTGCTGCAGATAATTGACGAAATAGCGCTCCAGCAGCGCGACGCCAAACGCCTCTTTAGAGCGGAAATAGTAATAGAAGGACCCTTTTGGCACGGCCGCCAGCGTGAGCACTTCGTTGAGTCCCATTCCGGTAAAGCCGCGCTGCAGACAAACCTGCTCGCCGGTAGCGAGCAGGTGTTCACGGGTTTCATTACGTTGCACACTTTTATTCATGAGCAGAAGCCTAGTAGACCAGTCGGTCTAATGCAAGCGTCAGCTTTTCTGCTGGCACGATTTGATCATATCCAGCTGCGGCTGATAAACCTGTGTCCGGATATCGAACAGGCCCAGCAGCGTATGAAACAGGTTATCCTGGGAGACCGGCTGCGTTGCGGCCTGCTGCCGCAGACAGGTTTCATCCAGATGAAACGCGCTGGCATAGCCGGGTGAAAACCACATCAGCAGCGGAATGTGCGTCTGCTGTGACGGGGCAAGCATCCAGGGCGCACCGTGCAGGTACATACCGTGTTCGCCCAGCGACTCGCCGTGATCCGAAAGATAGACCAGCGCCACGTTAAAGCGGTCGCTCAGCGCTTTCAGCTTGTCGATAGTCTGGCTCAGCATGCTGTCGGTATAAAGCAGGGTATTGTCGTAGGTGTTGACCAGCGCCTGCGGATCGCAATCCTGAATCTGATTACTGTCGCAGGTGGGTGTAAAACGGCGGAACGCAGCCGGATAGCGCAGATAGTAGGCCGGGCCGTGGCTTCCCATCTGATGCAGCACGATCACGCTGTCGTTATGTAAACTGTCAACGTAGTTATCGAAGCGATGCAGCAGCACGTCATCGAGGCAGAATCCGCTATGGCAGTATTGCGGTAACGACCACTGCGTCATGTCAGTGTGCGGCACGCGGTCGCAGGCGCCTTTACAGCCGCCATCATTCTCACGCCACAATACGCTGACTCCGGCGTGCGCCAGCACATCCAGTACGCCCTCCTGGTGATGTGCCAGGTCAGCATCGTAATGCTCGCGCGGCATCACCGAGAACATACAGGGTACAGAAACCGCCGTCTCGGTGCCGCAGGAGGTCGCATGCGGATAGTAAATCACCTGCTGCTTCTGCAGTTCCGGATTGGTCTGGCGCGCATAGCCGCCCAGCGAAAAGTTCTCCGCGCGTGCCGTTTCTCCGACAACCAGCACCACCAGCGTTTTTTTAGCCGCCTGCGCGATTAGCGGGCCTTTGCGGGCATCCTGACCGATTTTAATCAGCGCCTGGCTGCCCTGCAGATAGCGCTTATCAACATAGTGGCCGGCGCCGCTGATCACATTGGCTGGCGTGATCATTTTTACCAGCCCTTTGTTGTTACGGATCAGTGACGCATAATCTTTGTAGAACAGGGCTGCCATCAGCAGGATCACCAGCAGCGCCCCCAGCGCTCCCGCCAGCCGCTGCAGGATGCTCCACCACCAGCGCTGACTGCGTCTGACGCGCACGAAGGCGATCAGCAGCACCGGCAGCAGCCCCATTAGCAGCATCCAGACCAGCCAGCGCGGGCTTACCAGCGCATCCGCCTCCTGCACGCTGGACTCAAAGACGTTGGCCACCATATTGGTGTCGATCACCGTCTCAAAGCTGAACATAAAGTAGCTGGCTGCTGCACTGATCAGCACCAGGACAATCAACAGTGGCTTACGTACCCACGGCCAGGCAAACAGGCAAAACAGGAGATAGAATGCGGCCGTCAGCACGACCGGCATGCTGGCAGCAAAAAGGTAGTCGTGCAGTCGGGTATACGTAATGATTTTCCACGCCTGATGCAGAAACAGCGCGTTCAGAATCAACGCGAACAGCAGGGCAGCCAGCAGATTAAACCGGTTTTCGTGACACTGTAACTTAATGGCAGATTTCATTGAGGTTCATTATCAAGTCAGAATGGACGCACAATAGAGAAGAAATCTGAGGATAACCTTAAACGCCCTGCAGATGGCATTATTGTTAAAGTTAAATAACACTTATTGATTAGTTCAGAGAGCCGGGCAGGCACGCTTTCTTTTTGCCCGCCGCTTGCAGTTCACGCGGAAACTGTTATCACTATGTTATCCAGTAGCGAATCAGAGGCAGATGTGGCTGAACAACTCGAGTTTTTCCCGGTACCCAGCCCCTGTCGCGGCATCTGTCAGACCGATGCGCGCGGCTATTGTCGCGGCTGCCTGCGAAGTCGTGAAGAGCGTTTTAACTGGATGCGCTTCAGCGATGCGCAGAAGCGTGAAGTGCTAAGGCTGTGCCGGCAGCGCTATCTGCGCCTGCAGCGTCAGCAAAAGCCGGATGCGGATCAGGATCCGCAGCAGCCCTCGCTGTTTTAAACGCCGCTTCTGTCCTCATTTCGTTATACTCCCTTTTTTAACATTCAATGCAGGGAGTTTTGTTATGTTACAACCTCAGGCCATCTCCCCTCAGGGGCCGGCGTTCTCTCCTCTGGTAGTCGGCTACTGGCGGCTAATGGAGTGGGGGATGACACCACAGCAGCTGGTCTCATTTATTGAGTATCATCTCTCCCTCGGGCTGACCACGGTCGATCATGCGGACATCTATGGCGATTATCAGTGTGAGGCGGCGTTTGGGGCTGCGCTGCGCCTGGCGCCACAGCTGCGCGAACAGCTGCAGATTGTCACTAAGTGCGGCATCGCAACGCGGGCCAAACCTGAGCATCAAATCGGACACTACATCACCGATGCCAGCCATATTCTTCGCAGTGCGGAAAACTCGCTCACGCATTTTGCGACTGACTACCTCGACCTGCTGCTGATCCATCGTCCCGATCCGCTGATGGATGCCGATGAAGTGGCCGAAGCGTTTATGCAGCTGCATCAGAGCGGTAAAGTGCGTCATTTTGGCGTCTCGAATTTTACCCCGGCGCAGTTTTCGCTGCTGCAGTCGCGCCTGCCGTTCACGCTGGTGACTAACCAGCTGGAGATCTCGCCGCTGGAGCAGACCGCGCTGCTGGATGGCACGCTCGATCAGTGTCAGCAGGCGCGGATGCGTCCTATGGCGTGGTCCTGCCTCGGCGGCGGCCGTCTGTTCAGCGATCCACACTACCAGCCGCTGCGCGACGAGCTGAGCCAGGTTCAGCAGGAGATCGGTGCGGCCACGATTGAGCAGGTGGTCTATGCCTGGATCATGATGCTGCCATGCCGGCCACTGCCGATCATCGGCTCCGGTAAAACCGGCCGCATCGGTCAGGCGGCAGAGGCGGCTGCGCTGACGCTTAATCGCCAGCAGTGGTTCCGGATCCGTAAAGCCGCGCTCGGCTACGATGTGCCCTGAAGCGTAAAGCTTCGTCAACCTGCAGCAGCGCGGGCAAAAAGCGTCCAGACTTATCGGGTCTATCAACCGTAAGGAGACGTTATGAAAAGAACGCTTATTGCTCTTATGACGCTGGCCTGTTCGGCCGGTGCCAGTGCTGCTTCTCAGGAGGTCACGCTGCATCAGGTTTCCGCCCAGGGCGTCGGCGAGGCCGTGGGTAAAGTGACCATTACGGAAACGGACTACGGTCTGCAATTTACCCCGGCGTTATCCGGTATGAAACCGGGCATTCATGGTTTCCATGTGCATGCTAAAGGCAGCTGTGAACCTGGCGAGTCGCAGGGGAAAACCGTGGCCGCCGGCGCTGCGGGTGGCCATCTTGATCCGCAGAACAGCGGCAAGCACCTCGGCCCTTATGCCGACGGGCACCTCGGCGATCTGCCGGCTCTCTATGTCACAGATGACGGCAAAGCCAGCTATCCGGTGGTTGCACCGCGTCTGAAATCGCTCAGTGATATTAAAGGTAAGGCGCTGATGGTTCACGTGGGCGGTGATAACCATGCCGATCATCCTGAACCGCTGGGAGGCGGAGGGGCGCGTCTTGCCTGCGGCGTAATCTGATCGACAGCGGGTAGCGCAGTAAGAGCTGCCCGCTGCAATAAAATTCTGACACCGTTTAATGCTACTCAGTACGATTATTCCGCTCTATCATAGCGATACAGTCAGGGAACCACTCAGGGGCAGGAATGAAAAGCTTAGGGATAGTGCTACTGGCACTGTTACTTGCAGGGTGCGATCGGCCCAGGGATACGCAGCTGCGTCTCGACGCCAGCCGTCAGCTGCAGCGCAATATAGATACCAGTCCGCTGCGCGTCAGCTGCGAGCATATCGCCCGCGGCCGGGAGTGGCTGACGCCGCATAGCGTGCAGCAGCTGGAGAAGCACCATTGCCAGAACGTGCTGCGCAGCGCCAGCGAAACTAATTTCCTCAATACGGCAATCTATACGCAGACTATCCCGGTGGTCTGCGGCTCAATTCAGGGGCGCAGCTTTACCGGAACCACGCTGACCCGCCGCTTTATCTACTCTTATGATGAAAAAGCGCTGGTGATCAGGCCGGAGAGCGAACAGGATAAAAGCCGGTTTGAAGATCGTAAAACGCTGGCGCAGCTGCAAACCGATTTTCAGAATCAGTGGGCAAAATATTGTCGGTAACTACTCCGGCAGTGCCTGCTGTAGCTGAGCCAGCGCACGCTTCGCGAGTGGTCAGGGACTTTACAAGCAGTTAAGCCACATACCCTGGCGCAGCCGCCACAGGGCTGGCCTGCTATTTGTATTTTGTCCTGTAAACTCGCAAAATGGTGTAAAATCTGGCTTGATAGCTAGCAAGCTAATTATAAGGAGATGAAATGGATACGCCACTTGGAACCGACCTGTCGCGCCTGGTGCGCATCTGGCGCGCGTTAATCGATCAGCGCCTGAAGCCGCTGGAGCTGACACAAACGCACTGGGTGACTTTGCATAATATTCATCAACTTCCGCCAGAACAGTCGCAGATCCAGCTGGCTAAAGCGATCGGTATTGAGCAGCCTTCGCTGGTGCGCACGCTGGATCAGCTGGAAGAGAAGGGGCTGATCACCCGCTCTACCTGCGCAAACGATCGGCGGGCGAAACGCATCAGGCTGACCAAAGAAGCCGCACCGATTATCGGGCAGGTAGAGCACGTTATTGATGCAACCCGCGACGATATTCTGGCTGGCATCAGCGCCGAAGAGATCAATCAGATGGTTACGCTGATTGCGCGGCTTGAAAAAAATATTCTCGAACTACAGCATCGCGAAAAATAAAAAACCGACGCCAGGCGTCGGTTTTTTTGCGCAACAGAGTTAGCGCGGAGAGACCGTGACCTGGCTGCCGTTAGAGGCCAGTACCACGCGCTGGCCTGGTGAGTAGCGGCTCGCATCCTGCTTCTGCACGACCATGATGGTATTACCATCATCTTTGCGGATTTCCAGCTCAACGCCGTTAGATTTGTTAATGGCTCCCTGTACGCCCTGGCCCGCAACGCCGCCCAGTACCGCACCGCCTGCCGTCGCCAGGCTGCGACCTGCACCACCGCCGATGGTGTTACCCAGGAAACCACCCAGCACCGCACCGCCAATAGCGCCAATAACATTGCTGTCATCGCCACCCTGAATCTTAACCGGGCGCACTGACACCAGCGTACCGTATGATACATTTTGGACCTGCTTGGCTTCACTGGCGCTGTAAACATCGCCTGAGAGGGTGTCATTGCTGACACAGCCTGCCAGCGTTACACCAGCGAGGGCCACGGCTATGAAACGCTTAATCATCAGAAAGCTCCTTTATAAAAAACGCCATGTTCTCATCCTGCTCTGCACAGAGTATAAGACAGAAAGCGACGCATGGATGCCATGCCGCACAATCAGTACCAGAGTCGCAGCATAGAGTATGCCTCATCAACAAAAATTCAATCCGCCGGTAAAAATATTTCCGCTCTGCTGTACTGCGCATGGCAGAGTGAAAAGCAGAAAGTTATCATCATATTAGAAAGGCGGCATCAGCAGAGTGCCGGCGCCGGCACCCGCCGGATAACGAGGAGCTATCGTGATAAAGTCAGGACGCTATATCGGAGTAATGTCAGGCACCAGTCTGGATGGCGTAGATGTGGTGCTGGCGGCGATCGACCGTCACATGGTGGCGCAGCAGGCGAGTTACTGTCATCCTTTTCCCCCCGCACTGCGGCAAAAGGTACTGGCTATATGCCAGGGGCAGCCGCTGACGCTGTCGCAGCTCGGGCAGCTGGATACCGAGCTGGGTAAGCTGTTCGCCGAGGCGGTACTGACCCTGATGCGTCAGCAGGCGCTGGAAGCCGATGACATCATGGCCATCGGCTGCCATGGACAAACCGTCTGGCATGAGCCCGGCAGCGCCGCCCCTAATACGCTGCAGATTGGCGATAATAACCAGCTGGTTGCCGCCACCGGCGTGACCGTGGTAGGCGATTTTCGCCGGCGCGATATGGCGCTGGGCGGGCAGGGCGCGCCGCTGGTGCCTGCGTTTCATCAGGCGCTGCTTATGGACAGCAGTGAACGCCGTATGGTGCTGAACATCGGCGGCATCGCTAATCTGTCGCTGCTGATCCCGGGGCAGCCGGTACGGGGCTTTGATACCGGCCCCGGCAACATGCTGATTGACGCCTGGATCTGGCGTCATCAGGGAGTGAGCTACGATCATAACGGGGCCTGGGCCGCCAGCGGGCAGGTGGTGCCCGCGCTGCTGGAGCAGATGCTGAACGATCCCTGGTTTGCGCTGCCGCCGCCGAAAAGTACCGGCCGCGAATACTTCAATCCCGGCTGGATAGAGCGTCAGCTGCAGGCATTCCCTGCGCTGGCCCCGGAGGATGTTCAGGCTACGCTGAGCGAGCTGACGGCGCTGACAATTGTACAACAGATCCAGCTCAGCAACGGCTGCGATCGTCTGCTGGTATGCGGCGGCGGCGGTCGCAACCCGCTGCTGATGGCGCGGCTCGCGGCGCATCTTCCCGGCACCGAGGTGACCACCACCGATGCTGCGGGCGTCAGCGGAGATGACATGGAAGCGCTGGCCTTTGCCTGGCTGGCGTTCCGGACCCTCTCTGGCCTGCCAGGCAATCTGCCTGCGGTCACCGGAGCGCGTGAAATGAGCGTGCTGGGTGCTATCTATCCGGCAAATAGCCGGTCGACACGATAAGGAGAAGTCATGAAGAGATATATGCTGGCAGCAGGCTGCCTGGTGCTGCTGAGCGGCTGCGGTATGCTGCAGCAGCCGGCACCGCAGCCCGAAACGCTGCACTACCAGTGCGGTACGCTGCCGCTGACGGTCACGCTGGATAACAGTAAAGAAGAGGTCAGCTTTATTCTTGATGGCAAGCCGCTGACGCTGAAACAGACCGTCTCCGCATCGGGCGCGCGCTACAGTGACGACCACTACGTTTTCTGGTCGAAAGGCAACAGCGCTTTTGTTGAGCGCAATGACAGAATTATCATCAACGACTGCGAACTGCAGGACGCGGCGAACATCAACCGGCCTTAATATGATTAAGAGAGACGCTATGAGCGACAGCGACAGCCTGCAACAGATTGCCCATCTGCGCCGGGAATATACCCGCGGCGGCTTGCGGCGCAAAGATTTGCCGGACGATCCTCTGGTTCTGTTTGAACAGTGGCTGCAGCAGGCGTGTGCTGCGCAGCTGCCCGATCCCACCGCCATGACGGTGGCGACGGTGGACAGCAGCGGCCAGCCTTATCAGCGCATTGTGCTGCTTAAGCACTACGATGCTGCAGGCTTCGTCTTTTACACTAACCTTGGCAGCCGCAAGGCGCTGCAGCTGGCAGAAAATCCGCGCATCTCGCTGCATCTGCCGTGGCACTTTCTGGAGCGTCAGGTGATGGTGCTTGGCGAGGCAGAGAAACTCTCGCCGCTGGAGGTCATAAAATATTTCCATAGCCGCCCCCGCGATAGCCAGATTGGTGCCTGGGTTTCAAAACAGTCGAGCCGTATCTCCGCGCGTAGCGTACTGGAGAGCAAGTTTCTGGAACTCACGCAGAAATTTCAGCAGGGCGACGTCCCGCTGCCCACGTTCTGGGGCGGATATCGCGTGCGCTTTTCTGCCATTGAGTTCTGGCAGGGCGGCGAACACCGGCTGCACGATCGTTTTCTCTATCAGCGCAGTGAGAATGGCTGGACGATTGACCGGTTAGCACCGTAAAACCCGCTTTTCCCCGTTTCAGCGCTGGCGCCGTGTGCGTCAGCGCTTTATGCTATAGCCCTCTTTTTTTTCGTCTCCGCATCGTAGCGGAAAGCTGTGTACCAGCTTAGGTGCAGCCCGATCAATTTGGAGTCAGTGATGACCAGCAGTAACCTGATACAACAATTGCAGGAACGTGGCCTTGTGGCCCAGGTAACGGATGAAGAAGCGTTAGCAGAGCGACTGGCGCAAGGGCCAATTGCCCTCTATTGCGGCTTTGACCCTACCGCCGACAGCTTGCATTTGGGCCATCTGGTGCCGCTGCTCTGCCTGAAGCGTTTTCAGGATGCCGGTCACAAGCCGGTTGCGCTGGTAGGCGGAGCCACCGGTCTGATTGGCGATCCCAGCTTTAAAGCCGCGGAGCGTAAACTCAACACCAGTGAAACCGTAGGCGAGTGGGTAGAGAAGATCCGCAACCAGGTTGCCCCGTTCCTCAGCTTTGACTGCGGCGATAACAGCGCTATCGCCGCTAACAACTACGACTGGTTTGGCGGCATGAACGTGCTGACTTTCCTGCGCGATATCGGCAAGCACTTCTCTGTTAATCAGATGATTAACCGGGAAGCGGTTAAACAGCGTCTGAATCGTGAGGATCAGGGGATCTCTTACACGGAGTTCTCTTACAACCTGCTGCAGGGCTACGATTTTGCCGAGCTTTACAAGCGTTATGGCGTGGTGCTGCAGATTGGCGGCTCCGATCAGTGGGGAAATATCACCTCCGGTATCGACCTGACCCGCCGTCTGCATCAGCAGCAGGCCTTTGGCCTGACCGTGCCGCTTATCACAAAATCAGATGGCACCAAGTTCGGCAAAACGGAAGGCGGCGCGGTCTGGCTGGACGCGAAGAAAACCAGCCCTTACAAGTTCTACCAGTTCTGGATCAACACCGCTGACGCAGATGTCTACCGCTTCCTGAAGTTCTTTACCTTTATGAGCCTGGATGAGATTAACGCGCTCGAAGAAGAGGACAAAAACAGCGGCAAAGCGCCACGCGCCCAGTACGTGCTGGCCGAGCAGGTCACGCGCCTGGTGCATGGTGATGCAGGACTGGCTGCGGCCAGAAGGATCACCGAGAGCCTGTTCTCAGGCAGCCTGAGCGACATGACCGAAGCAGACTTTGAGCAGCTGGCACAGGACGGTATGCCGGTTATCTCGCTCAGCGCGGAAGACGATCTGCAGCAGGCGCTGGTTGCCGCGGAGCTGGTGCCGTCGCGCGGCCAGGCCCGGACGATGATCGGCTCTAATGCGGTCTCTGTAAACGGAGAAAAACAGGCGGATGCCGAGTATCGTTTCAGCGACAGCGACAAGCTGTTTGGCCGCTTTACGCTGCTGCGTCGCGGTAAAAAACACTACTGCCTGATAAACTGGCAGTAAGATGTCAGGGCCGGTTTCCGGCCCTTTTTCATGGCAAGGCAGTACAGGGTTATAATGAAAAATATTCTCGCAATTCAGTCTCATGTGGTGTTTGGCCACGCCGGTAATAGCGCGGCAGAATTCCCGATGCGTCGCATGGGCGCAAACGTTTGGCCACTCAATACCGTTCAGTTTTCCAATCACACGCAGTATGGTCACTGGACCGGTACGGTAATGCTGGCCAGCCATCTGACCGATATTGTCAAAGGTATTGCCGCCATCGATCGCCTTAAAACCTGTGATGCCGTACTCAGCGGTTATCTGGGTTCCGCCGAACAGGGCGAGCAGATTCTGGCGATTGTGCGCGAAGTCAAAGCCGCCAACCCGGACGCCTGGTTTTTCTGCGATCCGGTGATGGGGCATCCTGAGAAAGGCTGTATTGTGGCGCCGGGTGTGGCGGAGTTTCACTGCAAACAGGCGCTGCCCGCCAGCGATCTGATAGCACCTAACCTGCTTGAGCTGGAAATGCTGAGCGGACAAACGGTGGCTGACGTTGAGCAGGCGGTGGATGCGGCGCGTCTGCTGATTGCGCAGGGACCGAAAGTGGTGCTGGTTAAACATCTGGCCCGTGCCGGCCGGCGCAGCGATCGCTTTGAGATGCTGCTGGTTACCGCTGATGAGTGCTGGCATATCAGCCGTCCGCTGGTGGACTTTGGCGTACGTCAGCCGGTAGGCGTAGGCGATCTGACCAGCGGTCTGCTGCTGGTGGATCTGCTGCACGGTAAATCGCTGCAGCAGGCGCTGGAGCATGTTACTGCAGCGGTATATGAAGTGATGCTGAAAACCCATGAAATGGGTGAGTATGAGCTGCAGCTGGTCGCGGCACAGGATGTTATCGCGCAGCCGCAGCAGCATTTCGCGGCAGAAAAACTCTGATCGTACGGCAGGCCGGTTTCAGCGCCGGCCTGTCACACTGTTTACGCCAGACCCTCTGCCTGCAGCGCCGCCTGAACCGCCGGACGCTCACCCACGCGGGCAAACCACGCTTCCAGCGCCGGCATCTCATCCAGCTGCAGCTTCACCGCTTTCGCCCAGCGCGTCACCACATACAGATAGATATCGGCTACGGTATATCGCGTGCCCAGCAGCCACTGCTTATCTTCCAGCGCCGCATTGACCAGCTGAAACTTCTTCTCCAGCTGAGCACGCAGCTGCGGTTTGTACGCCTCTGGCGTATCGGGACGGAACAGCGGCGTAAACCCTTTATGCAGCTCGCTGCTGATAAAGCTCAGCCACTCCAGCGTATGGTAGCGCGTCAGGCTGCCGGTCGGGGCCAGCAGATGGTAATCAGGTTTGAGATCCGCCAGATACTGCACAATCGCCACGCCTTCAGTCAGTATCGTCCCGTCATCAAACTGCAGCGCCGGGACCTGACCTTTAGGGTTAATCTGCCAGTAATCCTCACCCTGTTCCGTCAGCTTCTTCTGCAAATCAACATTGACCTGCGTAAAGTCGAGGCCGCATTCGCGGGCGACGATATGGGGAGAGAGGGAACAGGCGCCGGGCTTGCAATAGAGTTTCATTGTTGCATCTCCTCAACAAATGATATGAGTGACGTGACAAATATGGCACGCCGGATAGCGGACTCTGAGTAAACTACAAGGGAAAAAGAGAGATGGGAAGGGGCTTATTCGCTGAAAAGCGGCTCCGGTGCGCAGTAACAGGCGTGCGCAGCGCGGAGCCGGAGAGCGTTACTCGCTGGCGCGCTTCAGCGCACCCTCAGCGGTATCCTGCGTCATACGGTTGAGCAGCGGGGCGGTAACCAGCATCAGCAGGGCAATCACAGCGGTGGCAATACCAATCTGCTGGAATACCTGGCTGTAGACCGCCAGTGAAGTGTGCGGATCGGTTACGTCCTGCGGCACCGCCATCAGATTGGCCACTTTACCGGCGATCATCGCTGCGCCTGCGGTAGTCAGGAACCATGAGCCCATGATAAAGCCCATCAGACGCTGTGGCACCAGCTGCGCGACCATGGCCAGACCCAGGCCGGAGATCATCAGCTCACCAATACTCTGCAGGGCATAGCTCAGGATCAGCCAGTTAACGGAGACAATTCCTGCCTGATTCGCAAAGCTGGCGCCGAGCGGCAACACCAGAAACGCGCCGGAGCAGAGCACCATGCCAATGGCAAATTTGTGCGGCATCGGCAGCTTATCGCCCAGCTTGTTATAGACTGCGGCCAGCAGCGGACTGGCGACCATGATCCAGAACGGATTCAGCGCCTGGAACTGCTCCGGCTCAAACGCGATGCCGAAAATGGCGTGTTCAACGTTGCGGATCGCAAAGAAGTTGAGCGAAGTCGGCATCTGCATATAGAGCACAAAGAAGACAATCGCTTCCACCATCAGCAGAAACGCCACAATCATTTTACGGCGCGCTGCACCCTGCAGCGTGAACGCTTCTTTGGCAAAGATCAGCACAATGCCCAGTGCAACAACGCCGAGCGTTATGCGTGCAATGCTTTGATGATGCAGCAGCCAGGTGGCGAGTGCGATCAGCACTGCAACGCCCACGATGGTCAGCAGCAGTTTACCCACCTGCAGCGGAGCAAAATCGGGCTTTGACCCATACTCTTTCACCAGCCGCTTAAAAAACAGGAAGTTAAGCAGCGTGATCACCAGCCCCACGACGGAGAGAGAGAAAGCGGCACCCCAGCCATATTTTGCTGCCAGCCACGGCGTCAGCATCATGGAGAACAGCGAGCCGATGTTGATCGACATATAGAACATGGTAAACGCGCCGTCGATGCGCGGATCGTCTTTGGCGTAGCAGGTCGAAAGCAGCGAAGAGGGGTTCGCTTTGAACAGGCCGCTGCCCACGGCAATGGTCGCCATGCCGACGTAAACCAGCGTGGTGTCATGCCCGGAAAATGCGATCAGCGCATAGCCGAGTGCCAGCACCATGACGCCCAGCACAATGACGCGCTTGGTGCCGAGTACTTTGTCGCCCAGCCAGCCGCCGATAGCCACCAGACCGTAAACCAGGGCGCTAAAGGAGGTAAACAGCGTAATGGAGTCCGCTTCAGACATCCCCAGCTGTTTGACCAGATAGACGGCCATAATGGCCTGTAAGCCGTAGTAGCCGAAACGCTCCCACAGCTCGATAGAGAAGATCAGATAAAATGCTTTAGGTTGCCGGAAGGCGTTGAGGCTTACTGCCTCGTCAGTGTGTTTGTTTGCAGTTGACACGTGTACCTCAGTTTATACATCGCCTGTTTTGTAACAGGAATTAAGTCTGCGTCGGTCTGGGTTATCCCGCGCAACATTGTTATTAGAAAGGAAAAACGGCGCCTAATTTGGCTGAATCGGGGCCACAGGGCAAGCATTTTTTACACGCTGGCGTAGCGGATGCCGGCAGAGCAATTGCTGCGGCTAAACGCAGTGGTTTAGTGTTTAATAGGGTGTAAAGCAATTGTAACAGAATAAACGCACAGCGCATAAGTTTGGTTAACCCCTTTACTGAAACAAACCGCCTGAGAGGCATAAAGCGGAACAACAGCCTGTTGAAGAATATTTGTACGATATATGATGCTACTGTAGCGTGAATTATGAGCACAATAGGTTGATTATTGAGCTAAAAGAGTGCGCCGGGGTTTCCGGAAAGCTAATTAGTTGATCCAGTGCACAAATTTTCCAATTAATTAGCCGCATGAAAAAAGAAATAGCGCGCTGTCAGTGCAGCAAACCTCTTTTTAGCGAAGGAAACGAACGAAAACGCTGAGGCCAGCCGGCGCTGAACGCTGTTCACGGCTTAACTGAAACATCAACTCACCCTTTCAGACGAATAAGCAGCTATGGGCAGACGCTGTTTATCATAAATTTCATATACTCATGTCAGTACAATTCCGGGGGCCGGCGCGAAACCGGCCAGATGTTGAGCGTACTGGCGGTGCAGTGCTGTCAGTAAACCATGAGGGAAAATGATGCCGTTGATACTAGGTGAGTTATCTGGTGCTCCGCAATGGGTGCCTGCTGTATTACTCGTCACACTGTCGCTCGCACTGGGTTTTCTGGCGCGATATATCCTTCTCAGCCTGATTCGTTACTGGCAGGGACGTGATAAAAAACTGTTTAAGTCTCTCGAAAAACATCTGCGCGGCTCGATGTTTCTTATTTTACCGCTGTTATTCATCAGCGCCGGCGTAGATTATGTGAATATTCAGCCGGAGTCACTGGGCTTTATTAATGCTGCTCTGCACATCTTTATTATATTATCCTTCTGCTCGCTGATGATCAGGATGATCAATGTCGCGCAGGACATGCTCTTTATCCGTTATGACATTAATATCTCAAATAACCTGCGCGCGCGAAAAATCCGCACGCAGATCATGTATGTAAAAAAAGTTGTGATTGTTGTGCTGGTGACGCTCTGCTTATCGTTGATTTTGCTCAGTTTTCCGGGTGTGCGTAAGTTTGGCACGACGATTCTCGCCGGGGCAGGCGTTGCCGGTATTATTATCGGCTTTGCGTTGCAGAAGTCGCTGGTCAATCTGTTTGCCGGTATTCAGATTGCCTTTACGCAGCCGATAAAAATTGATGATGCGGTGGTGGTAGAAAAAGAGTGGGGCTGGATTGAAGAAATTAATCTGACCTATGTTGTGGTGCGTCTCTGGGATCTGCGCCGGCTGGTATTGCCGATAACCTATTTTACAGAAAACCCGTTCCAGAACTGGACACGTAATAACGCGCAGATTTTAGGTTCCGTCTTTCTTTATCTTGATTACTCTATGCCGCTGGAACCGCTGCGCGAGCATTTTGAGAAAGTGCTCAATGAAACCCGGCTCTGGGATCGGGAAACGCAGGTGCTGCAGGTAACGGAAACAACCGAAAAAACCATGACGATCAGGCTGCTGATGACGGCACACAACTCGCCTACCGCGTTTGACTTACGCTGCTACGTGCGGGAAAAGATGATTGAGTTTATTCAGCAGCACTATCCGCAGTGTTTGCCACATGTACGGGCTACGCTGAGCCATCCGGAAGCGTAAACCCGACAGGAGAGCGCGGTGCAGCTGACCCCGGCACTGCGCTCAGATCTCCGTCTTATCACGGTATTCGCACAGATCTTCTATCAGGCAGGCGCCGCAGCGCGGCTTGCGCGCTATGCAGGTATAACGACCGTGCAGAATCAGCCAGTGATGGCAATCGACCTTAAACGCGGCAGGCACCACTTTAAGCAGTTTCTCTTCAACCTCTTCCACATTTTTACCCGGCGCAAAGCGCGTGCGGTTGCTGACGCGAAAGATATGCGTGTCGACGGCGATGGTGGGCCAGCCAAAGGCGGTATTCAGCACCACGTTAGCGGTTTTACGCCCGACACCCGGCAGCGCCTCAAGTGCGGCACGATCTTCCGGCACCGCGCCGCCATGCTGTTCCAGCAATATGCGGCAGGTTTTAATCACGTTTTCCGCTTTGCTGTTAAACAGCCCGATCGTCTTGATGTACTCTTTGACGCCGTCGACGCCAAGCGCCAGCATGGCCGCCGGAGTGTTCGCGACCGGATAGAGCCGGGCCGTGGCTTTGTTCACGCTGACGTCGGTCGCCTGAGCCGAAAGCAGTACCGCAATCAGCAGTTCAAATGGCGAGCTGAACTGCAGCTCAGTGGTCGGATGCGGATTGTTATCGCGCAGACGGGTCAGGATCTGCAGGCGCTTCTCTTTATTCACACCGCTTTCCCGATTTCACCCGGCGCAGCGTCAGCGCCGGCTTCAGCACGCAGCGCGGCGCGCTGTTTCATTTTCTGATCGATAAGGTATTTTCCCGCCAGCAGCATGCCGAGGCCGATAAAGGCGCCGGGTGGCAGCATAGCCAGCAGCATCGGTGAGTCAAAGTGCACGACTTCAATACGCAGCGACGTTGCCCACGGGCCGAGCAGCTGATCGGCACCGCTGAACAGCGTACCACTGCCAATCAGCTCGCGAATGGATCCCAGCGTAACCATGGCGCAGGTCGCTCCCATACCGATAGCGAACCCATCCAGCGCGGATAGCGGGATACTGCTTTTTGACGCTACCGCTTCAGCGCGGCCCACGACAATACAGTTGGTGACGATCAGCGGAATAAAGATCCCCAGTGACTGATAAAGACCGTAGGCGTAAGCGTTGATCAGCATCTGAACGCAGCTGACAACCGAGGCGATAATCATTACATAAATCGGGATACGGATATCTGCCGGTACCCAGCGGCGTGAGGCGGAGATTGCGCTATTGGTAATGGTCAGCACCAGCGTGGTTGCCAGCCCCAGCCCCAGCGCGTTGGTTGCGGTGGAGGTCACCGCCAGCAGCGGACAAAGCCCCAGCAGCTGTACCAGCGCGGAGTTATTTTTCCATAAACCGCCAATCAGCAGATTTTTCGCTTCACTCATGGTGTTTCTCCACATTCTGGCAGCGAACGCAACGTCGCTGGCAGCGTTTCAATATAGAGCGCCGTGCGTTTAGTGGCGTTAACCACCGCGCGCGGCGTAATGGTCGCACCGGTAAACTGATCGAAATCGCCGCCATCTTTCTTCACGGCAAAGTGCGGGTCATCGGCCCCTTTGACCTGTTTTCCATTAAAGCTGTTGATCCAGTCAGAGATGCGCAGCTCAATTTTATCACCCAGCCCGGGCGTTTCATGGTGTTCAATGACGCGCACGCCCAGCACGGTACCGCTGAAATCAGCGCCTACCAGGAGCTGAATGGCCCCGGAGTAGCCATCGGGGGCGGTGCTTTCCAGCGCTGCGGCCACCGGCTTGTCGCCTTTACGGGCAATATAGAGGTGATGCGGCTGCTCGTTACCCAGCGCCGCATTGCGCACCAGATAGCACTCCTGCTGGATAGCATTATCGTACAGCGCGGTCGGTACTACCTGATCCAGCAGATTTTTCTGCTGCAGCGCAGTCTGATGCTCAACGGTAGGTTTGGTCACATAGTTCACTACGGCGGTTACGCCGGTCGTCACCACTGCAAACATCCCCAGCGTCACCGCGTTTTTGCGAATAGCGTCGATCATACCTTAATCCTTCCGGTGACCATAAACGCGCGGCTGAGTGTAGTAGTCAATCAGCGGCACGCAGATATTTGCCAGCAGCACGGCGAACGCCACGCCATCCGGATAGCCGCCAAAGCTGCGGATTAGCCAGACCAGCAGACCGATCAGCGCACCGTAGATCAGTCGTCCCCGGTTAGTGGTCGAGGCGGTAACCGGATCGGTGGCGATAAAGAATGCGCCCAGCATGGTCGCACCCGAAAAGAGGTGAGTGAGCGGTGTATTGAGCGTCTCAGGCGAGAAGATCCAGCCAAGCGTGGCGCACACCGCCAGCGAGGCGAGCATGCTGGCCGGGATATGCCAGCGAATCGCATTTTTTGCCAGCAGCAGCATGCCGCCCAGCAGGTAGCCCAGGTTAACCCACTGCCAGCCGAGTCCCGCCAGTACCCCGGCGTAGATTGGCTGAGCGTGAAGCTCTTCGGCGCTGTGGCCGGCGCGCAGTCCGGTTTTAAACGTATCGAGCGGCGTCGCCTGGCTGATGCCATCTACCCCGAGCTGCAGCTGCTGCATGGTTTCGCCGGCCAGCGTATGGCCGCGAAACACCATACTGAGTGAATCCATCAGATCCGGTTTTACCGCCTGCAGCGCATCGGGCGGCAGCCAGCTGGTCATCTGCACCGGGAAAGAGATCAGGAGCACTACGTAGCCGACCATTGCCGGGTTGAACGGATTCTGACCCAGGCCGCCATAGAGCTGTTTGGCAATCAGAATTGCAAACAGGGTGCCCAGGACAATCAGCCACCAGGGCGCAAGCGGCGGCAGGCTGATCCCGAGCAGCAGCGCCGTCAGCAGGGCTGAGTTATCTGCCAGCACCGGCTTTACGGCGCTGTGGCGCAACCGCAGTATCGCTGCTTCAGTCAGCAGCGCCGTCACAATAGCCAGCACAACCTGGATAAGAAAACCGCTGCCAAAGAAATACCACTGCGCCGCCATGCCGGGCAGGGCCGCCAGTACCACCAGCAGCATAATGTTACCGGTGCTGCGGCGGTTATGGGTGTAGGGAGAGCTTGCGATACGAAAGGCCATTTATTCCTCAGTGGTCGAAGGCTGCTGCTGCGCTTTACGCGCTTTAGCACGGGCGACCGCCGCAGCGATGGCCGCTTTGCGTGGGTCTTCAGGTTCAGGTTCATCAGATACCGCCTGCGGCGGCGAGCTTTCTGACTGCGCGGCCGCTTTTTTCGCTTTGGCGCGGGCGATGGCGGCGGCGACGGCGGCTTTGCGCGGATCGTCTTCCGTTGCCGGCGCAGGCGTTTCGGCGACCGGCTCGTCTGCGGTTGTGGCCTGCGCGGCCGCTTTTTTTGCTTTGGCGCGTGCAATGGCGGCGGCGACGGCGGCTTTGCGCGGATCCTCCTCCGTTGCCGGCGCAGGCGTTTCGGCGACCGGCTCCTCTGCAGTTGTGGCCTGCGCGGCCGCTTTTTTTGCTTTGGCGCGTGCAATGGCGGCGGCGACGGCAGCTTTGCGCGGATCCTCCTCCGTTGCCGGCTCAGGCGTTTCGGCGACCGGCTCCTCTGCGGTTGTGGCCTGCGCGGCCGCTTTTTTCGCTTTGGCGCGGACAATGGCGGCGGCGACGGCGGCTTTGCGCGGATCCTCCTCCGTTGCCGGCTCAGATGCCTCTGCTGCCGGCATCGCAGCAGGAGTGGCCTCAGGACGCTCAGTTGCCGCTTTTTTCGCTTTCGCCCGCGCAATCGCTGCTTCTACTGCCGCTTTACGCGGGTCGCTCTCTGCCGCAGCCTCGCTCTCTGGCTGAGCCGCTTTTTTCGCTTTCGCCCGGGCGATTGCGGCTTCCACCGCCGCTTTACGCGGGTCGCCTGTCTGACGGGTAACCGGCTGCGTCTCTGCCTGGGTTGCTGCCTGCTGCGCCAGCGCCTGTGCGTGACGCGCTTCGCGTTCAGCTATTTCCTGCTCTGGCGTTTTCGCCTGACGCGCTTTAATACGTGCCGCAGCGGCGTCGCGTTCGCCCTTATCGCTGCGCGCAACGCGCTGCTTCGCCTCTTTGTGACGCGCCTCGCGCGCCAGTTTCTCGCGTTCTAACCGTGCCTGACGCGCCTCAAAGCGTGCCTTAGCCTCTGCCGTGCGCTTCGCTTCAAGATCGATGGCACGCAGCTCAGCTTTTTCCTGCCGGTAATACTGAACCAGCGGAATATTGCTCGGGCAGACGTAGGCGCAGGCACCGCATTCAATACAGTCATCGATATTATGCGCGCGCGCTTTTTCATGATCGCCGCCCTGGCTATACCAGTAAAGCTGCTGCGGCAGCAGCTTCGCCGGACAGGCGTCGGCGCAGGCGCTGCAGCGAATGCAGGATTGCTCTTCCTGCGGCGCAGCCATTTCGCTGGCGGCAGGCGCCAGAATACAGTTGGTAATTTTCACAACCGGCACGTCGAGGGAGGGCAGGGTAAAGCCCATCAGCGGCCCGCCCATGATCACCATCTGACGCGGCCCCGGCTGAAAACCGACCTGACGCAGCAGATGACTCACCGGGGTGCCAAGACGACCCCAGACGTTGCGCGGTTGCGCAATCGCGTCGCCGGTCAGCGTGACCACGCGCTCGGTGATGGGTTCACCATCAATAATCGCACGCTTAACCGCCCAGGCGGTGCCGACGTTCTGCATCAGCACGCCAATATCCGTTGAGCGTCCGCCGTGCGGCACTTCCCGCCCGGTCAGGATTTTGGTCAGCTGTTTGGCCCCGCCAGAGGGGTATTTTGTCGGGATAACCCGGATCTCAATATCGCGCTCGCCGCGCAGGGCCTGTTTCAGGGCGGCAATCGCTTCAGGCTTGTTATCTTCAATACCGACCAGAACGCGTTCTGCCTGCAGTACCCAGGCAAGGATCCGGCAGCCTTCCAGCACTTCAGCGGCGTAATCCTGCATCAGCCGGTCGTCAGCGGTGATATAAGGCTCGCACTCTGCGGCATTGATGATTAACGTTTTGACACCCTGCAGGCCGCCACGCAGTTTAGTGGCGGTGGGAAACCCGGCGCCACCCAGGCCCGCTACGCCAGCGCTGTGAATGCGTCGGATAACCTCTTCCCGGCTCAGCGCACGGTAGTCGGGCTGCGCAGCACGTTCAATCCAGCGGTCTTCGCCGTCAGCGCGCAGGAAAATGCACAGCTCTGAGAGCCCGGACGGGTGCGCCGTCATGTGCGGCGCGATAGCCTCTACGGTGCCTGACGTTGGCGCGTGTACGGGCAGCATGCGTCCGCTGCCAAAGGTGAGCGGCTGGCCGCGCAGCACGCGGTCGCCCGGCGAGACACAGATCTCACCCTCATGGCCAATATGCTGTTTCAGGGGGATAACAAACTGTTCAGGCAGCGGCAGCGTGCTCAGCGGCGTACCGTTGGACTGTGTTTTCATTTCCGGCGGATGAATACCGCCCTGAAAATCCCACAGCTTCTCTTTGCGAAACAGATTTAACAGATTAAGCATGATGTTCTGCCGGGATCACTTTTACAGGAATGGTGTTGAGATCCCACTTCCAGCTTGCTGGGGTAGTGGCGACCGGGCGCATTTCAATGCAGTCAGTCGGGCAGGGAGCCACACACAGGTCGCAGCCCGTGCAGACGTCGCTGAGCACGGTGTGCATGGCGCGCGTGGCGCCGACAATCGCATCCACCGGACACGCCTGAATGCACTTGGTGCAGCCGATACAGTTCTCTTCGTCGATCCACGCCACGGTACGCACCGGCGTAAGGGTTTCGGCACCGCCATCGAGCGGCTGCGGCTCAACGTTCAGCAGCTCCGCCAGCCTGAGCATGGTCTGCTCGCCACCCGGAGCGCACTTGTTGATCGCTTCTCCGTTATTGCCGACAGCATCCGCATAGGGACGACATCCGGGGTAGCCGCACTGACCGCACTGGCTTTGTGGCAGTACGGCATCAATCTGTTCGACAATAGGGTCTTCTTCAACTTCAAAGCGGCGCGAAGCGTAGCCGAGCAGGCCACCAAAAATCAGTCCCAGCGCGCTGAGCACAGCGATTGCTATCCAGATAGCGGTCATATCAGAATTTCACCAGACCGGTAAAGCCCATAAACGCCAGCGCCATCAGGCCAGCGGTGATCAGGGCGATAGAGTTACCTTTAAACGGTGCCGGCACGTTAGCCAGCACCAGACGTTCACGCATGCCGGCAAACAGCACCATCACCAGTGAAAAGCCCAGTGAGGCGCTAAAACCGTAGAGCGCAGCCTGCAGAAACGTATGGTTAAGATTAACGCTCAGTAATGGCACACCCAGTACCGCACAGTTGGTGGTGATCAGCGGCAGGAAGATCCCCAGCAGCCGGTAGAGTGACGGACTGGTTTTCCGCACCACCATCTCTGTAAACTGCACCACGACGGCAATCACCAGGATATAGGCCATCGTGCGCAGATAAACCAGATCCAGCGGGATCAGAATCAGATGGTTAACCAGCCAGGCACACACCGAAGCGAGCGTAATAACAAACGTGGTGGCGAGTCCCATGCCAATGGCCGTTTCCAGTTTTTTTGACACGCCCATGAACGGGCAAAGGCCGAGGAATTTGACCAACACGAAGTTGTTCACCAGCACTGTGCCAATAAAGAGAAGCAAGTAATCGGTCATGGTTTAACCCGGGAAGCCTAAAGGCGTTTATTATCCGGAAATGAGAGCTACATCTCAACCTTTACCCCGGCGAGAGCAGCTCTGAAAGCACGCAGAATTAAATTCCTGACGAATTACGCAGCATTACGGGGCAGTGAAGGTCTGTTTAACCCGTCGGGAGCGCTTGAAGTAGGGCACAAACAGGGCCGCGGCCAGCAGCGTCAGAAGCAGGGTCTGCAGCGCTTTGCCGTCTGCAACCGGCGTGAAGGCAAAGGTTTTCAGCGCCAGCACGATGGTCATCAGCAGCCACAGGGTGTAGTGCCGTGGCAGGCGCCGCGAACGTCTGCAGAATATCCAGCATACCCAGATGCTGTAGAGCCAGACCGCAGCGGCCGTCAGCAGGGAGACCAGCCACTGTGATAACAGCAGATTAGCGTGTGAAAACAGCGTGGTACGCAGCTCGCTGTCAAACAGCGGGCGCAGATAAAGCGCGACAACCAGCGCGCTGGTTAGCATGGTCATAATCAGCCAGGCCAGCGGCAGTAACAGCCAGCCCCCAATGCGCGGTGAGTGAACAGATTCAGACATAATTAAACCACATAGCGCCACACTGATTTAGGCACGCAGCCCAGATCGTATAGTCGGCCACCAGAGACCAGTTCAGCACGGCGATGATCGGCAGCACGATACATATTGATGAGGTCATTATCATCAGTCAGCGAATAGTTGAGATGATCGTAGAGTTTTTCCAGACTCTCAAGATTATTCACTTTGCGAAATTTTAGCAGGTAATCCAGCGCAGTCATGATTGCCATTGAACAGAAGAACGAAAGAAGGCTCAAGTATAGGGAGCGCGCCGCTGCTGTCTATATATCGGTGTTAAAAAAATTTAAAATTCAGACCAGGCGGAGTAATTACTTCATCAGCTGCGATTTTTTGAGTGAAGTTTCGGAGTATAACAGCAAAACATCTATTCCACAGACACCTTATTCCCTTTGCTGTGAGAAAATCTAACAGGTGAGAACGGCAACATTTATTGCGTTTATTTTTCGACAATAATTAAGTCATAACAGCTGAATAAGTTAATCAGGCCAGCGTAGCCGCTGACGGAGTGTGCGGGTTATCACAAAATTGCTTATTGCTTTATGAACAACAGCATAACCATTCTTTACGCAGCGGTTGTAATCGCTTCCAGCCCGTTCAAATCTAACCAGTTCTGTTTATTACAGTTATTTGCCCCTTCAGATATTAAAACTCAGCTGTTTTATCCATAAACCTGATGCACTCTGATGATGCCATATGGGCGTAACTCCTTTAAATCATTCTGTTTTGTGAGTTATGTCGCGCTAGTTTTAGCTGAATTACGTCAGGCTTAATCTGCGTTTGTACCCCGACTACACACTCTCTTCAGAGGAATGAAAACTATGTGGAAACGTTTACTCCTTACCGCCATGGTGAGCGCCGCGCTCAGCACGCCGGTGCTGGCCGCTGATATGACAGTGGGATTCTCGCAGGTTGGTTCAGAATCGGGCTGGCGTGCAGCTGAAACCAGCGTCGCGAAAAGCGAAGCTAAAAAGCGCGGCATTACGCTGAAAATTGCTGATGGTCAGCAGAAGCAGGAAAACCAGATTAAAGCAGTACGTTCGTTTATTGCTCAGGGAGTGGACGCCATCTTCATCGCGCCGGTGGTGCAGACCGGCTGGGAACCGGTACTTGAAGAAGCAAAAGATGCCAAAATTCCGGTCTTCCTGCTGGATCGCGCCATTGTCGTGAAGGACAAATCTCTCTATATGGCAGTGGTGACAGCGGACAACGTGCTGGAAGGCAAGCTGATTGGCGACTGGCTGGTAAAAACCGTTGGCGACAAACAGTGTAACGTCGTAGAGCTGCAGGGAACGGTCGGCGCCAGTGTGGCTATCGATCGTAAAAAAGGATTTGCCGAAGCGATAGCCGGACATAATAACATTAAAGTGATCCGTTCTCAGTCCGGTGACTTTACCCGCAGTAAAGGTAAAGAGGTGATGGAGAGCTTTATTAAAGCTGAAAATAACGGCAAAAATATCTGCATGGTCTATGCCCACAATGATGATATGGCAATCGGTGCCATTCAGGCGATAAAAGAAGCGGGCCTGAAGCCAGGCAAAGATATTCTGACCGGTTCAATTGATGGCGTACCGGATATCTATAAAGCGATGCTGGCCGGTGAGGCAAATGCCAACGTCGAGCTGACGCCGGATATGGCCGGACCGGCGTTTGATGCGCTGGAGAAGTTTAAGAAAGATGGCACCATGCCACCTAAAATCATTAAAACGGAGTCGAAGCTCTTCCTGCCGGCGGATGCCCAGACAGAACTCGATAAAAAGAAAAACATGGGTTACTGATCCCCGCAGCCGCCCTGCGGGGCGGCTCTGCTGACATCAGCGAGGTAGAGCCTGATGAGCACCATCAATGATACACCGCTGCTCACGCTGAGCGGCATCAGTAAAAGATTTCCCGGCGTAAAAGCGCTGGATAATGTCTCATTCACTATCCGCAAAGGCGAGATTATGGCGCTGCTGGGTGAGAATGGCGCCGGCAAATCAACGCTGATTAAAGTGCTGACCGGCGTCTATTCACGCGATGCCGGTAGCATCACCCTTAACGGAGAAGCTATCACGCCCCACAGTACGGCGGATGCGCAGCGCGCCGGAATCGGCACGGTCTATCAGGAGGTTAACCTGCTGCCAAATATGTCGGTGGCGGACAACCTCTATATCGGCCGCGAGCCAAAGCGCTTTGGCATGGTCGATCGCCGGAAAATGAACCGTGATGCCGATACGCTGATGCGCAATTACGGCTTCGCGCTGGATGTGACGCGCCCGCTTGGACATTACTCTGTCGCCATGCAGCAGATTATCGCTATCTGCCGCGCGGTCGATCTGTCGGCACAGATACTGATTCTGGATGAGCCTACGGCCAGTCTGGACGCCAGTGAAGTGGAAATGCTGTTTACGCTTATGGCGCAGCTGCGTGCCAGAGGCATGAGTCTGATCTTTGTGACCCACTTTCTTGACCAGGTGTACCGTATTACCGATCGCATTACCGTGTTGCGCAACGGCCAGTTTATCGCCACGCGTGATACCGCTTCGCTACCGCAGATAGAGCTGATTAAGCTGATGCTGGGGCGCGAGCTGCTGGAGACCGCGCTGCAGCGACAGGGCAGCACCCTGCGCAGCGATCAGCCGGTAGTGGCGTTTGAGGATTATGGCAAAAAAGGCACTATTGAACCTTTCAGCCTGCAGGTCAGGCCGGGTGAGGTGGTTGGTCTGGCGGGCCTGCTGGGTTCAGGCCGTACTGAAACCGCAGAGGTGCTGTTTGGCATCCGGCGTGCCGATCGCGGCACCGCGCGTATTAAAGGCAAGCTGCAGACTATTCGTACGCCGGCGCAGGCCTCCCGTCTGGGTATGGGATTCTGTCCTGAAGATCGCAAAACGGATGGCATTATTGGTGCGGCTTCCGTGCGTGAGAATATTATTCTGGCGCTGCAGGCGCAGCGCGGCTGGCTGCGTCCGATTAAGCGCCGCGAGCAGCAGGCGATTGCCGAACGTTTTATTAAAAGCCTCGGCATCCGTACGCCGCATGCCGACCAGCCGATTGAGTTGCTGTCAGGCGGCAATCAGCAGAAGGTACTGCTGTCGCGCTGGCTGGTGACCAAACCGCAGTTTCTGATCCTGGATGAGCCAACGCGCGGCATCGATGTCGGTGCGCACGCTGAGATTATTCGTTTGATCGAGTCGCTCTGCGCGGATGGTCTGGCGCTGCTGGTCATCTCTTCTGAACTGGAAGAGCTGGTTGGCTACGCCGATCGCGTCCTGATTATGCGCGATCTGAAGCAGGTGGCTGAAATTCCACTCGAGCAGCTCTCCGTGGCGTCCATTGTGAACGCTATCGCCGAGGGAGGTGCACAACATGCCTGAATCGTCTATGACACAGTCAAAACCTGAAAGACGTAAGCTGAAGTTGCCACCGGGTATGCCACAGCTTGCGGCACTGATTCTGGTGCTGCTGATTGACAGCCTGGTCGCGAATAACTTTTTTGCCATTCATATTCAGGATGGTCGTCTGTTTGGTAGCCCGATCGATATTCTGAACCGCGCCGCGCCGGTGGCGCTACTCGCCGTGGGCATGACGCTGGTCATCGCTACCGGCGGGATCGATCTCTCTGTGGGCGCAGTAATGGCTATTGCAGGCGCAACCGCAGCCACGCTGACCGTTGCGGGACATAGCCTGGGCGTGATTGTACTGGCAACGCTCGGAACCGGCCTGCTATGTGGCCTGTGGAATGGGGTGCTGGTGGCGCTGCTGAAAATTCAGCCGTTTGTGGCCACGCTTATTCTTATGGTAGCGGGGCGGGGCGTAGCGCAGCTGATTACGCAGGGGCAGATCGTGACGTTTAACAGCGAAAGCCTGGCGTGGTTTGGCAGCGGTTCGCTGCTCTGGTTGCCGGTGCCGGTCTGGATCACGCTGCTGGTGGCGCTGGCTGTCTGGCTGCTGACGCGCAAAACAGCGCTGGGCCTGTTTATCGAAGCGGTAGGTATCAACCTGCGCGCGGCGCGCAACGCAGGCGTCAACGGCTGGCTGGTGGTGATGTCGACCTATGTGATTAGCGGTTTATGTGCTGCGGTGGCCGGGCTGATTGTCGCGGCTGATATCCGGGGTGCTGACGCCAATAACGCCGGCCTGTGGCTGGAGCTGGATGCCATTCTGGCCGTGGTAATTGGCGGAGCCTCGCTGATGGGCGGTCGCTTTAATCTGGTGCTGTCGCTGATTGGCGCACTGATTATCCAGTCGATGAATACCGGGATACTGCTGTCAGGGTTCCCGCCGGAACTGAACCAGGTGGTGAAAGCGGTGGTTGTGATGTGCGTGCTGCTGCTGCAGTCGCCGCGGTTTATCGCCATGCTGAAGGGGAGGCGTTCAAAATGATAAAGCGTCATTTGCCATTGATGATTACGCTGCTGGTGTTTGTGGCGGGGTATCTGTTCTGTCTGAGCCAGTTTCCGGGCTTCGCATCAACACGGGTTATCTGCAATATTCTGACGGATAACGCGTTTCTCGGCATTATCGCCGTGGGCATGACCTTTGTGATTTTGTCCGGCGGGATCGACCTCTCCGTTGGCGCGGTAATCGCCTTTACCGGCGTGTTTCTGGCGCGCATTATCGGTGATTTCCATCTTGATCCGCTGCTGGCGTTTGCCCTGGTTCTTGCGCTGGGGGCGCTGTTTGGCGCCATGATGGGCTGGCTGATTGATGCGCTGAAGATCCCGGCGTTTATTATTACGCTGGCAGGGATGTTTTTTCTGCGCGGCTGCAGTTACCTGGTGTCAGAGAACTCCATTCCGATTGATCATCCCCTTTACGCAACGCTGTCAGGCCTGGCGTGGAAAATCCCCGGCGGCGGGCGGCTGAGCCTGCTGGCGGTAATTATGCTGGTGGTGGTCGCAGGCGGTATTATTCTGGCGCACCGTACCCGATTTGGAAATCAGGTATACGCCATTGGCGGCAATCTTACCTCGGCGCAGCTGATGGGCGTTTCGACCCGCGCGACGACCATTAAGGTGTATATGCTCTCTACAACGCTGGCAACCCTGGCCGGTATTGTGTTCTCTATCTATACCTCCGCCGGTTACGCGCTGGCCGGGCTGGGCGTAGAGCTGGATGCGATTGCTTCGGTAGTGATTGGCGGTACGCTGCTGTCCGGCGGCGTTGGCACCGTGCTCGGCACGCTGTTTGGTGTACTGATTCAGGGACTGATCCAGACGTGGATTAATTTCGACGGCACGCTGAGTTCGTGGTGGACCAAGATTGCTATCGGCATCCTGCTGTTTGCGTTTATCGCGCTGCAGCGCATGTTAACCGTGATGTGGGATCGTCAGCAAAACGCCCCGGTAAAACGCCTCACCCCGTAGGGGGCGTATTCAGCACCATTCTGCCCCGCCGGGCGCGCATTCAGTACCATTCGGTCCCGTAGGGGGCGCATTAATGCGCCCTTGGGCGATACCGGCTCCCGGGCCATGCGCATTCATGCGCCCCTGGGCGATACCGGCTCCCGGGCCATACGCATTCATGCGCCCCTGGCCGAGATCGGCTCCCGGGCCATACGCATTCATGCGTCCCTGGCCGACTACCACGGCCGGTAAAGCCCGGGGCGATCGCAAAGGAACCCGGCGTCCTGCCGATCGGCCGCGCCATCCCTGGCGCGGACGCTTTGCTCTCCGCCCCGGGCTTCACCGGCCTGCCAGCACCCTCGCTCGTTGCCAGAGCCCAATCTTCACACATCAGGTATCCGCTGCCACCAGGGCGGCATTAATGCCGCCCCTACAGCAGACCACCATCATTCTGCCCGTAGGGGGCGCATTCATGCGCCCCTGGCCGAGATCGGCTCCCGGGTCAAACGCATTAATGCCGCCCCTACAGCACACCATCACCATTCTCCCCGTGGGGGGCGCATTTATGCGCCTCTGGCCGAGATCGGCTCCCTGGCCGTTTTTAACCCGCGAATTTCAGGCATTAAAAAGCCGCGACGGTGCGCGGCTCAAGGCTGGGTCAGTAATCAAAATCAGCGGGCTAAACGGTAATAAACTTCGTTCCAGCGCAGCGCGTCCTTAAACGCAGGCAGGCGGGTTTCTTCATCGATCACCATCACTTCAATGCCGTTCAGCTCGCCGTAGAGATACATATCCTCCAGATCCAGCGCCTGGCTGAATACCGTATGGTGCGCGCCGCCGCCGAGGATCCACGCTTCTGACGCAGTTGCCAGCGACGGCTGGGCACGCCACAGCGCGCGGGCAACCGGCAGCTTCGGCAGCGGTTCAGGCTGTTCAATCGCATCCACTACGTTAACCAGCAGGCGGAAACGATCGCCCAGATCAATTACGCTGGCATTGATCGCGCGTCCGGCAGGCGTGGAGAAAATCAGACGCGCCGGATCGGCCTTACCGCCAATTCCCAGGAACTGAACGTCAATCAGCGGCTTCTCCTCTTTGGCAATAGAAGGGCAGACTTCCAGCATATGCGAACCCAGCACCAGATCGTTGCCTGGAGAGAAGTGATAGGTGTAATCCTCCATAAAAGAGGTGCCGCCTGCACGCGTGCCCGCCTGCACTTTGAGAATGTGCAGCAGCGCTGCGGTCTTCCAGTCGCCTTCGCCGGCAAAGCCGTAGCCCTGGCCCATCAAACGCTGCACCGCCAGCCCCGGCAGCTGCGTCATACCGTGCAGCGTCTGGAAGTTGGTCGTGAACGCTTTACAGCCTTCATCCTCCAAAAAGCGCTTCAGGCCCAGCTCAATGCGCGCTGCGTCCAGCACGTTCTGCCGCTTGTCGCCGTTAACGGCTGCCGCCTCGCTGAAGAGATACTGACTTTCATACTCATCGATCAGCGCGCTGACGTCACCGTCGCTGACGCCATTGATCACCTCAACCAGGTCGCCCACGCCCCAGCCGTTAACGGCGTAGCCAAACTGGATCTGTGCGGCAACTTTGTCGCCTTCGGTTACGGCAACTTCCCGCATGTTATCGCCAAAGCGGGCGACTTTAAGCTGCTGGCTGGCCTGTTTTGCCAGCGCGGCGTTGATCCAGCGGGCGATACGCTGCTGGCTGGTACGATCCTGCCAGTGGCCGGTGATGACGTTGTGCTGCAATCCCATGCGGGCGCCGATGAAACCGAACTCGCGGCCGCCGTGTGCGGTCTGGTTCAGGTTCATAAAATCCATATCCATGCTGTCCCACGGGATCTCTGCGTTGAACTGAGTATGGAACTGCAGCAGCGGCTTATTGAGAACGCTCAGTCCGCCGATCCACATTTTTGCCGGCGAAAACGTGTGCAGCCAGGTGATGATGCCGACGCACTGATTGTCGTGATTCGCTGCCCGGCAGAGCGCCAGCGCTTCATCCGGCGATTTGACCAGCGGCTGCAGCACCAGCGGCACCGGCAGCGTGCCAGCCTGATTAAGTCCTTCCATCACCTGACGGGCGTGCTCTTCCACCTGGCGCAACGTTTCCGCGCCGTAGAGGTGCTGTGTACCGATAACAAACCACACCTGCTGTGTGTTATGCTGTTCCATTAAACCACTCCTTTACTGTGCGGATAGGGTGCGCGGCGCGTACTGTGGTTCAGCTGCCTCACACCAGTTTTGATAACGTTGATAGAGCTGCTGATATGCCGCTACGCGCTGTGCGTCGGGCTGCAGCGTGACAGCAACCGGGCTGGCCATCACCTGCTGCGCGGCAGGTACGTCGGGATAGACTTCCGCCGCCACGGCCGCAAAAATTGCCGCGCCCAGCGCGCAGCACTCGTCTGAAGCGACAATATCCAGCGGACGGTTCATCACATCACAACACGCCTGCATAATGGCAGGGGACTTGCGGGCAATCCCCCCCAGCGTCAGGATGCTCTTTACCGGAATCGCCTGCTGCTCAAAACACTCCATAATCGCCCGCGCACCAAACGCCGTGGCGGCGATCAGACCGCCAAACAAAGCCGGCGCATCGGTGCCCAGGTTGAGATCGGTGATCACACCTTTCAGCCGCTGGTTTGCATCCGGGGTGCGGCGTCCGTTAAACCAGTCCAGCACCACCGGCAGATGATCGAGCTGCGGATTAGCGGCCCACGCTTCGGTGAGTTCGCGGATCAGTTCCTGTTGCAGCGCAGCCAGCTGCGGCTGCAGCTCAGGGTGGCGCTGCGCAGCCTGCTGCAGTGGCCAGCCGAGCAGGCGGCTGAACCAGGCGTAGATATCGCCAAAAGCAGACTGGCCCGCTTCGCAGCCAATGGCGCCGGGGACGACGCTGCCGTCGACCTGGCCGCAGATGCCCCGGATAGCGCGATCGCCGACGGTTTCGCTGTCTGCAATCAGAATGTCGCAGGTCGATGTACCGATAACTTTAACCAGCGTGTAGGGCTGAGCACCGGCACCAACCGCACCCATGTGGCAGTCAAAGGCGCCGCCAGAGATGACCACCTGTTCAGATAACCCAAGGCGGGCAGCCCATTCAGCGCTCAGCGTGCCAACCGGCAGGTCAGCGGTCCAGGTATCGGTAAACAGCGGCGAGTCGAGCTGTTCTGTCAGCATTGGATCAAGTGCGTTGAGAAAAGCCACGTCCGGCAGGCCCTGCCACTCCGGATGCCAGAGCGATTTATGCCCGGCAGCGCAGCGCCCGCGGCGCAGCTTATCGGGGGCGGTCGTGCCGCTTAGCAGCGCCGGCACCCAGTCGCAGAGTTCAACCCAGGAGACCGCAGCCTCCCGCACGGCCGCATCCTCCCGCGAGACGTGTAAGATTTTGGCCCAGAACCATTCCGATGAGTAAATGCCGCCGATATAGCGGGTGTAATCGGTAAAGCGCCCGCTGTGGCAGAGACGGGTGATCTCTTCAGCTTCCTCGATCGCGGTGTGATCTTTCCACAGCACAAACATGGCGTTGGGATTCGCCGCAAATTCCGGACGCAGCGCCAGTACATTGCCGTTGCGATCGACAGGGGCCGGTGTTGATCCGGTTGTATCCACGCCGATCCCGGCAACCGCAGCGCGCTGCGCGGGCGTTAACGCCTGAATCACGCTGACCAGCGCCTGTTCCAGCGCATCGATATAGTCCTGCGGATGATGACGAAACCGGTTGGCGTGCGCGTCGCAAAACTCGCCCTGCGCCCAGCGCGGATAGTTGACCACCGCTTTTTCCAGCTCTTTGCCGCTGTGGCAGTCAACCGCCAGCGCACGCACCGAGTCACTGCCAAAATCCAGCCCAATTGTTATGGCGCCAGCACCCATCGGGATTCTCCTGTGTGAGTTATCTGGGTTCTATCCTGCGAGGCAATGCCATAAGCCGTTAGTCATCAGCGGCTGAGAATATGTACTTTTCTGTCATCGGAGAGGTTGTGTGATCGGCCGCAAAAGTCAGGCACCGATTAATTTTGCTGAATGTATGGATATTTTTGCCTTCGTTTTGCTATGTGATACCGCTCTACATTTTGCGCCGCGTTTCCCGCTACAACTAGCCCAGCGTTTGCACAGCCTTTCAGCAATCCTTGAGCTAACGCGCTGATTTTGCGCTGTACCCAAAAGCAGAATTCAGATGGTAGCGTTTACACAAAAACGTTAATAACAGCGATAAAACACCATTGTGCCGGAGAGCATCATGCATAAATTCACTAAAGCGCTGGCGGCCGTCAGCCTCGCCGCGGTTATGTCACATTCCGCTATCGCCGAGACGATGAAGCTCGGTTTTCTTGTTAAACAGCCAGAGGAGCCGTGGTTCCAGACCGAATGGAAATTTGCCGACAAAGCGGGCAAGGATCTGGGTTTTGAGGTGATTAAAATTGCTGTACCTGATGGTGAAAAAACGCTTAACGCCATCGACAGCCTGGCGGCCAGCGGCGCAAAAGGGTTTGTCATCTGCACCCCCGATCCCAAACTCGGGTCGGCCATTATGGCAAAAGCGCGCAGCTACGATCTGAAAGTGATTGCGGTAGATGACCAGTTTGTCACAGCGAAAGGCAAGCCAATGGAGACCGTTCCGCTGGTGATGATGGCGGCAACGAAGATCGGCGAACGTCAGGGTCAGGAACTCTATAAAGAGATGCAGAAGCGCGGCTGGGACGTTAAAGAGACCGCGGTGATGGCGATCACCGCTAACGAGCTGGATACGGCGCGTCGCCGTACCGGTGGCTCTATGGCGGCCCTGAAAGCAGCAGGCTTCCCTGAGAAGCAGATTTATCAGGTTCCTACCAAATCCAACGATATTCCCGGCGCGTTTGATGCCGGTAACTCCCTGCTGGTGCAGCACCCGGAAGTCAAACACTGGCTGATTGTCGGTATGAACGATAACACCGTGCTGGGTGGCGTGCGCGCCACTGAAGGCCAGGGTTTTAAAGCGCCAGATGTGATTGGTATCGGCATCAACGGCGTGGATGCGATCAGCGAACTCTCTAAAGGCTCTGCGACCGGTTTCTATGGTTCGCTGCTGCCCAGCCCGGACGTTCACGGTTATAAGAGCAGCCAGATGCTCTACAACTGGGTCACTAAAGGCGAAGAGCCCGCCAGATTTACTGAGGTGACGGATGTGGTGCTGATCACCCGCGATAACTTCAAAACCGAACTGGCGAAGAAAGGATTGATGTAACGCACAGGGTGCGCATTTATGCGCACCTGAAATCCGACAGGCACTATCAGGAGTTTCCATGGAGACCGATCAGGCATTTCTCTCTTTTCATGGCATCAGCAAAACCTTTCCTGGCGTAAAAGCCCTGCAGGATATCGGTTTTGAGTGCCGCGCCGGTGAGGTGCACGCGCTGATGGGCGAAAACGGCGCGGGAAAATCGACGCTGCTGAAAATTCTCAGCGGCAGCTACCAGCCTACAAGTGGCGAAATCCGTATCAAAGGCGAGGCGAAGCGCTTCAGTAATACGGTTGAGGCGCTGGATGCCGGCGTCGCTATCATCTACCAGGAGCTGCACCTGGTGCCGGAAATGAGCGTGGCGGAGAATATCTATCTCGGCCAGCTGCCGCATAAACGCGGCCTGGTAAACCGCAAGCTGCTGCGCTACGAAGCGGGACTGCAGCTGAAAAATCTCGGGATGGATATCGATCCCGACATGCCGCTGAAATATCTGTCGCTGGGGCAGTGGCAGATGGTGGAGATCGCCAAGGCGCTGGCGCGCAATGCCCGCATTATTGCCTTTGATGAGCCGACCAGCTCACTCTCAGCCCGTGAAATTGAGCATCTGTTTCGCGTTATCCGTCAGCTGCGCGCTGAAGGACGGGTGGTGCTGTATGTGTCGCACCGCATGGAGGAGATTTTTGCCCTGAGCGATGCGATTACCGTGTTTAAAGATGGCCGCTATGTGCGCACCTTTACGGATATGCCCAACACCCATCATGACGATCTGGTCGAGGCGATGGTCGGGCGCAACCTGGGTGACATCTATGGCTATGCGCCCCGCGAGCTGGGCGCGGTGCGTCTTCAGCTCGACCAGGTCGAGGCGAAAGGGGTGCGCATGCCCATCTCGTTCAGCGTGCGCGCCGGAGAAATTGTAGGACTGTTTGGTCTGGTGGGCGCCGGACGCAGCGAGCTGATGAAAGGACTGTTTGGCGCCACGCAGCTGCGCAGCGGCACGGTTTCGCTTGATGGCAGGCCGCTCGCGATCCGTCAGCCGATCGACGCTATCCGGGCGGGCATTATGCTCTGTCCCGAAGATCGCAAAGCGGAAGGCATTATTCCGGTGCATTCCGTGCGGGAGAACATCAATATCAGCGCGCGGCGGCATAACCTTACGGCGGGCTGCCTGATCAAGCCCGGCTGGGAGACGAAAAACGCAGAAAGCCATATCCGTTCACTCAATATCAAAACGCCTGGCCCGCACCAGCTGATCATGAATCTCTCCGGTGGCAACCAGCAAAAGGCGATTCTGGGCCGCTGGCTCTCAGAAGAGATGAACGTGATCATGCTGGATGAGCCGACGCGCGGTATTGACGTTGGCGCAAAACATGAGATCTACAACCTGATTTATCAACTGGCAGGCAAAGGGATTGCGGTGCTGTTTGCATCGAGCGATCTGCCCGAAGTCATGGGCCTCGCCGACCGCATTATTGTCATGCGCGAAGGTGAAATTGCCGGAGAACTGACGCACGACACGGCAACCGAACAGCTGACGCTCAGTCTGGCGATGCCGAAAACCCCTCAAACGGCCGCCGTGGCCTGATGTACAGGAGAGCAACAATGGCTTCATCTACCACTTCCAACACGCCACCGGTGCAGCGCAGCGGCCTGCAGCTGGGGCGTATCTGGGATAATTTCGGCATGCTGGTGGTTTTTGCACTGCTGTTTATTGTCTGCGCCATTTTTGTGCCGAACTTCGGCACCTTTATCAATATGAAAGGGCTGGGCCTGGCGATGTCGATGTCCGGCATGGTGGCCTGCGGTATGCTGTTCTGCCTGGCGTCGGGAGACTTTGATCTCTCCATCGCCTCGGTTATCGCCTGCGCCGGCGTAGTGACGGCGGTGGTGATCAACATGACCGAAAGCCTGTGGATTGGCGTGGCTGCCGGGCTGCTGCTTGGTATGGCAACCGGTTTTGTTAACGGATTCGTTATCGCCCGGCTGAAAATCAATGCCCTGATCACCACGCTGGCAACGATGCAGATTGTGCGCGGCCTGGCCTATATCTTCTCTGACGGTAAAGCGGTAGGGATTGAAGATGAGCGCTTTTTTGCGCTGGGTTATGCCAACTGGCTGGGCGTGCCGGCGCCTATCTGGCTCACGATTGCTACCATGATCGCGTTTGGCTTCCTGCTGAATAAAACCACCTTTGGTCGCAATACGCTGGCGATTGGCGGCAATGAAGAAGCCGCCCGGCTGGCCGGCGTGCCGGTGGTGCGGACCCGCATCATTATCTTTATCCTTTCCGGGCTGGTTTCAGCGGCGGCGGGCATTATTCTGGCCTCGCGCATGACCAGCGGTCAGCCCATGACCTCGCTGGGCTATGAGCTGATTGTGATCTCTGCCTGCGTGCTGGGCGGCGTCTCGCTGAAAGGCGGCATCGGTAAAATTTCTTATGTGGTAGCGGGGGTGCTGATCCTGGGCACCGTAGAGAATGCGATGAATTTACTGAATATCTCGCCATTCTCACAGTATGTCGTGCGTGGTCTGATACTGTTAGCCGCAGTGATTTTCGATCGCTACAAACAGAAAAACAGAGCCGTTTGATTCCGTCGGCGCAACGGGTGTTGCGCCGCGCGTCATGCAGAGAGTGAGGGCACTATGTACCATCGCGAACCCCCCAGTGAACAACAGAACCCCCTGCTGCCGGGCTATCCGTTTAACGCCTGGCTGGTCGCGGGACTTACGCCGATTAACGCGCAGGAGCCGCTCGATTTTTTTATCGACCGTCCGCTGGGGATGAAGGGCTATATTCTTAACCTCACCATTCGCGGTAAAGGCCGGGTCTTCGATGGCGAATCCGCCTTTGACTGTGAGCCGGGCGATCTGCTGCTGTTTCAGCCGAAAACGCCCCATTATTATGGACGGGCGCCCGATAGCCCGTGCTGGCACCATCGCTGGGTCTATTTCCGGCCGCGCGCCTACTGGATTGACTGGCTGGAGTGGCAGGAGCAGAAGCAGGGCGTGGGCCGGCTGCGCCTGACCGAAGCGTTATGCGGCGAGTTCGATCGCCTGTTTGCCAGTATTGAGCAGACCCATAATTCCGGTCGCCGCTTTGCTGAAGAGCTGGCCATGAACCTGCTGGAGCGTCTGCTGCTGCGTGCGGTGGAAGAGGATCCGCGCAGCCATCAGCAAATCCGCGATCCGCGCGTGATTGAAGCCTGCCAGTACGTAACCAACCACCTTGCCAGCGAAGTCAAAATTGAAGAGGTGGCTCGGCATGTCTGTTTATCTCCTTCGCGGCTGGCGCATCTGTTTCGCGAACAGATGGGCATTAATCTGCTGCGCTGGCGAGAAGATCAGCGGGTGATACGCGCCAAGCTGCTGCTGCAGACCACACAGGAGCCTATCGCCTCCGTGGGGCGGGAGGTGGGCTATGACGATCAGCTCTACTTTTCGCGCGTATTCCGTAAACGCACAGGCGTCAGCCCGAGTGATTTCCGCCGCCGCAGTCAGGATGCGCACGACGCGCTCGAAGCGCAGCAGAACTGGCCGGAATCCGGCCGGGCGATCTCTTTCAGCTGATTCCGCCTTGTTCTCACCGGCTGATTCGTCTTAAATCAGTCTGGTATATGACAAAAGGAGTGAGAATGAGCGATAAACTACGTGTCGGCCTGATGGGTTATGGTTTCGCCAGTAAAACCTTTCATGCCCCCTTAATCGCCGGAACAGCTGAAATGGAACTGGCAGCGATCTCCAGCAGTGATGCCGGTAAAGTGCACGCTGACTGGCCCTCCGTACAGGTCGCCGCCGATCCGCAGGCGCTGCTGGACGATCCCACCCTGCAGCTGATTGTGATCCCCACCCCCAATGACACCCATTTTCCGCTGGCCAAAGCGGCCCTGAATGCCGGCAAGCATGTGGTTGTTGATAAACCATTTACCGTCACGCTCTCGCAGGCGCGTGAGCTTGATCAGCTGGCAAAATCGAGAGGGTTGCTGCTCTCGGTCTTCCATAACCGCCGCTGGGACAGCGATTTTCTGACGCTAAAAACGCTGCTCGGCGAGGGCACGCTGGGCGAGGTACGCTATCTGGAGTCGCATTTTGACCGCTTCCGCCCGGAAGTGCGCCAGCGCTGGCGCGAAATGAAAGGGCCGGGCAGCGGTATCTGGTTTGACCTCGGCCCGCACGTGCTGGATCAGGCGCTGCAGCTGTTTGGCATGCCGGTGGCGATCAATGTGGACATGGCAGAGCTGCGCCCGGGCGCGCAAACCACTGACTACTTTCACGCGGTGCTGACCTATCCGACGCGTCGCGTGGTGCTGCACGCCAGCATGCTGGTGGCAGCAGAGTCACCGCGCTTTGTGGTACATGGCACGCGTGGCAGCTACGTAAAGTATGGCCTCGATCCGCAGGAGGATCGTCTGAAATCGGGCGCCAGACCGCCGCAGCAGGAGTGGGGCTACGACATGCGTAACGGCACGCTGACGCTGGCAGAAGGCGATATGCTGGTGGAACAGGAGCTGCTGACGCAGCCGGGTAACTATCCGGCCTACTATGCGGCAATCCGCGATGCGATAGCCGGCACGGGGCAGAACCCGGTGCGGGCTGAAGAGGCGATACAGGTCATGGAGCTGATTGAGCTGGGTCTGCAGTCTGCAGAGAAGCGTCAGACAATGTCACCACGCTGATGTTTCGCGCCGCCCTGCGGCGGCGCGTGTTTCAGCTTTAGCCCGCTACGCGCTGGCGCAGCGCCGTTTTCTCCGCTTCGCTCAGAAACGCAATCGCTACGCCATTCTCCTGCGCCTGGCGGATCTCTGCCGGCGTGAGACCTGCTGCAGGGGCCGCAACCTCATATTCATGCGCCAGCTCCACGCCCTGAACCGCCGGATCGTCAGTATTCAGCGTGGCCAGAATGCCGTGCTGCAGAAATGCTTTCAGCGGGTGTTTCTCCAGCGAGGAGACGGTGCTGGTCTGAATATTTGAGGTCAGGCAGGATTCGATGCCGATACGCTGCTCAGCCAGGAAATCCATCAGCGCGCGATCCTCTATCGCTTTAACGCCGTGACCGATACGCTCCGCGCCCAGTTCACGAATCGCCTGCCAGATACTCTCCGGACCCGCCGCTTCGCCGGCGTGTACGGTGATACGGAAGCCGGCGTCACGCGCCCGGTTGAAGTGGCTCAGAAACTCACTGCCGGGGAAGCCCAGCTCATCGCCGGCCAGATCCACGGCGGTGATGCCGTCGCGATGGGCCAGCAATCCTTCCAGCTCGCGCAGGCACGCCTCTTCGCCAAAGGTGCGGCTCATAATGCCAATCAGATTAACATCCACACCGTACTGCTTCACGCCTGCGCGTACGCCGTCAATCACCGCTTCTGTCACGCCCGCCACCGGCAGGTTATGGGTCATCGCCATATAGCCCGGCGAGAAGCGCAGTTCTGCATAGTGAATGCCGGCACGCGCCGCATCTTCAACGTTTTCCAGCGCAATGCGACGGCAGGCGTCGAGATCGCCCAGCACTTTGACGCCCCAGTCGAGCTTTTGCAGAAAACTCACCAGATCGGGCTCGTTTGCGGTGACCTGCACGTGAGGGCGCAGCGCGTCAAGAGAGCTGGCGGGCAGAGAGAGATTAAACTGGCGGCCGAGATCGAGAATAGTTTGGGCGCGGATATTGCCATCAAGGTGGCGGTGAATATCGGTAAGAGGAAGCTGCTGGTCGATCATGGCGCACTCGCTTGTCAGGAATAAAGTGCAGAGCATTATAAAAATATCTTGCGCAACTGCGCCAGCGATTTGCGCAAAGCAGGATGCAGATGGTGAATATTAAAGCGGTAAAGCGCCGCTTCTTCCCGCAGGATGAAGCGGCGCGCAGTGCCGGTTACTGCGGCATACCTTCACTGGTTGGCATACCCAGCATATAGCGGGAGAGGAACTGCTCCAGTGACATCTTGTCGCCGTTCATCGTTACCTGCCCGTTTGCATACTGCAGGCTGGTCACAATGTTATTATCCTGCTGCTGCGTCAGACGGAACATCTGACCCATCGCCGCCACGCCTTTAACCTGCTGATCCGCCAGCTTCTGCGCATCGTCGCCCTGATATCCCTCGGCCAGGCCGACATGACGCATCGCTTCTGTCGCCATTGGCATATTGATATTCAGTTTGCCATCCAGCGTTTTCAGCATACGATCTACCGCAGCACCCAGGCTCTGCGCCTCGCCGCTGACGGCAGCGGGATCGTTGAAGCCGATGTTCAGGTTGAACGTGCTCTCACCCTTATCATTTTTCCAGCTCAGCGGCGCAATGCTGACCGCCGGCGCGCCTTTCAGCAGCAGCGGCAGGTTGTTACGCAGAATGGTCTGCACGCTGGCCTGATAGCGAATCGGATCGTCGGCAACACCCGGCTGGCGCAGCAGATCCTGCATCTGCGCGTTGTAGGTGTCGGAGAAGGTTTTCACCGCCTGCGCATCAAACTGCGAAAATTTCATCGCCAGGCGCGCTTCACCAAACGGCTGCTGCTGCAGGTTGATATCACCCACTTTATAATCGATAGTGCCGCCAATTTTGCCCTCTTTATTGTCAAAAGAGGATTTACCGTCGATTTTCTGCAGCGTCATTCCCTGCTGGCCGTTGATGCTGGCTTCCAGTTTATCCAGCGTGATGGTCTGATCGCCCACGCGCACGCCTTCCGGGCTCAGGTGAGTATCACCGCCCAGCGCCAGACCGTTAAGCGTAAACAGCACTGGCTGCTCCAGCTGGTTTTTACTGGTAACGGCAATGCTGGAGAACTCACCTTTCAGGCTGACTTTATCACCTTTGCTGTCGGCGCTGACGTCGAGCTTACCGCCATTGGTGGCCAGCCGGTCACCGGTCTGCGCATTGCTGTAATCCACCGGCAACAGCGTCAGTGCCGTATCGGTAGCCCCGCTGTAGCCGATGCGCGTATCGGCGGCGACCAGTGATTTGCCGTCGGTCAGCGCGAACAGCTTTTTCACCGCATCGGTATTAGCAAGCTCGGAATGCACCGAGGCCATCGCGGGCAGAATATTGCCGCGCTTCAGTTGCGCAAAGGGGAAAGGACCGTGATCGATGGTCTCATTCAGCACAATGGTCTGGCCCGGCTTAAGCAGCGGATTATCCACCGTTTGTGAACTCGCCTGAATAACCAGTTTCGTGCTGCTGCTGAACAGACCGCGCTGATAGTCCTGATAGCTCAGCGTCAGGCGGCTGTTGGGGGACCAGGTGTTAATCTGGCTGTTGGCCTGTTGCAGCATCTCATCCTTGTGGCTCTCAATCTGCTTGCCGGTAAACCACGCTGCGCCGGTCCAAACCACACCGAGCGCGACAATCACACCTGCTGCAACCTGAGTCTTTTTCATCGCTGAGTCATCCTTATCCTTGCGTCCGCGTCCCGTCGGGGTGACGCGCCGGGTGAAGAAAAACGCCCGCAGGCGTTTAAAGTAATAGTCTGAAAGGATAGCAGTTAACGCGCGCAGCGTCAGCCGTCTGCAGTGAGCATGCTAAAGACGCGCGCCAGGCGTCCGCTGCCTGAGGCCGTAATCGGGGGCTCGCTGGCGGCGACAAAACAGGATTCGCCGGGCTGCAGGACAAGCTGGCTATCCGCGCTGGCGAGCCGCGCTTCCCCCTCAATACAGAACAGCAGGGCGGCGCTGGCCGGTGCCAGCGGTTGCGCCACGGCGGAAAGCTGGTGGATGGCAAAGGAAAAATCATTGACCGGCACCGGAAAACAGAATGCCTGCGCGTCGCGCTCAGGCTTCAGCCGCAGCGTATCGGCGGCGCGGGGGGTAAAGTTCAGGTTAGCCAGCAGCTCCGGCATATCGATAAATTTTGGCGTCAGGCCGGCGCGCAGCACATTATCTGAGTTAGCCATGACCTCAAGTGCAGTGCCCTGCAGGTAAGCGTGCGGCGTGCCGGCAGAGAGAAACATCGCGTCGCCGGGCTGCAGCTGCAGCAGGTTAAGCAGCAGTGGTGCAAACAGACCGTTATCGTCCGGGTAATCAGCCGCCAGCTGCCGCACAGTCAGCCACGGCTCCTCATCGCGCGCCGCAGCCGCTGAACAGAGGATCGCCAGCGCGCGCCTTTTTTCATCCCCCTGCAGCGAGAACAGCGTGGCAAACAGGCGGGCAAGGGCGTCCGGGCCGTCCTGCTCAATAAAGTGCCCGATATGCGGATGGGCGCCCGCTACCGCGCTCAGCAGCGATACCATTTCGGGTCGCTCGCGGAAGCCGTTCAGCGCCTGAAAAGGGGTCAGCGCATAGAGCAGTTCCGGTTTATGGCTGGCATCTTTATAGCTGCGCTGCGGCGCATCCACCGGGATGCCGGCTGCGTTTTCACGGGCAAAACCGGCGGCAGCTGCGCGCTTATCGGGATGTGCCTGCACCGAGAGCGCTTTCGCCGCGCAGAGCACTTTGAACAGAAACGGCAGTTCACCGAACCGGTCGGCAACGGCGCTTCCCAGCATGGCGACCGGATCGCGCGCGATGAGATCGCGCAGCGAAGCGTGCCGGCCGTCAACAATCAGCGTGGACGAGCTTTTCGGATGCGCGCCCATCCACAGCTCTGCCAGCGGCCGGCCCTGCGGATCGGCAATACCATAAAGTTCCGTTAACGCCGTTGTGCTGCCCCAGTCATAGTACTGCAGTGAGTTGTTCAATTTATGCATGTTGCACCCTCAGCTGAACAGTTATTGCCCAGTAAAGCATAAAATTTCAGCAATTAGCGCGACCTGTGTGCAGGAAACGCGATGTGCCCGCATACTGTTTTATTGAATCGGATAACAATCCGGCCTGAAGCGGGGCGGTAAGAGGCCGCGCCCGGGGATTGCTTTCACTACTGAGAAAGGAGAAGAGGGCTATGGCAGCCAGTCGCACTGAAAAAGATTCAATGGGTCCTGTTGATGTGCCGGCAGATAAACTCTGGGGGGCACAGACCCAACGCTCGCTGGAGCATTTTCGTATCTCAACCGAGAAAATGCCGGTTGAGCTGGTCCGCGCGCTGGCGCAGACCAAGCGGGCAGCGGCAGAGGTTAACCGCGATCTGCAGCTGCTGCCGGACGATCGCGCAACAGCCATTATCCGCGCGGCGGATGAAGTACTGGCAAACCAGCACGCCGATCAGTTTCCGCTGGCGATCTGGCAGACCGGCTCCGGCACGCAGACCAATATGAATATGAATGAAGTACTGGCTAACCGCGCGAGCGAGATCCTCGGCGGCGAGCGCGGTATGGCGCGGCTGGTGCACCCTAATGATGATGTCAACAAAAGCCAGAGCTCTAACGACGTTTTTCCTACCGCTATGCACGTGGCGGCCGTTACGGCACTGCGCGAGCAGCTCATTCCGCAGCTGAAGGTGCTGAAAAGCACGCTGGCCGGTAAAGCGGATGCATTCAGCGATATTGTGAAAATTGGCCGTACGCACCTGCAGGATGCCACGCCGCTGACGCTGGGGCAGGAGATCTCAGGCTGGGTGGCGATGCTGGAGCATAATCTGAAGCACGTTGAAAACAGCATTCCCCATCTGACTGAGCTGGCGCTGGGCGGCACCGCCGTAGGCACCGGCCTGAATACGCATCCTGAATATGCCGTCCGCGTGGCGCAGGCGCTGGCCGCGCTGACCGGTCAGCCATTTATCACCGCACCCAACAAATTTGAAGCGCTGGCGACCTGCGATGCGCTGGTACACGCGCACGGTGCGCTGAAAGGTCTGGCGGCGTCGCTGATGAAAATTGCCAACGACGTTCGCTGGCTCTCATCCGGCCCGCGCTGCGGCATCGGCGAAATCAGCATCCCGGAAAATGAGCCGGGCAGCTCCATTATGCCGGGCAAAGTCAATCCGACCCAGTGCGAGGCGATGACCATGCTCTGCTGTCAGGTGCTGGGTAATGACGTAGCGATCAATATGGGCGGCGCGTCCGGCAACTTTGAGCTGAACGTATTCCGGCCTATGGTCATCCATAACTTCCTGCAGTCGGTACGGCTGCTGGCCGACGGCATGGACAGCTTTAATCATCACTGCGCAACCGGTATTGAGCCGGTACGGGAGCGTATCGATCAGCTGCTTAATGAGTCGCTGATGCTGGTGACCGCGCTGAACACGCACATTGGCTATGACAAAGCGGCCGAAATTGCTAAAAAGGCCCATAAAGAGGGGCTGACGCTTAAGGCGGCCGCGCTGCAGCTCGGTTATCTCGATGAGGCGCAGTTTGATGCCTGGGTGCGCCCGGAAGAGATGGTTGGCAGCATGAAAGCGTAATCCTGCAGGTGGCGGCCGTTTCGTCAGGCGAGGCGGTCGCTCCAGAGGTGCAGGCGCGGGATGATCAGATGCAGCGGCTGCGCCAGCGGTTTATAGCGGTGGGCGATATTCTCTGCATCATAATCCAGCAGTTCGCCCAGTACCGGCACCTGCGTTTTGTCACGGCACAGTACCAGCAGCGGAGAGGGGCAGGCCAGCTGCGTCTGTTTCTTCTCGCTGGCGCGCCAGACGCGGGCAATAGGCTGCACTTTGACCGGCCGCTTGATTTTCAGCTTTGCGCCTGCGGGCAGCGATCGCACCAGCTCCAGCTCCAGCTGAACTTTTTCTGCCCACTGCTCGCGCGTCCAGGGAGCCTGAGCGCGATTCGCTTTCAGGCTGCGTTCCAGCTGCTCAATAACGGCTTCCCGCGTCAGATTTTTAATGATGTTTTTGTTTGCCCAGCCAAAGCGCAGCGTATCCGGCGCATTGAGCAGGGGCACGCTGCGGTAGGCGTTCAGCGTAATCAGCCCGCGCAGATGCTGATGCACAAATTCAAAGCGGGCCTCGCTCGGCAAGCCTGACTCCACGGTGATGAGCTGCTCCAGCCGCTGTTTGAGCGCGTTGATTTCGCTGACCTGCTGCGTGATCTGCTCAGCGGCCTGCTCGTCCGCCTCAATACAGATTGCACCCGGCAGCCGCACGGCCGCTTTGGTACTGATCTTTTCTGACTGATGCTGCATAAACAGCCGGCAGTAGTGGGTGAGGGCCATCTCGCGCGCGCTTTTGCCCAGGTGCTGCGTCACCGCTATTTTATCAATCTCATCATGTTCGTGACCTTTTTCAATGGCCGGCAGGCTGAACACGCGCGCCACCAGCAGCGGCTGCTGTTCAATGCTGGTGCGCAGCGCACCAAGGCGCTGTTCCAGCGTATTAACGCACTCATGTAAGTCAGCGACTAAATCGTAGCGAGCCATACTCTCCTCCTTTGTTACAACATCCTTAATGTACCTGTGCGTGCACCGCTGACAAGCCTCTATTTTAGTTACAACAAACTTATAAAATTCAGTTTTACCGGGATCAGGCCGCGGAGATCAACACTAGCCTGACAGGAAGAGAGTTCAGCCTGCAGAATATCCATGTTATAACAACGCTTTACCTGATACGGAAAGCCCGTGCACTATCATTCAAAACCCGCGATACCCGCTGTTATTACGCTGGGTGCGGTCCAGATCCTTTCATGGGGTGGGTCGTTCTACCTGATGGCAGTGATGGCCGCGCCGATTATTGCTGAAACCGGCTGGTCTCAGCAGTGGGTTTATGGAGCGCTGTCGCTCGGTATCCTGGTCTCCGGCTTGCTGGCTCCACTTAGCGGTCGACTGATCGCCCGTGGTTACGGGCCGCTGATACTGGCAGGCGGCGGTGTGGTAATGGCGTCAGGGCTGGTGATTATGGGTCTGAGCTACCAGCCGGGCTGGTTTTTTGCCGCATGGCTGCTGATTGGCACAGGAATGGCCATGAGCCTTTACGATGCGCTGTTTGCAACGCTCGGCACGCTCTATGGCGGACAGGCGCGCAGCGCTATCACCGGCGTAACGCTGATTTCGGGCTTATGCACCACGCTGGTCTGGCCGGGAACAGCATGGCTGATTGCGTTCGCCGGCTGGCGTGATGCCTGTTTCATCATTGCTGCGCTGCTTACTCTGCTGGTCTTTCCCGCCTACCGCTATGCGCTGCCGGCGCCGGTCGTGCAAACCGGGAGCAGGGAAGGCCGGACTGGCGTAGCCTCTGATACTCTGCAGAGCGCTCTCTCGCCGCGACTTTTCTGGCTGCTGTGCGCCATTTTTACCCTCGCTTCGGTTATTATGACCGCCATCTCGGTTCAGCTTATTACGCTGCTTCAGTCCGGCGGCTATTCGCTGAGCGCAGCGCTGGCGCTGAGCGCCATTCTCGGTCCCTGTCAGATCGGATCGCGGCTTCTGGATGTGATGTTTAAGCGTAGCCATCCTATATGGACCGCTCTGTTCTCTGTGGGACTGGTGGCAGCAGGGCTGCTGCTGCTGGCGCTGTTTCCGGCAATGGCGCTGGTCGCTATGGTACTGTATGGCGCCGGAAACGGTTTGCGGGCCATCGTTCGCGGTACGCTGCCGCTGGCCGTTGTCAGACCGGAACAGTATGCCGTTATCACCGGTCGTATGGCGCGCCCGGCGCTGATCGGACAGGCGCTGACGCCGCTGGCGGGAGGCTGGCTGGCTGAGCATGCCGGCGCTGACGTGACCCTCTGGGTACTGTGCGGGCTGGCGGGTATAAACGTTGTGCTGGTGGCGCTGCTTAAGCAGCAGTTACCGGCGCAGGCGTCGTCCGTGCAAAACTAAGCAGCTTGTGCGCTAACCGGGCCGCAGATGGGGAATCCGTGCCCTGTGCGGTGGGGGTTGCTTCTAAAAAGCAACAGTGTTTGTTATATTTATTGCTCATTGTTCACTCATTGACGCGCTATAAAAACAAAAAGATAAGCCGCAACTCAGGATATTGAAATGTTAGATTATCGCTTCCCGACAGCTCTGCAGATGGTTTTAAGCGTCGCGATGGCGGAGCAACTGGGAAAACGCTCGACCAGCGCTATTCTGGCGTATGGTCTGGAGGCAAATCCCAGCTTTATTCGTAAACTGATGGTTCCGCTGACGCGCGACGGCATTATTGTTTCGACGCTGGGTCGTACCGGCTCCATTCACCTGGGCCGGCCCGCAGCGGAGATCACGCTACGCGATATCTATACGTCAGTCATTGAAGACAAAAAACTGTGGGCGTCGCGGCCGGATGTTGCACCGCGCTGTCTTGTCAGCGCCAACCTCTGCTGGTATTTCAAATCGATTGCTCAGGAAGCGGAAGAGGCATCGCTGAAAGTGCTGGAGACGCGCACCGTGGCGGATGCGCTGAATGAACTGAAAAGCAACGATACCAGCAATTGCGAACCGCTGCCGGACGCTGAACCCGCCGGGCTCTGCCAGAAAACCCGTTGATACCGGCGCTGCATGCGCGTCCGACGGTCAGGAAGATATAAAAAAGCCCGGCTTCAGCCGGGCTTTTCCATTTGTACCGCTGTTAAAGTGACGTTGCGCTTTCCGCACGCGTGCGGCGCGTTACCAGCTTGCGCAGCGTAACGTAGAACACCGGCGTCAGGAACAGGCCAAACAGGGTCACGCCAAGCATCCCGGCAAACACGGTTATACCGGTCACACCGCGCACTTCTGCGCCAGCCCCTTCACCCAGAATCAGCGGAACCGTACCGGCGATAAAGGCAATTGAGGTCATCACAATCGGCCGCAGGCGCAGACGACACGCCTCCAGCGCGGCAGCGGTCACGCTTTTACCCTGCATCTCCAGCTCACGTGCAAACTCCACAATCAGAATGGCGTTTTTGCACGCCAGCCCCATCAGCACCACCAGCCCGACCTGGACAAACACGTTATTGTCACCGCCGGTCAGCCAGACGCCCGCCAGCGCGGAAAGCATGGTGACCGGGACAATCAGGATCACCGCCAGCGGCAGCGTCCAGCTCTCGTAGAGCGCTGCCAGTACCAGAAACGCCAGCAGGACCGCAACCGGGAAAACGATCAATGCGCTGTTGCCCTGGGTCGCCTGCTGATAGCTCAGGTCAGTCCATTCGATATTCATGCCGTTGGGCAGCCTCTGCGCTGACATCATCTCCAGCTGCGTCATCGCCTGCGCGGAAGAGAGCACGCGCGGATCGGCATCGCCAATCAGATCCGCAGCGGGATAGCCGTTATAGCGGATCACCGGATCGGGGCCGTAGGTGGTGGCGACATGCACCATGCTGCCGACCGGCACCATTTCGCCCCGGTCATTACGGGTACGCAGCGAAGTGATATCCTCAACGCTGTCACGGAAATCACCGTCCGCCTGCGCCATCACGCGCCAGGTACGGCCAAACTTATTAAAATCGTTCACGTACGCGGAGCCGAGATAGACCTGCAGCGTGGTAAAGAGATCGGGTAACGCCACGCCCTGTGCGCGGGCTTTATCGCGATCGACCTGCACATCCAGCTGCGGAACATTGGCCTGATAGGAGGAGATCGGAAACATCATGCCCGGCGTCTGCATCACGGCACCGGAGAGGGTGTTAATCGCCTCCTGCAGTGCGCCATAGCCGAGGCCACCGCGATCCTGCACATAAAGCGAATACCCCGATCCCTGGCCCAGGCCCAGAATTGGCGGTGGCATAATCGAGAAGCCAAAACCCTGCTGAATCTTAGCGATTTTTGCATTCAGCTCCGCGTTGATCTCTGCCGCGCTGCGCGTTCGTTCGCTGAACGGTTTCAGGCCAAAAAACACCGTGCCGGCGTTAGGCGTATTGGTAAACTGCAGCGCGTTCAGGCCGGGAAACGCAACCGCATAGGCGACGCCGTCAGTATGCATGCCAATCTCGCTCATCTCGCGGATCACCGCATCGGTGCGCGCCAGCGAAGCGCCTTCCGGCATTTTTACGCCGCCGATCAGATAGAGCTTATCCTGCGTGGGAATAAAACCGCCCGGCACGCTGTGAAACAGCAGGCCTGCGCCGGCAAGCAGCAGCAGATAAACCGCAAACACCGCGCCGCGCCGGCGCAGCGTGGTGCCCACCAGGGATTCATAGCCCGTTGCACTGCGCTGGAAAAAGCGGTTGAACGGGCGAAACAGCCAGCCAAGCAGGCGGTCAATCAGCCGGCCCGGCAGATCTTTAGGCGCGTCATGGGCTTTCAGCAGTTTAGCCGCCAGCGCCGGCGAGAGCGTCAGCGAGTTAATGGCGGAGATCACCGTTGAAATAGCGATGGTCACGGCAAACTGCTTATAGAACTGCCCGGTCACGCCGGAGAGAAACGCCATCGGCACAAACACCGCGCAGAGCACCAGCGCAATGGCGATAATCGGACCGGACACCTCGCGCATCGCCTGGTGCGCGGCGGCCACCGGCGTCAGACCCTGTTCGATATTGCGCTCAACGTTCTCCACCACCACGATGGCGTCATCCACCACGATGCCGATAGCCAGCACCAGCCCGAAGAGGCTGAGCGTATTCAGTGAGAAACCCAGTAGCCAGAGCACGCTAAAGGTGCCAACCACGGAAACCGGTACCGCCAGCAGCGGAATAATCGACGCGCGCCAGGTCTGGAGAAACAGGATCACAACTAGGACAACCAGCGCAATGGCTTCAAACAGCGTCTGCACCACGGCGTGAATTGAGTCGCGGACAAACACCGTGGGATCGTAAGGTGCAGCCCATTGCACATCCTCCGGGAAGCGCGTGGCCAGCTCGTTCATTTTGGCCCGCACCGCGTCGGAGAGATCGATAGCGTTCGCGCCTGGCGCCTGGAAAATACCGATGCCGACCGCATCCTTGTTATTCAGCTGAGAGCGCAGGGCGTAGCTGCCGGAGCCCATCTCAATACGCGCCACGTCGCGCAGCCGGACCAGAGAGCCGTCAGCCGTGCTTTTCAGGATGATGTCACCAAACTGCTCTTCGCTCTCCAGCAGACCCTGGGTATTGATAGAGAGCAGGAAATCGCTGGCTTTGCGGGTCGGTTCCGCGCCAAGCTGTCCGGCAGAGACCTGCACGTTCTGCTCACGCATGGCGGTCATCACCTCTGCGGCCGTCATGCCGCGCGCGGCGACTTTGTTGGGATCGAGCCAGACGCGCATCGCATACTCACCCGCGCCGAAGATCTGAATCTGGCCGACGCCGGGGAGGCGTGCCAGCTCATCTTTCACCTTCAGGGTGGCGTAGTTGCGCAGGTAGAGCGAATCATACTTGCCGTGCGGGGAGAAAAGATGCACAACCAGCGTCAGCGTAGGCGACATTTTCTGGGTGGTCAGCCCCAGCTGGCGTACCGCTTCCGGCAGACGCGCCTCAGCCTGCGCCACGCGGTTCTGCACCTGTACCTGCGCCCGATCGGGATCGGTGCCGGGGCGGAAGGTCACGGTGGTGACCAGTACGCCATCGGAGCCAGCCACCGACTTCATGTACATCATGTTTTCAACGCCGTTGATCGCCTCTTCCAGCGGGGTCGCCACAGAATCCGCGATCGCTTTTGGGTTAGCGCCGGGATATTCGGCGCGTACCTGCACGCTGGGCGGCACCACGTCCGGATATTCGCTGATTGGCAGCAGCGGGATCGCAATTAGCCCGGTGGCAAAAATCAGTATCGATAGCACCGCCGCAAAAATGGGACGGTCGATAAAAAAACGAGAGAAATCCATAGAGTAGGGTCTCGGTTAAGGAGCGGGGCGCATCGCGACTGACTGAGCCTGTACCGGCATGCCGGGCATAAAGACTTTTTGCAGACCGTTTACGATCACGCGATCGCCTGGCTGCAGACCCTGCTGAACAATACGCAGTCCGCCGGAGAGATCGCCAGGCTGGATATCGCGCCGCTGCGCTTTGCCTTCGGCATCAACAATGTAGACATAGCGGCGGTCCTGATCGGTGAGAATCGCCTTATCATCAATCAGCAGCGCGGTGAAATCGGCACGACCCGGCAGCCGGACGCGGGCAAACAGCCCCGGCGTCAGTTCGCGCTGCGGGTTATCGAGCAGCGCGCGCATGCGAATGGTGCCGGTACTGGCAGTAAGCTGATTATCCAGAAAATCCACCGTGCCGCGATGCGGATAGCCGTGTTCGCCGGTCAGGGAAACCTGCAGCGGCAGGGCGCCGCGCTGTTCGCCCTGGCGCGCCAGCTGCTGATAGTGCAGAAATGTTGCCTCATCGACATCAAACCAGACATACATCCGATCCTGGGAAACCAGCGTGGTCAGCACGCTGGCGCTGTCGCCTGCCGTGACCAGATTACCGGCGGTGATCAGCGCGCGGCTGGCGCGGCCATCAATCGGGGCGGTCACGCGGGTAAAACTCAGGTTGAGGCGGGCCATATCAACCGCCGCCTGCGCCGCCAGCACGCTTGCCTGCGCCTGCTGCGTGGCCGAACGACGCTGCTGCCAGATCTCGCGGGACACCACCTGGCTGTTGATCAGCTTATCGGTACGATCCGATTCACTGCGCGCCAGCGCCGCCTGCGTGCGCGCACCGGCGAGCTGCGCCTCAGCCTGCGCCAGCGCGGCACGGTAGCTGCGGTCATCAATGGTGAACAGCACCTGACCTTTTTTAACCTCATCGCCTTCGCGATAGTTTACCCGGTCGATATAGCCGGAAACGCGCGGGCGCAGCTGAACGCTCTCGACCGCCTCGATCCGGCCATTGAAGTTATCCCATTCGCTGACCTGCTGCCGGATCACCTGTGCCGCACTCACCTCCGGCGGCGGCGGCGGGGCGTTTTGCGCCACGCCGCGATCGCAACCCGCCAGCAAACCTGCCAGCAGCGCCGCGCCTGCCAGGCCAATAGCCTGACGAACCCTGTCTTTTTTTCCGGACATTATTGTTATTCCACGTTGATGAAGCACGAAAGACGACGTAAAAATATGCAACTTTAACGATTGCATTAATCGGGAGGAGTGTAGGTCGCGGCGAAGTGCATCTGCAAGAATATCTGATACACTTTATGTGCGGTCTGACGGGCGCTCAGCGCAGAGAGAAAAACCCTGCTTTATGTGCGGCATTTAATGTAATAATAAAACTTGCATTAAGTGCGATAGTCAGTCACCCTTAAAGTGTAACTGCAACTGATACTGATACTGTTCGTAACGGCGACGGGAGAGAATGGGATGATGAGCGACGCGTTTATGCACGATCTGATTGACTGGATCGATAACAATATCGAAGCACGGCTGGATCTTGATACCGTGGCTGACCGGGCGGGCTACTCCAAATGGCACCTGCAGCGTATGTTCAAAGAGCACACCGGTTATCCGCTGGGCGAGTATATCCGGGCGAAAAAGCTGAAAAAATCAGCGGACCGGCTCACCACGACCAACGAGCCTATTCTGAACGTAGCGATTTCGCTGGGTTTTGATTCCCAGCAGTCGTTTAACCGCAGCTTTAAGCGCCAGTATGGCGTAGCGCCCGGCGCGTGGCGTCGTCACGCTTCACATGCACCCGGTGCCATGCAGTAAGTTCTCCGCCAGGGCCAGCCACGCTGGCCCGCGTCAATTTCCCGCCTGAATCTGCTATGCTGACCTCCTTTTTTCAGGGGTGTCTCAATGTCAACATTACGCTGGATCGGCCTGCTGGCGATCGTCATTGTCTGCTGGATCGCGCTGCGACCACAGCTTAGCACGCCGCCTGCCAATCCCACGGCTGGCCACGTCACGGTTTCCTCCTCCGCTACCATTGATGCGCTGACGCAGGCCGAACGCGTTGCGGACTGGCTGGTACAGCATCAGCGTCTGCCCGATTTTTACCTGACCAAAGCGGCCGCGCGCCGTCAGGGATGGGAGCCGGATAAAGGCAATCTGTGCGAGGTTCTGCCAGGGCGCGCCATCGGCGGTGACCGTTTCAGTAACCGTGAACAGCAGCTGCCGCGTCAGGCGGGACGGCAGTGGTATGAGGCGGACGTCAATTACCGCTGCGGGCGACGCGGCGCTGACCGTCTGATCTACTCCTCCGACGGGCTGATCTACCTCACGCGCGATCACTATCGCAGTTTCAGAAAGGTGCACTAGGCGTGCTGACTATACATATCGACTTCGCCACGCTGCGCGATCGCGCGGCGTTTTATCAGGCGCTCAATGCGCAGAGCGGTGCGCCTGCTGCTGCGGGCGAAAATCTGGACGCGCTGTGGGACTGGCTGACCGGCGGCATGGCGCTGCCGGCAACGCTCTGCCTGATACATGCAGAGCAGGCTGCGCAGCAGGCGGAGTTTGCGCCGGTTCTGGCGCTGCTTGAGGAGGCGGCGCAGCTGCTGGAGGGCGAGCTGCGCCTGGTCTGGCGCTGATCAGGCGTGCAGCGGCAGCAGCAGCACCGACAGCGTCTGCCGCGCGCCGGCGGGCAGATCGCTACCGCCCGTATAGCCATTATTCTCCACAATCAGCTGGTTGAGTCCGACCAGCCAGTCATAGATATAGAACGCCGTATGATTAGCGGGCGCAGCCGTCAGCCGCGTCAGGCGCTGGCCTGACGAGAAGCTGACGCTCGGCGCGGGCGGACGGGAAAAAATCGTCTGCCCCCGGTTTACGCGGCTTTCAGGCCGCTCGCTCTCCGGGCGCTGTAAAAAACCGAGCCAGGCGACAAAATCACCCAGCACCGTCATGGCGCGCGAAACCTGACGATCGGTGCGTGCTTCATGCGTGCTGCTGTCCGGCTCATTCAGCGCGCTCTGCAGCCTTGCCAGCAGCTTAAGACGAAAACTGGCCGCAATCAGCTCCTCAGTCAGCAGCTCCATGGTGGACTTGTCGACGTTCAGCAGCGCCAGCAGGCTGCGGTTCTCAGGCAGCTGGCGCAGATGCGCCAGCCACAGCGTCAGAACCTGCTGCGGAAACTGCTGATCGCTGCGGACGCTCGTATGCTGCGGCTCGCCGGCGGGAGCGGGCGCGTCGCTGAACAGATCGAATTCAAAGCCGATACCAAAATAGCTTTGCTCCGCAGCGGGCTTGCCGCTGTGCGCCGCCGTTACCGCGCCGCTGCTCTGACTCAGCCAGAGCTGGCGCACGGCATCACGCGACGGCTGCAGCCGCTCCAGCAGCTCACCGTGCAGGCCGGTGCGGTGCTGCAGACATTTCAGCAGCGTATCGGCGATGGTCTGCTTACGCAGCGCCTGCTCGGGTGAGGCGCTCGCTTCTGTCCACGGCTGCAGCCGGGCCGCCACTTTCTGCTGCAGCGCGCCCGTCAGCAGCGCCAGACGGTCGCGACGCGCCTCGGGCTGCATCTCCTCCTGCAGCCAGCTGCTCATGCGATCGACGCCAGCGCGATCCTGCGCCAGCATTGAGCCCCAGCTCTGACCCGGCTGGCCGATCTGACGCTGTACCGCCTCATCGACATTGATCTGCTGCGCCTGATAGCGCGCATCGTAAGGGGTTATCGCCCAGATCAGACGCGGTTTTTCGCTGCCGCTGCTTGCGTTCTGCTGCATCTGCCATTCGCGCAGCGCGCTGGCGGCGGGATCGGCGTCGTGCCGCTGGCTGGCGGCGGTGCAGATCAGCATCAGGTCAATACCCTGGCGCGTGGCGTAAAAACCGGGCAGCAGGGCGCGCTTCTGCTCCAGCAGCTGCGCACGCAGCGGATCGCGCAGACGCAATTGTGCCTGCTCCTCCTGCAGCTGGCGATCGGGAAGCGTGCCGGGTGCAGGCAGATCCAGCATGTCCGCCTCATCATAGAGCGCCTGACGCGGCGTGGAGCTGAGCGGTATGGTCAGCTCCAGCGTCAGCAGCGCCAGCTCGCCGAGCGCGACCCGCTGTGGCTTACCGCTGCGGCTGGCTACCACCGGACAGACCTCAATCATCTCCTGCAGATCGGCGTCGTGACCAATCAGCTTTTCAGCCGGCAGCTGCGCATCATCCACCAGCAGCGAGAGCGGGGCCAGCACGCGCGGCGCGTGGCGCAGCTGCTGAAGCAGGTGCAGCAGCGGACGCAGCGTCTCGCTCAGGGCGGGCTGGCCGGGCCAGAGCAGGGCATAAAGCTGTACGCGATCATCGACGCTCAGCCAGGGCGCCAGCTCGGCGGCCTGGGGCCAGAAATGGCGATCCAGCGCTTCAGCGTGACGACGATGACGGCGGCTCCATCCCCACAGGGTGATGAGCGCGTCGCTCTCTGCGCCAGGCTGCGGCTCGTTCAGCCGGTGACGCTGCAGGCGCTGCAGCGTGGTCTCAATGGTGCGGATATCCGCGCCGTCACGCTCAATGCGGGCGCTGGCGAGCAGCAGGCGGATCAGCTCCGCTTCATTAAGCAGCGTCAGCTCAACCGGCCAGGCGCCGGAGGCCGCTTCACGCTGATGACTGAAGCGCGTGGCCGCAGCGAAATCGAGATTACCGGGATTGATATGCTGAAAGTAGTTGAGCACTTTGTCACTGAGCCGGGTCATCAGCTGACCCTGCGCGTCGCCCACCATTTCACTCAGCAGCCAGGCTTTACCCGCCTGCGACTGCCCAAACAGCGCCAGCGTAACCGGGCGCGCCAGCTGCAGCGCCAGCGCCTGGCTCTCAGCGCGCGCGCGGCGCAGCTGCAGGCGCAGCGTATCCGCTTCCAGCGCCAGGCGCGGCGAGTGCGGCTGCTGGGCATCGATCCAGCCGAGCGCGCTGTCCAGCGTTTCCCGCAGCAGGCTCAGTCGCTTAGCCGGGGTGGCGGTGGTTTTTCTGGTCGTTCTCATCGTTTACAGACGCTCCCGCTGTCAATCCAGTATTGCGCGTTAGCATTGCCGCTGCCGGAAAGGGTGTTGAGCTTCAGACTCAGCTGCTCCAGCGGCACCCGCGTGCCATCATCCAGCCGCGCGTCGCTGAGGATCAGCCGCTCCGGCCCGTTATTATCCGGTCCCGGCTCTGCTGCCAGCTTAATACGCAGCACGCTTTCACCCGCAACTTTACGCGCCAGCTGCGGGTCGGTGATGCTCAGGCTGTAGAGCGGCGACGCCGGCCAGCGGTCGTTCTCCAGCTGACGAAAACCGAGGCAGACGTTGCCGCGAATGCGAAAGCTGCTTTTGCGATCCAGGGCAAAACTGCTGCTGTCGAGATCGATTTCGCTGTAGCAGAGATTATCATCGCTGAGCGTGGCATTTTCATCCAGAACGCCAAGATAGCGAATGGTGGAATAGGGTTCAAAATCACCGGCGCGGAACCAGAAGCTGCTGAGACGCAGATCGAGCGCCAGCAGGCAGAGCATCGCGCCCACCGCCGCGGTTGATTTCGGGTTATCGATGCGTCCCTGTTTATTAAACGGATACCAGTCGCTGGTGTGATACCCCTCCAGCGAGAGGATACGGCTGCCTGGCAGCGGCTGCAGATGACGCACCAGCGCCTGGATGCCGGGAAAGCGCGACGGCCGGCCGGTCAGCAGCAGAACATCACACTGATAGAGCGACACCACTTCGCACATGGCGCGCAGCGCCGGGATAATAGCCATACGGTGCTGCAGAAATTCGCCGTGCAGCTGCGCCATACTGACAACCAGCGGCACCTGCAGCAGATCAAACCGGCTCTCGCTGCCCAGCGTGCGCTGAATTTCGCCATTCACAAACGCCAGCACCGCGTCTGCCGGCTGCTGCGGCACCAGTTCGCCAAACGGGGCGTTAATTTCGCTGTGGCTGTCGAGCGGATCCCAGTTCTCATACCGCTCCAGCACCGCCTGCGCCAGCGGGATAAACAGCTGCAGGGTGACCTGCTGACGCAGCGTCGCCTGACCATCCATCCGGCTGTCGTGGCCAAACAGCTTCTGCATCAGCGGCTCGGGCAGGGTGACGCCCGCTTTTTGCAGACTCTGCTGCAGCGCCGGCAGGATCCAGAGCTGGATCACATCCAGCAGAATATCATCGCCGGCAACCTTAAAGCCTTCGCGAAACAGCAGGCGCGGCGTAATTTTCACATTATTGCCCTGACCATCATCCAGCCGGTACTGGGTGATCGCGAGGTCGGTGGTGCCACCGCCGATATCGATTGAGGCGATGCGCAGGTTTTTGCCCGGCAGCTCGTCACTCTCACGCGGACGATCGGGACGCGCCATACTGCTGAAAAAATCTTCCGCCCGTCCGGCAAAGTTCACCTGCGTTTCATTAAACAGCCACACCATCTGGCCGCAGGTGGCTTCGTCCCACTCCATCTGCACATCCGGCAGCGGGCGCTGCGCGGATGCGGCGTCCCATCCCTCAGCCTGCCACACCAGGGCGAGCGCTTCCTGCATGCGGCGGCGAAATATCTCCCGCTCCGGCTTGGGCATCGCGGAGGGCAGCGTCAGGATCACATGCCGCAGCTGGCGCGGCGCCTGGCTCTGCGGCATGCGCTGGCGCTGTGCCACGCTGTTCATCTGCATCATCGCCTGCGCCAGCAGCTCGCAAAGCATAAAGGTCATCAGCGCGCTGCGGCTGTAGCTGGCGGAAAACACCGGCAGGCGATCTTCTTCAGCCAGCGCCCGCAGCGGTTCTCCCTCATCATTGATCATCAGCGTAAAGGGCAGCGCAATAGCCTGCGCCTCTTCGCTCTGACCGCCAGCGTTAAAGCGCCAGCCTGGCTGATAGCGCGCCTCATCCCACAGATAACGCCGCGGGCTGGAGATACCGGTGCTGCCTTCTGTGCCGGCGCGCTGCAGCGCCAGACGGCTCGCTTCGCGCCCTACGCGGGTCAGCGAGGGCCACATAAATGCGTTATCGCGCCCGCTCTGCAGCGAGAAACTCGCTTTGCCAAAGCTCGCCTCTGCGAACTCCAGCCGGCTGTCGAACAGTTCGTTATAGACGCGGTGCGGCTGTGATAAATCGCGCAGCTGCATCTCATACGTCTGACGCAGGCCGTTGCTCTCTTCCGGGTGATCTTCCACCAGAATGCCGCAGGTATGCGAGTTGCCCACGTCGAGAATGAGATCCACACTGACCGCCGGAGTTTGCAGCGACGCCGCCTGAATAGCGATCTCCGCCAGGTCGAGCTGTTCGCCCAGCAGCTCCAGCAGATTGAGATAGTGCGCCTGATACTCAAACTCGCGCAGCGCCTGCGTCAGCGCCAGCTCCCCGCGCGATTCCAGCGCAACCGCCCGCTGCACAAAGGTCTCACGCAGCCAGCCGTCGACCCAGGTCAGGTCGAGAAACTCGCCCAGCTCATAGTTGTGCCACGCCAGCGCAAAACTCACACCGTTCTGCGCGTCGGCCGCGCTCAGACCGAGCTCTTCACCGCCTTCTGCTTCCGGCACCAGCCGGGTGTCAAAGGCGAGGGTAATGCGGTGCGTATGGCCCGCTGCATCCGGTTCGCTGAGCGGCGCAAGGCGGGCGCGCGCCCAGTTATCGGGACCGCCGATAAAGCGGCGACCGCTGGTGCAGCGCAGCACCGGCAGCGGCAGCCACTGATTAGCCAGCAGGGCGAGGGAGTCGGTCAGGGCGACATCCGACTCCGGGCGTACCACTTCGGCCGCGCCTCCCTCCTCCGGGTAGAGCAGGAATTTACCGTTATTGCCATCGACGTGCAGGCGCAGCAGCGGGCCGTTGGCGGTCTGGCGCACAAACTGGCGGCGCGCCTGGGCAGAGGGCAGGCGCAGGCCAAAATCGAGAAACTGCACGCCGCTCGCTTCAATCAGCGTGATTTTCTGTTTGTCATCAATCAGAGGAGCCAACATGGTTACTTACTCTCACGCTTAATCGTCAACGGGAAGGCCTGCTCGGCCCCATACTGTGCGTTACAGCTGGCAATACCGTCGCCCGCTTTGCAGATCAGCTCCGGCATACGATAGCGCGACTTGTCGCTGCAGCTGGCGGTATAGCGGCTGCGCACCACCATGGTTCCGGCGCTGGTCATCGCGGCGGTGATATCCGCTTTACAGCGAATATTGTCGCCCTGACTGATCCAGGCGGTGCCTTTGCCATTGCGGATCTTATAACGCAGGCTGGGTGGTTTGCCGGTAGGCAGGTTGGTCTGCCGCAGCGTCACGCGCCAGGTGCCGTCGATAAATTTCACCGAGCCGAGGCGGGCGTCATCCGTGGTCATGATCAGATCATCCGCCTTTGCTGCCTCGGTATGTTCCGCCACAATTTCTGGCGGTGCGGCCTCCGCCGGTGCCGCGGGAGCCGCGGCCATACGCTGCGGCAGCGTCGCGGAGAGCGTCGCGGCTTTGACCAGCACGCCCGGCAGAACCGGCGCGCTGACCGGGGCGGGGGCCACGGCTGCCGTCAGGTCAGCTGCGGGCGCGGGCGTTTCGCTGTGCTGCATCCACAGCGTGACGCCCGCGGCAACTGCCGCCGCCGGCAGCAGCAGGGCGAGCGGGCGCAGGCGGGAGGGGCGACGAACCGGAGCGGGCGCTGCCGGTTCTGCTGCCGGCGGTGCCTCAGGCGGTTCCGGCTCAGACACCGCAGCGGCTTCAGGTTCGGGCTCGGGCTCAGCCACCGGTTCAGCACGCACCGGCTCCGGTATGACCGGGGGCTCAGGCTCTGCCACCAGCGCCGGCAGCGTCAGCTCCAGCGTATCGCGCAGGCAGGCAAGGGCGTCATCGCGCGTGCGCGCCAGCGGATCCACAAATCCCCAGAAGGTGATCACCGGTTTAGCGTCAACCAGATAGACATATTGCTGATCGGGAAACTGAAAGCTTTTGCTCAGCAGCGCACCAAACAGACGCAGCGCCGGCTTGTCCGCCGCGCGCGCGCGTTCGCTCAGCGCCTGCAGCGCCTGCTGGTACTGCGTCAGCAGCTCCAGCGCCCGGCGCCGCTCGCTGTCGCTGGCGGCGAGCCAGGATTTGACCTTACCCGCGTGCGGGGCATACCAGTCAAGGCGATCGCCGCTGTCGCTGGCTTGCGGAATAGCGAGACAGCCGGCGAGCGCATCCTGATGACGCAGCCGCAGCGTTTCGCGAATTTGCAGCGCGGAGATCCATACCGGCTGGCCGCTCTCACCCAGAGCCAGTACCGAATCCAGCTTGCCGCTGCGCAGAAAAGTTTTTGCCACTCGTTGGCCCTTATCGATGGAGGTCACGTGCAAAACATCGTGTATTGATGGCGTAAAAGTGATCTTAAGCCAAATACGGAAAATCAAAGGCGCGAAAAGAGGGGGTAAACAGGCTGTTTTTCCCCGGCTCCGGTATGAAGTGGTTACGGATTAACCGCGGCGACGGGCGGTCAGCAGCAGGTGGACCAGCACGCCGCCCGCCATCCCCCAGAAGGCGGAGCCGATGCCGGCCAGAGAGATGCCGCTGGCGGTGATCATTACGGTAATAATGGCGCTGTCGCGCTGGTCCGGCTCCTGCAGCGCGCGCTGCAAACTGCCGGCGAGGGTATTCAGCAGCGCCAGTCCCGCCAGCGTCGCAATCAGCACGGCGGGCAGCGCGCCGAGCAGCGCCGCAATCAGCGCGCCGCACAGCCCGGCCAGCAGATAGAACCCCCCGGCGCAGACGGCGGCGATCCAGCGGCGCGCCGGATCGGGGTCGACCTCATCGCCCATACAGATAGCGGCTGAGATCGCCCCCACGCAGACCGAAAAGCCGCCAAACGGCGAGCAGAGCAGCGCGATGGCCCCGGTCCAGCTGGTCAGCATGGAGACCGGCGGCTGATAGCCATGCGCCTGCAGCGTGGCGATACCGGGCGCATTCTGTGAAGCCATGGTGATAAGAAAGCAGGGCAGCGCGACGCCGGTCAGGGCGGCGAGCGTAAAGTGCGGCATCACAAATGCCGGCAGGGCAAAGCTGAAGGAGTCCGGCGGCAGGATCACGCTTTGCTGAAGCAGCGTGACGCCCGCTCCGGCGATCAGCGCCAGAATAATGGCGTAGCGCGGCAGCCAGCGGCGACAGAGCAGCCAGACCAGGCACATGGTGCCGCACAGCGCGGCGTTGCTTTCCAGGCCGGTAAAGGTGCCGATGCCGTAGCGCAGTAAAATACCCGCCAGCATCGCCGCCGCGAGCGAGGGCGGAATAAAGCGCATCAGCCGGGCAAATATCCCGGTCACGCCGCTCAGCAGGATCAGCAGGTTAACCGCCACAAACACCCCGATGACCTCATTCAGGTTCAGCCCCTCCACGCTGGTCGCCAGCAGCGCCGCGCCCGGCGTTGACCAGGCCGCAATCACCGGCAGGCGGGTGCGCAGCGAGAGCGCCAGCGTGGCCACCCCCATCGCCAGCCCCAGCATGGTAAACCAGCCGGCGGTCTGCGCCGGTGTAGCTCCCGCCGCCTGCGCCGCCTGCCAGATAATGGCGGCGCTGCTGCTGTAGCCGACCAGCACGGCGACAAAACCGGCCACCAGCAGCGGAATAAACGGGAGAGAGCGGGTGTCAGCCAGATGCATAGAAAACGTCCTGTTGTGCGTTATAACGCACATTGTGGCACGCGTGCCCCGCCGCGACAAGTGATACACTGGGGGGGACGCTTTCAGGAGACGATATGGATAATCTGCAACACGAGTTAGGCCAGACGCTGAAGCAGCTGCGTCAGGAGCGGGGCTGGAGCCTGACGCTGGCAGCCGCCCGTACCGGCGTCAGTAAAGCGATGCTGGGACAGATTGAGCGCGGCGAATCGAGCCCCACGGTAGCTACGCTGTGGAAAATCGTGACCGGTTTCAACGTGCCTTTCTCCCGCTTTATCCACGGCGGCGCGCCGCACTCCGCCAGCACCACGGTATTCAGCGAGGCCAGCGCGCAGATGCAGGTCCGCCCGCTGCTGCCGTTTGATAGCCGGGTAGGGGTTGATCTGCTTGAGGTGACGCTCGCCGGCGGCGCGCAGAGCAGCTCCTCTGCCCACGAGGCCGGGGTCATTGAACAGGTAGTAGTGCTGGAGGGCGAGCTGCTGCTGGGCCTGGAGCAGGGCGCGCAGCGGCTGCGGGCGGGCGAGGCGTATCAGTTTGCCGCCGATAAACCGCACAGCTACGCGAATCCGCTCGCCACGCCGCTGCGTTTCCACAGTCTGATACACTATCTCTCTGCTAACGAACTGACGAGGAGTCCCCATGGCACTAACCACGCTTGATGCACACACCGCCCTGATTATCATCGACCTGCAGCACGGCATTGTCCGTCTGCCGGTCGCCCCGCTGAGCGCTGACGACGTGATTGCGCGCGCCGGTGAGCTGGCTGGCGCGTTTCATGCGCGCCATCTGCCGGTTGTACGGGTTAACGTCGCGGGCGGCGCGCCGGGGCGCAATGAGATGCCGCGCCACGACGCTGATTTACCTGCCGACTGGGCAGATCTGGTGCCGGAGATGCAGCCGGAAGCGGATGATATCTGCGTTACGAAAAAAACCTGGGGTGCATTTCATCAGACCGATCTGCACGCGCAGCTGCAGCAGCGCGGCGTCACGCAGGTGGTGGTGTGCGGCATTGCCACCAGCATTGGCGTAGAGTCGACCGCGCGCGAGGCGTATGCGCTCGGCTATAACGTGACGCTGGCCACCGACGCCATGACCTGCCTTGATGCGCACACGCATGAAAACAGCGTCACGCGCATTTTCCCGCGGCTGGGTGAGACCGGCAGCACCGCAGAAGTACTGGCGCTGCTGGCGGAGTAAGCGCTGACGGTGCCCGATCTGCTCAGGCACCGGCTGGTCAGTTAAAGGTGTAGCTCACGTTAAGGCCGGCGCTGTAATTACGACCCGGCGCCGGTTCGTAGTAGCGTCCGTTGCTCTCATTCACAATCACCGAGCCGATATAGTGGCGATCCAGCAGATTATCTACGCGGCCAAACAGATCCAGCGTCCAGTCGCTGATGTGCCACTTGTAGCCGCTGTTCAGACCAGCCAGCGTGTAGGCGGGCGCCCGCACGCTGTTCTCATCATTGGCCGCAATATCGCTCAGATAGCGCATGTCAGCCCCGGCGTAAAAGCCCTGTTCCGGCGCATACGCTATGCCCGCATAGGCCATGTTACGCGCAATGCCCGGAATACGATGGCCGCGACAGCTCTCATCACCGCAGGCGTTACTGCGGTAACGGGCGTCCAGCAGCGTCCACACCGCTTTCAGCTGCCAGTCATAGCCAATCTGCTGGTCGAACGCCAGCTCCAGACCGCGGCGGCGCGTCTCACCGGCGTTTTTAAAGGTTGCGCGTCCTTCGTAGCTGCCGGCTGAAACAATCTCATTGCGGGTATCGGTCTGAAACAGCGCCGCGCTGAGCAGGCCGTTGCCGAGGCGTTTTTTCGTGCCGAGTTCCAGCGTCTCGCTGGTGGCGGGCTGCAGATCCAGGTTCAGGCCGCTGGTGCCGCGGGTACGATAGGAGAGCTCATTCAGCGTGGGGGTCTCGAAGCCGCGTCCGGCGGAGAGGTAAGCGTTCCAGCCTGAATCGATAGCGTAATTCAGCGCGGCGGCCGGCAGCCAGCGGTGATAGCGACGGCTGCCGCTGTCGTCGGGATCGCTGGCGGTAACGTAGCGATCGTCCGAGGTAAAGTTCACCGTGCTGAAGCGCACGCCCGCATCCAGCGACCACGCGTCCGTCAGCTGCCAGGCGCTCTGTAAATAGGGATCGAGGTTCCAGATCCGGTTGCGCTCATCGCGGCGGCGCTCGCCCTGCACGCCCAGGGCGCCGTCCGGGGTAAAGTTGCGGTAGCCCTTGCGCTTTTCCGTCATGGTCTCATAGTCGAGACCGCCGGTCAGCGTCACCGGCACGCTGAACAGCGCGTCGCGATGGGTCCAGCGCGTATCGATCCCCTGATAGTGGCGCGTCAGCGCAATCACGCCGCCGGGATGACCGGGTCTGTTCTGCGCCACAACCGGAATGGACTGATACTGCGTGGTTTCACGCTCGCCGGCCCAGAGCATCAGGCTCAGGTCGTCATGCTCGCTCATCTCACGCTGATAGCGCACGCCCGCCTGCGTCTGATCCACGCTTTTACGGGCGTCATAGAGGGAGACGTTACTGGCAACCTGACGCGGATTGTCGCGCCACTGGGCGTCGGTCAGGCCGCCCGGATCCTGCGCCTCCAGATGCACGCTGTTGAAGAGCAGCGTCAGGGTACTCACCTCATCAATGCGCACGCCGAGCTTTGCGTTACCGAGGTTTTTCTGTGCGGCGCTGTGGTCGCGATAACCGTGGGTGGTAAACCGTGAAGCGGAAAGGGTGTAGCTGACATCGCCCGGCTGCGTGCCGTCGCCCGTTGCGCCGCTGGCCTTTAGGCTGTTGCGCCAGCTGCCAAAGCTGCCGTACCAGCTGCCCGCTTCCAGCACGGGAGGCTGTTCACCGCTGGCGGTTTCAACGTTAATCACGCCGCCTGATGCGTTGCCATAGAGCGCCGAAAAGGGACCGCGCAGCACATCCACGTGCGCCACCGAGCCGATATCGATATTCGATGTCTGCCCCTGGCCGTCCGGCATGGTAGCGGGAATACCGTCGACGTAAAGACGAACGCCGCGTACGCCAAACGTTGAGCGTGAGCCAAAGCCGCGCACCGAGAGCTGCAGATCCTGGGCGTAGTTCTGCCGGTTGAGTATCTGCAGGCCAGGCACGCCGGCGAGATTCTCCGACAGATTGACGCGCGGCGCGGCCCGGCGCATATCTTCGCCGCTGACAACGCTTACCGCAGCGGGCGTATCGAGTTCAGAGAGGCCGCTGGCCGCGGGTGCCGCGCTGACCACCAGCGTACGCTCCGGGTTATCTGCGGCGAGCAGCGGCAGCGGCAGGAGCGCCGGCAGCAGCAGCGCCTGACGCAGTAAAGCAATATTCATAATCAAAACCGTCAGAAAAAGAGAGAAATCAGAAATGCTCAGTGGGCGGTATGTTACCGGTTATGTCATTTGATTGAAAAGCGTAAAAAACTGCGCGGATCGTGGCCGGTATGATGAAAACGTTATCGCCGCGCCACGCACCTCTGGCTGCGTACTACGCTTTCTGTCACTGTAAAGAGAAGTGCTTACATCATCAGGAGAGAAAATGCGTCAGCAACCGGTTGTAGCCGTACTGGGTCTGGGAGCGATGGGCCATGCGTTCGCCGCCAGCTTACTGAAAAAAGGGTTTCGCGTGCAGGGCTGGAATCGTACCCGGTCTAAAGGGGAAGATCTGGAGGCGGCGGGCCTGCAGCTGAGCGACAGCGCGGAATCCGCCGCTGCGCAGGCGGATGTGGTGATTACGATGCTGGCCGACGGGGATACCACCCGCGACGTGGCGGCGCGCATCGCGTCGGTGCTGAAGCAGAATGCCACTCTGGTACAGATGGGCACCATCGGCGTTGCGGCAACCGACGCGCTGATCGCCCAGATCGCCGCGGCGCGTCCCGATATCAACGTTATTGATGCCCCGGTCTCCGGCACCAAAGCGCCGGCGGAAAACGCCCAGATTCTGGTGCTGGCCAGCGGTGACCGCACGCGGGCTGAGGATGCAGAGCAGGTGTTTGCCGCGATCGGCAAAGGCACGCAGTGGCTGGGCGAGGCGGGCGCCAGCTCGCGCATGAAGCTGGTGGTGAACAGCTGGCTGATTGGCCTGATGCAGAGCCTGGCCGAGAGCACGCGGCTGGCGGAGCAGTTTGGTTTCAGCACTGACGATCTCTGGCGGGTACTGGAGGGCGGTCCGCTGGCGGCTCCCTACGCGAAGGTCAAACTCGGCGCGATTGCCAGCGACGACTACACCCCGCAGATGCAGCTTACCTGGGCGCTGAAGGATGCAAAACTGGCGCTGGAGGCGGCGGGAGAGACCCGGCTGCCGGCGCTGGAGAACATTGCGCAGCTCTGGCAGCAGGCGGTGGAGGCGGGCTACGGCGAACAGGATCTGGCTTCCGTCTACGCCTGGCTGAAGCGCGGAGATGAGTAAACAGGTAAGCTTCGATTTTTCCCGGCGCCCGCTGATACCCTTTGCGCACGATTACGCGCACGGCGCCCGCGAGCCGTGGCACCATCACACCTGTGCGCAGCTGATCCACACCCTGAGCGGCGTGATACGGGTTGAGACAGCGCACGGCAGCTGGATGGTGCCGCCCAGCCGTGGGGTCTGGCTGCCAGCCGGTACGCAGCACGCGTTGCAGACCGGCGGCCAGGTCGCTGCCCGCACGCTGTTTATCGATCCGCTGGCGCGCGCTGACCTGCCGGCCAGCTGTCAGGTGGTGCAGATCTCCGCGCTGCTGCGTGAACTGATCGTGAGCGCACTGTCGCTGCCGGAGGGCTACTCTCCCGGCAGCCGCAGCGAACGCATTTATGAGCTGATCCTCGATGAGATCAGGGTAATGAATGTGCTGCCGTTTGATCTGCCGATGCCGCAAAGCCCGCGCCTGCTGGCGCTCTGTACCCGGATCCAGCAGAGGGCCGGAGAGCCGTGGACCCTGACGCAGGCCGCGGCGGAACTCTGCGTGGCAGAGCGCACGCTGTCGCGCCATTTCAGCCGCGAAACCGGACTGCGCTTTGGCGACTGGCTGCGGCGCGCCCGGCTGAGCCAGGCGCTGATGCGGCTGGCGCAGGGAGAGAGCGTGTTGCGGGTGGCGCTGGACCTCGGCTACGAGAGTCCGGGCGCGTTCAGCGCGATGTTTCGCCGCGTGCTGGGCGTTTCACCGGCGGGCTACTTTCCACCGGCAGAAAGGCGTCCGCCGCATTGAGCAGCGCCTGCAGTGAAGCGCGCGTCACGTCACTGTCGATGCCGACACCCCAGGCGCGTTTGCCGTTTGCGTCAGTGCAGCAGATATAGGCAACCGAGCGACTGTCGCTGCGTTTACCCAGCGTATGCTCGTGGTAATCCTCAATGGCGATTGCGCGCCCGTAGTGCTGCTGCAGCGCGCTGACGGCGGCGGAAAGCAGGCCGTTGCCGCTGCCATTCAGCATGCGCCCGCCCGATGCCGTCGTAAACTGCAGGCGGATACGCGTTGCCCGTTCGTCACTCTGGCTCTCCGCCGTGTCAAGCTGGCGCGCCGGCTGCGTCAGGCCGTAGTGGTGGCAAAACAGCTGCCAGAGGGCATGATGCGTCATCTCGCCGCCGTTCGTGTCAGTCTGCTGCTGCACCCGCTGGCTGAAATCCTGCTGCAGCGCGCGCGGCAGTTGCAGTCCGTGGTTCTGCTCCAGCAGCCAGGCGCTGCCGCCTTTGCCCGACTGGCTGTTGACCCGGATCACCGCTTCATAGCTGCAGCCAATGTCGCGCGGATCGAGCGGCAGATAGGGGATCTGCCAGCGGGTTTCCTGCCGCGCTGCACGTTCGGCAAAGCCTTTACGGATGGCGTCCTGATGGGAGCCGGAAAAGGCGGTAAAGACCAGCTCACCGGCATAAGGGTGGCGCGGATGCAGCGGCAGCTGATTACAGGCCGTCACCGTCTCAATCACCTGCTGCATATCGCTGAAATCCAGCCCCGGCGCCACGCCCTGGGTGTAGAGATTCAGCGCCAGCGTCACCAGATCAACGTTGCCGGTGCGCTCGCCGTTGCCAAACAGGCAGCCCTCAACGCGATCGGCCCCCGCCAGCAGCGCCAGCTCGGCGCAGGCGGTGCCGGTACCGCGATCGTTGTGCGGATGCACGCTGATAGTCACCGCCGCACGCTGGCTGAAGTGGCGGCAGAAATATTCAATCTGATCGGCGTAGACGTTAGGCGTGTTCACCTCCACCGTGGCGGGCAGGTTGATAATCATCGGTCGCTGCGGGCCAGGCTGCCAGATCGCCGCCACCGCTTCACAGATCTCCAGCGCAAAGTCCGGCTCGGTAAAGCAGAACGTTTCCGGTGAATACTGAAACGTCCACGCCGTGTCAGGCTGCGCGGCACAGCGGTCGCGGATCTGGCGGGCGGCGCTGCACGCCAGGGCGACAATCTCCGCTTTGCTCTGGCAAAACACACGCTCGCGAAACAGCGGGGCGGTGGCGTTGTAAAGATGAACAATCGCCTGCCGCACCCCCGTCAGCGCGTCAAATGTGCGATCGATCAGATCGCTGCGCGCCTGGGTGAGCACCTGAATAGTGACGTGGGGCGGAATGTGATCTTTCTCAATCAGCTCCCGCACAAACGCATAGTCGGTCTGCGATGCGGCAGGAAAGGCCACCTCAATTTCGCTGAAGCCGCAGCGCAGCAGCAGCTGCCAGAACGCCAGCTTGCGGGCGCTGTCCATCGGCACCGCCAGCGCCTGGTTGCCGTCGCGCAGATCCGTTGAGAGCCAGCGCGGCGCGTGAGTGAGCTGGCGCGACGGCCACTGGCGATCGGCCAGCGGCAGCACAGGGGTCGGGTAATATTTATCAGCAGGGTGAGTCAGCATCGTCGTCTCCTTTAGCAGAGCCTGCAGTGTGGCGCAGGTGAATCGCTGCCCGCCTGCGCGTAGCGGACAACCACGCGTGCGAAACGGACAGGTTGGCGAAAGCGGTGCGGGCGCGTAGCATAGCGGCACGATTTCCGGCTCAGGCAGGCTATGTCATTTATTACGTTCGACGGTCACAACGACCTGTTACTGCGGCTCTGGCTGCATCATCGCGACGATCCGGCGCGCGCCTTTTTTTCCGGTACAGAAACCGGGCATCTCGACTTTCCGCGCATGCAGCAGGGCGGCTTTGGCGGCGGGCTATTTGCGCTGTTTGTGCCGCCGGCTGGCTATCTCAGCGAGGTGGCGCCTGAGCGCGCCGGCGAGCAGCTGCCGCCGCTCACCATTCTCTGGCAGCAGCTCGCGATCCTGAAAACGCTGGCGGCGGAATCAGGCGGTCGCGCCCGGCTCTGCCTGAATGCGGAAGAGATTGCTGCCTGCCGGCGCGATGGCGTACTGGCGCTGGTGGCGCACATCGAAGGCGCCGACGGTTTCGACGGTGCCGGCGCGGATCTGCAGGCGTTTTATCAGGCCGGGGTGCGCAGCATCGGGCCATTCTGGAATCTGCCTAACCGCTTTGGTCACGGCGTTACCGGCGCGTTTCCCGGATCGCCCGACAGCGGCGACGGGCTGACGGAGGAGGGGGAGCAGCTGATTACGCTGGCCTGTCAGCAGCGTATGGTTATCGATCTCTCGCATATGAATGAAAAAGCGTTCTGGCAGACGGCGCGGCTCAGCACGCTGCCGCTGGTCGCCACGCACTCCAATGCGCACGCGCTCTGCGCACAGCCGCGCAACCTGACCGACGATCAGCTGCGCGCCATTCGCGACAGCGGCGGCGTGGTGGGGATAAATTTCGGCAACGCTTTCCTGCGCAGTGACGGAAAACGCGACGACAGCACCGCGCTGACGGAAATTGTTAAACACGCTGCGCATCTGATCGCTATTATGGGCCGCGATCACGTGGCGCTGGGATCGGATTTTGACGGCATCAGCGTGCCGGCGACGTTAAAAGATGTTACCGGTTTACCGCGGCTCTATGCGCTATTGCAAAGTCTCGGCTATGATCAGGCATTGACTGAACAGCTCGCGTGGGGCAACTGGCAGCGCGTGCTGCGTCAGATCTGGCAGGCCTGAACCGCGTTTCCCTGGTGAATCAGGGTTGATCTCCGCGCGACATTGGCGCAACATCGCCGCGCCTGGTGTACTGCCTGCAGTCGCCAGCGGCATTTATGGCAGAGCCTGCTCTGCGTTTTCATTGATGAGGAAGAACACTATGTGGAAAAAACCTGAGTTTGTTGACCTGCGTCTGGGCCTGGAAGTGACACTGTACATCTCCAACCGCTAAGACTCTCTGCCCGCCGCTCGTGCGGGCATTCTCTTTTTCTGCTTCGGTCTTTCACATGTTTATTAACGTTCTCGGTTCAGCGGCAGGCGGTGGCTTTCCGCAGTGGAACTGTAACTGCGCCAACTGCAGCGGCCTGCGTAACGGCACCATTCAGGCGCAGGCGCGCACCCAGTCCTCGATTATCGTCAGTGATAACGGGGAAGATTGGGTGTTATGCAACGCCTCGCCTGATATCAGTCAGCAGATTGCACAGACGCCTGAGCTGGTGAAAAAAGGGGTGCTGCGCGGCACCGCTATCGGCAGTATTATTCTGACCGACAGTCAGATTGACCACACTACCGGGCTGCTCAGCCTGCGTGAAGGCTGTCCGCATCAGGTGTGGTGTACCCCCGAAGTGCATGCCGATCTCACCAGTGGTTTTCCTGTCTTTACCATGCTGCAGCACTGGAATGGTGGCCTGAAGCATCATGCGCTGACGCCGCTTGAGCCGTTCAGCGTGGCGGTCTGTCCCGATCTGCAGTTTACTGCGATCCCGATCCTCAGCAACGCCCCCCCTTACTCTCCGTACCGCGACCGGCCGCTGCCGGGGCACAACGTGGCGCTGTTTATCGAAAACCGCGCCAGCGGACAGACGCTGCTCTACGCGCCGGGTCTGGGCGAGCCGGATGCGGTGATCATGCCGTGGCTGCAGAAAGCGGACTGCCTGCTGATTGACGGCACCGTCTGGCAGGATGATGAGCTGCTGACCACCGGCGTCGGCAAAAACACCGGGCGTGCGATGGGCCATCTGGCGCTGGCTGAAGAGCAGGGCCTGATGGCGCTGCTGGCCGCGCTGCCGGCAAAGCGCAAAATCCTTATTCATATTAACAACACCAATCCGATCCTCGACGAACACTCGCCGCAGCGCCAGTTTCTGACGCAGCAGGGCATTGAAGTGAGCCAGGACGGGATGGCGATCCACCTGCAGGAGTCCGCATCGTGATCACCGACGCTCTGACCCCCGAGGCGTTTGAACAGGCGCTGCGCGCCAAAGGCGCTTACTACCATATTCATCACCCTTACCATAAAGCGATGCATAACGGTGAGGCAACGCGCGAGCAGATCCAGGGCTGGGTCGCAAACCGCTTCTATTACCAGACCACCATTCCGCTGAAAGATGCCGCGATCATGGCCAACTGCCCCGATCCGGCCACGCGGCGCAAGTGGGTACAGCGCATTCTCGATCACGACGGCAGCCACGATCGCGATGGCGGCATTGAAGCCTGGCTGCAGCTGGGTGAGGCGGTGGGCCTGACGCGTGAGGCGCTGCTGTCGGAGCAGCACGTGCTGCCCGGCGTACGGTTTGCCGTTGACGCCTATCTCAATTTTGCCCGTCGCGCTGACTGGCAGGAAGCGGCGTGCAGTTCCCTGACCGAGCTGTTTGCGCCGCAGATCCATCAGTCGCGCCTCGACAGCTGGCCGCAGCACTATCCGTGGATCAAAGAGGAGGGGTATTTCTACTTCCGCAGCCGCCTGAGCCAGGCTAACCGCGACGTTGAGCACGGGCTGGCGCTGGCGCTGGAGCGCTTTACCACGGCGCAACAGCAGAACCGCATGCTGGAGATCCTGCAGTTTAAACTCGATATTCTCTGGACGATGCTTGATGCCATGACAATGGCCTATGTGCTGCAGCGTCCGCCTTATCATACGGTCACCGATCGGGCGGCCTGGCACACAACAAGACTGGTGTAATGCGCATGAAAGATACCCTGATCCCCGCTTTCCGGCGCGGTTATCGTCTGCAGTGGGAAGCCGCGCAGCAGAGCCACGTCGTGCTCTATCCGGAAGGCATGGCGAAACTGAATGAAACGGCAGCGGCTATCCTGGAGCTGGTGACCGGTAAACAGGATGTGGCCGCGATCGTCAGCACGCTTGACGCCCGTTTTCCCGAGGCTGGCGGCGTCGGTGACGACGTGAAAGATTTCCTGCAGTCCGCCGTTGAACAGAAATGGATCCAGTGTCGTGAACCCGAATAAACCCGCCGTCAATGCGCCGCTCTGGCTGCTGGCGGAGCTGACCTATCGCTGCCCGCTGCAGTGCCCGTACTGCTCTAATCCGCTCGATTTTGCGCAGCAGGAGAAAGAGCTGACCACCGACCAGTGGATTGAGGTGTTCCGCCAGGCGCGCGCCATGGGTAGCGTACAGCTCGGCTTCTCCGGCGGCGAGCCGCTGGTACGCAAAGATCTGCCTGAACTGATCCGCGCCGCGCGCGACCTGGGCTTTTACACCAATCTGATCACCTCCGGCATTGGCCTGACCGAAAAAAAGCTCGACGCCTTTGCGGACGCCGGGCTGGACCATATCCAGATCAGCTTTCAGGCCAGCGATGAAACGCTGAACGCCGCGCTGGCTGGCTCGCAAAAAGCGTTTCAGCAGAAGCTTGAGATGGCGCGGGCAGTGAAAAAGCATGGCTATCCGATGGTGCTGAACTTTGTGCTGCACCGCCATAACATCGATCAGATCGATAAAATCATCGACCTCTGTATTGAGCTGGATGCCGATGACGTTGAGCTGGCAACCTGTCAGTTTTACGGCTGGGCGCATCTGAACCGCGAAGGGCTGCTGCCGACGCGGGAGCAGATCGCCCGTGCTGAAGAGACGGTCGCACGCTACCGGGCACGCATGAGCGAGAGCGGCAACCTGACCAATCTGCTGTTTGTGACGCCGGACTATTATGAAGAGCGTCCCAAGCCCTGTATGGGCGGGTGGGGATCAATCTTCCTCAGCGTAACCCCGGAAGGCACGGCGTTACCCTGTCACAGCGCGCGCCAGCTGCCGGTTGAATTTCCCTCCGTACTGACGCAGAGCCTGCAGTCTATCTGGTATGACTCGTTTGGTTTTAACCGCTACCGCGGCTTTGACTGGATGCCGGAGCCGTGCCGCTCCTGCGATGAGAAAGAGAAAGATTTCGGCGGCTGCCGCTGTCAGGCGTATATGCTGACTGGCAACGCCGACAACACCGATCCGGTCTGCAGCAAATCGCCGCATCACGGGCAGATTCTGGAGGCGCGGCGTGAGGCAAACTGCAGCGATATCAAAATTGCCCAGCTGCAGTTCCGCAACCGGGCCAACTCCGCGCTGATTGTTAAACAGCGTCTCTGATGATGCAGCGCACCCTGACGCTGGCCAGCGGCCTGCGCTGCCACCTATATCACCAGCCTGACGCCCGCGAAGCCGCGGCGCTGGTGCAGGTCGGGGCCGGCAGCCTGCATGAGCCCGATCGCTGGCCCGGACTGGCGCATCTGCTCGAACATCTGCTGTTCTGCGACAGCGCGCGCTTCAGTGGCAGCCAGCGCCTGATGCCGTGGGTGCAGCAGCAGGGCGGCGAGGTCAACGCTACCACCCAGCTCAGCCGCAGCGCATGGTTTTTTCAGCTGCCGGCCGCCGCGCTGGAAGGCGGCGTCACGCGGCTGGCGGATATGCTGATCGCCCCGAACCTCGCGCCTGACGCCATCCGCCAGGAGTGCGCCGTGATCGATGCCGAGTATCAGCTGCTGCAGAGCCACAGCGAGACGCTGAGCGAGGCGGCGCTGCTGCATCCGCTCGGCAGGCGCTTCAGGCGCTTTCGCGCCGGCAGCAGGGCGGCTTTTGGTGACAACGTCACGGAGCTGCAGCGCGCGCTGCGCGATTTTCATCAGACCCGCTTTACGGCAAACAGTCTGGAGCTCTGGCTCTCCGGGCCGCAGTCGCTGGACGAGCTGGCAACGCTGGCCGCAGCCTTTGAATGCCTGCCGGGCGGCGAGGTACCGGCGCTGCCGGTGGTGCCCCGTCAGCCCGGCAGCCAGGTGCTCACGCAGCTTGAGCTGCCGGGTGAGAACGCATTCTGGCTGACGCTTTTAATCCCCTTCGATCGCGCATTTAGTGACAGTGTCACTCTGCTGCGCAGTTACTGGCTCGATGAGGCTGAAGGCGGCCTGCTGCATCAGCTGCGCAGTGAGGGACTCTGTGACACGCTGCAGGTCAGCTGGCTGTGGCAGGACACCCGGCACGCGCTGCTCGCACTGCGCTTCAGCGCAGCGGCGATCTCACCCGCGCAGGCCTGGCGTATAGAACAGCGCGTCTGGCAGCACCTGCAGGCCGTGCAGCACAACACGCAGCGCCAGCATCAGCACTATCTGCAGCTGGCGCAGCGCGACTTCCGCGCTGAGACGCCGCTGCGTCAGCTGCGGCTGCGGGCGGGTGCAGAAGCGCCCGCGGCCGATCTGCCTCCGGACCTGGCCCGGGCGATCCGCCAGCTGATGCAGGCTGGCCGCCTGCGCCTGCTGACCCGGCAGCCGCTGAGCGACGCTCAGACCTGCACCACGCAGGGATTTACGCTGCGCTGCAGTACCCGCGTGCTTTGCGGTGACGTACCGGCGGCGGTGCGCTGGCAGTTCCCGCCGCGCGCTCTGCAGGCTGCCGCGTCAGGTTACTGCGGCACCGCAGCCGCGTTACCGCAGGCGCTGCCGGTTGAGCCAGCTGAGACGCTGCTGCTGCGCCCGGCGTGCTTCCAGCCGCTGGCTGACCACGCAGGCGTGGCCTGCCAGCGGCGTTTGCGGCCGCTGCTGGCAGAGCTGCGTCATCTGGGGGGGCGTGGCGTCTGGCAGCAGCAGCAGGGGATCTGGCAGCTGCTGCTGGATATTCCGGCCGATGCCGCCGTGGCCTGGCAGCTGCTGCCGGCCATCACGGCGCAGCTGAGCGCAGCGGATGAGGCCAGCGCCCCGCCTGAACCCGCGACCATCGTTATCCGCCAGCTGCTGCAGACGCTGCCATTTCAGCTGCTGTATCCGGCGGCAGCCCGCGGCTGGCAGGCGGCGTGGTGCGGGCACGATCGGCACCTCAATCACTGCGCTGCCCAGAGTCTGGCGAGCCTCAGGCAACAGACAGCGCCCTCTGCGCCGCCACCGCTGCGGCGCGGCATTACGCCCGTCGCCTGCCAGGGACGCGACCAGGCGCTGCTGCTGTTTATCCCTCTGACGACGCCGGATGATATCAGCCTGGCGGCGCTGCAGGCGCTGGGACTGTTTCTGGCGCCGCGCTTTTTTCAGCGGCTGCGTGTGGATCAGCAGATAGGCTACGTGGTCGCGGCCCGCTATGAGCGCTGCGCCGATGTGGATGGACTGCTGTTTGCGCTGCAGTCGCCCGATATCGACTGGGTACGCCTGCTGGCCCACTGCCGGCGCTTTCTGCTGGATATGCAGACGGCGCTGAGCGAGTGTGAGGTCGGGGCGCTGCACGCATGGCAGCAGACGCTGCGGGAACGCTGCCAGCCGCACGCTAACCGGCAGGTGGCGCAGGATCTGCTGCGGCGCGAAGCGGGCGGCGCGATCCTGACACCTGAGGCGGTCTCTGGCCTGACTCTGCCGCACATGCAGCAGCTTTTCCGGCAGCTGGTGCGGCAGCGGCGGCGCTGGCGGCTGCTGATCAACCGGCACTGAACCGGTACACACCGGTGCCACTGCCTGTCCCGACAAAAGTTTACACGGCAAAACTTGGCGTTTGCGGCGGCGTTACATAAAATGCCCGCACTTTTCTCTGAGGCTGCGGCATGATGATATCGCCCCAACGCGCAACGTGGATCCTGGCACTCGCCTGTCTGGTGCTGGCATTTTGTCTGGTACAGCGCAGCTTCAGTATGCCCGTTCAGCCTGTTACCGTCTCTGCCGTGTTGAGTGAGTCCGGCGCGCAGGATGCCTCTGCCAGCAGTGACAGGCCCTGTGCGCTGAGCGCAAAATCCCTCAGCGCCAGCACGCCGGTCTTTGATGCGGCGCTGCCGCTGCTGATGCTTGTCATGGCGCTGCTCGCCGCGCTGGCCGTTCCGCAACGCCTCTCATTCTTCTGGCGTCATCAGTTGCACCGTCCGCCGCTGCGACGGCGACATCTTACGCTCTGCGTCTTCCGGGAATAACACCGCGCGCTGTTTCGCGTACCCCCTGTTATTTACCGGAGAATTTATCATGACTGTTTTACTCAGGAGCCTGCTGCTCCTGCTGGCAGGCTGCGTGCTGAGTGCGCAGGCTGCGGATACCGGCTGGCTGCGCAACGCGCAAAACAGCCACGCTGAGGTGCGCCTGCGCGCCGCGCCGCAGGCGGGCGACACCCGGCTGCTGCTGGATATTCATCTGGAGCCCGGCTGGAAAACTTACTGGCGCACGCCGGGAGAAGGCGGTGTGGCACCCGCCATCGCCTGGCAGACGCCCGGCATCAGCGCTCAGTGGTTCTGGCCTGTACCGGCGCGCTTTGACGTCAGCGGGCTGACCACTCAGGGCTATAAAGGCACTGTCACGCTGCCGATCGTGCTGCAGCGCCCGCCCGGCAGCGATACGCTTACCGGCACGCTGACGCTCTCTACGTGCAGCGACGTCTGTATTCTGACGGATTTTGCGTTCAGCCTCGATCTGACCCGGCCGGCCGCGGCGGCGTTTGACCGCGACTTTGCCCGCGCGATGGGGCAGGTTCCGCCTGACTCCGGCCTGACTGACCAGCTCAACGCCAGTTTTGTTAACGGTGAGCTGCAGATCCGCGCGGTACGCCAGGCGGGCTGGAGCACCCCGGCACTCTTCTTTGACTATCCGGCGGGCAGCATGCTGGCAGCACCGGTGATCAGCGTGCAGGGCAATACGCTCAGCGCGCGCGTGGCCGTGACCGATGAATGGGGCGATGCGGCACCCGACCTGCGCGGCCGCCAGCTGTCGCTGGTGATCAGCGATAAGGATCTGGCGCAGCAGAGCCACGTCACTCTCGGTGCGGAGCCGCTGCTGAGCGGCGGGACGCGCGCGACGCTCTGGTCGGTGCTGCTGCTGGCGCTGCTCGGCGGCCTGGTGCTGAATCTGATGCCCTGCGTACTGCCGGTTATGGCGATCAAGCTCAGCGGTCTGGTGCAGCAGCAGGGTCAGACACGCCGTCAGACGCGCCTGCAGTTTCTGGCCTCCAGCGCCGGGATCCTCTTCTCCTTTTTGCTGCTGGCACTTTTGATGAGCGCGCTGCGCCTGAGCGGTCAGGCGCTGGGCTGGGGCATACAGTTCCAGAGCAGCGGATTCCTGCTGCTGATGACCGGCGTCATGTTTCTGTTCAGCGCCAGCCTGTTTGATCTGCTGCATTTACGTCTGCCCTCCGCTTTTAACACCCGGCTGGCCACGCACCAGGGGAGCGGATTAGCGGGGCATTTTGCGCAGGGGGCGTTTGCCACTCTGCTGGCAACGCCCTGCAGCGCGCCATTCCTCGGCACGGCGGTGGCTTATGCGCTGACCGCGCCGCTGCCCCAGCTCTGGCTGCTGTTTGCGGCGCTGGGTATCGGCATGAGCGTGCCGTGGCTGCTGGTGGCCGCGCTGCCGGGCGTCGCGTGCTGGCTGCCGCGTCCGGGACGCTGGATGGTGCATCTGCGTACGCTGCTGGGCATTCTGATGCTGCTGGCGACGCTCTGGCTGGTTACGCTGCTGATCCCGCACTGGGGCCGTGGTGCAGCGGGCCTGCTGGCTGCCGCGCTGCTGTTGCTGCTGCTAACCTGGCTGCTGCGCCGCCGCGCGCTGCAGCAGGCGGGCGCGGTCGCTATCACGCTGACGATAGCGGGTGCACTGTTCCTGCTGATGCGTCCGGCAGAGGATGCCGGTGAACTGCACTGGCAGCCGCTGTCAGAGCAGGCTATCGCCGCGGCGCTGCAGCAGAACCGGCGTGTGTTTGTCGATATCACCGCTGACTGGTGCATTACCTGCAAGGTCAATAAGTCCCGGGTGCTGAACCAGCCTGACGTTCGCGCCGCGCTGAGTGCGGACGATATCGTGCTGCTACGCGGCGACTGGACGCAGCCGGATCCGGCCATTGGCGACTTTCTGCGCCAGCGCGATCGGGCGGCGATTCCGTTTAATCAGATTTATGGCCCGGCGCTGCCGCAGGGTCAGATTTTGTCACCGCTGCTGAGTCGCGACGCGGTGCTTTCCACACTGAGTAAGGCGAAAAAATAATGAAAAAATCACTGTTTGCAATGCTGCTGCTGAGCGCACCGGTACTGGCTGCCGCTCCTTTTACGCCGGAGCAGGAAGCGCGCATCAAAGCGCTGATCCGCGAAACGCTGGTACAGAATCCCGCCATACTGGCTGAGGCCGCCGATGCCTTTGATAAGGAAGCCGCGCGACAGCAGCAGAACGTAGTAGCTCAAATGGTTGAAAAGAATCGCGATATGCTGTTCAGCGATGCCGGTTCACCCCGCATCGGCGCTGAAAAACCGGCGCTGACGCTGGTCTATTTCACCGATTACAACTGCGTATTTTGCAAAAAATTTGAGGGTGATATCACCACGCTGCTGAAAGCGCATCCGCAGGTTGCGGTGGTCATCAAGCCGCTGCCTTATCGTGCCGAAAGCTCGCTGAGTTCAGCGCGGCTGGCGCTGACGGTCTGGGAGCAGCAGCCTAAAAACTTTCTGAAGCTGCACGAAAAGCTGATGGCGAAAAAAGGTAATCACGACGAGGCCAGCATCAGCGCCGCGCTGAAAAAAACCGGTATCAGCCTGTCAGCACCGAGCAAAGCGAGTCTGGATACCATTAATCACAACCTGACGCTGGCGCAGCAGCTGGGCGTGCAGGGGACCCCGGCCACGCTGGTGGGTAATCAGCTGATCAGCGGGGCGGTGCCTTATGCCCAGCTGGAGGCGGCCGTGAAAGATGCGCTGAAGGCGGCACCGTGAACCGGCTGAAGCGCTGGCTGCGTGAAGCGCTCTGGCTGCTGCTGGCAGGCGTGCTGATTATGCTGGCGGTCGACTGGCTGCGCGCGCCGCAGCTGCCTGCCGATCTGGCACAGCAGCCGCTCACCACGCTGCAGGGTGAGCAGAGCCTGGCCGGGCTGAGCGCATCGAAGCCGGTGCTGGTTTACGTCTGGGCCAGCTGGTGCGGCGTCTGCAAGCTGACCACGCCGGTTGTGGCGAAGCTCAGCCAGCAGGGCGTGCCGGTGGTCAGCGTGGCACTGCGCTCGGGTTCTGATGCGCAGGTTGCACAGTGGCTGGCAAAAAAAGGCCTGCGGGGGTTAGCCGTTAACGACGCGCGCGGCGAGCTGGGACAGCGCTGGCAAATCGCTGCCACGCCGACCTTTATCGTGCTCTATCAGGGCCGGATTGTCAGTACCACCAGCGGCTGGAGCAGCCGCTGGGGATTGCAGCTGCGTTTATGGTGGGCTGAACAGTTCAGCGGATAACAGAGGGCGCCTGCGGGCGCCTTTTTTAATAATGGCTGGTTCAATTTGCGCTGATTAATAATGTTTAAAACAGGAAAGTAATAATTATCAGGACAATTATCCCGGCGCTGCGGTTATTTTATCTTTTTGCGGCTGGCTTTATTTAAGGCAGTGATTAAATTTTTGCAATAATGGCGTAACTGATGCATACCTGAATAACAGACTAATTTCTGATTATCGCGGCGGGATATTTTCAGGCGCTGCAGTGAGGGAGAGTATGCGTATTCATCATCTGAACTGTGGTTGCATGTGCCCGCTGGGCGGGGCGCTGTTTGATGGCTTCAGCCAGGGCCCCTTTGCTGAACTGGTGTGTCATTGTCTGTTAATTGAAAGCGATCGCCACGGTCTGATTCTGGTGGATACCGGACTGGGAATTAATGATATGCGTTATCCGGAACGCCGGCTCTCTGGCTTTTTCCGTCTGCTGAATAATATTCGTTACAGTGAGCAGATGAGCGCGCTGGCACAAATTCAGCTGCTGGGTTTTCAGGCGGAAGATGTGCGTCATATTATTCTGACCCATCTCGATTTTGATCATGCAGGCGGCATCAGTGATTTTCCGGCGGCGCGGATCCATCTTCTGCAGCGTGAGCTTGATACGGTACGCAGCGGACGTGAGCAGAGCTGGCTGGCGCGTCAGCGCTTCCGGCCACAGCAGTGGACCGCGCACGATGGCTGGCACGGCTACGCCAGCGAGGGTGAACGCTGGTTCGGGTTTGATGCGGTGAGAGCGATTGACGATCTCAGCGATGAGCTCCTGCTGGTGCCGCTGCCGGGGCATACCGCCGGACACGCAGGCGTGGCGATCCGCCACGGCGGTGGCTGGCTGCTGCACGGGGGGGACGCCTGGTTTTATCGCGGAGAGATGCATCACACCCAGCGCCACTGTACGCCGGGCCTGCGCGCCTATCAGCGGCTGATGTGTAGCGATCGCGAAGCGTGGCGTATTAATCAGCAGCGGCTGCGCGAACTCTCGCTGCAGCCCCAGAGCGGTGTTGCGCTGTTTTGCAGCCACGATGCGCGCGAACTGGCACACTACCGGCCGCACTGTTAGCTTTTTTGCCGGTTTTCTGCGCATTACCCTTTATCTTTACTAATATTTCTCTGGCGGCGTTGCGAAGCCTGTCGGCTCGCCGCCGTCTGAAAACTCTAAAGGGAGCGTGCCATGTTTCATACCTCGGGAAAGTCGGCGTTCGGCATTACGCTGTATGCCTTGCTGGAGCCACTGCCGCTGGGCTTTTTTTTTGCCGCCTGGCTGTTTGACATCCTCTATCTGCAGACCTTTGTGGTGATGTGGACCAAAGCTGCCAGCTGGCTGATTGTCTTTGGTCTGCTGCTGGCTATTCTGCCGCGAATTATCAGCCTGATTCATCTGTTTCGCGGTGTCACTGCCGGTGAAAAAACCCATTTCTGGCTCTCACTGCTGGCAGTGCTGGTGGCCATAGTTAACGCCTTTATTCATAGCCGTGATGCGTATGCGGTGGTGCCCATGGGCGTCACGCTGTCGACCATTGTGGTGGCGCTGCTGCTGATCGCCAACGTACAGCTGGCGCTGCGCGCGCGCCGTATCCCGGGAGGTCGTCCATGAAACTGCGCATTCTGAGTGCTGTCAGTCTTGCTGCGCTGCTGAGCGCCTGCGACAGCGGATCGTCTCTCGATCCGCAGAAACAGACCGGACCCAATCCCGAGCTGCCTAAAGCGCAGAACTTTTTCATGCCGCCTATGCAGGTGCCGGAGGGGACGCCGTGGAAAACCGGCGAAACGCCAAAGGTGGCGGACGGGCTGAAGATAGAGCGGATCCCGGCGAAGCTGATGCACCCGCGCCAGCTCTACGTGCTGCCAAACGGAGATGTGCTGGTGGCCGAGGCCAACGGGGTAAAAAATCCGGTCACGGCGCCGAAGCAGCTTATTATGGGCATTGTGCAGAAATCCTCAGGCAAAGGTGCGCCAGGCGGCAACCGTATCTCACTGCTGCGTAACGTCAACGGTAAATGGGAGCAGCATCTCTTTATCGAAAATCTGAATGCGCCCTTTGGTATGCAGCTGATTGGCAACACGCTTTACGTTGCAAACGCCGATAGCCTGGTGAAGTTCCCTTATCAGACCGGGCAGACGGAGATCCGCACTGCGCCCGAAGAGGTCACGGCGCTGCCGGGTGGCGAGCTTAACCACCACTGGACCAAGGCGCTGCTCGCCAGCCAGGATGGCAGTAAACTCTATGTCGGCGTCGGTTCTAACAGCAACATCACCGAAAACGGACTGGGTGCGGAGTATCAGCGCGCAGCGGTGTGGGAGGTGGATGCCGCCAGCGGGGCGAGCCGCATCTACGCCAGCGGCATCCGCAATCCGACCGGGCTGCAGTGGGAGCCGCAGAGCGGCAAGCTGTGGGCGATCGCGAATGAGCGCGATGAAATCGGATCCGATCTGGTTCCTGACTATATGACGTCGGTGCAGGATAACGGCTTCTACGGCTGGCCGTGGAGCTATTTTGGCCAGCACGTGGATGACCGGGTCCGGCCGCAGCGGCCTGATATGGTGGCGAAAGCGATCAAGCCGGACTACGCCCTGAGCTCGCACGTTGCACCGCTCGGACTGCTGTTCTACGGCGCGGACAATATGCCACAGTATCGCGGCGGCGCGTTTATCAGCGAGCACGGCAGCTGGAACCGGACGCCGCTTAATGGCTATAAAGTGGTATGGGTTAAATTTGAAAACGGCATGCCGGTCGGTAAGCCACAGCCGGTAGTCACCGGATTCCTCACGGACGATGAGAAGAAGGTGCGCGGTCTGCCAGTGGGACTGGCAACGGATAATCAGGGTGGGGTACTGATAGCGGACGATGCGGGAGATGCTATCTGGCGCATCAGCGCGGCGCAGTAGTTTTTACCAGTAAAAAATAGAAAAGGATTTGGCTGGTCAGCCAAATCCTTTTTTTTGGTTCGCTTAAGCGGCGGGTAACCGCGCGGCGAACGGGGTGCTCAGCACTCCTCACACAGCGAATCATAAAATGTGACGAGAAATATTTCAAGTTTCAGTAAATTACTGTATGGTTATACAGTGTTGAGTGCGGGCGGAGTATCGTTGCTTTCTGATGACTCTCAGGGGCGCGGATAGTCAAATCCCGGCAGGTTTCAGGTGGTGCTGGCCTGTGGCTTTAGCAATGAGTGCCGCTCAGCGCTCCTCACAGATGTGCTCAGGCGGCCGGCGGGTAGGGTCATGGTCCCGGCCGCTGAATGGCGCGCGCTCCTGTCAGAGGAGAAGGAAAGTGATGGAACTTGTACGATTACTTCTGGACATCGTCCGGATCATCCTGCAAATCATCGTTGCCCTTTTGCAACTGACCGGTCAGGCGCACTGACCGGAACTTGAAACAAGGCGGAGCTCACCCCTCCGCCTTTTTTCGTGGCCGCTCAGGCTGTCTGCATGCGGCCCTGGCATATCGGATTTTATAGGCAACCAGGGCGCCATAAATGGCACCCCTGCGCGGATTTTCCGCAGGGGCCGCATTTATGCGGCCCGGGTTAAATCCCGTTGCGGCGTCCGGCGAGGGGCGCATGAATGCGCCCCTACGGGTACAGAATCCAGCATTCTTGTAGGGGTCGCATTTATGCGGCCCTACGAAATGGCGTAGATATCTCCCGTAGGGGCCGCATTCATGCGGCCCGGGTTAAATCCCGTCGCGGCGTCCGGTGAGGGGCGCATGAATGCGCCCCCTACGGGTACAGAATCCAGCATTCTTGTAGGGGCCGCATTTATGCGGCCCGGGCATATCTATTTCACACCGGGTTTTACATGCAACCAGGGCGTCATAAATGGCGTAGATATCTCCCGTAGGGGCCGCATTCATGCGGCCCGGGTTAAATCCCGTCGCGGCATCCGGCGAGGGGCGCATGAATGCGCCCCCTACGGGTACAGAATCCAGCATTCTTGTAGGGGCCGTAATGCGGCCCAGGTCAAATCCCGTCGCGGCATCCGGTGAGGGGCGCATGAATGCGCCCCCTGCGGGTACAGAATCCAGCATTCTTGTAGGGGCCGCATTTATGCGGCCCGTGAAGGCGGATGTCTATCCCGGGCCAGGGCGCTATAAATGGCGCCCCTACAAAATGACCCTGGCGGCCGGTGCTGACGAAACGGCGGGGGCTGGCTGCAGGCGTTTCTCTGGCTGCAGCAATGTCATGGCCAGCATGCTGACGAAGGCGATAACGGCAGTCACGGTAAACATGGCGTTATAGCCGTAATACTCCGCCAGCCAGCCGCACAGCATAGGGGAAATAATGGCGGCCAGATTCGCAATTGCCAGCGTCATCCCGCTGAATGCTCCCACCGACGCCTTTGGCGTAACGTCTATGACCACCGACCAGTAAACGTTATTGACCAGCGCATTGAGTGCGTTACCCAGCGTCATCAGGGCGATGATGGCGGCGGCCGAACCGGCAAACGGGATGGCCATAAAGCAGCAGGCGGTAGCGCAGAGCGTAATTGCCGCAAAGCCATTGCGGGCCAGCCGCAGATTTCCGGTTCGCGCCAGCAAACGATCGGCGAGGCGCCCGCCAAGCAGCACCGTCAGACAGGCTCCGCTCCACGGGATCATGGCGATATACCAGAGCGAATGCAGGTCATAATGAAAATTGTCCTGCAGATATTTTGGCAGCCAGGTGACCAGCGTAAAGGTGATATAGAGAAAACTGAAATAGCCCAGCGCATTACACACCAGCGTGCGGCTGGTGAAAAAGCGCCACCAGGGTAACGGGCGCTCATCATGCGCTTCAGCACGCTGCCCCTGCACGATCAGCGCGCGCTCAGCGTCGTTCGCCGCCGGATGCCGCTGCGGCGTATCGGCAAAGTAGCGGGCAAACAGCAGCATCGCCAGCAGCGAAAAGACGCCAAGCAGGATAAACATCATGCGCCAGTCGTTGGTCAGCAGCAGCAGGCCAACCGCGATGGGTGCGGTCAGCAGCGAGCCTACCTGTGTACTCAGCAGGCCGATGCCCAGCGCCATGCCGCGCTCATTATCCGGCGCCCAGTGCGCAATCGTCTTGTTCATCAGCGCGTAGGCAGGCCCCTCGGCAAAGCCAAACAGTACGCGCAGCGCGGCGAACCCCATAATGGCCGAGCCGCCAAACAGCGCCACGCCAATTTCACCTGCCCAGGCCGTAGCGATCTCCAGCAGCGACCAGAGCACGCCAGCCATCAGCCACACTTTGCGCGTGCCAAATCGATCGGCGAGAAAACCGCCGCAGAGCGAGCCAAACAGATAGCCAAAACCGAAGTAGCCCAGCACGGCGCCCAGCTCGACCTTACTGAAATGGAACTGCTGCGAAATGGCCTGCGCAGCGAAGGAGAGTGCACCGCGGTCAACGTAATTAATCAGCGCAATAAGGAACAATAATGAAAAGATACGGTAGCGGACAGCAGAGGCTTTCATGGCATAACTCCTGTGAAGAACACAGGAATGAGTAAGCAAAGGTAATGCCAGAATCTCTGGGCGGAGTCATATCAACGTAAAGAGGGATAAAGCCGGGCAGAACAGCAAGCACTTTATGCTTCGGGAAACGTAAAGGTTGCTGCGCTGCACCAGACTGGATGCTTAAGCGTGCATTGAGGGTGCAGAATCAGACAACGGGCTGCTGCAGAATCACGCCATTCACCATCGGCTCCTGAGGTAATCCGACATGCAGTAAAATCTGACCACGGTAGTGCTCATCCGTGTCGTGCTGATCGTCGCTCAGCAATACGCCCGCTTCATTGACATTCTTACCCGCGATTTCCGTTTTGGTACGCGCCGCGCTGCGCATCCACTCATATTCGATATCGATATGCCCGGTATCGATACAGCGGATCCCCTGCTGACTGAGATCGTAAGCCAGCACGGTTGCCGTCGGACCCAGCGAAATCAGCACCATGTCATACTCATGGGCATGCGCCAGCACGCTGGTATAGAGCTGATTATAGACTGAAAATGCATTACGGTTCAGCGTGGTAATACGCTTTATCTCGCGTGCGCCATCCATTAAGTCATTACCGATACCCAGCCGGGTGCCGCTGCCTTCAACGATCAATATTTTTTTGTCGTAAAAAAGCTGCCTGAATTTAGCAAATACGCGGGTCGCCTGCTGTTTATCAATATAATCATGATAAGGACGCGTCACCGAAGTATTTCCATACTGATACGTTTTGTTTAATAAAGGCTCATAGCGGCGAAAGAAAAAGGCTTTATGAAAAAACCAGAACAGGGCTGAGCCAAAACGCATATTGCGGGTTGAGCGAAAAGCATCCGGCATGCAGAGCAGGCAGGGGTTACCTTCGCGCGTACCGCGCCGCATAATCTCTTTCAGTCTGATAGAAAGACGCTCATCAAATGACTGAAAGCCGATATTTTTAAACAGTGTCATCTCCAGTTCTCCATCCCCATACCGGCATACGGATAACCTGTCATTACTGAGCAGCAAATCGATTGTCTGTTCAGGTGACATAACCTGATATTGCCGCGCATGTGCCTGGGCAACCGGGAATTTTAACGCTGCGTGTGTAAATTTAAATGGAAATCGTATTTTCCGATAAAGGGAATCTGCGCTGATCATAATAACCTTCTTTTTATCTGCGGATCTGCTACAGAGCAGTCAGGTGATTTATATCACTCTTCCTGAAAAAACAGAGGCTGAGGAAATTCCCAAACTGAAATTACGCTGCGTTATTTAATCATTAAACTGCAACTCAACGTAAAGCCAACGGGAAGAATTGTCAGGCGCAGCGGAAAATTAAATGATTGCAGACAATTTACACCAGGATAATTCGTACACAGGCTACGCGAACCCGTTAATCAATTTCATCAAAACGTGTTGCGGGCACTATTGCACCTCATTTCAGCCATTGAGTGAGCCTGACGGTAATCATTTTTATGATGCCAGGCCTGTTATCGTGCACGCGCTTACGCCATCTGTTATGCCAGTGTGTTAGCAAAAGGTGCGCAATCGCAGCGGCAATGATTAATTAAATCCATCAAAATTAAACGTGATTTCAGTCACATGATGAGCCTGCCGCTGCCGGCGAGCCTTAAGCAGCGCTTGATTCATTAGCGGATCTGACAACACATAAACTCACGGGTTTTTACACAGTGCTTACATAAGTTAATATTTTGTTGGAATTGCTGCGATGTCGTAACGGCATAAACTAATGAACAAAACTGAGGGATTGGCATGATAACAAAACTCACCAGTATCGTAATGGCGATACTGGCGATAGCGCTGCTCTATATGGGTGGTCAGCTGTTACTCAATGGAGGCAGCGCGTTCTACGCGATAATGGGGGCAGGGTTACTGCTGACGGCTGTTTTACTGTTCCGTAAACAGCGCAGTGCGCTGACGCTCTATGCGGTCCTGATGTGGATCACGCTGGCGTGGATCGTCTGGGAAGCGGGATTTGATAAGTGGCAGTGGATCCCGCGCGGCGACCTGTTTGGCGTGATCGGTCTGTGGCTGGCGATGCCGTGGATTGTCAGGCCGCTAACCCGCGGCGAACGCCGTTTTCATCCGCTGCTGGGCGGCACCGTGGCGATTATGGTGCTGGTCGTCATCGGCCTCTGTTTTTACGATCCGCTGCCGCAGGCCGGCACCATCACCAATGCGCGCGAGCCGGTGAGCGAGCCTGGCGCAGAAAATGAGTGGGCCGCCTATGGCGGTACGCCAGCGGGTCAGCGCTTCTCAGCGCTGAAACAGATCAGCAAAGCGAACGTCAGTAACCTTGAAGTCGCCTGGGAGTATCATACCGGCGATATGCGTCAGGAGAGTGATGCCACCGAGTATACGTTTGAGGCGACGCCGCTGAAAGCCAACGATATGCTCTATCTCTGCACGCCGCATAATGAAGTCCACGCGCTCGATCCTGAAAGCGGGGCGGTGAAATGGAAATATACGCCGGAGAAAAACCGCTCTTACCTTCAGCAGCATCAGACCTGCCGCGGCGTCAGCTACTACGCCACGCCGGTTGCGCAAACCAGCAGCAATGCGCCTGCGCTTTGCCGTAAGCGTATCTTCAATGCCACTACCGATGCGCGCCTGATTGCGCTGGATGCCGACAGCGGCAAGCGCTGTCCTGATTTTGGCCGCGATGGCATAGTGGATCTGCGCGCAAATATGGGTGAGATCCGCCCGCACGCGCTGATGCAGACGTCTGCTCCGCTGGTGGCCGGTAATCTGGTGATCGTGGGCGGTTCGGTCATGGATAACGGCTTTGAGAAAGGCAATCCGTCCGGTGTCATCCGTGCCTATGACGCGCAGAGTGGCCGCCTGGTGTGGAATTTCGATCCGGCCACGCCGGATGTGACCGCGCCGATTGCCGCTGATAAGCGCTATCCGCAGGATACGCCGGTTGCCTGGGCAACGCTGAGCGCCGATGTCAAAAATGGCCTGGTCTACGTTCCCTTTGGCAACGCGTCACCGGATGAAGTGGGGATTGAACGCGACGCTGACAGCAACACCGAGAAGTTCCGCGACACGCTGGTGGCGCTGGATCTGCAGACCGGTGCGTTTAAGTGGCGCTACCAGAGTTCGCACCACGATTTGTGGGATCGCGATAACCCGTCACAGCCTTCACTGCTGGATATCGATTATCAGGGCCAGAAGCAGCCGGTAGTGATCCTGCCGACCAAAACCGGCAACCTGTTTGTGCTGAATCGTCTGACCGGCCAGCCGGTTTATCCGGTGAACGAAGTGAAAGTCTCGACTGAAGGCGGCGTTCCCGGCGAAAAATTTGCCGCCACGCAGCCGGTCTCCAGCCTGAACTTTATTCCGCAGGCGCTGACGGAAAAGTCGATGTGGGGCATTACGCCGTTTGACCAGATCGCCTGCCGGATCGATTTTCATCGTCTGCGCTATGATGGCAATCCGTGGACGCCAGCTACTGAAGCGGGCACGCTGGTGTTCCCGGGCAATATTGGCGTCTTTAACTGGGGATCTGTCGCGGTCGATCCGGAGCGCCAGATGCTGATCGCTGCGCCGGTACGCCTGGCGTATAAATATAATCTGATCAAGCGCACGCCGCAGACGGCAACTGAACGCCTGTTCACTAAAGATGGTCAGCCTTACTGGAATGAAAACTTTCACGGCGACTATGCGATCCACATTCAGCAGCTCGCGTCGGGTCTGGGTATTCCCTGCATTGCACCGCCGTGGGGCCGTCTGGTGGGGGTTGATCTGAAAACCGGGAAAACGGAGTGGCTGCGTCGTATCGGCACCACGAAGAACCTGAAAACCACTTTCCTGCCGGGCCGCTTCCCGCTGGGATTCCCGATGGGGATGGTGGCACATGGCGGGCCGCTGCTGACCGCAGGCGATCTGGTGTTCCACGGTGCTACAGCAGATAATTTCTTCCGCGCCTATGACAGCACCACCGGCGAGCTGTTGTGGCAGACCGAACTCAGCGCAGGCGCACAGGCCACGCCGTCAACCTATATGGGCAAAGATGGCAAACAGTATGTAGTAATCGCGGCGGGGGGGCACGGATCGCTCGGCACCAAAGCGGGCGACAGCGTGGTGGCGTTCCGTCTGAAGTAAAAAAAGGATAGTCCAGCAGCGTCCCGCCGCCCGGCGGGACGCTGCATCAGAGATTACGCTTTCGCACGTTCGCTCTGCACTTTCTGCGCAATACGATCGCCAATGGCCCGATCGATATTACGCCAGTACTCGAAGGCGCGCGACAGCACTGGCTCTTCCACGCCGTTAAGCAGGTGACCGGCCACGTTGTTTACCAGACGATCGCGTGCGGCATCATCCATCACTTTATTCACCAGCTGATTCGCCTGGCCGAAATCATCGTCATCTTTGCGCAGCGTATAAGGTGAACGCACCATATCGCCCTGCGACTGCCAGGTGGAGTCGGTAGGGTAGCGCTCGCCATCGGCCACCGGGCCACCTTTGGAGTTGGGCGCATAGACCGGATCGGAGACCGGATTAATGCGCATCGCACCATCTTTGCTGTAGCTGTTGACCGGCGCCTGCGGCGCGTTCACCGGGATCTGCTTATAGTTAACGCCAAGGCGTGCACGGTGCGCATCTGCATAGGCGAAAATACGGCCCATCAGCATTTTGTCCGGGCTAAGGCCGATACCGGGAACCAGGTTATTCGGCTCAAACGCCGCCTGTTCAATCTGGGCATGGTTATCGGTGGGGTTGCGATCCAGCGTCAGCTTACCGACTTTAATCAGCGGATAGTCGTCGTGCGGCCAGACTTTGGTCAGATCAAACGGGTTGTAGCGGTAGCTGTCCGCCTCCGCAAACGGCATGATCTGCATATAGAGTGTCCAGCTCGGAAAATTACCCTCTTTGATAGAATTAAACAGGTCGCGCGTATGGTAGTCGCCATCCTGACCGGCCAGCGTGTCGGCATTCTCCTGCGTCAGGAACTCAATGCCCTGATCGGTTTTGAAGTGATATTTCACCCAGAATTTTTCGCCTGCGGCGTTGACCCACATATAGGTATGGCTGGAGTAGCCGTTCATGTGGCGCCAGCTCTTCGGAATACCGCGGTCGCCCATCAGCCAGGTCACCTGGTGCGCAGATTCGGGTGAGAGCGTCCAGAAATCCCACTGCATATCGTTATCGCGCAGATTGTTATCCGCCCGGCGCTTCTGCGAGCGGATAAAGTGCTGAAACTTCATCGGGTCGCGGATAAAAAACACCGGCGTGTTATTGCCCACCATGTCGTAGTTGCCTTCGGTGGTGTAAAACTTGATAGAGAAGCCGCGCGGATCGCGCCAGGTATCCGGGCTGCCGCGCTCACCGGCTACGGTGGAGAAGCGCATCACCACATCGGTGCGGGTGCCGGGCTGGAATACGGCGGCTTTGGTATAGCGGCTGACATCTTCTGTCACTTCAAAATGGCCAAATGCGCCGCTGCCTTTTGCATGGGGCTGACGCTCCGGAATACGCTCGCGGTTAAAGTTGGCCATCTGTTCAATCAGATAGTGATCGTGCAGCACCAGCGGACCATCAGGTCCGACCGACAGGGAGTGTTCATCGCTGGCTACCGGAATGCCCGCATCCGTGGTGGTCGGTTTGCGATTATCACTGCTCATAATATCTCCAGATCTTGTAAGGGTAATCTCAGCCTTTAAGCGTAGCAGCGTGCGCTGCGCTTGCCTGATTAGTTACGCAATCTGTAGCGAGCCACTGCTGCCCTGGCCGGAACACCCTGCGCGCCAGACAGAGGGGGGCGATCAGCGCTGCGCCGCGTGCTCGTAAAAATCTATCTTTTCTACTTTTGCCGCAGAACCGCCGCCCTCAAACTCCGCCGCCAGCCACGCATTCACAATATTTTTTGCCAGCTCCGGACCCACCACGCGCGCGCCCAGCGTCATGATCTGGGCATTATTGCTTTTACGCGCCCGCTCGGCAGAGAAGGTGTCGTGACACTGCGCTGCCCGCACGCCGGGTACTTTATTAGCCACAATAGCCACGCCAATACCGGTTCCGCAGAGCAGAATGCCGCGTTCAAATTCCTGACGCTGAATGGCAGTCGCCAGCGCCCAGGCGACATCCGGGTACATAGGGCGGGCGTTATCCGCATCGTTGGTAAAATCTGTCACGGTATAGCCCTGCGTTTCCAGCAGCGTCTTAATGATATTTTTCAGATCGACAGCCGCATCATCAGCACCGATTGCAATCGTTTTCATAGCGGTTCTCCGGTAAAGAAAAAGGGCCTGCATCCAGGCGTGGATCACAGCGTGCCACAGCGCTAAACATTTGTTCAATGCATGTTCATTTGTAATGTGATGGTTTTGTGAGCGCGATCGCGATAGGTGAGTCAGATGGTGAGTTTTAAGGCGCTACAGGGCCTTGCGCCAGGTCACAGATCCTTTAAACGTACATTGAAACAGGTTCATTAATTCATTTAATGTTCATATGAACAAACGACCCTCAGGGTCAGAGCGCGCTATAACCCGGGAGCTGCATGATGTCTCAACCACAACGCTTACTTGGTGTCAGTCTGAAAATGTACTTTGGCTATCAGCAAACGCTGGCGTGGTGTCGCGAGGTCGCCAGACTGGCCGATCACCCGGCGATCGAAAGCGGCAGCGTCGGCCTGTTTATTCTGCCCGCCTATCCGGCGATCCCCGCCGTAGCAGAGATCTTCGCGAACACGCCGGTACGCGTTGGCGGACAGGATGTCTGCCAGGCGGAAAACGGTGCCTGGACCGGTGAAGTCAGCGCCAGCATGCTGCAGGAGCTGGGCTGTTCGCTGGCTGAAATCGGTCATGCGGAGCGGCGGCGACACTTCCGCGAGGATGCGGCGCAGATTGCCGCTAAAGTGGCGATGTCGCTGCAGCACGGGCTGACGCCGGTGCTCTGTATTGGCGAGTCAGAGCAGGGCACGCCCGCGGAGGCCATTGCGCTCTGTGCTGCGGAGCTTAACGATGCGCTGGCGCTGGCGGCGGCACGTGGCCTGCGGGGCGAAATTCTGTTTGCCTATGAACCCCAGTGGGCCATTGGCGCGCCGCAGCCAGCCCCCGATAGCTATATTCGTACCGTCTGCGCCGGGCTGCGGACGCTGCCGCTGCCCGCCGGTATTACGCTGAAGGTGATTTACGGCGGCAGCGCCGGACCGGGTCTGATCCAGCGGCTGGAGAGTGATGTGGATGGTCTGTTTCTTGGCCGCTTTGCTCACGACCCGCAGGCGCTGGCACAGATTATTGACGAGGCCAGCGCGCTCGCCGTTGGCATAGCGGGGCAGGCGAGATGAGTGTTATAACTTACGGCTGCTTACGATCGCGCTACACAGGACAGAGAAGAGATGGAGAATACCACGCCGGGTCAGGATGCTGAGCTGCTGACCGAGATTGCCGTCGCCTACTATCAGGATGCCATCACGCAGGAGGAGATCGCGCGTAAATTTGGTATCTCGCGCATCAAGGTCGGGCGACTGCTTAAACGCGCGCGCGAAGAGGGCATTGTGGAAATCAGCGTGCGCTACCATCCGGTTTTCAGTACCCGTCTTGAGCAGCAGCTGCAGCGCTCTTTTCCGCGCCTGCAGCGGGCGCTGATTGCGCTGGATTCCGCCGACAGCGATGAGCAGCGCCGTCAGGTAGCCGCGCTGGTGTCTGCCCATCTGGCGCAGACGCTGAAAGATAACGCTATCGTGGCGGTTGGGCAGGGACGTAACGTGGCGGCAGTGGCCGATCATCCGGGTCAGGTGCCCGATCGCAACTGCCTGTTTATCAGCGGTATTGGCGGCACGCACCGCCCGGGTGACGCCATTAACGCCGATCATATCAGCCGCCGGCTGGCAAAAAAGTTTGGCGGCAGCAGCGAAACGCTCTATGCCCCCGCCTACGTGGAGAACCGCGCGCTGCGCGACAGCTTTATGCAGAACGGCACGGTAAAAGAGACGCTGGATCGCGCGCGTAAAGCGGATGTGGCGCTGGTGGGGATTGGGGATATGAATGAGAACAGCTACATGGTGAAGCTGGGCTGGTTTACCCCGCGTGAAATTATCGACGCCAGCGTTAATCAGGGCGTGACCGGTGATATTGCCGGCTATGACTTTTTCAACGCCCGCGGTGAAGCGGTGGAGACGGTCATGAATGAGCGCGTGATCGGGCTGAGCATTGATGAACTGCGCCGGATCCCGTGCGTGATCGCCATAGCCGCAGAGAACACCAAGGCGATGGCGATACTCGGGGCGCTGCGCACCGGGGCCATCGATATCATCGCGACTTCGGCGCAGAATATCCGCACGGTGCTGAGCCTGGTACAGGCGCGCTGAAGCGCGCTTTAGCGTGTCTGAACGCGCCGGATCGCAATCTCTTCGGCGCGCTGCAGCAGCTGCTGCAGATCGTCCTCATCAATATCCAGCAGGGGGCCGCTCTCCAGCGCCTGATGCAGGTCGTCGCGCGTGAGCGGAACCGGCATCGCCACCGGCTGCGGTTTCGCCTCGGCGGCCGCCAGCGGATGAGGATAGCGGCGTCCGGCGAGGTTATTAAACACGATCGCCAGCAGCGCGAGGCAGACCGAGTTAAGCATCACCGGCGTCAGCACAAAGTGGTAGCCGAGCTGCGCCACGCTGCCGCCGCCGAGAATCGCCGTCAGCGCGACCGCGCCGCTGGGCGGGTGCAGACAGCGCAGCTGAAACATCACCGCAATAGCGAGACAGGCGGCAACTCCGCACGCCAGTGCCGGCTGCGGGATCAGCAGTGCCGTGGTCACGCCAATAACGCCGGCAACGAGGTTACCGCCAATAATCGACCACGGCTGCGCCAGCGGGCTATTGGGCAGACCAAACAGCAGCACCGCAGACGCCCCCATTGGCGCGACAAACCACAGGTTTACCGCACCCAGCATCCAGTGGCTGATGAGGCTGGTCAGCATAAGACCCAGCCCGGCTCCGAGGCTGGCCAGCAGGCGCTGTCTGCGCGCCACGGGCAGGGGATGTGGCCAGAAGCGGGCCAGAAACAGGCGCAGCGAGGCCAGTCGGCTCGCCGGTTGCGGTTGCGTCATAGAAAATCCGTGAGAAGCCAGAAACAGTGGCCGGGGATTGTCGCCTGGCGTCTGACGCTAAACAACCCTGCAGTGTGCAGGGATTTATGCGCGCACGCGGAAGGTGCGACAGCCTTACGCAACGGCGGCAGTTGAGGTATAGTCCGTTTTTTTTTCGGAGGAACCATGCTGCCTGACTTATCTACCCGCCTGAACAAATACATCAGCGAGAGCGGAATCTGCTCGCGCCGCGATGCCGATCGCTATATCGAACAGGGCAACGTATTTATTAACGGTAAACGCGCCGCCGTCGGTGCTCAGGTGTACGCCGGAGATGAGGTCAGGGTGAATGGCCAGCTGATTGAGCCGCGTGACGCCGACGATCTGGTGCTGATTGCGCTTAACAAACCTACCGGCATTGTCACCACCATGGAAGAGGGTGAGCGCGACAATATCGGCGACTTTGTGAACCACAGCAAGCGCGTTTTTCCTATCGGCCGGCTGGATAAGGATTCACAGGGGTTAATTTTCCTCACCAACCACGGCGATCTGGTTAACAAAATTCTGCGCGCCGGTAATAACCACGAAAAAGAGTATGTGGTGACGGTTGATAAACCGATCACCGATGAATTTATCGCGGGCATGGCGGGCGGCGTGCCGATGCTGGGCACGGTAACGAAAAAGTGCAAAGTTAAAAAAGAGTCGACGTTTGTGTTCCGCATTATTCTGGTGCAGGGGCTCAATCGCCAGATCCGCCGCATGACCAAACACTTTGGCTATGAAGTGACGAAGCTTGAGCGTACGCGCATCATGAACGTCAGCCTGAAGGGCATTCCGCTCGGCGAGTGGCGCGATCTCACTGATGATGAACTGATCGATCTGTTTAAGCTGATTGAGGATTCATCATCAGAAGATAACAAAACCCGGCAGGCGCAGGCGAAGAAAAAAACGGCGTCACCGGCGAAAAAAGCGCCCGCTGCGGCTGCAAAGCAGAGTGATAAAGCGGGGGGCCAGGGCGCGAATCGCAAACGCTTTACCCAGCCTGGCCGTAAGAAAAAGGGGCGTTAAGCCCCGGATTATCCGCCCGGCCTGCGGGCGGATCGGATTATTTATCGGTGCCAAACCCCTGTTTATGGAGCGCCGCCAGCACGTGCGGGAAGTAGATGTGCTGGTAGTAGCCGCTGACGCTGTCGCTCCAGCTCTCGCCATCGCTGCGGCCGGTAGTTTGCCAGTGCTGCACCAGCTGCGCGTTGTAATCAGCGATATGCTGCGGCAGATCCGCCTGCTGATAACGCTCTTCGTGGCGAAAAGTCGGCAGCGGCAGACGCGGCTTCTGGTGCGCAGGCTGGTCGACGTGGCCGATGACCACACCGGCAACCGGGAAGGTATAGTCGGGCAGATCCAGCAGCGCGATCATCGCTTCCGGATCGCGGCGGATGCCGCCAATCGGCACAATACCCAGCCCCTCAGCCCGCGCGGCGGCCATCACCGATCCCAGCGCAATGCCCACATCGGTGGCGCCGGATACCACGCTTTCAATACTCTGCTGCGCAACCTGTTCACGGCCGCTGGCTTCCATCGCCAGGCGCGACTTATGCATATCCAGCACAAAAGTCAGAAACACGGGCGCTTTCGCGATCCACGGCTGCCCGCCGGCAATGGCGGCAATCTGCTGGCGCTGTGCGGCGTCACGGGTGACGACAACGGATACCTGCTGGGAGTTTACCGAGGTAGGCGCGTAGTACGCCGCTGAAATAATTCGCTCAAGTACCGCATCCTCTACGGGCTGATCGGTATAACTGCGCTCACTCTTATGCTGAGCGAAAAGATCGATAATGGAACTCATGCTGCCTCCTGTTGTGGGGGAGAGAGCGTAGCAGGCCGGGTAGCGGGACGTTTTACCGTTATTGCCGTGAGGCAGAGGAGAGCGGTAATAAAAACCGGGTGCCGTGGCGGCACCCGGCCGGGACGTATTAGCTGACTTTCACCACGGTTTTACCGAAGTTTTTGCCATTGAGCATATCGAAGAACGCCTGCGGTGCGTTCTCCAGTCCCTCAATCACATGCTCGCGATAGTGCACCTTCTCCTGCTCAACCAGCGGCGTCATCGCTTTCAGGAACTCAGGATAGCGGTCGCCGTAATCCTGGAAGATGATAAAGCCCTGCATGCGGATACGGCGTTTCAGGATCCCCGCCATGATCAGCGGCGTGCGATCAGGCCCCGGCGGCAGGTCGCGGCTGCTGTAGCCCGAGACGAGGCCGCAGACCGGAACGCGGGCAGCGGTGTTCAGCAGCGGGAATACCGCGTCAAACACTTTACCGCCGACGTTCTCGTAATAGATATCGATACCGTCCGGGCAGGCGGCCGCCAGCTGGTCGGCAAAGTCATCACTGTGGTGATTGATACAGGCGGAGAAGCCGAGCTTTTCAATTGCATAGCGGCACTTCTCTTCGCCCCCGGCGACGCCCACCACGCGGCAGCCGTTGAGCTTGCCCAGCTGGCCCACGGTCGCGCCGACCGGACCGGTCGCCGCTGCAACCACCAGCGTTTCGCCCGCTTTAGGCTGACCAATGTCCATCAGCCCCATATAGGCGGTAAAGCCGGGCATGCCGAGAATGCCGAGCGCCCAGGAGGGGTGAGCCAGCTCGCCGAGCTTTGCCACGCCTTCGCCATCAGAAACCGCATAGGTTTGCCAGCCGCTCTGGGACAGCACCCAGTCGCCCGCTTTAAAATCGCTGTGCTTTGACGCCTCAACCTGACACACCGTGCCGCCAACCATCGGCTGGTCGAGTTCCGCTGGCGGCGCATAGGATTTACCGTCATCCATGCGGCCACGCATATAGGGATCCAGCGACAGCCACACCGTGCGCAGCAGCATCTCACCCTCTTTAATTTCCGGCACCGGTTGTTCCACCAGCCGGAAGTTCTCTTTTACCGGTTCGCCCTCGGGACGGGAAGCCAGCAGCCAGGCCTGGTTTGATACAGCGTGTTGCGACATAGTTACCTCTCTTATGACAAACGGGTGAGGCAAGTGTAGCTGAGGATGCGCGCGCTGCTGTTAGCGGATATTGCGCGAGCGGTCTGCCGCAATAGTTTGTCACTCATTCGCTGAAGGGTGTTATATAAGAGCGACCCAGTACCAGATTACACCCCGGGCCGTGCTGCTTCGCATGTGCCGTTTCCTGACCCCGGAGATCGTTATGATAAAACCGTTACGCGCCGCGCTGCTGCTGGCGACGCTGGCAGGCAGTACGCCGCTGCTGGCACAGACTTACGTCTATGTTTCAGAAGCCGGCGACGGTACGATTGCGCGCTACAGTCTGGATCAGCACGGTGCCCTGCACCTGCTGGGCCATACCCCGGCGGACGGCAAGGTGATGCCGCTGGCGCTCAGCACAGATAAAACCCATCTTTATGCGGCGATCCGCAGCAAGCCGCTGCAGCTGGCAAGCTGGGTGATTGACCGCCACAGCGGCGACCTGACGCAGAAGCAGCAGGTGCCCGCCGCGGCCAGCTATCCCTGGATCGTCGCTGAGCCGCAGGGGCGTTTTCTGCTGGCAGCCTCGTATGATGGTAACGTCGTTGATGTATACCGGCTGACGCCGGAAGCGAAACTGAGCGCACCGCCGGTGAGCCGTTACGCCACCGGGCCTGCCGCTCACTCGGCCATCGCCGACCCAACCGGCAAAACGGTCTATGTTGGCAACCTCGGCACCGACCGCGTGCTGCAGCTGACGCTGAGCGACAGCGGCACGCTGGCCGCGCTCGGCAGCGGGTATGTCGCTACGGCTAAAAACAACGGCCCGCGCCACTCGGTAATATCCGCAGACGGGCGCTTTCTGTATAACATTGGCGAAATGGGCGGGGTGATCACGCAGTTCCGGCGCGAGGCGAACGGGGCGCTGGTAAAAGTTGCTGAATCCCCCAGCGCGGTTGCCGCCTCTTATCATCTGGCCGAGGGGCGCGAACGGCCGCCGGGATACAACGATCCCACGCCGCGTATCTGGGCCGCCGATATTCATCTTACGCCGGACGGGCGCTTTCTCTACGTCAGCGAGCGCACCAGCAGTACGCTGAGCGGCTACCGTGTGGATCCAGAGAGCGGGGCGCTGACGCTGGCGGGCAGCTGGCCGGTGGAGAAGCAGCCGCGCGGATTTGCCATTACCCCGGATGGACGCGGGCTGGTGGTCAGCGGCGAGAAGAGCGCAGTGATTGGCAGTTATCGCATCGATCCGCAAAGCGGGGCGCTGACGCGCACCGGTGAAGCGCCGGTGGGCAGCGATGCCAACTGGGTAACGATCGTGCACTACTGACGGCTGTGCAGCCGGCGGTCTGCACAAAATAATTTTATGGAGCCGCCGCACAGCCGGGAAATGTGATCGCCGACACATTTTATCTGTTAACCGGACGATTCCCTCCGGTGCCGTGCAGCCACTACGCTGGCCGCTGCGGCACCGGCAGCTTCGATAAGCGGCGTTAACGGATCACCGTACGCGCGGGGCGTATCATCCAGCATAAATTTTGATGGCGAAACAATTTGTCGAAGTTATCTGCGTGAGCGCAGGCAGCAATCTGGCAGGATACGCCGCACTTAGTGCCTTCTGGTCCCTGTGACATGCCGTGGCTTACCCGACCCGCTCTGTTCTTTGCCGTAAAAACCACGCTCGCTGCGTTTCTGGCGCTCTGGCTGGCGCTGGAGATTAACCTGGATCGCCCCGCCTGGGCGCTGACGACGGTGTTTGTCGCTTCGCAGCTCTACTCCGCCTCGACTATCTCCAAATCGCTGTTTCGTCTGCTCGGCACGCTGCTGGGCGGCCTGTTTATCTTTCTGATTTTTCCGCTGACGGTGGCGCATCCGCTGCTGTTCAGCCTGGTGATTTCGCTCTGGGTCAGCGGCTGTCTCTGGCTCTCACTGCATGATCGGACGCCCAAAAGCTATGTGTTTATGCTGGCGGGCTACAGCGCGGCGATTATGGGGTTTCCGGAAGTGTACACGCCGTGGGGCATTACCAGCACGGTGCTGTCGCGTATTGAAGAGATCACCTTAGGCATTGTCTGCAGCAGCCTGATACACGGCCTGCTGTTTCCGGTCTCCATGCGCAGCCTGCTGGAGCAGAGCGTGACGCAGTGGTATCTCACCGGCCGCCGGCTCTGTCACGATCTGCTCTCCGGGCCGGTTAGCGCCGTCTCGCCCGAGCGGGAAGCGATCCTGACGCAGATGGCTACCGCACCGCAGCAGGTGGAAATTCTGATCACCCACTGCGTCTATGAGGGTGACGCTGCCCGCCGGCTGATCCGCTTAGTCAGCGCGCAGTATCAGCATCTCTCCTATCTTATCCCGACGCTGACCGCCATCGAGCTGCGCCTGCAGCGCCTGGCCGCGCGCAATATCCTGCTGCCTGACTATGTGGCACAGGGATTTCAGCAGTTCCTGCAGTGGCTCAGCGACGGTGAGGCGCCGGGCGATGTGATCGGCATTCAGCTGGAGCTGACGCACCGGCAGGCGCAGGTCAACGCAGCGTGGCGCGCCGGCGAGCTGCCGGTGGAACACTGCCTGCTGCTGAGCGGGCTGCTGGAGCGCATGATCGACTTTGTGCGCATCGCCGGGGCGTATCAGAGCGTCAGTGGCATGGTGAGCGATCTGTCGGGTGACACGACGCTGGCGCGCGGCAGACGCACCCACCGCTTCTTTGATCGCGGGCTTATCCGTCTTTCGGCGCTGACCGCTTTCTGCGCCACCTTTGGCAGCTGCCTGCTGTGGATGGGAAGCGGGTGGCGCGACGGCGCCTCTGCCCCGGTTATGGCGGCGATCCTGAGCTCTTTTTTCGCCAGCCTCGATACGCCGCTCACCTCGATGAAGCTGTTCGTGCGCGGCGTGCTGATCGCCATTGGCATCAGCCTGGTGTATGTCGCGCTGCTGCTGCCGCAGGCGACCTCGTTTGAGGCGCTGATCATCTGCATGGCGCCGGGGCTTATTGTGCTGGCGCTGACGATCGCCCGCCCGGCAACCAACCTGACTGGCCTGAGCGTGGCGATTCAGATCCCGGGACTGATCGGTTTTGGTCACCATCTGCAGCCGGATCTGGTGCTGCTGGTGAATAACGCCATCGCCTCGGTGACCGGTGTCCTGTTTGCCGCGATCGCCACGGCCATTATGCGCAACAAGCGGCCGTCGTGGAGCGCGCGGCGCGCGGTGCGGCGCGGACTGCGCGAGCTGCTGCGCTTTATTAAGGAGATTGAGCGCAACGGCTCATCGCTGCCGGCCCGGCAGCGCTTTATCAGCCTGATGCTGGATAAGGTCAATATGGTGCTGCCGCGTCTGCGTCTCGATCCGCAGTCAGATATGAGCAGCGCCGGTATGCTGCTTAATGAGGTGTGGCTGGGCGTCAACAGCTTCGACTACTACGCGCGGCACCGGGTGCTGCTGGGTAATTACCTGCTCGACAGCGGGGCGTTTTTCTATGAGCTGGGACGCTTTCTGAAGCAGCGGCTGAAGTCGCTGCAGAGCGCCCCGCACGCTGAACTGCAGCAGACGCTTGATCTGCTGCTGCTGCAGCTGGAAGCGCTGGCGCTGGACGATGAGCGCCTGTTTACGCCGCTGTTTCATCTGTTCAGCGTCCGGCTTTATCTGTTTCCGCAGCTGGCGTGGCCGGAGCCGACCGCCGGCCAGCGCGCCGCCCTGCAGCAGCACGCTCTGCGCCTGCGCACTCAGCCATCCCAGCTGTAGCCGCCCGGCACACGCGCAAAGCCAGCCGGTTTCAGCAGCGCCGTCAGCGGCGACTGGCTGGCCGGAGAGCCATCAATCTGCTCCAGCGTAAAGCGCAGGCGCGGCTCGCGCCGGAGGGCCGTGGCTAGCGCGCCAAGCGCCTGCTGCAGGATCTCCGGTGATGCACCGGCCGTAAAAGTATGCAGCTGTTTGCCGCCGGGCGGCAGCCAGAGCAGCGGCTCTCCCTGAAACAGCACCACCCAGCTGCCGCTGCGCCGCAGCGGTTTCGTCCCGGAGAGGGTCAGCGGCCACGGCAGCAGGGTGCCGAACGGATTAGCCGGATCCAGCGTAGCCAGCGCCAGCGTCGCAGCGGACGGCGCGCGCTGCAGCTGACGGATACGCTCAATCAGCGCCGGCTCAGCGAACTGCGCGGCACCCATGCCGCTGACAAAGCGCCCGCGCAGCAGGTGTCCGGCATCCTCCATCGCGCGCAGCACCGGCTGCAGCGCCGGAAAACCACCGGGGATCGCGCTGCTGCGGGCAGCGCCGTGCGTTGCCACGCCGCTGCGGTCCAGCAGGGCGCGGGTCAGCGTCAGCGCCCGCACCGTATCGGACGCCGGTCGGATGTTCAGCAGCGTCCAGCTGCCGGGCAGCGTCACGGTGGCGGTCAGGGCCGGACGCCCGCCGCCGCCGGGTGCCGCGCCAAAATGGCGTCCGGCCATGCGGCGACGGCGTGCCGGACGCGGTTTGCTGCGCAGCGGCAGCATCCGCAGCGGCTGCCAGTTCTGCGACGTGATCCAGCCACGCCACACCAGATCCCACAGCGCCGCGTCGGTATCCGGTGACGCGCCTTCACCGGCGTCGCTCTCTGTGGCGAGCTGCAGCTGCCGGAAGGTTGCGCGGCCGTGCTGCTGCAGGTGCGCCACAATCCGCTGCTGCAGAGGTGACAGCGTCACGAGTTGCGTCTCCGCCGGCAGCGTCATGATTGCGGCAGCGGCGTCAGCCGGGCAGAGTTCCACCCGCTCCTGTCGCGTGCCGGCTGCGCGGCTGCCGCGCCAGAGCACTTCGCCGCTCGCCAGCAGTTTGTCCAGCAGCGCGGGCTGGTAATCAGCGATACGCGCCGGGAAAATCTGGCTCTCCCACAGCCCGACAGGCAGGGCTACTCCGGCCAGCTGCGCGATCACCCGGCGCAGACCCGCTGCGCCGCTGAGCGGGGCGGTAAGCGCGTGGCGCTCCGTCAGCGCCTGCACCCAGGCCGCCGGCGCAGCGGGCTGGGTCGCCTCACGCGCCGCCTGCAGCGATGCCAGCCGCAGGCGCCGGAATACCGGCGCGGCGATCCACTGCACCCCCCCGGAGGCGGGTTCGCTTCTGACAACGCCCGGCGTCTCCGCCAGTAGTCTCTCTGCCGTGCCGGCGTCGAGGCCAAAATGCCGGGCGACCTGGCTGGCTCTCACCAGCGTGTGCGTCTGCAGATAGCGGCTGACCAGCCCCTGCAGCGGGCGAACCGCGCTCTCCGGCACTGCGCTGCCGCCAGCAGAGAGTGCCTGCAGGCGGGCGGCATCTTCTGCGACCGCAAAACAGGCCTGCGCACCAGACGTAACCGGCAGGATCCGGCCCGCCTGCTGCAGGGTCTCCAGCACGTCAGCCAGCGGCGACGCGCCCCGGTAGCGCCGGGCTATCTCTCCGGCGCTGAGCGGCCCCAGTTCGCGCAGCAGATCCACCACCGTCTCCTCGCCGGTAGCCTGGCGTGCTGGCGTCAGGCGCTGCAGCAGCGCTTCCGTCTGCGCAATGACGTTTGCGTCCAGCAGCTGCTCTGGCGGCAGCGCCCCGATCAGCTCGCTGAGCAGTGACGTATCCAGCGCCAGCAGTGCGGCCAGCTGCTCAGCCTGTGGCACCGCCCGGCGGTCGGCGTCAGCCAGATGGCCGGTCAGCAGCGCGGCAGCGAAGGGCGAGGGCGCGTCAGTGGTCACCTCGCGCAGCTGCACCTCTCCGGCGCGGATCTGCGCCATCAGCTGCTGCAGCGCGGGCAGATCATAGACATCCTGCAGGCATTCACGCGCGGTTTCCCGCAGCAGCGGAAAATCCGGGAACGGCCGCACGGCGTCAAACAGCTCTGCGGCGCGCAGCCGCTGCTGCCAGAGCGGGGTGCGCTGCCCGGCACGCTGACCCGGCAGCAGCAGGGCGCGAGCGGCGCATTCGCGAAAGCGGGCGGTAAACAGCGGCGATCCGCTGACGGCGCGGCTGACCCGCTGCTGTAACTCATCCGGCGTAAACTGCAGCCAGTCGGTAAGTGAAAACGTGGCATGCGGCGGCAGACGCGTCACAATGCCGTCGTCGCTGGCGACCACGTCAGCCGTCATGCCGTGCTGTTCCGCGAGCCGATCGGCCAGCGCCAGCGCCCAGGGCGCGTGTACGCGTCTGCCCCACGGCGAGTGCAGGATAATGCGCCAGTCGCCGCTATCGTCCGCACAGCGCTCAATCAGCAGCGTGCGATCGTCCGGCAGCTGCCCGGTCGCCACCTGTTGCTCACGCAGCAGCGTCTGCAGATTACGCCGGGCGTGCGCGTCCAGCGCCGGATCTTCTGCCGTGCCGTTTGCAATCTCACGCAGATAGCGGCCGCGTGCCGCGCCGAGCGAGGCGGCGCGTCCGGGCGCATCCGCCTGCCAGAACGGCAGCCGTGCGGTGCGTCCCGGTGCCGGTGTGACAATCACCCGGTCGCGCATAATCTGCTGAATACGCCAGGTTGTGGCTCCCAGCGTCACGATGTCATTGACGCGCGAGCCGTAAACCATCTCCTCATCCAGCTCGCCCACGCGGCGGGTGCCGGCCTGCGCCTCACCCTCCGGCAGCATCACGCTGACGCTGCCGCGATCGGGAATGGCGCCGGCGTGCATAATCGCCAGCAGCTTTGCGCCGGGCCGGGCGGTGATGCGATCCGTCTGCGGATCCTGGATCAGGCGCGGGCGCAGCAGGGCAAAAGCGTCAGTGCCGTCGCGTCCCGTCAGCATCGCCAGCACCGCATCATAATCGTGCCGCGACAGCGTCAGAAAAGGCGCGCTGCGCGTGACCTGCTCAAACCAGCGGCTGGCGTCCAGCGGCGCTATGGCAGCAGCAGCGATGGTCTGCTGGGCAAGAATATCCAGCGGGTTCTCCGGCACGGTCAGCGGCTCCGTTTCGCCCGCCAGCATCGCCGTGACGATCACCGCCGTCTGCAGCAGATCGCTGCGCGATCGGGGCCAGAACTCCCCCTGCGGCGTGCTGCCTGGCCGGTGTCCGGCGCGCCCGGTGCGCTGCAGGGCGCTGGCCACCGACGGCGGCGTACCGACCTGAATCACCTGTCCGACGCTGCCCATATCGATCCCCAGCTCCAGGCTGGAGGTGGCCACCACGCAGCGCAGCGCACCGCTCTTCAGCGCGCTCTCGATCAGCAGGCGCTGCTCCCGGGCAACGGAGCCGTGGTGCGCGCGTGCGATCTCTGCGGCGTCGTCGTGCTGCTGCTGCCAGCGGGCGTTAAGGCGCGCCGTCAGCTTCTCCGCCAGCGCGCGCGAGTTGGTAAACACCAGCGTGGTGTGATGGCGCAGCACCGCGGCCAGTATTCCCGCTTCCAGATGCGGCCAGAGCGCGCCGGCTTCGCTTTCGCTCCCTGGCAGCGGCGGGGGCGCCGTAAGATCCGGCACCGGAACCGTAACGCGAAGCTGCAGCGGGCGCGGCAGCGGCGGGTTGACGATAGTGACCGGGCGGCAACCGGCCAGAAAGCGCGCCACGGTCTCCGGCGGGTTTACCGTTGCGGATAATCCGATACGCTGCGCCGGCCGGGCCAGCTGCGCATCGAGCCGCTCCAGCGACAGGGCCAGATGGGCGCCACGTTTGTTGCCCGCCAGCGCATGAATTTCATCAACGATGACGCTGGTGACGCCGCGCAGCGTATCGCGCCCCTGCGAGGTGAGCAGCAGATAGAGCGACTCCGGCGTGGTGATCAGGATATCGGGCGGATGGCGGCGCAGCGCTGCCCGCTCGCGCGCCGGGGTATCGCCGCTGCGGATCCCGCAGCGGAGCGTGATGGCCGGCTCGCCCTGCTGCTGACGACAGGCGCTGACGCCCGCCAGCGGTAGCTGCAGGTTGCGCGCCACGTCGGCGGCCAGCGCTTTAACCGGCGAGATATAAAGCACGCGTGTGGTTTCTTCGCGCGCGACGGCGGCATCCGGACTGCGCTCGCGAAACAGCGCATCGATGGCGTGCAGAAACGCCGCCAGCGTTTTGCCGGAGCCGGTCGGCGCCACAACCAGCGTATGGCTGCCGCCGGCGATCGCCTCCCAGGCCGCCTGCTGAACCGGCGTCGCCTGATCGAACGTCTGCGTAAACCACAGGCGCGTGGCGGGTAGAAAGTGCGACAGCGGTGGGACAGACATCCCGGACTCCTTGCGGGTAAGAGGGCGCGATTAGCAGTGTAGTCGCCCGCGCGCGGCTGAACAGGTTATATACTTGATGCTCAGCGATTTATTACGGGAGCTTGTTATGAACAGCGTAAAAATGGCGTTACTGGCACTGGCGCTGCCGGTCAGCGCGCTGGCCGCGCCGGTATTTACTCTGCAGTCGCCCGATTTTCAGGATGGCGGTATGCTGCAGAAGGCGTTTGCCAGCAATAAACCGGGCAATCCGGCGTGCAGCGGCGAGAACCTCTCACCCGCCTTCAGCTGGCACGACGCGCCGCCGGGCACGCGCAGCTTTGCGCTGCTGATGACCGATCCGGTGGGTGCGAAGGGACTCGGCGTGGTGCACATGGTCGCCTATAATATTCCGGCGGAGCGGCAGCAGTTTGCGCGTGGCGAGCTGAGCAGGGGAACCGGTTATACCGGCGGCACCAACAGCCCCGGCACGGCGCACTACTATGGACCCTGTCCGCCTGCGGGCAGCGGCATGCATCACTACAATTTTGTGATTATCGCCACCGATCTGCCGCCGGACAGGCTGCCGGCCGGGCTGACGCATGATGCGCTGATCGCTCAGCTTAAAGGTCACGCGCTCGCCGGCGCTACCCGCGTCGGTCGCTTTACCAACGATGAGTAAACCGTCACGCCCGCGTCCGTGCCGTGCCGGCAGTTATCTGGCGTCGGCGGGCGCCACCTCCAGCTCCAGCTGGTTTTCTGCCAGCGTTTTACCCTGTGCGTCGATAAGCCAGGTCTGCACCTGCAGCGGGGCGGCGCTGACGGGAGTGAGCGGCACATCAAGCACTTTACTGCCGGTATCAGCGGCCGCCGTGATCTGCCGTTCGCCGCGGGCGAGCGGATGACCCTGCTGGGCGGCGCGCCAGCGCAGCGTAAGCGCCGGAAACGCCTGCGGCAGATCGTTAATCACCCAGAGTGACAGCGCGCCGGGTCTGGCGGCCTGCCAGTTCAGGGTATGGGGATCGATAGAGGGCAGCAGCGGCTGGTAGGCGCGCTGCAGGGCGTAATAGCCCGCTTTCGGCTGACGCAGGTAATCCACCACGCCCCAGTTGATTGAGGGCCAGGTTTCCACAAACATAAACTGAAACAGCGCGGTCACCGGCTGGAAGCGCTGCCGCCGGTAACTCTCGGCCGCCACGGCGACCAGCTGCGCCTGATAGCGCTGGGTGTTTTTGATAAAGTCATGGATGTTGTTGCCCCGGCTGATGCCCGCATTTTTAAACGTCTGGATCGGCTGGAAATTGTGATATTTCCAGCGCGTCCAGAGCGGATCGCCGGGTTCAGTTGAGGCTGGCCACCATTCGCGGCGCGGAATGATGCTCTTCAGGGTGGCAAGATCCGGCAGCGCCTGTGCGCCAAACTCCGTGACGGTGGCCGTTTTCGCCGGTTCAAGCAGATTATTCAGCGTGCCAAAATACCAGCCTGCCCAGTAGTGCTCCTCCACAGCAGAGTAAGGATGCACAATGCGGCTGCGATCTTCCGCCAGCGCCTCTGCCACGCGCCGTGTCAGGGTACGGTTAAGGTCTTTATGCCAGTCGGGAAAGCGCTTTTCCATCCACGGCGAGTTAAACGGCGGCTCGTTCTGGCCGCCCCAGACCACGATAGCCGGCGAGTTGCCAAACTGTGCGGTCATAGCGCGGGTCTGCGCCACCGCGTTATCCGCAAAGGCGGCGGAGTCGTTATAGCCCCACTGCAGCGGCACATCCTGCCAGATCAGCAGCCCGCGCTCGTCAGCCGCCTCATAAAGCGCCCGGCCCGCCACGTGACCATGCACGCGGATAGCGTTAGCGTTCATCTTCTCCACCAGCGTAAAATCGCGCAGATAGCGCGCTTTGTTCATGGTGCTGAGCCACGGCGAGCCGATGTAATTGGTGCCGCGAACAAAGATCCGCCGATCGTTGATGCGCCAGCCCTGATTATTTTCCAGCGCCTCCACCTTGCGCAGGCCGGTACGGCTGCTGCGCCGATCCATAACGCCGCGATCGTCGCGAAGCGTGGCGCTGACCTGATAAAGATGAGGTTTGCCATAACCCACCGGCCACCACAGGCGCGCCGCCGGCATCGGCAGCGTAACCTGCAGACGCGCCGGCGTATCGCCGGTCGCCTCCAGCCGCACGCGCTGCTGCAGCGCAAACCCCGGGCCGGAAAAGTTATCCGGCGCGGCGCGGAGGGTCAGCGTGACGTCAGCCGCGACCGGAGCGCGGTAGCGCAGTTCAGCAGAGAGTTGCGGCTGCGTAAGCCCCTGCGACCAGTCGGGGCGCAGGATCAGCCGATCGATTGTCGCCCCCCGGCTGATGCGCAGTCGTACCGGCGCCCAGATGCCGCCGGAGTTCGCCTCCTGACCGCGATCGCTCCAGGCTCCGCCGGGACGCGTATCGTGCTGGTTCAGGATCCCTTTCATCAGGTTCTTGTGCAGCGGCCAGGTACCCGGCGTCGCCTCGCGCGGGCTGTCGACCCGCACGGCCAGCCGGTTGTAGCGGCGCAGGCTGTCAGTAAGATCCACCGCAAAGCGCTGGAAATATCCCTCATGCTGCGCCAGCCGCTGGCCGTTGAGCCAGACGTCAGCCAGGTAATCGACCCCGTCAAACTCCAGCGTCGCCTGCTGATCCGCCTGCAGCGGCGGCAGAGAGAACTCATGGCGATACCAGAGCGCGCCCTGATGATCGCGCCCGGCGCTATACCAGTTAGCGGGAACGCGCAGCGCCGGCCATTTGCTGTCCGCTTCGCGCCAGCCCTCAAAGCCGGGGGTATTCGCGTCATGCACGCGCCATTGTCCGGCCAGCGACCAGCTGACCGGTGCGTCGATGGCGGCGGCAGCGGGCAGGCTGACTATCAGTAGCAGGGGCAGTAAACCACGCATCACTTCTCCTCCAGCAGGGTGCGCAGCTGCTGGCGCACCCGCGTACACTCGTGTATCAGGTTTGCACGCAGCTGCGCGGCATCGATGGCGTCACCCTGGCGGATCTGCGTTTCAGCGGTCTGCAGCGTATGGGTTAAGGCTGTGAATCCAAAAATGGCGGCCTCGCCCCGCAGCTTGTGACAGTGGCGTGACGCGCTCGTCCAGTCGCCTTCACTCAGCGCGCTCAGCAGCTGCGTTTCGATCTCCGTCAGCGAATCGGCAAACAGCAGCAGCAGTTCGTGCAGCAGCGTCGCGTCCAGCCCGAGCTGCTGCGCCAGCGCGGCGGCGTTGCCGGCTGGCGCAGGGGGGACGCCAGCCGCCGGGTCAGGCAGCGCCATGACGCGGCTGATCTCCTGATGCAGCATCTCCTGACTCACCGGCTTGGCCACGTAGCCATCAAAGCCATTCTGCAGGCAGTACTCCTGGTCGCCCTTCATCGCGTGCGCCGTCATGGCAATGATGCGCTGGTGGCGGGGCGGCGACGCGGCGGCTTCGCGTTCGCGGATCAGGCGCGTCGCTTTTTCACCATCCAGCTCCGGCATCTGCAGATCCATCAGCACCAGGTCCCAGCCATCCTGCTCCAGCAGCGTCAGCGCCTCCAGCCCGTTACCGGCGATGGCAAACTCGTGACCGAGCCGGGTAAGGAAATGGGCGGCAAGTTTTTGATTCACCAGATTGTCCTCGGCAAGCAGAATGCGCAGCGCCTGCGTGGCGGGGTCGGCCACGGGGCTGGCCGGCGCGCTTTCCGCACTGCCGGCGGGCTGGCGCTGCCCGGAGGCACCCGCCAGCGCGTCATAAAGCTCACGCTGATCGATCGGCTTAGCCAGAAACTTATTCACGCCGAGCTGCCGCAGCTGTTCTGCATCCATCGCCCGGCTCATCGAACTGAGCATAATAATCTGGCTGGTTGCCAGCTGCGGGTTTGCCCGGATCTCCCGCGCCAGGTCAAGGCCATCCCGATCGGGCATCTGCGCATCCAGCAGGATCAGCGGAAAGTCGGGCTGCGCCTGCAGCAGCGCCAGCGCATCGGCGGCGCTGGCGGCGAGGCTGGGCTGCAGGCCCATATTGCGCAGCATGTCGCTCAGCAGATGGCGGTTAGTGGCGTTGTCATCCACCACCAGTACCGGAAGTGGTGCCAGGCGCGGCGAATGCCGCACCGGATCGCTCTCTGTCTCTGCCGGCAACGGCAGAGAGAAGGTAAACGTGCTGCCGCGCCCCGGCTCACTCTGAACGGTCAGCGAACCGCCCAGCCGCTCCACCAGCCGGGCAGAGATGGTGAGCCCGAGCCCGGTGCCGCCATATTTGCGGGTGGTCGAGGTGTCCGCCTGGCTGAACGATTCAAAGATCAGCTGCTGCTTCTCCGGTGGAATACCGATGCCGGTGTCGCGCACCTGAAAGCGCAGCCGGTTGTGCGTGGCATCGCGCGTCACGGCCAGTTCAACCTCGCCCTGATGGGTAAACTTCAGCGCGTTGCTGATGAGGTTGGTCAGGATCTGGCGCAGGCGTACGGTGTCGGCGAGAAAGGTGGCGGGGACGTCCGGGGTGACGTTAATCAGCAGCTCCAGCGCTTTTTCGCTGGCGGCCGGCATCAGCGGCCGCGCCACGGCGTGCAGGAACGGGCGGATCTCAAACCGCTCTTCATCCAGCTCAATTTTCCCCGCCTCTATTTTGGAGTAGTCGAGAATATCGTTAATGATGCGCAGCAGGGTGTGGGCCGAGTGATAGACCAGCGTCATGTACTCGCGCTGCTCCGCGGTCAGCCGGGTATCAAGACAGAGCTGCGTCATACCCAGAATGCCGTTCATCGGCGTGCGGATCTCATGGCTCATGTTCGCCAGAAACGCGCTTTTGGCTTCATTGGCCGCGTGCGCAGCGGCAATCGCCTGCAGCGAGAGCTGTTCTGCCTCTTTGCGCTTGGTAATGTCCTGCAGCGTGCCAATGACGCGCTCCGTCTCGCCGCTGACCGTGACGCTGGCTACCTGACCGGAGAGCAGCATCCAGCGGTAGTTGCCGCTGCGGTGCAGCAGACGAATTTCCCGTTCAAATACCGGCAGCTGTTTGTTGCTGGCGGAGGCAAACAGCTGCTGCAGCGGCTCGCGATCGTCCGGGTGCAGCAGCGTATCGAGAAAGGTGGCGCTGTAGTGCCAGGTTTCACGCGGATAGCCCAGCATATTGAGCAGCGCATCGTTAACCTGCAGCAGATCGTGCTGCTGCTGCCAGTCCCAGATGCCAATCTGGGTCGATTCCGCCGCCAGCACAAAGTCGGCGTGCAGCTGCCGCCGCGATGCGTCAATCAGCGTATAGCCCGAGACGTCGATATGCAGACTGACGATCCCGCCTTCAGGCGTGCGGTTATGCTGGACAAACACCTGGCGATTAGCGATGCGCCGCATTTCACTGTGATTGTCGAGCCGGCAGCGGCTTACCAGATTATCGATCATCGCCTGACGGCTGCGGTCATCCTCTGTCATGTAGGCGGAAGCGATAAAATCCTGCGCCAGCTCGGTGAGCGTCATACCGACGCGGATCCGCTGCTCCATCCCGGGATAGAAACAGACCACCTGCTGGTTATAGGCCACCAGCCGCTCCTGTGCGTCATACATCAGCACCGCGGCGCGCAGGGAGTCGAGCGCTTTGGGTAACAGGCTTTCCGGCATCGGTTTCTCCTTATTCTTCGGCCAGCGGGGCGGTGAACGGCAGACAGCGCTGCGGCGCACGGAACGGATCGGCCAGCTGCTGACGGAAAAACTGGCGGTTCTCGCTGTTTTCGCTGTCAATCAGCGGCTTCATGTGGGTTTTGAACAGCAGCGCTTCCAGTACCGTGGCGTTGGTAGAGAGCGTGATAGCGCGGTTGTACTCCCCGGTCGCCTCGGTGCGGCCTTCATACCAGCCGCGCGCCGGATCGTACTGCAGCCGGGTGGTGCGCATCAGCGCATCGGTAAACGGCGTATCCCAGAGCGCCCAGAGACCGAATACCGCGCGGGTAGAGACCTGCGCCAGCGTCGGCACCCATTTGTTATCATCGGTCAGCGTGTTCCAGGCGTAGCCGTTAGCGAAAATGGTGTCGTTGACGTGCCACGGCGCGACGCTCAGGGCGAAATCGCTGCGGGCGGTTAAAATGCCCTGACGCTGCCAGCGGCGCTCCTGCACCTGATAGACCAGGCTGGCGCGCTGGCGCTGCTGCCGGATCTGCGCACGGTCGGCGCCCGGCAGCTGCCAGCCATACTCCATTCCGCTCAGCACCCAGGGCAGCGTGGTAATGGCGGCAGGCGTCCAGGTGGTGCGGGGATCGCGGCTGTCGATATCCAGCGCCAGCCCGTCGATAATGACGTGCTGCGCCGGAGGCTGCAGCGACTGCTGGTTAGCAAAGCCCCACAGCCCGAAACCGGCGGCGCTGTATTCACTGTCGCCCAGCCGTCCCTCCGGCTGGATACGCATCTGCTGCTGCTGCCACATGCCCGCACTGAGCTGGCCCTGTTTATCCACTACCGGGCAGAAGTTCCAGCGCAGGATAATGCGCTGCAGGTATTCCCCATACTGCGGGTGAAACGATGCGACCACCTGCAGCGCCATCATCAGGCGCGCCATATCGCGTGAGGACCAGCCGATCACCTGTGGCGTATTGCTGTAGCCCACCATCGCCAGCGTCCGGCTGTTATAGAGCAGATTGGGCACGCCGCTCCGGGTGAGCGGAAGGCGATTGAGGCTGCCGAGCAGCTGACTGAGCTGGTGGTCAAAACGCCGATCGTCGATAAGCTGCAGTTCGCGCGCCGCCGTGAGCGCAATCAGGGTATCGCCCATCTGCCACAGGCTGACCACCGGCCGCCGGTCGCTGCCGCTGACCAGACCGCTGTTCGCCTCGCTGTTATTCTCAAAGTAGCGCCAGGCCACCGCGGCCCAGCGCTGCTCTTCAGGCGTCAGCGCGCCGGTGCGGGCGGTGGTGTGCCAGCCCCCGTTTACCAGCCAGCGCCAGCCGTCTCCCTCGTGACGCAGCAGCAGCCAGGCGCCGAGCGCCAGCAGCAGAGCCACTACAAGCCCGGTGGTACGCACTAGGGTTTTAGGCATGAGGTCGCTACCGGCGGAAGTTTAACGGGCGCACTGCTGTCGCAGCGGGCGCACTTGCAGGCGCTGCACTTCGGTGCAGTGCGCACGGCGGTCCCGCTCTGATCGCACCAGGTTTTAATGCCGGGCGTCACCTCCAGGAAAGGCCGGTTGCGGCGCGTGTTGTTCTCTTCAAACAGATCCACCAGGCGCTTTTCCCACAGGGAGGGCGCATAGCTGCGGCTGCGCGCATCGTTAGTGTTAAAGCGCAGCAGCTTGCCCTGTTTTTTGAACAGCAGCGCTTCCAGCATGATGCCGTTGTTGTTGGCGGTAAACTCTTTGATCGGGCCGTCACCATTCTCATAGAGCCCTTCGTAGTAACCTTTGTCTTTCTCATCGGCGTTTTCGATCGCATCAAACAGGCGATCGGTATAGGGCGAGTTCCACAGCACCCACATGCCGAGCGCGGCTTTCAGCGAGACAGCGGCAACATTAGGCACATACTGGCCTTTATCGGTGATGGTGTTCCAGTTGAAGCCGTCGCTGAAGACGGTGTCATAGACAAAGTAGGGGGATTTATCGAGCTGGTGTTCGGAGCGCGCCGTCAGGGTACCGGTGATCATGTAGCGGTTCTCCTGCGCCTGATAGACCCGATCGGCGAAGTTCTTCATCCACGGATGAGAGTGGTTATTGGGGCGCGCTTCACGATCGTCGCTGTTGTCCCAGCCCATCTCCAGCCCGTGCAGCAGATAGGATTCGGTGACCACGTAGTTATGCTGATTGGTCAGCCGCGGATCGCGCGAGTCGTAGGGCACCAGCACGCAGTAGATATCCGCCAGCGCATAAGGCTCAGGCCGGCTCGCCTGACAGGTGGTAAATCCCCACAGCTGATAACCCGCCGCCGCATACTCCTCATAGCCAAGCCGCCCCTCCTGAACGTACTGAGGCTGCTTCTGCTTATCGAGATAGGCGCCATAGAGTGTTCCGCACTCATCCACCACGTGGGTAAAGTCCCAGCCGAGCACGACGTTATCAATGCTGTTGCCATGCTCTGGATAGCGCTCTTTGATAATCTTCAGCCAGAGCAGCATGCGGCCAATATCGATAGCGGAGAAGCCAATCTCGCCCGGTTTGTTCAGGTAATCCACTTTCTGCCCGGTAATGGTGTTATAGGCTTTGTTTGGCACCTGATTCTGAAACAGCACCAGCTTGTTCAGCGTGGCGATAAACTGCAGAAAGCGGCGATCAAACTCCGCCTTGTCAATGATCCCCAGCTCACGCGCTGCCGTCAGCGCCGCCAGGTAAGAGCCGCTGTCCCACATGGTGGTGGAGGGGTATTTATTCACCGCGTTCACCAGACCGGTGGTGGGCTGATAGTTGGCGACAAAATAGGACCAGGCGTTGCGCGCCACCTGCATCTCCCGTGGCGTCAGCTCGCCGTGGCGGCTTTTATAGTCGGAGGCGGGCAGGCTGACGGCCGCCTGCAGCGGCAGCATCCACAGGATCAGCAGCAGCGTCAGCCCCGCCAGGCCAGCGTGTTGTAGCGATAGCACTTTCATCGTTCTTGCTCCTTGTTGCGTGCGGTTGCGGGGGGCTGAGACAGGCAGCCCAGGCAGAGCAGCTGTCCGTGGGCGATATAGGAGAGGCTCTCCAGCACCATCGCGTTAGTATCGGCCGTCAGGGCAGCGTTTACGCTGCCGTCAGGGTTAAATCCCGCCTGCCAGCCTTTTCCAGGCACCAGCAGCGGCAGCATCTGCTGGCGCAGCGCGTCGCTCCAGCGGTTGCGGAACAGGGCATACCAGGCAAAGGCGGTACGGACCGAGAGCAGCGCCTGGTTGGGCAGCGGGGCGATGGTCTGTTGCGGTGCGCCGCGCTGCGGCTGGCGACCCGGCAACGCCGCATTGAAATCGGGTGCCTGTTCGGCATAGTCGGCGCTGATATCGCCTCGCGAATCGGGTTTGCCGGTGCGCTGCTGCAGGATCTGCATAATGCGCCAGCTGATCTCCCCGCTGCGCGCGTCAAAACCCTGCTCCAGGCCGGTCAGCAGATAGGGGGAGCTGATGAGCGACGGCTGCTTGCCCCACGGCGTGCGGATCCCTTCATCAGGCACCGCATGCCCCTCGATCTCAATCATCTTCAGCCCGTCCGGCGGCTGGCTGACCGCCAGTCCCGCCGTGCTGTTGATGAGCCGCAGCACGCTGCCCGCATAGAGACGGTAGCCGTAGCTGCCGCGCGGGTCGTCGCTGCGGATCACCCAGCGGTTGACCGGCAGGCTGGCGCCTTGCGGACCGCTGCTCTGCAGCAGCGCATTCAGCTGCCAGCCCGCCAGCAGCTGCTGTACGGCGGCGGCGTGCTGCGGATAGCGCCACAGCAGGATCTGCAGCGGCATCAGCAGACGGCCCATATCGATAGCGGAGCCGGGACGCGCCGTCTCCTGCTCAAGCGGCGTCAGGGTTTCAGCCTGATAAAAAGCAGCGGGGAGCTTATCCGGCTGCAGCGGCAGCCTGCCCAGCGCCTCAAGCGCGGAGCCGATGCGGTCATCAAACTCAGCGGCGTCAATCACCTCCAGCTGACGGGCGGCAATGGTTGCCAGCAGATAGCTGCCGCTGCTCCACAGGCTCAGCCAGGGGTTATCCGCTTCTGCGTTAGCGAGCCCGTTAGGCTGCGTGTTATTGACAAAGTACTGCCATGCCACGCGTGCCCATACCGCCTCCTCAAACGTCAGCTCACGCGTCTCCGGCAGCGCGGGAAAGCCTTCGCTCAGGATAATTCCGTCGGTGGTTTCCGTTCGGGTGGGCATCTGATGCTCAACCCACAGCACAATGGCAAAGCCGATCAGAAAGCCGATCAGAATCGTGAGATAGCTGCGTGCGCTATAGAGTCCCGCTTTAAGGCTCATGGTCTGCCGTCTCCTGTGCCGGCGGCGTCCAGAGCGCAGCCATAATCATGGGCAGCATCGCCGCGATGTTGACGGCTCCCCAGAAAATGTTGATGACGTAACCCGAAGGGTCATCGACGTTGCCGCGCGCAACCTGTATGCCGCCCCAGATAAGCCCGAGCAGCGTCAGCGCCACAATCGCCAGCTGCGGTTTCACCAGATAGAGAAAACGCCCGCTCTGCCGCTCCTTTGGCGTGACGTGAAACTTGATTTTTTCCCCGCGCAGCACCGTACCGAGCGCCCGCAGGTTGACAGAAAAGAACGCCAGATAGGAGGCGCGACCGTCCCAGGCGGAGATCCCCCAGGTGCCAAACATAAAGGCGAGCTCAGAGACGATAAAAAACGGCAGGAAGTGCAGGTAGAAGGGCGTTGAGTAAGCGGCCACCGGCGGAATACCGGTAAACAGATAGATCAGCGGCGAGATAAGAAACACCGTGTTCCAGATGCAGGCGAGATAGGACCAGAACGTTGTGCCATACATCAGGGTTTGCGCCGCGCTGAGTTTGAAGCGGCGACGGCTGAAGATTTTGTCATGAAACAGAATATCCAGCGAACCCGCAGCGTACTTAAAGCGCTGGATCATCCACGTCAGCAGATCCTGCGGCGAAAGCATTTTGGATTCAATGCCCGGGTGCATCACCGAACGCCAGCGGCGCCCGGCATCGCCGTGCAGCACGATGGAGGTGTAGATATCTTCAGAGACGTGAAATTTATAGGGCGTCAGCTCGGTGTCGGCAATAACGTGCGGCCGCATCGCCTGCGACAGCGCCTGGCGCGTCTCCTCATCGCGGATATCCTGCGTAAAACGCGCAATCTCTTCCTCTACGTTAAACGCGTAGCTGCGCAGCGCGGCCTGCATCACCGCTTCGCGCCGATGAACAGAGGCCGCACCGCAGCAGAACGCCGCGTTGGCTGCATTGCGGCGGCGCAGGATCACGTCGTAGAACATACGCGGATCGTTGAAGAAGGGATCGCTGCCCACGGTAAGCGGGCCAAACAGCTTTTCACTCAGGCGGCCAAGCAGCCAGCCGGGCCAGCCGGTCCGGCGCCGCAGCCATGCCGGCAGACGCTCGCCTTCAGGCAGGTCATAGAACCACTGCGGCGTCTGCACCCAGGCGACGTCGGGATCGCGAAAATAACCCAGCGTGTGAACCAGCAGCGTGGGAAAAACCCGGGTATCCGCATCGCAGATCACCAGAAAGTCGCCGTCGGTGTGCTCCATGCCGTTACGAATATTACCCGCCTTGAACCCGGTGTTGTTGTCGCGGGTAATGTAATTTACGCCCTCCTGCTCACACACCGCGCGCATCTCCGGACGACGGCCATCGTCCAGCACGTGCACCCGGTAGTCGATAGGGACGGGATAGTGCACCTTACACGCATCCTGAATCGACAGCCTGACCAGCTCCGGATCTTCGGAGTAGGTCGCAATAAACAGGTCAACCCGGATGGGACGCGGTGCGGACTGGTCCGCCGGCAGCAGACACTGATTAATCTCCTCCGGCGCAGGCGGACAGGGCGGATCTTTCTCCTGCCAGATGTTGATGGTAAACAGCAGCGTGCCAAACCAGGCGCAGGTCTCTGCCAGCGCCAGCGGCACCGCATACCAGAGCGCGTCGGGGTTCAGCGAAGACATCCAGCGCCAGCGAATATAGTTTGCGCCCAGAATCAGTCCGGCAACGGCCAGCACCTGCCAGCAGATAACGACCCAGCGCGGTGTCTGCAGCGCCGGAGGGGGACGACGCTGTTCAAAACGGGAAAAGTAGTGGTCCATGGCATCCTGTCTCACATCCTGCAAAAAAGGGCATCTGACCTGGTGAACACGTTAAGGAAAGCTAAGCGAATGAATAATATAAAAACAGATCACTATTATTTATTATTACCGTCTGGCTTTCTGATGCCTGCGCTCAGGGCTTCTGACAGTATAAGAAAACATATAGCTGGCAAATAGCGGTTTTAACAGCTTATTTGGCGCTGCATTTACCATTTGTCTATTTATTGCACAACCTGGCTACACTTTCCCTTACATCTGAAATATATATTATATTAATGTTTTAACTCTATACATTATCAGCAGGGCTAATGCGTTATGAGCGAAAATGCCGCCGCGGCTAACCCCTCTGTTACCGTGCCGCCGACATGGCGTTATGCCGTGCCTGGCAGGCGCGACCTGCGTATTGATATGCTGCGCGGGATTGCGCTGGTGATGATGGTGGTAGCCCATACTGAACTGCTCTCTGCGATCAATATTTTCACCTGGGAGCGGTTTGGCCTGACTACGGGAGCCGAAGGATTTGTCATCCTTTCCGGTTTTATGCTTGGCATGCTCAACCGGCAGCGGCTGCAGAAAGAGGTGCTGCTGACCATTGGCTGGACGTTATGGCGGCGGGCAGGGAAGATCTACCTGGTCAATATCGTCATTGTGCTGCTGATTCTGCTGCTCTCCGCGCTGCCGCTGATTAATACCTTTGAGGTGACGCACTTTGTCGATCGCTATTCCGGCACGGTCTGGGCGCTGTTTCCCGCTACGCCGCAGATCAAAGAGACCTGGTTTAATATTGTGCTTTACCTGCAGATAGGTCCCCATCAGACGCAGATCCTCGGTCTCTATATCTGCCTGCTGCTGGTCAGCCCGCTGTTTCTCTGGCTGCTGCAGACGCGACGCGCGGGCTGGCTTATCGCAGCTTCCCTGCTCGGCTATCTCGCTTACCAGCGCTGGCCGCTGCGGCTGACGGTCTCCGAATTTGAATTCGCCTTTCCCTTACTGGCGTGGCAGCTGATCTACGTGCTGGGCATGTGCTGTGGCTGGTTTAAAGATGAGCTGACCTCACTGGCGCGCACCCCGGCAGGCTATGTGGTGATCACGCTGATGGTGATTTATGCGCTGGTGATGATGTTTGTGGCGCAGAACCATACCAATCCGTTTATGCCGCCGGCGCTGCTGCTGCATATCATTCCGCCCGCCGATTTTAACTGGTTTTATCACCATCTCGCCGCCAAAAACGCGCTGGGACCGTGCCGGGTTATCAACGACTTCTGCCTGATTCTGCTGGTCTATCTGATCCTTACCCGCTGCTGGTGGCCCATCAATAAAGTGGCGGGCTGGTTTCTGATCCCGCTTGGTCAGCATTCGCTTTACACCTTTATCCTGCACGTGTTCGTGGTGCTGGGCGTCAGCCAGTTTGTCACTTTTGATCTGTGGCAGCAGGCGTGGCTGCGCAACACCGCTATCCATCTGGGCGCACTGGGTTTGCTGTGGTGGATGGCTAAAAAAGAGATTGGCGGGCGTTTTATTCCTAATTGATCGGAGACATCAGATGGAATTCGGGCAGCGGGCAGGGATAACGTGCGGTATGATCATGCTGGTGGCAGGCACGCTTAACGCCTCAGCGGCAGAGACCGGCTCTGATAAAGGGGCCGGAGCAGAGAGCAGTGAACCGATTCAGGCAGGCGTGTTTACCAGCCGCTGGGGACGACTCTTTTCCGGTAACAAAGATACCTTCTCCGGCGCGCTGAGTTTTTCCAGCGGGCTGAAAGAGCAGTGGCTGACCATCCCGAACGGCTCTGAATCTGCGCAGCAAAAAAAGAAGATTAATCAGCTGCTGAACCTGAGCCTGCAGTACTCGCCTTACAGCTACTGGTTTGCTAACGTCACCCTGCGCGCACCGATCACCGATTTTGACCGCTACACCACCGATTTCCGCTACAGCTTCGGCTATGACGACTGGCATGCTAATACTTTCAGCCTGGTCTACAGCAACTATGGCGACAACCATCTGTTTCCCTCCGGCAATAAACGCTTTACCTACTTTGAGCAGGGTGCGTTTACCTTTGCCTATAAATTTTCGCTGCCTGAACCGCTTGAGCGTCACCTGCTGATTAATGACGGGGATGCGCTGACCTGCCAGCTCGGCTACAGCTGGGTGCCACGCTACTATTCGCTGGCGGATAACGATCTGCGCGCCAACAAGCAGGTCATGCTGGGCGGCTGTGGTTACACCTTTAAACAGCACTTCTTCGTCCGCGCCACCGCGTTCTGGTATCCGCACGCCAGCCAGCAACAGCCGTGGAACGGAGATTACAGCTACAGCTTTGGCTATGCCGGTTATACGCCTGGCTCGTTCTCATTGCAGTACAGCAACTATAGCGGTACCCGCTTTCCCGGCAGAAGCAGCGCGAATGCAAAGTTTCGTGAAGGCACGGTATCTCTGATCTGGTTCCTGCCGTTTTAGGAAGGTATATATGCAGCCCGTTTCCGCACAGTCGGTACTGATTGTTGATGATGCGCTCACCTGGCGTAAGCTGCTGGCCGGTCTGCTGCGGCAGTGGGGCTATCACGTGCTGGAAGCCGAAGAGGGTGAGCAGGCGCTGGCGCTGCTGCGACAGCATCCGGTTAATCTGCTGATCAGCGACTGGGAGATGCCGGTCATGGACGGGCTGACGCTGTGCCGCCAGGTGCGTCAGCAGTTCCGGCAGCGTTATATCTATGTGATTCTGCTGACGGTACGCGAAAGCACCGACGATCTACGCGCCGGCTTCGCCGCCGGTGCCGATGATTTTCTGCGTAAGCCGGTAAACCGGATTGAGCTGCAGGCGCGCCTGCATGCCGGAGAGCGCATTCTGCAGCTGGAATCGACGCTGGAGAGCCGCAACCAGAGCCTGCAGCAGGCGCTGCAGCAGATTGAGACCGACCTGCAGGCTGCCGCCGCGCTGCAGCGCAGTATATTACCGCCGCACGCCATTCATCACGCTGGCTGGTTTGCCGACTGGCTGTTTATACCTTCGGCCTGGGTCTCGGGCGATATCTTTCATTTTTTTCCGCTGGACGGGCAGGCGCTCGGTTTTTATAGCGTGGATGTCTCCGGACACGGCGTGTCGGCGGCAATGATGTCGGTAGCGGTGGCGCGCCAGTTTCTGCATGGCCGTACGGTAGAGCGGTTTCTCTATAACGGCGAGACGATCACGCCGCCCGCCGACGTAGTGGCGATACTGAATGAGCGCTTTGTGGCGCAAAGCAGCGACGTAACCAGCTATTTCACTATGGTATATGGCGCGCTCGATCGTCAGAGCGGTGCCGGACGACTCTGTCAGGCCGGGCATCCGCCACCGCTGATTGTGGCGCGCGATGGCGCAATCCGTATCGCCGGCGAGGGCGGAGCGCCGGTCGGACTGCTTGACGATCTGAGCTGGGAAGAGGTGAGTTTTACGCTGGCACCCGGCGAGCGGCTCTGCCTCTACAGCGATGGCATTACCGAGTGTGAAAATCCACAGCAGGAGATGTTTGGCATGGCACGGCTGCAGGCGCTGCTCGCCGGCCAGGCTTGCCAGCCGGCAGAGAGTCTGCTGCAGACGCTGCACCAGCAGCTTAACCGCTGGCGTGAATTGCCCGCTGACAGTACCGCACCGGCAGGCGACGATATCTCACTGCTGATCATTGAACATCTGAACCCGGACGAACAGGAGTCTGCACATGAAGTTTGAATCTGACACCGTCGATAACACCCGCATTCTGACCCCGGTGGTACGACGACTGGACGCCGCCGTTGCGCTGCCCTTTAAGCAGCAGGTGCTGGAGGAGATGCGGCAGGGCGCGCGCGCGCTGATCCTCGACTTTTCACGCGTGGATTTCATCGACAGCAGCTGTCTGGGCGCGCTGATCTCTATCCTGAAATCGCTCAACGGCGGCCAGCTGATGCTCTGCGCCCTGAATAGCAACATCAAAAGTATGTTCACGCTGACCCGGATGGACAGAGTCTTTACGCTGTGCGCCGATCGCGAAGAGGCGCTGCGTACGCTGCAATAAGGAGGGGCTTATGCACCACGCAATGGCCGCGGAAACGCTGACGCTGCCCGCCACGCTAAACAGCCTGACCCGCCTCGGCAACGCGCTGCGCCGTTTTCTGCAGCCGCTGCAGCTGCCGGAGAGCTGGATCTACCCGCTCGATCTGGCGCTGTGCGAGGCGGCGAGCAATATTATCCGCCACGGTTATCAGGATGATGCGCAGCAGCACTACCGGGTGCATTTTTCCTGTGATGAGCAGGGCGTCACCGTCACGCTGTCCGATAACGGCCGGCCGGTGCCCGAGGCATTCACAGAGCGCGCACAGCGCGGTTTTGATGATATCGATCCGCTGGATGAGGGGGGCCGGGGCTGGCCGCTGATTTACGCCAGCGTGGATCGGGTCAGCTATCAGCGTCAGCCGGCAGAGAACCAGCTGACGCTGTGGCGGGCGCTACCGGGTGTCTGAAGGTTTAAACAGCTGCTGGACAAACGCTATGTAAGCCGGACGCCAGACATCCATCTCATGCCCGAGGCCGGCATAGCTGTGCCACTCATGCCGGATTTTCTGCTGCTCCAGCAGCGCCTGCAGTCCGGTCATATCCCGGCCGGTGATAATATCTTCGTCGCCCGCCGCCAGGGCAAACAGGCGCAGCTGACGATTGATCGCGGCGGGCTTTTTCAGCTGTGCGGCAACGCGAAAGTCAGGCACGGTTTCCGTGGTAACGCCGCTGAAGATGCCGAGCCAGGCAAACTGGTTCAGATGCCGCATGCCGCTGACCAGCGCCTGGTAACCGCCCTGAGAGAGGCCCGCCAGCGCCTGACCGCTGGCCTCGCTGCGCACGCGGTAGCGCTGAGCGATGCGCGGCATAATCTCCTGCGTTAACTCACGATCGGCTGCCTGCGCGTTACGCGGATAAAAGATCTCACGCCGGGAGGCGGGCGCAAACGTCTCGGGTATGGCATCGCTGATATCCGTCTCCGTATCCGGGATCACCACCAGCATCGGGACAATTTTACCTTCCGCCAGCAGGTTATCCATGATTTGCGGAATGCGCCCCTGGGTTACCGCTGACAGCGCGGTGTCGCCAAAGCCATGATAAAAATAGAGCACGGGCAGGGGATCTGCGGCGTCTGCCGCGCCCGGCGGTACCCAGACCGCCAGCTGTCGCTCGCGCTTAAGCACCTCTGAGTGCCAGGTCAGGGTATGGATTTCGCCATGCGGGACCTGACGCGTATCCAGCAGGCTGCCGGGCACCAGAATCAGGCTGGTATTGACCTGTCGCTGCGGCTTAGGCAGGGGATTGCCGGTATCGATGCTGCGAAAGCCATCCACATTAAAGAAATATTCATACAGGCTTGGGGCGAGCGGTGTGCTGGTAAAGCGCCAGATGCCGCGCTCATCTTTGGTCATGGGGTGCGTGACATAGCGGTCGGGCGTGGCACCGGTGACCACATCCACCGCTTTTGCCGCCGGGGCCCAGAGTCGCCAGGTTATGCTGTTATCGGCGTTAACCGCAGAGAGATACTGTTCAGGAACCAGCGTATCAGGCGGGCGCTGCGGAAGAGGCTGCGCACCCGCTCCGGCATTCCACAGCGCGGCGCAGATCAGGGCGATAAGTGAGTAACGCATCAGTTTTCCTTACCAATAAACGGTATCACAAGTGTGGCACAGGCCGCCTGAAATTGAGAGAAACGGCGAGAAAAGTGTGAGAGCTGCAGGCAATCTGCAGGAAGCGTAGCGGGAATCGCGAACTGCGCTACCTTTAATAACAGGTGCTCACGCGTTAAATAACATCACTAATAGGGGGACAGCGGTGAAAATAGCCTGTTTAGCATGGGGGTCACTGATCTGGAAACCTGGTGAACTGCCGGTTGCCGGCGAGTGGCATGCGGATGGTCCGGCGCTGCCGGTGGAGTTCTGTCGCATTGGCGATGGCGGGGAACTGGCTACGGCGCTCTGTATGAACGCGGCACCGGTTAACGTCTACTGGGCGTTACTGGCGAGCGTTTCGCTGCCGGAAGCGGTGGCGGCACTGCGTCTGCGCGAGGCGATCCCTGATGAGCGTGAAGATGGCGTCGGCATACTGCTGCAGCCGCAGCATACGCCGGGTGTGCTCAGCGACTGGGCGCAGGATCGCTGCCTTGATGCGGTGATCTGGACCGCGCTGCCGCCGCGCTATCAGCATCAGGAAGGCTTAATCCCCAGCTGCGACGAGGCGCTCGCGCATCTCGCCAGCCTGAGCGGTGAGGCGGCTGAACACGCATTTGATTATATTCGTCGCGTGCCGGCGCAGTTCGACACCGCTTATCGCCAGCGCCTGCAGGCGCTGATCGACACGTCCGCTGAAGTGGCGTAGAGCGGCGTAAAAAAGTGGCAGCCTGCGGCAGGATAGCGTAAATTTACGGCTTAACCCGGAAAAAGGTCATATACCATGTCGCCAGCACAGCTGAAAAAAGCGCAACACAAGCAGTATGATGCTCAGGCACTGGCGGTGTTACGTGGAGAAGCGGGCTATCAGCCAGCGATCAAATCGCCGCAGAGCAAATCATGCAAACTGCAGCCAAAACATCAGGTAAGCTTTACCTGATTCACTATGGTGATGCAAAATAAGCCCTCGCTGATGAGGGTTTTTTTATGTCTGACTATCCGGTTATTCCGCCTTATGAACAGGCTTATCTGCTGAATAAACAGCTGATTGCCCGGGCGCATCTGTTCAGAAACCCGGTGATCACCATTGGCGGCCAGGCAATACAGTACTGGGTATCCTATTACCATCAGCTGTACCGCAATGCGTTGCCCGATGCGCGTCTGATTACCTCAGTGGATGTGGATTATGCCGCCCGGCGACATGATATAACGGCCATTGCCCGCGCGTTAGGCGTCGATGCAAATCTGAACGATGCCGGCCAGCCGCCGTCGCTGGCGCGTTTTGTCCTGACTGATGCCGCGACCCGCAGTATAAAAACGGTAAAAGGGCGGTTTTTTGCTGACCCGGCGCAGCCGGCACATGCCAACACGGTGGATGTCATCGATTTTCCTTCCGGTTTTACCTGGCAGGACTTCGCCGGTGAGAATCTGCTGCTTAATACCGAACCTTTTTATGTCAGCCAGGAACATCCGGATGAGCCTGAGTATCACGAGCAGGTCAGGGTGATTAATCCGCTGGCCTGTCTGCGCTCCAGGTTTAGTAATCTGCAGACGCTGCAACGCGATCCGCTGATAGAGGTCGCCCGTATTAACGCCATGATGCTGCCGTGCGTCTATTTTCTGCTGGAGAAGTTTGATGCGGTTAGCGCGCCTGATGAGGTGATGGCCGCACAGCCCGTGAGCTTCAGAGCGATGAAACGTTATGCTGATGCGCTGTATGCGTTTGCCATGCAGGAAGATGTAGTACGTGTGCAGGTCCGCCATGAGATTGCGCTGTACCGCATCTTTGAACAGCTTATCGCAATATTTGCAGCTGAACCGGAGAGCTATAATGTGCCGGCTGCTTTCTGGCAGAAAGAGCTACCGGTTAAGGCAGCGGACATGAAAAAGTATGTGGAGCGTATTCGCCAGGATAAGCAGCGGCGACTGCAGCAGAAAAAGCCTTTGCATAAAAAGCAGAAGGCTGATGGTCTCAACGGAAGAGGTGAGGCGGGTAGCAGGGAAAACGGTCTGACAGACGTCTGAGGTCATTGCGTCATTGCGGATGAAATCCATCATTTAACATAATATACATTATGTGCACTTTGGTGATGGCCGGTAATATATCGCAAAATAGACATTTATACAGAATCGGCCGCATCCACCTGGGCGCCATTAATGGCGCCCCTACAAAACCTATGCGGCTCGGATCTGACAATCGCGCGGGCCTGGGCGCCATTAATGGCGCCCCTACAAAACCGTATGCGGCCCGGATCTGACAACCGCGCGGGCCTGGGCCATTAATGGCGCCCCTGCGGGATAACAATGCCAACCGTAGGGGACGCATTTATGCGTCCTTGGCGTATTTATGCGCCCGAGATGGTGTCCGGGCGCCATTAATGGCGCCCCTACGGGTTTTGTGGGCGTGTATTGAATTGATGACGTACTATCCGGACGCCATCAACGATGCTCCTGCGAATTTTGTAGGGGGCGCATTAATGCGCCCCTGGTGAACGTGCGCACGCGCCCTGGTAAAAGAACCTGCGCCCGCCCCCGGCTTACGCATAAATCCGGCGACCGCCCGGCGGGATTCAATTAGCATGTATTTATGCGTCATCTTTTATCGTGGTACTTTCTGACAAAGTACCTCCGGACCACCCGATCGGCCACAGGATGTGTTAAATGAAGATCCTTTCTGTTCAGTATCTGCGTGGGCTGGCCGCGCTGCTGGTTGTCGTTGCGCATAACGCGTTGCTGTTACCGGATGGTATGGCGGCGCATATTCCGGGCGCGCTGGGCGTGGATATCTTCTTTATCATCAGCGGCTTTATCATGACCTTTATTACGGCACACTCCGCTGAACGTCCGCTGCCTTTTCTGATTAAGCGTTTCTTTCGCATCTGGCCGGTGTTTTTTCTGGTCTGGCTGGCGGCGTGGACGCTGGTGTATAACGAACGCGAATTTCAGCAGATGGGCTGCGTACTCTACTTTTGCCTGCAGGATTACAGCAGTGCCGGACCGGTGTTTGGTTACAGCGCGCTGGGGCCGCCGTGGACGCTGACCTATGAAGTGCTGTTCTATACGCTGTTCACGCTGGCGATGTGTATCAGCTATCGTCAGCGCAGCCTGGTCTGCAGCCTGATGTTTATTACCGCCTCCGTCGGCTTTCAGCTGGCCTATAACGGCAGCGTCACCCTCTCCTCTCAGGCGTCTCCGGACCTGGTGGTAAACGCCTGGTGGCAGGCGTGGATCAAACTCAGCAGCAATACCATTGTATTTGAGTTTATTACCGGCATGCTGCTGGCAGAACTGGTTGTCAGCGGCAACATGCCGGTGCTGCGCACCCGCGGGCGACGCATTGTCTGGCTGGCGCTCGCCGCTGCCGCGGGTATCGCGTTGCTGACAGGCCCGCAGCCGTTTGGCCTGCACGGCGGCTACTGGCTCGCCGCCATTATTATGGCCTGCGTCATTCTGCTCAGCGACGGGCGGCAGTCAGCGCCGCAGCCGGTGCTGAATTTCCTCGGCAACATCTCTTATTCCCTCTATCTGGTGCACTATCCGCTGCGCCGCGTGCTGCTCAACCAGCTGCCGGCTGACGCCAGCGCAGGCACAAAGCTGCTGGTCTTTGCGCTGTCGGTAAGCGGCAGTATCGCGCTGGCCGCGCTGCTGTTTCACTATGTCGAACGCTACGCTATCCGCGCGGGGAAAAAGCTGGCAGATAGCTGTTATAGCTGGTTCTCTGTGCAAAAAAGCTGATCGAACAGCCTGAGTATACCTCCCCGCCGGATGCAGTCCCGTTGATTACGTCTGGCGGGAGGCGCTGCCAGATGAGATGTCTGGTGTTATGTTAAATGATTCGCTGTTATTCCGGACCGCCAGCGGCGCGTTTGATGGGTGCGACCACCACATTGACCCCGTTATCCTGCATACGACGCAGCAGCGGCAACGGCGTGCCCTGATTCACAATCACCACGTCAAACTCGCGCAGATCGGCAAAGCGATGCAGCGCGCGCCGGCCAAACTTGGTGTGATCCATCAGCAGAATACGCTTCTGTGCCGACTCAAACATGGCGCGCTTGGTCTCTACCGTCTCTGCTGACTGATGAAACACCGCGTCATCCACAATGGCGGACATGCTGACAAAAAAGATATCCGCGCGCAGCGAGGCGATCTCTTCGCGCGTCATGCGCCCCATAAACGCGTTACACCAGGGATGATACTGCCCGCCCAGCCCCATCAGGGTGATATCCCGCCCGTTACGCAGCTCGTTCATCAGGGTCAGCGAGTTGGTGATCACCGTCAGCGGCGCTTTGGCATAAAGCTGCCGCACCAGCTGAAATACCGTAGTGGAATCATCCAGAAACAGCGCCTGCCCTGGCTCCAGATAGCTGGCCGCCACTTCGGCAATCGCCTGCTTCTCCTCCAGCTGGCGCGTAGCGCGATAGATATCGCTCGATTCTACCAGGCTGGTTGAGGTAGCCGAGACCACCCCGCGCGACTTATGCAGCAGGCCGCGCTCGACCATCTCATCAATATCACGGTGTGCGGTCATCAGACTGATGCCAAACCGCGCGGTCAGATCTTCGATGCGTACGGCGCCCTCCGCCATGACCGCTTCCGCGATCAGCTGGCGGCGCGCCTGCTGGCGTGCCTGGCGACTGTCGCCGGGCAGCGTATCCGCCGTGAAAACACCAGGCAGGGTGTCGTGTGGGTTATGCGCCATATAGATTCCGGAGAGGAGTAAATGCAGGATTAGTTGTAATTACAGCGCGTTATACCCATTAATGCAAATAACCGATCGCCTGCACCCCGGCCAGCTGCGGCCAGCCGGGGATGCAGCGGTTACTGTTTAAGCACAAACGGTGAAATGGAGTTGCCGGCGTTCTCTTTGGTGATCAGCACGCAGTCAAACAGCTGTTTTTCAGCCGGCGCGCCGGTTTTTCCGGTTTTCAGGAAGGTATCTGCCTGCTCAATCGCTTTCTGAGCAAACAGCGCCACCGGCTGCATAACGGTATAGGCCAGCGTGCCGGCTTTTACCGCATCGACCGCGTCCGGCGTGCCGTCAAAGCCTCCGACCTTGATCTGCCCCAGTTTGCCGGCCTGTTTCAGAGCCGCAATAGCGCCCAGCGCCATCTCATCGTTACCGCTGATCACGCCTTTGATATCCGGATTCGCCTGCAGCAGCGACTGCATCTTATTAAAGCCCTGCGTGCGATCCCAGTTCGCCACTTCCTGCCCCGCCTTTTTCAGATCGGGATATTGTGACAGCACGGTATCAAAGCCGTTGGCGCGGGTTGCCGCATTGTTATCCGAGGGCGGTCCCACCAGCTCAACGTAGTTACCGCTGTCACCCACCTGCTTCACCCACTCCATGGCGCCAGCGGCGGCGCCCTGCGCGTTGTTCGAAACCAGCTGCGCTTTCGCCAGACCGCTCTGATTCAGCTCAGCGTTGATGATAAACACCGGAATATTGGCGGCAATCGCTTTTTTCACCGAGCCGATAGAGCCGTCAGCGTTGGCCGGATCGAGGATGATCGCTTTAGACTTATTGGTGATGGCGGTATCAATCAGCTGGCTTTCCGCGTTGGTATCGCCTTTATGAGCGCTGACTTTGGCGCTGTAGCCAAGTTTTTCAGCCGCTTTCTGTGCGACCTGGCCCTCCGTCAGCCAGTAAGGATTAGAGGGATCGTTGACGATAATGGTCATCAGACCTTTATCGGCCCAGCCTGGTGCGGCAAAGGTGCTGATGGCGACAGTAGCGGCAAGCATAAGACGTTTGGTAAACATAGTGACTCCGTTATTATCAGGGTACAGGTTTTTTTTACGGATAAACGCGCACCGCAGCGGCGCGCGCAATTCAGCGGCTGCGTCGTCCGTACTGCAGCGTATTCAGCAACACGGCCAGCACAATCACGGCCCCGGTAAACACCGTCTGCCAGTAGGCAGAAACGCCAATAATCACCAGACCATCAGAGAGAAAGCCAATCACGAATGCCCCCAGCAGCGTGCCGCGCACGTTACCGCGCCCGCCGGTCAGCGCCGCCCCGCCAATGACCACGGCCGCAATCGCCGTCAGCTCGTAGGTGGTGCCTGCCGTTGGGCCGGCAGAGGTCAGCTGCGAAGAGAGCACTAGCCCCGCCATCGCGGCACAGATGCCTGACAGTACATAAACGCTAATCTTCACGCGTTTCACCGGCACGCCGGAGAGATCGGCGGCACGCTCATTGCCGCCTGATGCATAAAGCCAGCGGCCAAAGGCGGTACGGCTCAGCAGAAAACCGCACGCCAGCGCCACCGCGCCGAGCACCAGCACGCCAACCGGAATGTTAAACAGCCGGTTAAACCCGAGCCAGTCAAAGCCGGTATTGCCCAGTGATTCACTGCCGGAAAGTTTGTTATAGGTCAGACCGTTAGTCATCAGCAGCGCAATACCGCGCGCCACATACATGGTGCCAAGCGTGGCCACGAAGGCGGGTACGCGGCAGATGGCAATCAGTACGCCGTTCACCAGCCCTACCAGTGCGCCCACGACCAGCGTCAGGATCGCCACAGCCCACACCGGCAGATAGAGCACCACGCCGAGCGCCTCAAGGCTGATACCCTGCATCATAAAGCCCGCCATTACGCCAGCCAGTCCCAGCGTGGAACCGACCGAGAGATCGATGCCGCCATTCAGGATCACCAGCAGCATACCGATCGCGGGCAGGCCGAATATCGCCACGTGTGACGCCATCGTCAGGAAGTTAGCTCCGCTGAAATAGTTAGGCGACAGAAACGAAAACGTCGCGATAATCACCAGCAGCGCAATAAAGGCGCGTCCCTCCAGCAGCAGGCGGGCCAGGTTAAGCTGTTTTGTTGTGCGGGAGGCATTCGCCGCGGGCGAGGTGGCCAGCGTTTGCGTTTGATCGGTCATACTTTTCACTCCGTTTTTCATGTTATGCCACCAGTGCTTCACCCGACGCCGCCATGATGCGCTCTTTACTCACGCTGGCGTCGAAAATGGCGGAGATACGTCCTTTGCTCATCACCACAATGCGGTGAGCGATGCTAAGACATTCACCAACCTCAGAGGTGGTATAAACCACCGCCAGCCCCTGCTTCGCACTCTCTGCCAGCAGGCGAAACACTTCTGCTTTGGCGCCAATATCGATGCCGCGGCTTGGCTCATCGAGCAGCAGCACGTTGGGCCGCGTCGCCAGCATCTTGCCAATGACAACTTTCTGCTGATTACCGCCCGAGAGCGAGCCGATTGCCGCATCACCGCCTGCGGTTTTCACCGTGACGTTGCGGATGGTATCGCTTACCAGTTGCTTTTCACGGCGGGCGGAGAGCATCAGTCCCCGGACAAACTCACCGATGCTGGCCAGCGACAGGTTCTCCCCTACGCTCATGGTCTGTACCAGTCCGTCGCGCTGCCGATCTTCCGGCACCAGCGCCAGCCCGATAGCGATACGCTGCGCCAGAGATAAGCGGCTAATCTCCGTCTCCTGCAGCCGGATATCGCCGCTGCTCTGCGCGATACGTCCGGCAATGCACTCCAGCAGCTCCGTGCGCCCTGCTCCCATCAGGCCATAAATACAGACAATCTCACCCGCCTTTACCGTCAGCGACAGGTTATCTACCAGCCGGATGCCGGTTTTACTCTTCACCGTCAGGTTCTCAACCGTCAGCGCCGGCGGGCCAAAGGCGTAACCCTGCGGCGGCGAGCCGAGATCGAAATGCTCCCCCACCATGTTGCGCACGATCCACTCAAGATCGATATCGCTGCGCTGCGCCCAGGCGGTCATCACGCCGTCGCGCAGCACAACGGCGCGGTCGGTGATCTCCAGCGCCTCTTCCAGATGATGGGAGATATAAACGATGGCGACGCCCTGGCTGGTGAGATCGCGGATCACCTGAAACAGCACGCTGACTTCGGCAGCGCTCAGAGCCGAGGTCGGTTCATCCATGATCAGGATCTGTGAATTCACCGACAGCGCCCGCGCAATCTCCACAATCTGCTGCTGGCCGAGGCGCAGGTTCTCTACCGGCGTCAGCGGATCGATATCCTCTTCGAGCGCGGCCATCAGGTGCCGGGTCAGCCGCGCCTCTTCGTCGTAGTCGACGCCGGTAGCCCCCATGATTTCGCGGCCCATAAAGATGTTGTCACGGACATTCATGTTCGGCGCGAGATTCAGCTCCTGATGAATAATGGAGATACCGCAGCTGCGCGCCTCGGTGGCGGAGTGGAACAACTTACTTTCGCCGTTAAGCAGAATTTCCCCGGATGTTGGCGTAATCACGCCGGATAATATTTTCATTAAGGTCGATTTGCCGGCGCCGTTTTCACCAAACAGCGTGGTGACTTCGCCGCGGCGTATCTCAAAGTTCACGCCCTTAAGCGCATGCGTTGAGCCATACACCTTGCTGACGTTACGCGCCTGCAGCACCACTTCACCTTTTAACAGCGCCGGATTAACAGGAAAGGGTTTCATTTAACCTCCACGCTGACCGGTGTGATCAGCCAGTTACTGGCATTAAGGAGGCGAAACACCCCGATGACCTCTACGGTCTTGCCCGGCAGCGTGTCGCGGTTAAGCTTCTCCAGGACGCTGTTTTTCATGGCGCGGTTCAGCGCTGCCCCGGCGTTCTGATACTCAATCTGGTTGGTAAAATCGCCGAACTGAATAGTGCCGCTGGCGTCGCGCAGATCGGTACCGCTCAGGGCCGGCCCGGTCTGCAGGCGCACTTTCAGGCTCTCCGGCACGCCGGCGACCTGCAGCGGAAAAATCCCCTTCTCTCCCGGCTGCACCACGCCCTCCAGCCTGACCGGGATCACCGGCAGCGGCGAGCCGACACCATACTGCGCGGCGGCGGCCTGCTGGTTCGCCTGCAGCGCTGCGGCCAGCGTTTGCGCCGCAACGGCGCGACGCTCCACGCTCTGCTTCACCTCAGGAAAGTGCTGTTCCGCCCAGCTGTCTGGTGAAAAGCCCTGCTGCGACTGCCCGGTGGCGTCGGTTCTGACAACGTGGGTATCCAGGGCAATGCCGGCTATCACGGCACAGCTCAGCACGGCGGTCAGCAGCAGGCGACGCCTGCGCTGCCGGTCAAGCTGCTGTGCGAGCACTGAAACATCAGACATAACGGCACCTCATCGGGTTAACAGCCCGGAATTAACGCGGGATGTGTTATATATGTGATAACTAATGTGATGAGAATTGTGCTGATGTGACTAAAATGTCAACAGCCCGGCGACGATTTTTTCAGGAGAGCGATCTGGATCGCTGTTTGAACGGCAACCGCTGATAAAGGTTTAAATTCCCTTATGTCAGGGGAATTGGCGGGGAGGAGTTGTCTGAGGCTGGCTCAGGCGGGCGGTAATTTCGTGATCCTGCTCGCTAAGTGGAGTGAAATATTTTACCTGCATTGAAATTTAATACGAAAGATATGTTATCTAAGTGAGAAAAGAAGTATCACTAGCAGCAGCATAATAATCACACGCCGTTAACACGGCATACGGCGGGATCGCAGACAGCCCGCAGCACATACCAGGTGGAGGTGTCGGTGGAGAGTGGCGATATCATTGTGGGCCTGGATTCAGGCACCTCGGTGGTCAAGGCGGTAGCCTTTGATTTGACCGGCAAACAGCTGGCCTGCGCGTCGGTGCGTAACCGCTATTATCGCGCAGCAGGTGGCGCAGCCCAGCAGTCGATGTCACAAACCTGGCAGGATGCGGCCAGCGCCCTGCGTCAGCTCAGCGACCATATCGCCAACCTAGCAGCCCGCGTGGTGGCGTTAGCCGTGACGGCTCAGGGGGACGGCAGCTGGCTGGTGGATGCAAAGGATCGGCCCGTGGGTGACGCCTGGATCTGGCTCGATGCCCGGGCGGCTCCCACGGTGGCCAGACTGAATCAGCATCCGCTGGCGCAGGCGCGCTTCAGCGCTACCGGCACCGGACTCAATACCTGCCAGCAGGGGGCGCAGCTGGCACACATGGACAGACACTTTCCTGAACTGCTGGCAAAAGCTGACGTCGCGCTGCACTGCAAAGACTGGCTCTACCTTAACCTCACCGGCGTGCGTGCCACCGACCCGTCTGAGGCGAGCTTTACCTTTGGCAACTTTCGCCACGCCGGTTATGACGACACCGTGATTGACGCGCTGGGGCTGACGCACCGGCGGCATCTGTTGCCGGAAATTGTTGAAGGCACCGAGACCACGCATCCCCTGACCCGCGAGGCGGCAGCGCTGACGGGCCTGCGGGCCGGTACCCCGGTGGTGCTGGGCTATGTGGATATGGCGATGACGGCGCTGGGCGCGGGCGTTCACACCGGCGAGGCCAATACCGCCTGTTCGATTGTGGGCTCAACCGGCGTCCATCTGCGTAGCGTGACCGTCGGGGATGTCTGGCTTAATCCGGCACAGACCGGCTACGTGATCCCGCTGCCGTGGCCCGGTTATGTGACGCAGGTTCAGACCAATATGGCCTCGACGCTGAATCTGGACTGGCTGCTGAATGTCGCCAGCGATCTGCTGCAAAGTTTTGGCTGCGAAACCGATCACGCCCGGCTGGTGGCGCAGATTGATAGCTGGCTGACGCGCACCCCGCCCGGCACGCTGCTGTTTCATCCCTATATTTCACTGGCGGGCGAACGCGGTCCCTTCGTGAATGCCAGCGCGCGTGCCGGCTTTACCGGCCTGCACTATCAGCACTCTTTTGGTGACCTGGTGCGCGGCGTGGTAGAGGGCATTGGTATGGCGGCGCGCGACTGCTACCAGGCGATGGGCCAGGATCGGCCCGGTGAGATCCGGCTGACCGGCGGTGCGGTGCGCTCAGGGCCGCTGCGCCAGATCCTCGCGGCCGCTATCGGTGTCCCGGTACGTATCAGCCAGCGTGAAGAAGCGGGCGCGGCCGGTGCGGCAATGATGGCTGCCGTCGCGGTGGGCGCGTTTACCTCTATGGCCGCGTGTGCCGAAACCTGGGTCCGCCCGCTGCTTGACGCGCCGGAAGCGCCGCAGCCCGAACTGATGCAGCGTTATGACGCGCTGTTTCCTCATTATCAGCAGATCCGCAGCGATCTGCCGGCCTGCTGGCAGGCGCTGAATACCTGTAACGGAGTCAATCATGAGTGACACTATGCTGGATCTGTTTGTTATTGGCGGCGGCATTAACGGCGCCGGTATCGCCCGGGATGCCGCCGGCCGCGGCCTGTCGGTGGCGATGTGTGAAAAAGACGATCTGGCGCAGGGCACCTCTTCCCGCTCCGGCAAGCTGGTGCACGGCGGCCTGCGCTACCTGGAGTATTATGAGTTCCGGCTGGTGCGCGAAGCGCTGATCGAGCGGGAAGTGCTGCTGAACGCCGCGCCACATATTATCTGGCCAATGCGTTTTGTACTGCCGCACAGCCCCTCCGATCGTCCCGCCTGGCTGGTACGGCTCGGCCTCTTCTTCTATGACCATCTGGGCGGCCGCAAGAAACTGCCCGGCACCCGCTCACTCGATCTGACGCGCGATCCTGAAGGCGCCCCGCTGCTCGACAGCTATAAAAAAGGGTTTGAGTACTCCGACTGCTGGGTCGATGACGCGCGGCTGGTGGTGCTGAACGCGCTGGATGCCGCTGAGCGCGGCGCAACCATTCTGCCGCGCACGCGCTGCGTTGCCGCACAGCGCCTGCCCGGCAAGTGGCAGATCACCCTTGAAGATGTCAGCAGCGGCGAGCGGCGCACGCTGTTTGCGCGGGCAATCGTCAACGCGGCGGGCCCCTGGGTACTGGACATTGTCAGCGACGTGACGCAGAGCCACAGCCAGCGCCGGGTGCGCCTGGTGAAAGGCTCACACCTTATCGTGCCTAAATTCTGGGAGGGTCAGCAGGCGTATCTGGTGCAGAACACCGATAAGCGCGTGATTTTTATCAATCCCTATGAAGGCGATAAGGCGCTGATCGGCACGACGGATATTCCGTGGGAAGGCAAAGCGGAAGCGGTGATCGCTGACGATACGGAACAACAGTATCTGTTAGACGTCGTCAACCGCTACTTTAAAGTCAAGCTGCGCCCGGCTGACGTTATTACCCGCTTCTCCGGCGTGCGTCCGCTGTTTGACGACGGCAAAGGCAACCCCTCCGCGGTGACGCGCGACTACGTGTTTGATCTTGATAACCAGCAGGATGCGCCGCTGCTGCACGTCTTCGGCGGGAAAATCACTACGTTCCGCAAGCTGGCAGAACATGCGCTGCAGAAGCTTGCTCCCTTCTTTCCGCAGATGGGCGCTGACTGGACGCGCGCGGCCACGCTGCCGGGAGGCGATATGGCTGACGCCGACTTTGAAACCTTTCTGGAACAGTGCAAAGCGCGCTGGCCGTGGCTGCCGCAGCCGCTGCGTAAACACTACGCCCGTCTCTATGGAACACGCATCGCACAGCTGCTGGCAGACGCAACGGCGCTGAGCGATCTGGGGCGTCATTTTGGCGGGCTGCTGTATGAAGCAGAAGCACGCTATCTGGCTGACCACGAGTGGGCGCAGCAGGCAGACGATATTCTGTGGCGGCGCACCAAACATCAGCTGCACCTCACCCCGGCGCAGCGCGATGCGTTCACCAGCTGGTTTGAAGCGGCTTCCGCGCGCGTGATCCCGCTGCGCGCCCGTGCCGGACAGGAGAACTGATATGGCCCTGACTCTTTCGCTTAATACGAATCCGCTGGTTAACCGCTTTGCCGATCCGCACGATTTAATAACCACCGTGGCAGAGCAGATCCGCATTCGCGACCTGCAGCTGACCCATGAATTTATCAATCCAGGCTGGCCTGCCGCGACGATAACCGCCATGACGCGTCGTATGCAGCAGGCGCTGCGCGCCACCGGCGTGCGCGTCACCTCCGGTATGACCGGCCCCTACGGGCGACTGAACCACTTTGGTCATCCCGATGCTGCGGTGCGCCGCTACTATATTGACTGGTTCAAAACCTTTGCGGATATCACCGCTGAACTGGGCGGTGTGGCTATCGGCTCGCAGTTTGCCATTTTTACGCAGCGCGACTTCCGGGACGCAGAGCGCCGCGAAACTCTTATCGATATCGCCACTGACTGCTGGCAGGAAGTCGCTGAACATGCGCGCGCGGCGGGGCTGAAATATCTTTTCTGGGAGCCGATGAGCGTGGCACGCGAGTTTGGCGAAACCATTCCCGCCGCGCTGGCTCTGCAGCAGCGCCTGAGCCAGCGCGATTTTGCCCTGCCGATGTGGATGATGGCGGATATTGACCACGGTGATGTGACCTCTGCTGACCCGCGTGATTACGATCCTTACGCCTGGGCGGAAGCGGTGCCGCGCTGCTCGCCCATCATTCATATCAAGCAGAGCATGATGGATAAAGGCGGGCATCGTCCGTTTACAATGCATTACAATAGCGGCGGCCGTATTCAGCCGCAGCCGCTGCTGGAGGCGCTGGCGCGTGGCGGCGCGCAGGATAATGAAATCTGCCTGGAGCTGAGTTTCAAAGAGCGCGAGCCCACCGACAGTCGCGCCGTGGCGGAGATCGCAGAGAGCGTGGCGTTCTGGGCCAGCCATATTGAAACCGGCGTGGCGGACCTGCATCTGGCGACGCATCGGCCCGCCGGAGAGTACAGCTAAACACGCGGGCCGGAGCCCGCGTCGTCATCTACTCTGAATGGACAAAGACATGAAATCCGCACCTGCTTCCGCCGACCGCGATGACTCTCTGGCGCTGCGTGCGGCCTGGCTGCACTATGTAGGCGGTCTGACTCAGGCTGAAGTTGCCAAACGACTGGGGCTGCCTTCGGTAAAAACGCACCGCCTGATTGCGCGCATGGTGGCGGAAGGCGCAGTAAAAATCACCATCGATGGCGATATTCTCGACTGCGTGGCGCTGGAGGATAAGCTGCGCCAGCACTTTGGCCTGCGGTTTTGTCAGGTTGCGCCCGATCTGGGTGAAACCGGGTTGCCGGTGCGGGCGCTGGGGATGGCTGGCGCAAACTATCTGCGTCAGCTTCTGCTTAACGCGCCCGCTATCACGCTCGGGCTGGGACATGGCCGGACCCTCTCCGCGGCGATCCATCAGCTGGCGCGCCTTGAGGCTCCCCAGGCGCGCTTTGTGTCGCTGCTGGGCTGCCTGACGCGCAATTATGCGCTGAACCCGCACGATGTTATGCACCGCATCGCCGCCAAAACCGGCGCGCAGGCTTATATGATGCCGGTGCCGTTCTTTGCAAACACCGAAGAAGATCGCGATGTTCTGCTGGCGCAGCGCGGCGTCAGCGAGATTTTTGATATGGCCGCGCGCAGTGAGGTCAAGCTGGTCGGTATCGGGACGGTAGAGCCGGCGGCTCAGCTGGTTGAAGCGGGCATGCTCGAAGAGGCGGAGATCAACGCCCTCTCTGCAGCCGGCGCGGTGGGAGAACTACTGGGCCACTTCTTTGCCGCCGACGGCACGCTGATCCACAACTCACTGACGGCGCGCACGCTTTCCGTGCCGCTCAGCCAGAACCGCAGTGAGATCGTGGCGCTGACGGGCGGCCTGAGTAAAGTGGCGGCGATTCGCGCCGTGCTCAGCAGCGGTCAGCTCTCCGGGCTGATCACCGATGAGGTCACGGCGCAGGCGCTGCTGATATAAAGCTGACCGGTCAGTAAAATAGCGCCCCGCGCCGCCAGGTTAAATCTGCGTGACCTCCGTTCCCTGCGCCGTCAGCAGCGCCTGAGCGGCCGGATCAAGCTCGCTGTCGGTAATCAGCTGCCTGAATGGCTGATGCGGCGCCAGCGCATAAGGGTGGATCTGACCAAATTTAGAAGAGTCGGTCAGCGCAATTGTGTGCGTGGGCTTTTCCAGCAGCGCATGAACCACATCGCAGCGCAGCATGTTGCGTCCGGTAAAGCCGGTGGCGCGATCCCAGCCATCGATACCGATAAAGACTTTATGAAAGCTGAGCTGCTGAATACAGAGTCGGGTCAGCGGACCGACCACCGACTCACTGCTTTTCTGAAACAGACCGCCGAGAATAATGACGTCGCCGCCCTTTTCACGCAGCAGGCCGGCAATATAGTGGCTTACCGTGACCAGCGTAACGTCATGCCGCTCGCTCAGCGCCTGTGCCAGCAGCGCGTTGGTGCTGCCCCCTTCGATAAATACCGTTTCCCCTGCATTCACCAGAGAGGCGGCATAATCGGCCAGCCGTTTTTTTACGGCAAGGCGGGTTTGCATCCGGGCGCTGACGTCGTCACCGCCCGCAGCAACGGCGGAGCCATGCACCCGACGCAACAGCCCCTCTTTTTCCAGCTGGTTAAGATCCTGCCGCATCGTGACTTCAGAGACGCCGGTGGTCAGCGCCAGCTCGCTGACGCTGACGCTGCCGCGCGCGCTGAGCAGCTCGATAATTGACTGATGACGTGCGTTCATAGTGTCCTGCAGTTAGTCAGTAAGGCCCAGCGCCTGACGGCTGCGGGCGTTCAGGTGCTGTGGCGTAAAGCGATCCTGCCAGTTAACCTCATAATCTTCACGCGGGAAATCACCGGGTGATACGCCAGCTGTCAGCGCCTGCACCACCTGATGCGCGTAAGCGCGATTTTTGTCGCACATTGGTGCGGCCGGAATGTACATCACATTACCCCAGCCCTGCTGATCTTCTACCGGCGCGACAGAATGTATCACATCGCAGTGCCACCATACGGAATCGCCCGCTTCCAGCGCCGGAATGGAGCAGAGTCCGGTAATCAGTTCAGGATGCCAGCGCTCCGATACCGGCAGGACTTTACCCGGCTCAACCCCGCACAGCTCCTCTTCCGGGACGTCGCTGAGCAGAGGACGCAGCAGCAGTAACGCCATTGCCTGCGGCACCGGCACAACGTGCAGCAGCCCCTGACCCGGCTGCATATCAGAGAGCGCCGTCCAGCCCTGAAACGTACGGAATACCGAACATTTTGTGGTGGTACCGGACTGGTATTCATTTACCTCTGTGCGGTATGCCGCATCCCACGGGTCGTACTGCGCAAAGCGGTTATTAAAAATATGTCTGAATACCTGCTGATAAGCCGGCAGCAGCCAGCGCTCCAGCGCGCCGGAATCGGTATGCGCACCGAGCCCTTTAGAGGTTGTGCCGGGCAGCCGCCGGCGGATGCGATCGGGATAAATAATGCTGACATCAGGGTCAAACCAGCGTTTACCCTGAGAATCAAACCGCCACAGGTGATTGAGGAAGCGCTGGGTGGTAGCCATCGCCTCACTCTGCCGCGCGGCCATTTGCGCCTGACTCCAGTAAATCGGATAGATTTCCGGCCGTGACCCCGCAAGGTTGCCAAAGAAATCATCCCCCGGTCCTGTGTAGCGCGTCATAAAGTCGTTATTGTCCAGATAATGCATTATCGATGCATCCCACTCCAGCGCGCACTCGTGGCTGAAATTACCTTTTACCACGACACAGCCGCGCCGCCGGATATGTGCTTTCTCTGCCTCACTGATTTCACCTGCGGCTATCGCCTGCCAGCTCAGCTGGGGCCAGGCGGAACCGGACTGCGCCTCTTCACTTCTGGCCGCGGCAAGCTCCGTCACCACGCTATCCCGCACCTGCTTATACAGCGCCTCCACATCTCCGATCTGCTGGCGCAGCTGCTGCTTCATCTGACGAATGCTTTTTCTGAAATCGTCGGGCTGCTGCTCTGAAGAGAATAAAGTGGTCACAGAAATCACCTCGCGCTCTGGTTTCAAATGAAAGTTAAATCTGTTTCATTCATAGCATACAGTCGATTTACAGCAAGCCGGTCACGGCGGAAAGCCGGACGCGATCACAGCAGGCAGGAGGTTTCATTTGAAAGTGTGCGGTGAAAAACGCTTAGCTCTGGCGGGCGGCCCTGCCCGCGGTTTATTTTCTCTGCCAGGTAGAATTTTTGCAGAGGAGGTTAATTATACCATGACAAAGTAAGTATGTTTGTTGTAACTACTAAGGCGCTACCAGATAACGATACTGAATAAATTCCGTCTTTGTCGCCAGCCGGTCGTACAGCGCCCGTGCTACGACGTTTCCCTCCTGCGTGTTCCAGTAAACCCGTGAACAGCCGCGCGCTCTGGCCTGCTCATAGACGGCCAGTATCAGCGCCTTTCCCGCACCGTTACCGCGCGCCGTTTCTGCGACAAACAGGTCCTGCAGATAGCAGTAGTCACCGCGCGTCCAGGTGGAGCGATGCGTCAGAAAATGCACCAGACCTGCCATGCTGCCCCCCTGCTCCAGCACCAGACAATACATCGGTTCCGCACGGGAGAGCATGCGCCGGAACGTTTCACCGGTCGTCGCCTCATCAATCTCTGTCTGATAAAACTGCTGGTAGCCCTGCCATAACCGCAGCCAGGCGACATAATCTTCAGCCCGCAATGCCCGTATACTCATTATCTCTCCTTACTTCGTCAGCGCACGGATAATCTCATCCGCAGCAATAACGCGATCGTCATTGGGTATCCATTTATTGGCCAGCATAATCAGCGCCACCTTTTGGGAAGGGATAAACACCGCATAGGCTGAAAAGCCGTTGGTCGAGCCGGTTTTGTTATACCAGGCGCGCAGCGGCACCGGCGCAGAGGGAGAAACCGGCGTGGCCCGCATACCGTTAAGTATGATTTTGCTGCTGTTCCCCGCCACCAGCTGCTGCTGAGTAACTGGCAGCGGGTAGTACTCCCACATCATCGCCTGCGTAAATGCCGCCGTGCGAAAATAGCCCTGATGGGTGGCAGCCACCGCCTGGCGCCAGGCGGGCACCACGTTAACCTCCCCCATCTGAATGCCGAGCCAGCGAATCAGATCTTCTGACGTTGATTTCAGCCCGTACGCTTCTGCATCCAGCGGCCCGGGGGTTACGCGTACCGGCCGGTTCTGTTTATCGTAGCCCTGCGCGTAATCCGGCATGGCGCGCGGCGGCACCTCAAGAAAAGTACGATGCATTCCCATCGCCGGCAGCAGCATTGACTCCATTGCGCGCATAAATGACATATTCAGGCTCTTCGCCGCTATCATGCCGAGCATACCGATACCCAGGTTTGAATAGACGCGCTCTGTTCCCGGTTCAGCATCAGGCCGCCACGCCTTATACCACTGCATCAGCTGCGCGCTATCCGTGACCTCCTCCGGCACAAACAGCGGCATGCCGCTGGTGTGCGTCGCCAGGTTCAGCAGCGTAACGCGATCGAGCGCGCTGCCCTGCAGCGCAGGCAGCCACTGGCTGGCGCTGTCGCGAAGCTGCATTTTATACTGCTGTACGGCGTAGCTGGCGAGCGTAGCGGTGAAGGTTTTGCTGAGCGAGCCGATCTCAAACAGCGTGCGGGAGGTGACCGGCTCTCCCCGATCGGTTGAAGTGACACCGTAACTATAAAAAGTCGTCTGGCCTTTGTTCAGCACGGCAACAGCCATGCCGGGGATCGCAAAGCGGGTCATCAGCGGCTCGATAATCTCATCCGGTGCCCGGGCAGCAGCGGAGCTGGCGATAAGCAGCAAAATTGTAGCCATAACGCGGCGTCGCATGAATAATCCTTATTCCTCAGAACCAAAAGCGGTGCGCATAGTATATCCGTCCCCGGCCCACCCCACATGCCCATTCGTGGCGTAAGTGAACAGAGTCACATCCTGAGTAAGCGGGTTTGCCGTTTTGGCTGCGCACTCCTATACCTTTGACGGATAAGCCTTCACCGTCAGGGAGCGTGCTATGGCTACTGTATTAACCCGTAATGAGCGTCTCGACAGGCTGCGCCAGCGTCAGATTACACCGGTCCTGATTGCCGGAGGCGGCATAAACGGCATCAGTACCTTTCGCGAACTGGCCCTCCAGGGCATCCCGGCGATTCTGGTGGAGCGCGATGACTGGTGTCAGGCGGCGAGTGGCGCCCTGTCGCGCATGATCCATGGCGGCCTGCGCTATCTTGAGACCGGTGAGTTTGGTCTGGTCAAAGAGTCGGTGATCGAGCGCGACCGGCTGCTGAAAAACGCATCGCACTATGTTTTCCCGCTGCGAACCACGGTGCCGGTGGAAACCTTCGGCGGCGGCATGGTCAACGCCACGCGACGGTTTCTGCGCCTCAGTGACAAACCTGCCCGGCGCGGTGCGCTGCTGATCAAAACCGGCCTCAGCCTGTATGACCTCTATACGCGCCAGTATGGCTCCATGCCTAAACATCAGGTGCGAACTGAGGCGGCAACCCGCGATCGCTGGCCGGGCTTTGCGCCGTGGGTGAAATATAGCGCCAGCTACTATGATGCGTGGATCAGCGCCCCTGAACGGCTGGGGTTTGAGCTGGTGGAGGATGCGGAGCGCGCCTGCAGCGACGCGCTGGCGCTGAATTATATGCAGGTAATCAGCAGCGACGGTGAGAGCGTTACGCTGAAAGATACGCTGAGCGGAGAGCAGTTTCACCTGCAGCCACACGTGCTGGTCAATGCCGGCGGCGCGTGGATTGATCGGCTTAACCAGCAGATCGCGCCCAAAAGCGCCCGGCAGAAGCTGATTGGCGGAACCAAAGGGTCACATCTGATCCTCGATCATCCGGAGCTGCTGCGCATGCTCGATGGCGAAATGGTCTATTTCGAGAATCAGGAGGGGCGCGTTTGCATCCTCTATCCGTGGGGAGGTAAAGTTCTGGCCGGCTCAACGGATATCCGCGTTGACGATCCCGATAACGTGGTCTGCGAGGCAGCTGAGAAAGCGTATATTCTTGAGTCGCTGCGCTTTGTCTTTCCTGAGGTGGTGGTGCCGGATTCCGCTGTGGTCTACACCTTTTGCGGCGTGCGTCCGCTGCCCGCCAGTGATGCAAAGCTGAGCGGTCAGATATCACGTAACCATTCGCTGGTGATGCTGCCGCCCGATCCCACCCGCGCCTGGAGCACGCTCTGCCTGGTCGGCGGTAAGTGGACTACGTTTCGCCGCTTCGGTGAAGAGGCAGCAGATCGTGTTCTGCGGCTGCTGGGCGAAAAGCGCCACGTCTCTACCACGGATTTAGCGATTGGCGGCGGGCGCGACTTTCCTGCTCCGGCGGCTCAGCCCGCCTGGATCGCCCAGCTGGCGCAGCAGCATGAACTGCCGCTGCCGCGCGTCACGCAGCTGGTAAAACGTTACGGCAGCCGCGCCTTACCACTGCTGCCGCTGCTGCGCGACGACGACCGTCCGCTGCATCATCACGCCGATTACAGCGCCACGGAACTGCGCTATCTGACAGAGCATGAGCAGGTGTGCCAGCTGGAAGATCTGCTGGTGCGCCGCACGTCGCTGGCGATCGGCGGCGAGCTGACGCCGCCGCTTATTCAGGAGATCTCGCTGCTGATGGCGCAGACGCTGGGCTGGAGCGAGCGTCAGCGGGTACAGCAGCTGCAGCGCTGCTGCGCGTCGCTGGCGCGTTTTCACGGCCTGCATGGCCTCTACCCTACGGTGATGCAGCAGGAGGCACAGCATGTCAGCGAGCAGTAAGGCACGCATGAAGCGGTTATTCCATCACGGCCGCTGTCTGGACGTAGCGGTCGATCACGGTATTGCCAATGAACCCGATTTTCTGCAGGGACTTGAGAATATTGACGCGGTGATGCAGAACCTGATTGCCGCGCAGCCGGACGCGATTCAGCTCAATTACGGACAGGCGGATCTGCTGCAGCGCGCGGAAGGGGTGAAGCCCGCTCTGGTGCTGCGCACCGACGTCGGCAACGCCTATAACGCCGTGCGCCATCGTGAGATGTGGGCAGTGCTGCATAATCCCGATGAGCCGATCCTGGCAGCGCTGCAGCTGGATGCGGCCGCCGTGGTGGTGAACCTTTATCTTATCCCCGATGAACCCGCGATTTTTCGCATGTGCATCGAAAATATTGGCCGGCTGCGCCATGCGTGCGACCGCTACGGCATGCCGCTGATGATTGAGCCGCTGGTGATGGCACCCGCCGGTCAGGGGGTCGCCTACGGTTCACTGGGTGATGCAGAGCAGATCGTTCCGCTGGTGCGGCTGGCGCGCGAACTGGGCGCCGATATTATCAAAGCGGATCCAACCGATAACCTGGCTGATTTTCACCGCGTGGTAGAGGCGGCGCGCTGTCCGACGCTGGTGCGCGGCGGGGGTAAAGGCGAGATCGGTGCGGTACTGCACAAAAGCGCGCTGCTGATGGCGCAGGGCGCCAGCGGCATGGTGTACGGGCGCAATGTTTATCAGCACGCCTCTCCTGCCCGGGTCGTCGCCGCCCTGATGGCCATTATTCATCAGGGTGCTAGCGGTGAGGATGCGCTGGCCCTTTATCAGCAGGCTGACGCCTGACCTGGCGCAGGTTCTGCACGCTCTCCTCTGCAGTTTTACGGAGCCGGATATGAAAATCCTGGGTATTGATGCCGGTAATACGATGATCAAGGCGGTGCTGTTTGATCTCAGCGGGACGATACTGGCCGTGGCTGAGCATAGCGGCGAAACGCTGCAGCCGCAGGAGGGCTACGCCGAGCGTTCGATAGCCGCCATCCGGCACGGTACTGAACAGGCGATCCGTCGCTGCCTGCTGCAGGCGGGCACCGACGCACAGGATATCATTGCAGTGGGCGCCGCCGGACACGGCAATGGCCTCTATACGCTGGACCGGGCGCTGCAGCCGCAGCTCGGTATTCAGTCGATCGATCGGCGGGCGGACGATATTGTCGCTGCGCTGGAGCAGGCTGAAAAACAGCACGCCATTTATACCCTCTCCCGCCAGACGCCGTGGGCAGCCTCCACGCCGGTGCTGCTGAGCTGGGTTAAACAGCATCAGCCTCAGATATGGCAGCAGATTGGTGCGGTACTGAGCGCTAAAGATGTTATCGTCCATTTTCTCAGCGACGCGCTCAGCAGCGACTATTCAGATGCGGCGGGTGCCGGGCTGATTGACTATCGCGTTCGCGATTACAGTAGTGAGCTGCTGGCGCTCTATGACATTCAGGAGGCAGCAGCCTGGCTGCCGCCGCTGCGTGAATCGAGCGCGGTCAGCGGTTATGTTACCGCGCCGGCGGCGGCACGCACCGGTTTGCCGGCGGGTATACCGGTGGTGGCGGGCCTGTTTGATGTGGTGGCCAGCGCAGCGGGATCGGGGGTCGTCAGCTGCGGTGACGCCTCAATCGTAGCGGGTACGTGGAGCATCAATCAGGTTGTGGTGGATAAACCTGACTATCTTCGCCCGGTTTCCATGAGTTCAATGATAGAACGGGATCGCTTTATGGCGATTGAGGCCAGCGCTACTTCAGCGGCTAACCTCAACTGGTTTCTGCGGGAATTTGACGACCGGCGCGGAGGAAAAGGCGCGGTGCAGAGCAGTGAGTGCGTGGCGCAGATCCGTCAGGATCCGCATCTGCCGTTCTATCACCCCTACCTCTACTCCGGCCGCAAACCGGAACCGGCCCGCGCCGGCTTTTACGGGCTGGGCGGCTGGCATACCCGTGCAGATATGCTGTTTGCCCTGTTTGAAGGTGTGACCTTTGCTCACCGGGCGCATATTGACCGGCTGCACGCTGCCGGCCTCCCTTTTACCCGCGCAACGCTCTCAGGCGGCGCCGCGCGCAGCGTCATCTGGCCGCAGATGTTTGCCGACGTTCTGAATATTCCGGTGCGGGTGGCAGAGTGTACGGAAACCGGCGCGCTGGGCGCCGCGCTCTGTGCAGGCGTTGGCGTGGGCGTGTGGCGGGATCTGACAGATGCGGTGCAGCACGCGGTGCGTCTGCAGCCGGAAGAGCGGCAGCCGCGGCCGGAGTGGGTCAGCTTCCACGACGCGCGCTATCACCAGTTTAAAAAACTGGAGCTGGCGATGCGCGACATCTGGCGCGAGACCCGCTGATACTCAGCGACACTGGCTGGTGCAGTTCTGTACACAGATTTGCGCCAGCGAGCCACATCCGCCGCCGCTATCATTTTTGCACTGTGACTGCTGTACGTAGCAGTTTTGCTGACAGGCCGACAGATCGCATTTCGACGCAACCGGGGTAAACATGGCAGACGGCGATTTGGGCGACGGCTGCCAGCTGCTCTGCGCCATCGCGTTTACGCTGCACGTCATCATTAACGCAATTATCCACTTCATGATTAATCCTCCGCTCTGAAGCCTTAAGTATGCGCAAAATCTGGTCAAAATGCCGTATGAAACAAAAGATTCATTAGAATAGGCCTGCACCATAAAAGTGCGAATGCACTGCAACATTCGTTTCGCGAGTACATCTCTTTTATAAAAACTTATAGTTATCAACATGCTGCCTGTTGACGCGCATCTGGTACAGAAGTTGCAGTATCTCCCTGTCTGAGCACAGGAGAGCATGATGAAAGTGATTGTTATTGGCGCCGGTATCGGCGGAATGAGTGCTGCTATCGCCCTGGAACGGGCAGGCTTTGAGACGGAAGTCTATGAGGCTGTCGCGGAGATGAAGCCGGTTGGCGCAGCCATTTCCGTCTGGCCTAACGGCGTGAAATGTCTGAATGCCCTCGGTCTGAAACAGCCGCTGCGCGCGCTGAGCGGCAATATGGCCTGGATGGCTTATCACGATGCGCGAAGCGGTGCCCCCCTGACCCGCTTCAGCCTGGATCCGCTGGTGCAGCGCACCGGTGAATATCCTGCGCCGGTATCACGCGCCGGGCTGCAGGCGATGCTGCTTGATACGTATGGCCGGACGCGCGTTCGCTTTGGCAGGCGCGTTACGCATGCTGAACAAACCTCGCAGGGCGTTACCGCTTTCTTTACCGACGGCAGCGAAGCCACAGGCGACCTGCTGATCGCTGCGGACGGCACGCACTCTGTGCTGCGCGAGGCGGTGCTGGGCGAGCGCGTGGCGCGTCGCTATGCGGGCTATGTAAACTGGAACGGGCTGATTAGCGTGGATGAAGCGATAGCACCCGCCGATCAGTGGACCACTTTTGTCGGCGACGGCAAACGCGTGTCGCTGATGCCGGTTGCCGGCAACCGCTTTTACTTCTTCTTCGATGTGCCGCTACCTGCCGGCCTCGCTCAGGATCGCACCACGCTGCGCGCCGATCTCAGCGGCTATTTCGCCGGCTGGGCCGAACCGGTGCAGCGGCTGATAGCGCAGCTCGATCCGCTCACCACTAACCGGGTCGAGATACACGATACCGAACCCCTTACCCGCTTTGTGCGCGGACGCGTGGCGCTGCTGGGCGATGCAGCCCATAGCACCACCCCCGATATTGGTCAGGGCGGCTGCGCGGCAATGGAAGATGCCGTGGTGCTGGCACAAACGCTGGCGACCCACTCGCTGGGGGTGGAAGATGCGCTGCTGCGCTATCAGGCGCGCCGGCTGGATCGCACCCGCGACCTGGTGCTGAAGGCTCGCAAGCGCTGCGACGTGACGCACGGTAAAGAGCCCGCGCTGACGGCAGCCTGGTATGAAGAGCTAAAAACCGAAAGCGGCGAGCGGGTGCTGGCTGGTATGTGCGACACAATCTGCGGTGGCCCGATGGGGTAGCGCGCCACCGCTTCTGCCCTACTCTGCGCTTAAACCGCGATGGCGCAGCATCGGCTCTGGCGCTGGCGCTTTACCGCGCCAGCTCAGCCAGACGTGCTGCAGATCGCTGCTGTTTCCGCGTGATAAGACCAGCTCCCGGAAGCGCTGCCCGTTTTCCCGCGTCAGGCCGCCCTGTTCAGTGAACGCCTGATAGCCATCGTCAGCCAGCATCTGCGTCCAGATATAGGCGTAATAACCTGCCGCATATCCTCCTCCCCAGATGTGACGAAAATAGCTGGAGCGATAGCGCGGCGGCACCGCTGACAGCGCAATGTTTTCTGCCTGCAGCGCCTGCCGTTCAAAATGTTCCACATCCTGCGGCTTATCGTGCGCGGAGAGGGAGTGCCACTGCAGATCCAGCAGCGCCGCGGCCAGCAGTTCGGTCATGTCATAACCTTTATTAAAGGTGGCGGCCCGCACCATTTTTTCGCGCAGCGCAGCGGGCATCGGCTCCCCGGTTTCCCAGTGGCGCGCATAGCTGGCGAACACCGCCTCATGACTGGCCCAGTGTTCGTTAATCTGCGACGGAAACTCCACAAAATCGCGCGGCGTGGCCGTACCGGAAAGGCTGGCGTAGCGCTGGCTGGCAAACAGGCCGTGCAGCGCATGACCAAATTCGTGGAACAGCGTGATAACGTCATCCCAGCTCAGCAGCGCCGGCTGGCCAGGCTGCGGTTTGGTATAGTTGCAGACGTTGTAGATCACCGGTTTCTGATCCAGCAGCGCAGACTGGTCGACAAAGTTGCCCATCCATGCCCCGCCGCTTTTATTATCACGGGCGAAAAAGTCGGTATAAAACAGCGCCAGCGGCGTCTCATCGGCGTCGAAAATCTCATAGACGCAGACATCCGGATGATAGACCGGCAGATCGTGGCGCTGGCTGAACCGGATGCCGTAAAGCTGCGTGGCGGCCCAGAATGCGCCGCGCTCCAGCACGCTATCCAGCGCGAACCAGGGACGAATAGCGTCTTCATCAAAGTCATATTTCGCCTGGCGCACCTGCTCGGCGTAAAAGTTCCAGTCCCAGGCGCGCAGGTCAAATCTCTGCTGCTGCTCAGCCATCAGCTGTTCTATCTCTGCGGCCTCGCGCCCGGCGCGCTCGCAGGCTGCCGGCACAATATTACGCATAAAGTCCAGCGCGGCCTCCGGCGTTTTCGCCATCTGATCCTGCAAATTCCACGCCGCATAGCTGCTATAGCCCAGCAGCGCGGCCTGCTCCGCCCGCAGCTGCGCCATACGCGAAACCAGCGGCCGCGTATCGTTTGCATCGTTACGCTCACAGCGCTTCAGCGCCTGCTCAAACAGCGCTTCCCGCGTGGCGCGGATGGTTAACCGGCTCAGCGCTGGCTGCTGCGTGGTGTTTTGCAGCGGGATCAGCCACTGATTATCCAGACCGCGTGCGACCGCAGCGGCACGCGCCTGCTCCAGCGCTGCATCGTCGAGTCCCGCCAGCGCCTCCGGGCTGCTGACGGTGTAGGCGGCTGACTGCGTCGCCGCCAGCAGCCGGTTGCCAAAGCGGGTGCTGAGGCCTGCCAGCTCCTGATTGATATCGCGCAGCCGCTGTTTTTCATCCTCACTCAGGCTGGCGCCGGCCAGCTGAAACGCCTGCCGGGTAACTTCCGTCAGCCGCACCGCCTCTGCGTCCGGGCAGGCGGTGCTGCGCTGCTGCCAGACCGCCTCCAGCCGGGCGAAGAGCGTGCTGTTAAGGTAGATCTCATCGTGCAGCGCCGCCAGGGCGGGCGTGATGATCTCTTCCACCTCCTGCAGGCGCGGCGACGTATTCGCTGCCGTCATGGCTGAAAAGACCTGCCATACCCGGCTCAGTAAGAGGCCGCTGCGCTCCAGCGCTTCAAAGGTATTAGCAAAGTCCGGTGGCGCCGGGTTTGCGATAATCGCGGCGACTTCGCGGCGCTTCTCTTCGATGCCCGCTTCCAGCGCCGGCAGAAAATCGTCTTCGCTTATCTGATCGAACGGCGGCGCCTGATACGGCAGCGTGCTGGCGCTAAAAAAGGGATTGGCGGATCGGTTCATTATCGCTCCTGATAATCAGCAACGCCGCAATAGCCTGCGGCAGAGAGCCTTTATCCTGGCACGCCGGGGTGCGGGCAACAACCCGGCGTGCTACCCGCCGTCTCTTTTTGCCACACCGGCTGGCCATTTACCCAGGTCTGCGCAATGTTGCGATCGTCACCCAGCGTCATCAGAACAAACAGCTGCTCGAAGATATCTTTACTGTTGCCATGACGCAGCTGCTGCAGCGGCGATACGGCCGGATCCAGCACCACAAAATCCGCCTCTTTGCCGGGCGTGAAATTGCCAATTTTATCGTCGAGATCCAGCGCCTGCGCCCCGCCCAGCGTGGCGCGATAAAGCGCTTCGCAGGCGGTCAGCTTATAGTGCTGCAGCTGCCCGACTTTATACGCCTCGCCCAGCGTCTGCAGCAGGTTAAAAGTGGTGCCAGCGCCGACGTCGGTGCCGATCCCCATGCGCACGTTCTCCTGCCAGCAGCGTTTGAGATCAAACAGCCCGCTGCCCAGAAACAGATTTGAAGTAGGACAAAACGCGATGGCTGAACCGGTGTCGTGCAGGCACTGCCACTCATGATCCTGCAGATACAGGCAGTGGGCAAATACGCTGCGTGCGCCAGTGAGCTGATAGTGGTGATAGACATCAAGATAGCCGTTGCGCTCGGGAAAAAGCTCTCTGACCCACGCCACCTCCTGCGGATTTTCACTCAGGTGCGTATGCAGCCAGGTATCGGGAAACTCTCTCCGCAGCTGACGCACCCGTTCCAGCAGCTGTGGCGAAGAGGTCGGCGCAAAGCGTGGCGTCAGCGCATAGCCAAGACGGCCGCGCCGGTGCCAGCGCGCTATCAGTGCCCGCGTCTGCTGATAGCTCGTTTCGGGGGTTTCAGTCAGGTAGTCCGGCGCGTTGCGGTCCATCATCACTTTACCGGCAATGAGTCGCATGCTGAGCCGCTCCGCCGCGCTGAAGAGCGCGTCAACCGACTGCGGATGCACTGTGCCAAACACCAGTGCGGTAGTGGTACCGTTAGCCAGCAGCTGCTGCAGGAAAAAACCGGACATCTTAGCCGCATGGGTTGCACAGTGATACTGCTGCTCAACCGGAAAGGTATAGTTATTCAGCCAGGTCAGCAGCTGTTCGCCAAACGCGCCCATCATTTCCGTCTGCGGATAGTGAATATGGGTATCGATAAACCCCGGCACAATCAGCTTGCCGCGCAGATCCGTGACCCGCCGGCTATCCACCCGCGCCGCCGCACTGCTCCAGCTTTCCAGGCTGACAATTTTTCCTGCACGCAGCGTGAGCAGACCATCAGCGAGATAGCGTGCGGCGTCACTCAGCGCCTCTGGCTGATCCACCGTGCGGGTAAAATCAAAAAAACTGGCGCGCAGCAGCGTCTCGTTGTCAGCATTCATAACTCATCCTCTCAGTAAGATAAGATGAATGTGCAAAAGACGTGCCAGGAACGGTTTATTTATCTGCTAAATCATAAGGTTAGCCTGAAAGAGAGGCAACCGAATGCGCAACCGATTACGCGTATCTGCGCCGGCGTTAAGATTTAATGGCGACCGCTCACGCTGCCCCATGATGCATCAGCGCGGTGCGCCCCTGCACCCGGTTAACGCATTCCGGCGACGGAGCGTTTGCCGGTCGCTTTTTTTCAGCAGGCGAAGAATGATGGTGATATGGTTAAACGCGGACTACCTGAAAACAGTTAAGGAACAGTGAGATGATTATTTTTGTTACCGGTGCCACTGCAGGGTTTGGTGAAAGTATTACCCGTCGCTTCATTGCCACAGGCCATAAAGTAATCGCCAGCGGGCGGCGCGCCGAACGACTGCAGGCGCTGAAGGATGAGCTGGGTGAAAACCTCTATACCGTTCAGCTCGATGTGCGTAATCGTGCCGTTATCGAGGAGGTCATCGCTGCGCTGCCGGCAGAGTGGCGCAACATTGATGTACTGGTCAACAACGCCGGCCTGGCGCTGGGCACTGAGCCAGCCCACAAAGCCAGCGTTGATGACTGGGAAAACATGATCGACACCAATACCAAAGGCCTGGTTTTCATGACCCGGGCGCTGCTGCCTGCCATGGTAGAGCGCAACGTCGGGCATATTGTCAATATCGGGTCTATTGCCGGAAGCTGGCCCTATGCGGGCGGCAACGTCTATGGTGCAACCAAAGCGTTTGTGCGCCAGTTCAGCCTGAATCTGCGTACCGATCTCCACGGCACCGCGCTGCGCGTAACCGATATCGAGCCGGGTCTGGTCGGCGGAACGGAGTTTTCTAATGTGCGCTTTAAAGGCGATGACGATCGCGCTGGCGCGGTGTATGAAGGCACAACGGCGCTGACGGCAGAGGATGTTACCGAGGCCGTTTACTGGGTAACCACGCTGCCAGCGCACGTCAATATCAACACGCTGGAGATTATGCCGGTCAGCCAGACCACCGCCGGGCTGAAGGTGCATAAAGACGCGTAATCGCGTGTGACAACGTCACCTGATAGTACCGGGTGACGCTGTTACGCTTTTCCCCAGCCGGTGACAATAATCAGCATCCCGCATAGCGCTATCAGCGCGCCCGCCCAGTCCCATGCGCTCAGCCGCACCCCATCCACCACGCGCAGCCAGATCAGAGCCGTAAACACATAGACACCACCATACGCCGCGTACACCCGCCCGCTCGCCGCCGGATGCAGCGTGAGCAGCCAGACAAACAGCGCCAGACTCGCCGCAGCCGGCAACAGCAGCCAGGCGCTCATCCCTTTACGCAGCCAGAGCCAGGGCAAGAAACAGCCCGCAATCTCTGCGACAGCCGTAATGAAAAATAATAGTGCGGTCTTGATCAGCATAATCCTGCTCTCTGTTCCCTCAACGCGCTGCACACCGCTGGTGAGCAGCAAAAGCAGGATGATATACTAGCCGCTGTTACGGCAACAGCCTTGCCCGGCTGACCGGGTCTGACTAAAGGACAACATCATGAAACACTATGCTTCCGTTCTGTTTACGGCGCTGCTGACGGCCAGCGTGCTGCTCAGTGCTCCCTTTGCCACTGCCCGCACCGATCGTCTGATCGTGGAAGATGGCAATAGCGCGGCCAGCAATGAAGCCGCCCGCCAGAGTAAAGAGCAGTGGAACGACACGCGTAATCTGCGCAGCAAGATTAATACCCGGACAGAGAAAGAGTTCGACAAAGCGGACCGCGCGTTTGATACCCGCGACGCCTGCGACAAGAGCTACAACGTGAATGCTTACTGGGAAGAGAATACCCTGCGCTGCCTCGACCGCCGCACTGGTCGTCCGGTCGCGCCGTAACGCGGCGCTGCTGCTATAGTGTTCAGAGAAACAGTCAACAAGGAGTTTGCGATGAAAAAGGGTTCTCTGGTACTGCTGCTGGGTGTGATGACGCTGCCGCTGATGGCTCAGGCCTCCTGCGACAGCGTTCGCGCCGATATCAGTAAAAAAATTGTCAGTAATGGCGTGGCGGAGTCAGATTTTACGCTGGATATCGTGCCGAACGATCAGGCCGAGCAGGCGGGTGGTCAGGTGGTCGGCCACTGTGAAAACGATACGCAAAAAATTGTTTATAAAAAGAATATGCGGGATGCGGAGGGTAGCGCACCTGACGGCGCCGGCAGCTCTCAGGATATGTCAGCGCAGTAACCTGCAACCGGGGCAGCCGCCGCTGCTGCCCCGCTTCTTCTCGTCTATTCCATCTCCGGTCGCTGACGCGGCATAAGCCAGGCGATCCATACCGTCAGCAGCGCGATCAGCAAAGCCACGATAAATACCCAGTGCAGCGATGCGGCAATCTGGGTCGTCCAGAGCTGCAGTTCTGCAACCGGCAGCGCCTCACGGCTCTCCGGCGACATAATTTTTTGCATCGGGTCCTCCGCCTGCGGCAGCCGCTGCGCCAGATTGATGTTTAAAACCGCCCCCATCAGTGCGGTTCCCAGCGCTGAACCAAGCATCCGGCTGAACATAATAGAGGCGGTACAGATACCGCGGATCTCATACTGCGCATGGTTCTGCACGGAGACCAGAAACGTGGTGCTGGTCATGCCCATGCCGGTGCCGATAACAAAGGCCGTAAAGCCCGCCTGCAGCACGGAACTTTCCGCGTGGAGCAGCAGCAGCAGCACGCTGCCGGCGATCAGTAACAGTGCGCCAAGCTGAGCGGTAAAGCGATAGGAGGTCACAAGCATCAGGCGACCGCTGAGCGTACTGGCAATCGGCCAGCCAATGGACATCATCGCCAGCGCGCTGCCCGCCTGCAGCGGCGTACCGCCGGTAATTCCCTGGATCCAGGTGGGCAGAAACGCGCTAATGCCCATCATGGTGGCGCCGATAATCAGATTACCGGCGTTGCCTGCCACAATCAGACGGCTGCGCCACAGCGCAAGCGGGAAAAGCGGTGCCGCCGTCTGCTGTTCGTGCCGTTTGAGACGCCAGCCTGCCACGCCTGCCAGCAGCAGAAACGGCAGCAGCCAGTAGCCGAGCGCTTCCGCCTGCAGCAGCGCCACCAGCAGCGCAGTGACGCTGATCATCAGCCAGCAGCTGCCGGTAATATTCAGCGCACCCGCTGCGGAGACCGGGCGGGCGGGCAGGAAACGCGCCAGCAGCAGCATGGAGATCAGCCCTATCGGTACGTTGACCCAAAAGATCACCCCCCAGCTGAAGTGCTGCACCAGCCACGCTCCGCTAAGCGGCCCGATAATTGCCGCCACGCCCCAGACGCTGGAGAGCCAGCCCTGAACGGTGGCGCGTTCACGCGGGGAGTAGATATCCGCCACAATGGTGGTCGTCAGCGGCATAATGGCACCCGCTCCCAGCCCCTGAAACGCGCGGAACAGAATGAGCCACGTCATGGTATGAGCAAAGCCACACAGCACTGAGCCGAACAAAAACAGCGATACCCCGACAAAAAAGAGCCGCTTACGTCCCCATATATCAGCTAAACGGCCATAAAGCGGCACGCTGACCGCCTGCGTCAGGAGATAAATAGAAAATACCCAGCCAAACTGCGCAAAGCCACCCAGATCGGCAATGATCGTAGGCATCGCCGTCGCCACAATCGTCACCTCAATCGCGGCCATAAACATGGCCAGCATACAGGCAAACAGGATCCATGGACGATGGCTGCGCAAAACTTCAGCGTGCTCTGACATAACGCTCCTTATACTGTTTTACTCTCTCTTATCCCGCCACACAGTCCGTGCTTATGTGACAGGGTAACCTTTTTCGATGAATTTTTTTTATTGTCATACCATCCCGTACCCGGTGCGGGCTGCAGACGGTTTTGACCACGTTCTGTCAGCTGTTTTTTGCGTTAAATGCTGGCTTTGCCGATCAGAGATTGCTATAGACTTTTAGCCGTCAGGTTAATTATCTGTGAATTTATGCAGGGTTAACGCAGGCAACACACACTTTAACCATAAAATTTTGCTATCGAAAGCGGCCCCTTATCCTGCCGCTCAGCAGAGCAATCATAGCTGATAGTTTGTTTATTCAGGGAGAAAACGGTTATGCCTCACGCATCGCTGATCCGGCGCACCGGATTGGCTCTTCTCACTCTTACGCTACTCGTTGCGCTTCTGATCTGGGGTATTGGTCCGGACACGCTGCGCGCCCGCCAGACCGATCTGATCTATCTTGGCCAGCAGCATCTCTGGCTGGTTTTCTGGTCCATGCTCTGCGCCCTGCTGGTGGGGATCCCTGCCGGGATTGTGCTGAGCCGCCCTTTTGCGCGACGTCAGGCGGAATATGTTATGCAGATATTCAACGTCGGCAATACTCTCCCGCCTCTGGCCGTGCTGGCGCTGGCCATGGTCGTCGTAGGCATCGGTGAGCGACCGGCGCTGATTGCGCTGTTTCTCGCCTCGCTGCTGCCCATTGTGCGCAATACCTATGCCGGCCTGTGCGCGGTTCCGCCGGCGCTGACTGAGGCGGCTAAAGGCATTGGCATGACCCGCCTGCAGCGGCTGCGCCGGGTTGAGCTGCCGGACGCGCTGCCGGTGATGTTAGCCGGTGTGCGCATCGCCACCGCGATTAACGTCGGCACCGCGCCGCTGGCCTTTTTAATAGGCGCCAGCAGCTACGGCGAGCTGATTTTCCCCGGGATCTATCTGAACGATTTCCCGACGCTGATTCTGGGTGCGGCCGCCACCGCGCTGATTGCGCTGATCCTGGATATGCTGCTGGCCGCGCTGGGCCGCATTCTTTCGCCACACGCTGCAACTTAACTCATGGAGCACGTTCTGATGACCCCCACCAGGCTGTTTTTCCACCGGCTGCGCGGCGCTGTGCTGGCCCTGAGCGCTGCGCTACTGCTTAATCAGTCAGCGCTGGCGGCTGCGCCCGTTACGCTCTCAACCAAAAGCTTTACAGAGCAGCATATTTTGTCTGCCCTGACCGTTTTATGGCTGCAGAAAAACGGGTTTACGATCGTCCCTAAGACCAATATTGCGACCACCATCAGCCGTAATGCCATGATCAATAAACAGATCGATATGACATGGGAATATACCGGCACCTCGCTCATTATTTTCAACCACATCAGTAAGCCCATGTCCCCTGAACAGGCGTGGGAAACAGTAAAAAAGCTGGATGCAAAACTGGGCCTGGTCTGGCTTGAACCGGCACCGATGAACAACACCTACGCCTTCGCCATGCAGCGTCGTCGCGCAGAGCAGGAGGGTATTACCACCCTGTCGCAGCTGGTCAGCAGAATGAAGCAAGTGCGCGCCAGCGATCCGGAGCATAACTGGCGGCTGGGACTCGACCTGGAGTTTGCTGGTCGCTCCGATGGCCTGAAGCCGCTGCAAAACGTTTATCAGCTACCGCTCGATCGCCCGCAAATCCGCCAGATGGATCCCGGCCTGGTCTACAACGCGGTCCGTGACGGGTTTGTGGACGCAGGCCTGATCTATACCACCGATGGCCGGGTCAAAGGCTTTGACCTGCTGGTATTAAAAGATGATAAGCACTTCTTCCCCAGTTACAACGTCACGCCAGTGGTACGTAAAGAGGTGCTCGCTGCACATCCGGGCCTGGAGAAAGCGCTGAATCAGCTCTCAGCGTTGATTACTGATGACGCTATTTCAGAAATGAACAAGCGGGTGGATATCGATCATCAGTCACCCGCTCAGGTTGCACGCGATTTCCTCCAGTCGCGCAACATGCTGTAAGGAGACACCATGGATACCCTGTATTACATCACTGATAACTGGCAGATGCTGCTGGGTCTGACCTGGCAGCACACCTGGCTGGTGCTGGTGGCGGTGGGTTTTGCCATCCTGGCTGGCGTACCGCTCGGCATTTTAATTGTCCGCTTTAAGTGGCTGGCGACGCCGGTGCTGGGCGTCGCCACTATTGTACTGACCATCCCCACCATCGCGCTGTTCGGGCTGATGATCCCGCTGTTTTCGCAGATCGGCCAGGGCATCGGCGCCCTGCCCGCCATCACGGCAGTGTTTCTCTATTCGCTGCTGCCTATTGTGCGTAACACCCATACGGCGCTGGAGAACCTGCCCTCCGGGCTGCGCGAAGCGGGACGCGGCATCGGTATGACGTTCTGGCAGCGGCTGCGCTGGGTAGAGATCCCAATGGCGCTGCCGGTGATTTTTGGCGGCATCCGCACGGCGGTGGTGATGAACGTCGGCGTCATGGCGATCGCCGCCGTTATCGGTGCAGGCGGTCTCGGATTGCAGCTGCTGGATGGCATCGGCGGAAGCGATGTACGCATGCTTATTGCCGGCGCGCTGATGATATGTCTGCTGGCTATCTTTCTTGACTGGCTGCTGCACCGGCTGCAGCTGGCACTGACCCCGAGGGGGATTCGCTAATGATTAAACTGGAAAACCTGACGAAAACTTTTACCCAGAAGAGTGGCGCGGCCTTTAACGCAGTAGATAACGTCAGTCTGGATGTACCGGCAGGCGAAATGTGCGTGCTGCTCGGCCCTTCCGGCTGTGGTAAAACCACCACGCTGAAGATGATTAACCGGCTGATACCGGCCAGCGGCGGCCGGATTTATATCAACGGAGAGGATACCAGCGGCCAGGATACGGTAACGCTGCGCCGCAACATCGGCTATGTGATCCAGCAGATTGGCCTGTTTCCGAACATGACGATTGAGGAGAATATCACGGTGGTGCCGCGTATGCTGGGCTGGGATAAAAAGCGCTGCCGTGAACGGGCTACGGAGCTGATGAGCATGGTGGCGCTGGACCCGACTAAATTTTTGCATCGCTATCCGCGCGAAATGTCCGGTGGTCAGCAGCAGCGTATTGGCGTTATCCGCGCCCTGGCCGCCGATCCACCGGTATTGCTGATGGATGAGCCGTTTGGCGCCGTCGACCCGATAAACCGCGAAGCGATCCAGAATGAGTTTCTGGAGATGCAGCGACAGCTGAAAAAAACGGTCATGCTGGTCAGCCACGATATTGATGAAGCGCTGAAGCTCGGCGATCGCATTGCGGTGTTTGGTCAGGGAAAAATCGTGCAGTGCGCCAGCCCGGATGAGCTGCTGGCAAAACCTGCCAATGACTTTGTCGGCTCCTTCGTCGGGCAGGATCGCACCCTTAAGCGCCTGCTGCTGGTACAGGCGGGTGACGTTACTGACCAGCAGCCCACCATTACCGTACGCCGCAGCACGCCGCTTATGGAGGCCTTTGCCACTATGGATGACAACGATATGCGTTCCGTTACGGTTGTCGATGAGGATGGCAGGCCGCTCGGATTTGTGAAGCGGCGCGAGGCGCGCGGCGCTGCCGGCCAGTGCGGAGAGCTGCTGCACCACTTTCGCGTCACCGGCAAAGCTGAAGAGAACCTGCGCGTGGTGCTGTCAAAACTGTATGAGCACAATACCGTCTGGATGCCGATTGTCGATGAAGATGGGCGCTACAGCGGCGAAATTTCGCAGGATTACATCGCGGATTATCTCAGTTCCGGGCGGACCCGTCGCCGTCTGAACCCCTGAACGCTGCGTGCGCCTGAAGCGGCGCACGCGTGGCTCGTTAATCGTGTTCTGACAGGCTGACAGCTGCGGGTCAGCCGGCCGCGCGTTGCGCCCTGGTAAAGGAAAACGCCGGCCCGGTTAACGCGTCAGGATCGATATAGCGCGTGAGATCGCGCTGCTCAGCGCGCGGCAGATAAGGCAGCTCGCCCAGCAGCGGCGCGGCAAGCCGGTCGCGCAGCACGCTGACAATCTCCGCATAGTGCGCCAGGCCCGGATTGATGCGGTTTGCGACCCAGCCTGCCAGCGTCAGGCCATCGTGCGCAATCGCCTCCGCCGTCAGCAGCGCATGATTAATACACCCCGTTTTTATCCCCACGACCAGCACGACCGGCAGCTGCTGCTGCTGTACCCAGCCGGCGAGCAGCTGCCGATCGTTTATCAGGCTGCGCCAGCCGCCTGTGCCCTCCACAATCACATATTCCGCCTGCGCCTGCAGATCGGCCAGATGACGATCCAGCAGCGCGTAGTCGATATGCTGCCGGGCCCCTAGTCCGGACGTATCGCCGGTCAGAATAACCGGATTCACCGCCGGATAGCTGAGCGTCAGCCCTGACGCCTGCTGCAGCAGTTCTGCATCGCGGTTGCGCAATCCTTCCGGCGTGGCGCGCGCCTCTTTTGCCACAGGTTTAAAACCTGCGGCGCAGATGTTTGCCTGTGCCAGCAATTGCAGCAGCGCGCATGCAACCACTGTTTTTCCTGCTCCGGTATCGGTACCTGTGACAAATAGCGTTTTCACCTGTTCCACTCCTTCCAGTAAGCAGCATGGATAGCCTGCGAAGAAGGCAGTGTAGGTAATTGACGCCGCCCGATGCTTGCGTTAGCGCAAACTTAAGGCGGGCTGGAGTTATCCCTGCAGCAGTTTAATCAGCAGATGACCGTTATAGAGGGCGTCTTTGATCAGCGCTGCCGCCCCCAGCGTACCGGGATCGCGCATCAACGCAGGCACCAGCTCCAGATCGCGGCTGTAAGCGGGCAGTGCCTGCTGCCGGATAGTGCTGTTTATGGCGGGAAAAAGTACGTCTGCAGCCTGATTGAGCGGCGAACCGATAAGAATTTTTTGCGGGTTGAAAATATTCACCATCATCGCCAGCATACGCCCGACGTGATGCCCCACGCCGGCAATTGCATCGTGCGCCAGCCGGTCACCCTGCTGCGCAGCGCGGCAGAGGTTTTCCAGCGTCAGCGGCTGCTGATGCAGCTGGCTGTCAGGCTGCAGCGCCAGCCGCTGCTGCGCCAGCTGCAGCAGACTGGCGGTGCTGGCCACGGTCTCCAGGCAGCCGTGATTACCGCAATAGCACTGCTGGCCCCAGGGATCGATCTGGGTATGCCCTATCTCCACCAGCGCACGGCCGCTTTTATGCAGCAGCTGACCGCCACTGATGACGCCGGCGCCTACGGTCTCATCGATCACAATCTGAATAACATCCTGCGCGCCGCGCGACGCGCCAGACTGCGCCTCTGCCAGCGTCCACGCTGAGATGTCATGCTGCACAAACACCGGCAGGCCGGAGCGCTGCGCCAGCGTTTCGCCCAGCGGCATATCCTCTACATCATAGCCCGGCATGCGATGAACCACGCCGGAGGCGGCGTTGATAAGACCAGGGGTGGTGATAGCGATAGCTGTCAGACGCTCAAGCCGCTGCTGATGCCGGATAAAGAACGCATCCACCAGCGTCTGCAGATTCTGCAGCAGCGGCACGTCAGACGTCAGGGGCAGCGGCAGGCGATCCTCTTCCAGGGCGCGACTGCTTAAATCGCGCAGCGTCAGCGTGATTGCGCCGGGCTGGATACGTATCGCCAGATAGTGCCACGCCAGCGTATCGAGCACGAGACCAATTGCCGGACGACCGCGGCTGCCAGGCTCCTGAAACTCCGTTTCCTGCACCAGATGCGCATCGAGCATTTCGCGTACAATTTTAGTGATGCTGGCGGGTGCCAGCTGCGCCCGCCTGGAGAGTTCAATACGTGATATCGGCCCATGCTGGTCAATCAGACGGTAGACTACGCCTGCGTTAGTCTGTTTGATGTGGTCAATATGACCAGGCTGACTCTCCCGATTCACACCCTGCTCCCGGATATTTTCGCGCTTCTAAATAAACATTCGCTATGGTGAGGCACTTTGCCGGAGAGCGTTAACTATTTGGCTGAAAATGTGACTGGTCGCACAGATTGATCGGCTCTGTCTGCCCGGATTGCGTCAGATTTCAGCGTTTTCCAGCATCAGCGCCTGCATGTTGCGCATCTGGGCGGTGGGTTCCCGCAGCGCTGACCAGACGAGCCAGACTTCTGAGCGCGCATCCTGCTCCTCCAGCGGGATCCAGATCAGGTCGGCCAGCCGTGCCCGGGCAAACGCAGCGGGCAATACCGAGATCCCCAGCCCGGTCGCCACCAGTCCCAGAATCGTCATCGCCTCGCCCGCCTCCTGCGTGATAACCGGGCTGACGTGATAGCGATGCAGCAGGGCCAGAATGTCGCCGTAGAGCGCCGTACCGCTCTGCGCGTCAAAGAAGATAAATGGCTCCCCGGTCAGGGCGCGAACGGAGAGGCTGCGGTGCTGCGCCAGCGGATGATCGCGGTGCATCACCGCGTACAGCGGCTCCCGCAGCAGCAGCTGGTAACGCAGATCTGGCGGCAGCGGCGTATTGCGCATCACACCCAGATCGAGCTGGCCATCAAGCAGTGGCGTCAGCTGCTGGCGGGTGTTGTGCTCCTGCATATGAATATGCACTTCCGGCCAGCGCTGGCGAAAACGAAACAGCGCATCGGAAACCAGTCCGGTAAACGGGGCTGATGAGGTAAAACCGATGCGCAGTTCGCCCTGCTGCCCCTGATGAATGCGTGCCGCCCGCTCAGCGCTCTGGCTTACCTGCAGCAGAATAGCGCGCGCATCCTGCAGAAAAGCGGCACCGGCCGGCGTCAGCTGTACGCTGCGATTGGTACGCACCAGCAGCCGGGCCTGAATGCTCTGCTCCAGCTGCTGGATCTGCTGGCTGAGCGGCGGCTGAGAAATATTGAGGCGCCGCGCCGCGCGGCCAAAATGCAGCTCCTCAGCGACAGCAATGAAATAGCGCAGGTGACGCAACTCGATAGCCATATTTTTAACATATCAGTTGAGATGATTAATATATTGTACATCTCATTAACGCCTTTCTACAGTAAGTCACTCTCTCTCATTAAGGATATCCTGTGAGCCGCCTTACCTCGCTGATATGGCGCAACCCTATCGACGTCACTGCTGACGCCACCCCGTCCCGCATCGGGCGCGGCTCACCGCAGTTCCTGCCGGTGACGCTGGCGCTGTTTTCTGCCGGCCTTGCCACTTTTGCTCTGCTCTACTGCGTTCAGCCTATTCTGCCGGTGCTGTCGCAGCAGTTTGGCATTACGCCGGCGCAAAGCAGCATCTCGCTCTCGCTCTCTACCGGATTGATGGCGCTGGGGCTGCTGGTTACCGGTCCGCTTTCTGACGCTATTGGCCGTAAACCGGTGATGGTAACGGCGCTGATGCTGGGGGCGCTGTGTACGCTGCTGTCGGCGATGATGCAGAGCTGGCACGCCATTCTGCTAATGCGTGCGCTGATCGGCCTGTCGCTCAGCGGCGTGGCCGCCGTCGGCATGACCTATCTGAGCGAAGAGATGCATCCCCGGGTGGTGGCTTTTTCGATGGGACTCTATATCAGCGGTAACTCTATTGGCGGCATGAGCGGCCGTCTGCTCACCGGGGTGATCACCGATCTCTTTTCCTGGCGCATCGCCATTGGCGTCACCGGCTGCTGCTCGCTGGCGGCGGCGCTGATGTTCTGGAAAATCCTGCCCGCCTCGCGTCACTTCCGCCCCGCCTCGCTCCGCCCGCGCCATCTGCTGATCAACTTCCGCCTGCACTGGCGCGATAGCGGGCTGCCGCTGCTGTTTGCCGAAGCCTTTCTGCTGATGGGCGCGTTTGTCACCCTGTTTAACTATATTGGCTATAGGCTGATGAGTGCGCCGTGGACGCTCAGCCAGGCGACAGTAGGATTACTGTCGCTGGTCTATCTTACCGGCTCATGGAGTTCGCCAAAAGCGGGTGCCCTGACCGGCCGCTTTGGGCGCGCGCCGGTGATGCTGAGCGCTATCGCTATTATGCTGGCCGGACTGCTGCTGACGCTGGCCACCACCCTGTGGCTGATCGTTCCCGGCATGCTGCTCTTTACCGCCGGTTTTTTTGCCGCCCATGCCGTTGCCAGCGGCTGGGTGGGAACGCGCGCCCGGCGCGCCCGGGGCCAGGCCTCTTCGCTCTATCTCTTCAGCTACTATGCCGGATCCAGCCTGGCCGGTACGGCGGGCGGCCTGTTCTGGCATAGTTACGGCTGGCCGGGCGTCACGTTGTTTATTACGCTGCTGCTGCTGCTGGCACTGCTCACCGGTTTTCTGCTGCTGCGCCGCCGCCTCTGACCCGCGCTTTTAGCCAGGCGGAGCGCCCCGACGCTCCGCTTTCGCCACCTTTCCCCAGGTCCACCTGAAACAAAACTGCAATTCATCGTTATAATCTTTTCTATTCCAATAATAGTCAGACGTTTTTTTTTTCAGCAATGAGGTGGTTAATGGCGCTTTTTTACTATGTTGATAAACATGCCGGGTATAACAATAATCATGTGGTGCACGCTAAAGGCTGCCCGTTCCTGCCTGCCGACGCGGCACGACGCTTTCTTGGCACCTTTTATGCTGCGAACGCGGCGATCCAGCAGGCGCGTAAATTCTATCCGGGCGCTATGGGCTGTGAGCACTGCTGCCCGGTGGGCGTAAAAAAAAACCTGACCCCCTGCAATAGCGTGGCCCTGAAACATATGGTGTGACTCTGATAATCCTGGTCTGAAGTCACACTATTATAAAAAGGGTCAGGTCGCCACTCTGTCAGCCCTGAATCCCGCGCTTTTCCCAGACAGCAGCTGATGCCGGTAATAAACAGAGGAATAAAAAACTCTTAGCAGGTTTCCATCTGCCGGTTCATCAGCCACAATAGAGGTAATTTGTGACGCAGATCACCTTTGAGGCGTCTCTGCTCCCGTTAACCTGCTGTCTGACTAATTTGAATTTCATGCAAACTTCTACCGTTTCCCGTAAAACAGCCTGGCTACGCGTTGTCCTGCTGGCCATTGCGGCGTTTGTCTTTAATACCACTGAATTTGTCCCGGTCGGCCTGCTTTCTGATATTGCAGCAAGCTTTACGATGAAAACGGCAGATGTGGGGATCATGCTCACTATTTATGCCTGGGTGGTGGCGCTGCTGTCGCTGCCGCTGATGCTGCTGACGCGCAACGTTGAGCGGCGTCTGCTGCTGGCGGTGCTGTTTATTCTCTTTACCGGCAGCCACGTGCTCTCAGCGTTTGCCTGGGACTTCCGCTCACTGGTGGTGTCGCGTATCGGGATTGCACTCTCACACGCCGTGTTCTGGTCGATTACTGCCTCGCTGGCTATTCGCGTGGCACCGGCGGGTAAGAAAACGCAGGCGCTGAGTATGCTTGCCACCGGAACCGCACTGGCCATGGTTCTGGGGGTGCCTATCGGGCGCGTAATCGGGCAGTATCTCGGCTGGCGCACCACGTTTGGTATGATTGGCCTCTCGGCGCTGGTGCTGATGATCCTGCTGGTGCGCGTATTACCGCGTCTGCCAAGCGAGCATACCGGCTCACTCAGCAGCGTGCCGATGCTGTTCCGCCGTCCGGCGCTGGTGACGATGTATCTGCTGGTGACGCTGGTGGTCACGGCGCACTACACCGCTTATAGCTATATTGAGCCCTTTATGCAGGTGGTGGCGAACGCGGATGCCAATTTTACCACCCTGCTGCTGCTACTGTTCGGCTCTGCGGGCATTCTCGGCAGCATTCTGTTCAGTACGCTGGGTAACCGTTTCCCGTCTGCGCTGTTAATCGCTGCTATTGCGCTGATTACGCTCTGTATGGGACTGCTGATTTTTGCAGCGGTGCGCCCGACCGCCATTATCACCCTCTGTATTATCTGGGGCATGGCGATGATGATGATTGGCCTGGCGATGCAGGTTCGCGTGCTGTCACTGGCTCCGGATGCCACCGATGTGGCGATGTCGCTCTTCTCCGGTATTTATAATATCGGTATCGGAGCGGGCGCACTGCTCGGCAGCCAGGTCAGCCAGCATCTGCAGCTCTCAGACGTGGGCAACGTCGGGGCGCTGATAGGGCTTTTCTCGCTGTTCTGGTGCGTGGCGATTTTCCGCCGCTATCCGCAGTTACGCTCTAATGGCTGACTGACCGACCGGCAGCTGCAGGGATGCACGCTGCCGGATCCCGCTTTTTGTATTACGCCTCGCATCCTCTCCGTTTTGCCCTTTATAATCGCACAGACTCTCTCCGCAGGGACCGTTATGAACAGTAAACGAGTAACGCTGATTCTGTCGCGCGCCGTCAGCCACGTCATGCTTGAGGATATCCGGGCGATTGTGCCAGCCGCTGCGCTGAGCGTTTTTATCAATACGCTGGATGAAACCCGCTACGCAACGGTTGAGTGCCTGCAGAGCGAAGAGAACTGTGCGCTGCTCGCCTCCGCTATTGTGGTGTGGCGTCAGCTCGGGCAGATTCAGCACATCGACTACCATAAAGGCGATCGCCTGCGGCAGATCGCGGATGCCACGCAGTTTGAACTGTTCAGCATGATGAAAACGCATCGCGCGCTGCTCAGGCTCGCTTAATAAGGATTGCTATGAAGATTGGTTTGCTGTTTCCCATTGCCATTATTGTTGCCGGCGTAACGTTTCTGGCCTGGTTCATCGCCAGCGGCGCAGCGGTGCCGGGGTCGTAAAGCGGCACCGCTGCGGCTGCAGCAGCCGGCGTCAGCGCCTTAACGGATATGCTTCTGGCTAAAGAGCAACGCCGCACCGCTCAGCAGCGACATCGCCATCAGATAATAGCCCGGTGCCAGGCTGCTTCCCGTCCAGCTAATCAGCAGCGTGCAAATCAGGGGCGCGAAGCCGCCAAAGAGGGTAACGGCGACGTTATAGCTGATCGCCATGCCGCTGGCGCGCGTGCCCATCGGAAAGAGATCGGCCATCACTGATGGCACCACGGAGAAGTAGACCGACTTCAGCAGCGCCATCCAGCAGACCAGCAGAATCAGCGTCACCGGCGTGGTATGGTTCGCTAACAGCCGGAACGCCGGCCAGATGGTAACCATTAACAGTATCAGCGATCCCCACATCAGCGGTGCGCGGCCAACGCGCTCCGCCCACAGGCCCATCAGCGGCGTCACCAGCGTCAGGATCACCCCGCCCAGCAGCGTAGCGGTAAAGGCCGCGCTGCCTGAAAGGTGCAGATTTTTGGTCGCCCAGGTTGGCACATAGTTCAGCATGTAGTTAACCGCCGTCGAGATCACCATCAGGCCAATCGCCAGCAGCATCAGCTGCTTCTGGCGCCCGAACAGGCGCTTCAGCGGCGCGGGCTCCGGCGGGCGGTCGGCAAAGCTTGCGGGTTCGTGCACATGGCGGCGGATATAGAGACCCAGCGGACCAATCAGCAGCCCAAAGGCAAACGGAATGCGCCAGCCCCACGCCTGCATTTCACTTTCGCTCAGCAGCTGCGTCAGCCCCAGTCCAAACGCAGAGGCCATCAGCGTACTGGCTCCCTGGGTCGCGAACTGCCAGCTGGCGATAAAGGCTTTGCGCTCGGGATAGTGCTCCACCAGAAAGGCCGTCGAGCTGCCAAACTCGCCGCCGGCTGAAAATCCCTGAATCAGCCGCGCCACCAGAATCAGCAGCGGCGCCAGCAGCCCGATGTGCGCATAGCCCGGCATAAAAGTGATGATCGCCCCGCCCAGCATCATCAGATTGATTGAGAGCAGCAGCGCCCGCTTGCGTCCGTGGCGATCGGCGTAGTTACCCAGCACGATTGCCCCCAGCGGGCGGATCAGAAACGAGACGCCAAAACTGCCAAAGGTCAGCAGCAGCGAGACTGCCGGATCGCTGACCGGGAAAAACGCGTGGGCAATATAGCTGGCAAAAAAGCCATATACCGCAATATCAAACCACTCCAGGGCGTTGCCGATGCAGGTGGCAAACAGCGTTTTATGCAGCGAAGGTTTACTCCCCGCGAGCGTGACGGTCGGGTTCAGGCTGCTCATTGTGCACCTCCTGCTCTGGCACGATGCTGTGCAATAAGCGCGTCACCCCGCTCGCCCAGATCCCACAGCAGCGCGGTCATGATCTGCAGCCCTTCGCGCGCCACCGGCGTCAGCAGATGCTCATTGACGCCATGCTGCCCGCAGGCCGGATAGGAGTGCGGCACCCAGAGCGTCGGTAATCCCAGAATGTCCGCAAACACATCATTTGGCAGCGATCCGCCCAGGTTCGGCAGCAGCGCCGGAGGCTGCTCACACAGCGCCGTCATGGTATGCATGACCCACTCCACCAGCGGATCGGTCGGATCAAAACGCGTCGCCGGCGATCCGTGCAGCACCTCAACCTCAACGTCGGTAAAGCCTGCGGCGGCAAGGTGAGCGGCGACGTGCTCGCCCAGCCGCTGCCAGTCGGTTCCCACTACGAAGCGCAGCTGACATACCGCCGTGGCGCTGGCGGGGATAGCATTCATCGGGCGAGCCGGGTTACCGGTGGTAAAGGTCAGCACTTCCAGCGTGTTCCAGCCATAAAGGCGCTCGGCAGGCGTCAGCCCCGGCTCCCCCCAGTCGCAGGCAAGCGCAGGATCGCCCGGCATGCCGCCCACACGGATGCTGCTCAGGATCGCACGCACTTCTGGTGTCAGCGAATCAGGCTTCAGCGCGGTGACCTGTAGCTCACCGCGGGCGCTTATCAGGGCTGCGATGGCATGGGCCAGCCGGGTACCGGGATTACTCAACAGGCCGCCCCAGTTACCGGAGTGACAGGCGTTGTCGCGCGCGTTGATGGTAAGACGAAAATTCACCGCGCCGCGTGAGCCGAGAAACAGCGTCGGACGGGGGGCGCTGACGCGCGGTCCGTCTGACGCGATAAAGAGATCCGCTTTCAGCAGCGCCGCCTGTTCCCGGCAGAGTTCCGCCAAGCCCGGCGAGCTGATCTCCTCACCCATTTCAAACAGCAGCTTGCAGTTAAAGCCGAGCCGGCCGCCCCGCGCGTGCCAGACCTGCTCCAGCGCCGCCAGATTAATGCAGTGCTGGCCTTTATTATCCGCGCTGCCGCGCGCATACCAGCGATCGCCCTCTGCCGTCAGCTGCCACGGATCCAGATCGGCGCGCCAGTTTTCATCGTCACCAAAGACCACATCGCCGTGACCATAGCTCAGCAGCGTGGGCAGCGTCGCCGCCTCCATACGGATGGCAACCAGGAACGGCGGCTTATCCGCCAGCGGGTTGGCAATAAAGTGCAGCTCAAAACCGAGCGCGCTCAGCTGCGGGCCAATCTCCTCGCGCAGGTAATGCGCCAGCTGCGGCGCACGATCCGGCCGCTGACTCTCCGTGCGCAGCGCCACGCGTCTCGCCAGCAGCTGCTGAAACTCACCGCTGTCGAAGTAGCGCAGCGCGGCTGATATCGCCCGATCTCGTGTCATGTTTGCATCTCTTTTTGCGTTATTGTGCTGACATAGTTACGAAATCACTGCTTTGCCACAATGATCAATTTATCGAGTATGCTTTGCTTTTACAGCAAAGCTTCCCTGCCCGTTTCTGAGGCATGCACTATCATGAGGCACGTCGATGTTAAGCACTGAACTTCGCTATTTTCTGGTAGTTGCCCGGGAAGGTTCGCTCAGCGCGGCCAGCGCGCAGCTCTACGTGGCCGTTTCCGCTATCAGTCGTCAGATACAGCGGCTGGAGACGCAGGTTGGCACGCCGCTGTTTCAGCGCCACGCGCGCGGGATGGTGCTGACGGAGGCGGGGGAAATCTTTGCGCATCACGCGCGAAAAACGCAGCTCGATATGGCGTATGCACTGGCGGAAATCAACGGATTACGTGCGATGCGCCGCACGCTGATCCGCGTGGCGTGCACCGATGGTCTGGCGTTCAGCCTGCTGCCAGCGCTGATCGCCGCTTTTCGCGCTGACCACCCGGCCACGCTGTTTGAGGTACAGGTGGCAGACGCACAGGGTGTGGCAGAGCAGCTGCGTCAGGGCGCGTGCGATATTGCGCTGCAGTTCAGCCTGCGTGCTGAACAGGGAGTGGAGGTTATCGGCTCCTGGCCTGCGCCGGTGTTGCTCCTGATGCAGCAGCAGCACCCGCTGGCCGCAGCGTCCGCTATTACGCTGGCGCAGCTCAGCCACTATCCGCTGGCGCTGCCGCAGCAAAATACGACCGTGCGCCAGCTGTTTGAACTGGCGAGCCACATGAGCGGCCAGCTGATTGAGCCGGTGTTAACCTGCGACAACTTCTCGGCGCTGTTTAACTTTCTGCTGCAGACGCCGCAGGCGGTGACCATCTGCAGCGCCTTTACCGTACGCGGCCAGACCGGACGGCATCAGCTTGCCCTGCGGAGCATTAATATCGAACAGCTCAGTCAGCGTACGCTCCAGCTGCAGGCGCAGTCAGGGCGGCCCCGCAGCGCCGCCCTGACCTTGTTCCTCGCGTTCCTGCAGCAGCAGCTGAGCGCAGACGATCCTGCGCTTACTGCTTAATATCGACCGGATAGAAGTTGTGCTTGCCAAACGGATCGACCTGATAGCCGCTGACCGACTTGCGCACCGGTTCAAAAATAGTGGAGTGTGCAATCATGACCGCTGGCATCTGGTCATGCATCATCTGCTGCGCTTCCTGATAGAGCGCAACGCGCCGATCATGATCCTGCTCGGCGCGCGCGGCGGTAATGATTTTCTCAAACGGCTGATAGCACCACTTTGACGAGTTGGAGCCACCATTCGCTGACGTGCAGCTGTAGAGCGGACCAAAGAAGTTATCCGGATCGCCGGTGGCGGTGGTCCAGCCCATCAGCGCCGCCTGATGTTCGCCGGCCTTGACCCGCTTAAGGTATTCGCCCCACTCATAGCTGACGATGCTGGCTTTAATGCCCACCTGCGCCCAGTCCGCCTGAATCATCTCAGCCATCCGGCGCGCGTTGGGATTATAGGGGCGCTGCACCGGCATCGCCCAGAGTGCAATTTCGGTACCGGGTTTAATGCCCGCCTCCTGCAGCAGCGCTTTGGCCTGTTGCGGATCCCAGGCGTAATCTTTCAGCTGCTGATCTGCGCTCCAGACGCCCGGCGGCAGAATGTTTTTCGCTACCGTGCCGGTGCCTTTGAAGATGGCGTCAATAATCGCCTGTTTATTGATGGCCATCGCCAGCGCCTGGCGCACCTTCACATTATCCAGCGGCGCTTTGGTGGTGTTAAACGAGAGAAAACCAGTGTTCAGGCCCGACTTCTGCTCCAGCGTCAGATCGGGATTGTTGCGCATCTTGTCGAGATCGGCCGGATTCGGGAATGGCATAACCTGGCACTCATTTTTCTCCAGCTTCGCCAGTCGCACCGAGGCGTCCGGCGTGATTGAGAATATCAGCCGATCCAGTTTTGCTTTGCCCTGCCAGTAAGCCGGGAACGCCTTATACAGAATGCGCGAGTCTTTCTGATACTGCACCAGCTCAAACGGGCCGGTGCCAATCGGCTGCATATCAACCTTTTCCGGCGTGCCCGCCTTCAGCATTTTGTCCGCATATTCGGCGGAATGAATGGAGGCGAAATACCACGCCAGATCGGCGAGAAAAGGCGCTTCCGGGTGCGCCAGCGTGATACGCACGGTGTAATCGTCTACCCGGTCAATAGCGGTGATAAGTTTTGCCAGCTCCAGGCTCTCAAAGTTCGCGTAGTTGCCGCCGGATACAGTGTGATAGGGATTTTTTGCATCCATCTGCCGCATAAAAGAAAAAATCACGTCATCCGCATTGAAGTCGCGTCCCGGCGTGAAGAGTTTATTGCTGTGGAATTTCACGCCTTTGCGCAGATGGAAGGTGTAAACCCTGCCATCGGGGCTGATCTCCCAGCGTTCTGCCAGCGCAGGCTGTAAATCGGTCGTGCCGGGACGGAAATCCACCAGCCGGTCAAACAGCGGTACGGCGCTGGCATCCACGCTGGTGCCGGAGGTGTAAAGCTGCGGGTTAAAGTTTTCCGGGGAGCCTTCGGAACAGTAAACCAGCGTCTTCGCGGATACGCTGCCCGCCACAGCCACGCCCAGCAGGCTTAGCGCCAGTTTGCTCATCATCATTTTCATACTGTTTCTCGCTTTTTATTGACTTATGTTGGTCTGCATCGCTATTTATTTCATTGATAACATGTTTTCACCGCCAGGCGTATCACCTGCGGCCCCTTACTGATAAGGAATTGTGATGACAGACCAGCTTGCCCGGGAACTGACCCGGCGGTTTTATCGTTATCTGGCGGTCTCCAGCCAGAGTGATGCAAAGTCCACCACCCTGCCCAGTACGCCCTCTCAGCATGAGATGGCTGCGCTGCTGGCACAGGAGCTGCGCGACCTGGGGCTGCAGCAGGTCGAGATTGACCAGCACGCTACCGTAACCGCCGTTAAGCCCGGCAACACGCCTGGCGCACCCCGTATCGGTTTTATTACCCATATCGATACCGTGGACGTTGGCCTCTCGCCCGATATCCATCCGCAGACGCTGACCTTTACCGGCGACGACCTCTGTCTTAATGCTGAGCAGCAAATCTGGCTGCGCGTGGCGGAACATCCGGAGATCCTGCCTTACCGCGGTCAGGAGATTATTTTCAGCGACGGCACCAGCGTGCTGGGTGCGGATAACAAAGCTGCGGTCAGCGTAGTAATGACGCTCATGGCGAATCTGCAGGGTGCGCATGGCGACGTCGTGGTCGCGTTTGTGCCGGACGAAGAGATTGGGCTGCGCGGTGCCAAAGCGCTGGATCTTGAGCGGCGCTTTAACGTCGATTTCGCCTGGACCATCGACTGCTGTGAGCTGGGAGAGGTGGTCTATGAATGCTTTAACGGCGCCAGCGCTGAGCTGGTGTTTAGCGGCGTGCCGGCGCATCCGATGTCAGGGAAAGGGGTGCTGGTCAATCCGCTGCTGATGGCGCATGATTTTATCAGCAGTTTTGACCGTCAGGCGACGCCGGAACAGACCGAGGGCCGCGAAGGCTATATCTGGTTTAACGAGATGCAGGCGAACGCCAGTCAGGCGGTGCTGAAAGCCTCCATTCGTGATTTCGATCTGCAGGGTTTTGCCGCGAAGAAACAGCAACTGGCAACGGTTGCCGAACAGATTGCCGCCCGCTATCCCACCGGCAAGGTGGCGCTGACAATCGGCGACGTTTACAGCAATATCAGCAATGCGATTGGTGAAGATCGCCGCGCCATTGATCTGCTGTTTGCCGCGCTGGCGCAGGCTGGCGTGACGCCGAAAGTAATCCCGATGCGCGGTGGCACCGATGGTTCTGCGTTGTCAGCGAAAGGTCTGCTGACGCCTAACTTTTTTACCGGCGCGCACAATTTTCATTCGCGCTTTGAGTTTCTGCCGATCCCGTCGTTTGTGAAGTCGTATCAGGTTGCTGAAGCGCTCTGCGCGCTGGCTGCCAGACCGGCCTGACAGAGGGCAGGCATTGCGCCTGCCCGCTCTTTATCAGGGCTGTTTGCTGGCGGTCACGTCGATGCCCGGAAAATATTTGGCTGCCAGCCGGGTCACGGTGCCGTCCGCCTGAACCTTGCTGATAGCTTCATCCAGCGCCGTTTTCAGCTGGCTGTCGCCCTTGCGCAGTCCATAACCGATACCGGTGCCCAGGATGGCGTCATCCTCAACCGGCCCGCCGGCAAAGGCAAAACCTTTCCCCTGCGGCTTGTCCAGGAAGCCGGACTGCCCGGCCGCCGACATCACCAGCGTGCCGTCCAGACGACCGGCGACCATATCGTTATAGACCTGATTCTGATCCTGATAGGACGTTACCGTCACGCCCTGAGGCTCCCAGTGTTTCTTCGCAAAGGTCTCCTGAATAGAGCCCTGCAGCACGCCGACCGATTTGCCTTTCAGCGCGTCTGCTGAAGGCTGCAGCTTCTCGCCCGCTTTCACAATCAGCATGCTGGGAATACGGTAAATCGGCTTGGTGAAATCGATGCTTTTTGCCCGCGCCTCGGTGATGTTCATCGCGGAGTTAATCGCATCAAACTTTTTCGCCTGCAGCGCCGGGATCAGCGCATCGAAGCTGCTCTCCACCCAGCTGCAAGTAAAGTTGCCGGTTTTACAGATGGCGTTACCCAGCTCAATATCAAAGCCTTCCAGCTCGCCGTGCGCGTTGCGGCTCTCAAACGGCGGGTATTGTGACTCCACGCCATAGCGCAGGCTGGTCTGCGCCAGCGTCTGTGCCGATGCGATCATGCCCAGTGCAATAAACAGCGCGTTCAGTTTTTTCATTATATGTCCTCTTTTACCCTGTAACCCGGCAGAGCGCAGCTGCGCCCGCCTTAAGTGTGGCGTCATCTTTTGCAAACGAAAGACGGATTAATCGGTTATCGGTGCCATCTGAATAAAACGCTGAGAGCGGAATGGTCGCCACGCCGTAATCAACGATAAGACGTTTTACCATTTCGCTGTCGCTCTCGTCACTGAAATCGCGAAAGCTCGCCAGCATAAAAAAGGAGCCACTGGCGGGCAGCAGCCTGAACGGTGACGCCTGCAGCAGCGTGGCCAGCCGGTCGCGCTTTGCCTGATAGAGCGCAGCGAGCTGCAGATAGTGCTCCGGCTGCGCAAGATAGCGGGCAAACCCCGCCTGCATCGGCGTGTCTGCCGCGTACATCATGAACTGATGGATCTTGACGATTTCTGCCATGATCGCAGCCGGTGCCAGCGCGTAGCCAACCCGCCAGCCGGTGACGTGAAAGGTTTTGCCAAACGACGAGACGATAACGCTGCGCTGCGCCAGTTCCGGATGGATCGCCATACCGCAATGCTGACGGCCATCAAACAGAATATGCTCATACACCTCATCTGACAGCACAATAATATCGGTGTTGCGCGTCAGCTGCGCCAGCGCGCTCAGGTCTGCCGGCGTCAGCACCTGTCCGGTCGGGTTATGCGGCGTGTTAATGATGATCATGCGGGTACGCGGTGAGAGACGGGCGCGCACCTCATCCCAGTTAATGGCAAAATCGGGCTGCTGCAGCTTGATCCCTACCGGCGTGGCGCCCTGCAGGCGCACCACCGGCGCATAGCTGTCGAAGGCTGGCTCAAAAAAAATCACTTCATCGCCTGCATGCACCAGAGCTGAAATCGCCATATAGAGTCCCTGGCTGGCGCTGCCGGTGATCAGCACTTCGCTGTCAGCATCATAATGCTGGCCATAAAGCGTGTGCACTTTTTCCGCCAGCGCGTTTTTCAGCGCCGGCAGGCCGGTCATCGGCGCGTACTGATTCTGGCCATCGCGCATCGCCTGCGCCACCAGCTCCACCAGCAGCGGATCGCAGGGAAAATTGGGCGCGCCCTGCGACAGGTTAATCGCCTGATGGCGGGCCGAGAGCTGACCGATCACGCTGAAGATCGTGGTGCCCACATCGGGCTGTTTTGAACAGAGAGAAACTGGCGTGGTGATGCTCATTGCTGCGGCCTCGCTGACTGGCAGAGTAAGATTGAGGGATCAGAACGCTATTCAACGCATAGCGCCTTGAGACGACAAGCGAATTGTCGTCATAATAGCCATGAGAAAATTGCATAGCTGAGGATGTTATGGCCTGTTCTGCCCCTCCCCTGGCGGCGATTAACGCGTTTCTGGTAACGGCGCGCTGTCTTAATCTGACGCATGCGGCGCGCGAGCTGTGCCTGACGCAGAGTGCGGTAAGCCGCAAAATTGCCACGCTGGAAAACTGGCTGGGCTTTGCGCTGTTTCAGCGCCATGCGCGTGGCCTGCGGCTGACTGAACGCGGCGCGGCGCTGCTGCCGGAGCTGCAGCAGAGCTATCAGCAGCTGCTGGCGGTAACGGAACGGGCGCGCCAGCCGTCGCAGACGCTGCGGCTGAAAGCGCCCAGCTGTATTATGCGCTGGCTGCTCCCGCGCCTGATTGCGTTTGAACAGCGCTACCCGGCAACGCATGTCGCGCTGACCACGACCCAGGAGCATCTCTCGCAGCTGGAGGAGTTTGATGCGGCGATTGTTTATGGTCTGCCGCCACCCGATGCGCTGCGGCTGTTTGATGAGCGTCTGACGCCGGTGCTGGCCGCCGGGATGGCGATCCCGCAGCGAATTGAAGAGATGAGCGCGCTGACGTTTCTGCATCCGACGCCAGACCGGCGTGACTGGCAGCACTGGCTGCAGCAGCAGCGGATTGAGCTGGTGATGCAGCGTAATCAGCATTTTGCCACGATGGATCTCGCGATCAGTGCGGCAATACAGGGGTTTGGTATTACGGTGGCGGATATCACGCTGATTGAAAACGATCTGCGGGCGCAGCGTCTGGTGACGCCGTTCCCCGGCAGCGTGGCAACCGGGGCGGCGTACAGTTTACTGCAGCGTCAGGATACGCGCGCCCCGCCGCTGCTCGCTGAGCTGGTGTCGTGGCTCAGCAGCTCTTAAAAAGCGACCCACTCCTCACTGGCTGCGGGTTTCCCCGCCGGGGCAGCGCCAGCCAGCGCCGGACGACGCAGCGGAGCAGCGGAAACCGGCGGCGCATGATGAACCGGCGCGGTGGCAGAGAGGCGGAAACGCGCGACGGAGAGCTGCAGCGCTTCCGTCTGCCGCTCCAGCGCGCTCGCCGCCGCAGAGACCTGCTCAACCAGCGAGGCGTTCTGCTGCGTCACGCTGTCCATCTCCGTGACCGCGGTGCCAACCTGCGAGATCCCTTTGCTCTGCTCTTCGGAGGCTGCGGCGATCTGCTTCATAATTTCGCTGACATCCTGCACGGACGTCAGGATCTGATCCATCGTGGTGCCGGCGCTGCTCACCAGCACGGAGCCTTTGTCCACCCGCTCCACCGAGTCGGCAATCAGGCTGGCAATCTCTTTTGCGGCTCCGGCGCTGCGCTGTGCCAGATTGCGCACCTCGCTGGCCACCACGGCAAAGCCGCGCCCCTGCTCACCGGCACGCGCCGCTTCAACGGCGGCATTGAGCGCCAGAATATTGGTCTGGAAAGCGATGCTGTTAATGACGCTGGTAATCTCAGCAATCTTCTTCGAGCTGCCGGAAATGCCCTGCATCGTGGCAACCACTTCGCCTACCAGCTGACCGCCCTGCTGCGCGGTTCCGGTCGCGGTCTCTGCCAGCGCGCTGGCCTGACGGGCGTTATCGGCGTTGAGTTTTACCGTCGCGGTGAGTTGCTCCATGCTGGCCGCGGTCTGTTCCAGCGCGGCCGCCTGCTCTTCGGTGCGTGAAGAGAGGTCATTGTTGCCGGCGGAGATTTCCGACGCGCCGCGGTAGATATTATCTGTCCCGCTGCGGATAGCGCTGACGGCATCACGCAGGCTCTCCTGCATGGCGCGCAGCAGCGGTATCAGTTTGCCCACGCAGTTTCGGCCTGCATCCTCCATTGGCTGGCTGAGATCGCCCTGCGCGATCAGCGTAAAGTGCTCGCGGATCCGCGCCAGCGGCCTGACCAGCATGCTCACCAGATACCTGTCCGTAAACAGCAGGATCAGCAGACCTGCCGCCACCGCCATCACAATGATGACTTTGGTCATGCCTGTCAGCCGGTCTACCGTGACCCGGGTTGCATCCAGCTTACTGCCCGCGGACTGATTAAAGATTTCCGCAGTAGCGCCAAACGCACGGCTCAGCGCCGGCGTCACGCCGGTCGCCTGCGCTTTATACGCTTCAGGCGTGCCCTGACGCGCCAGCGCGACCTGCGGCGCAATGCCCTCATCCAGCAGTTTCTGCCAGCTGTTGATCACGCTCTGCGCTGTTGCCGGATCCATCGGGCCGGGTGCCATCGCTTTAAACTGATCCAGCTGCGCTTTCATGCTGCTGAGCGCCTGCTCAACGGGGGCAAAGGCCTCTGTGCTGATTGCCGCGCCGGCGGTACGGCTCTCCATCACGCGCGACAGACGCGTTACTACCCGAAAATATTGATCGTTACCTTTGCTCAGCACCGTCATCTGATTGACCAGCTGGCGATCAACCTCATTGCCTTTCCCCAGCGAATTCAGCGCATAAACGCTGAACAGACCGACGCCACACCACAGCAGGCAAAACAGCCCAAGCAGCGCCAGTAAAACCGCGCGAATCGTAAAATTTTTAAAAATACCCATACCTGTTCCCCTGGATTGATACGCGTTATCGCCCGATAAAATCGGGCATATTGCGGTTATCGGCAGCAGGCAGGGAAAATGTAACCGTTTTGTAAGCTAAATAAGCGCCAGCACAGGGGGGTAACAACGCGATCGTGCGCCAGTCTGCTGCCGGGATCACAGCTGCACGTGGCTGCGCATCATCAGCCGGAACAGGCGCAAACGGCGGCGCATAAAGCGCTTTTTTAACACGGTAGCTGCACGGCCCTGGTCACCAAACGCGAGCGTGACATCCTCTCCGGTGCGCCAGACAGGCCACTCCGTTTCATTGCGGCCGCGCAGGCGATAGCTGAATTCAGTGGCATCTCTGGCAAACGCCACCCAGTATGCGCTTATCTCTGCCGCCAGAGTTTTGTCCGCGGCAGTATAAGGCCGGTTATCGGGCGGCGGCAGCGTCTCCAGCGCGTTAAACACATAGGGGATTTCATTACCGTGCCAGGCGCCGTGCGGATAGAGATCGCGTGCATTTTCAGAAACATAGTCAAACCAGTAGCGCCAGACGGGCATGCCGGTACCGGACTGCGACTGCGCGACCAGCAGCGGCATGACGGTAAATGCCATATCGCGTGCCACCGCGCGTCCCAGCAGCGCATCATCATGAATGTCGTATAACCATTTCAGCAAACGATAGGTGAAGCGGTTCTTTTCGCGCATCTGCAGCAGCACGCCGCGCGCGTCGACACCAAAATAGTTGAGTACGCTCGCTTCATCGCTGTTGCTGCCAATCAGCAGCGGCACGCGATGCTGCCGGCCGGCGATAAAGGTGTCGAGCATCGGCTTTGGCAGCACGGCATCCCCGCTGATCGCCACCGGTCCCGGCGCCAGCGGCTGCGCCAGTGACCAGAATGCATCGCCGGGCAGCGCGCGCAGCTGTTCTGCCGTTGCGTTCTCCGGCAGTCCGAAATGGGCGGCGACCTCTGTTCCCTTCTGCCGCGCCTGCTGCTGCGTCAGATCGGGCAGACTGTAGCTGCTCTGGACGATGCCTTTGTGAAACAGCCCTTCTGCCAGCGGTGAACAGCAGAGAGAGAGCACGCTGCGGGCGCCGGACGATTCGCCAAATAAGGTGATGTTGTGACGGTTACCGCCAAAGGCGGGAATATTGCGCTGGATCCACTGCAGTGCGGCTATCTGGTCGAGCAGCGCAAAGTTATTGACGGTTGCGCCCGCCTTATACTGCGCATCCAGCGCCGGATGTGAGAAAAAACCAAGGTGGCCCAGCCGGTAGTTAAGGGTGACCACCACCACGCCCTGTGCGGCCAGCGCTTTACCCTGATAAGGCTCCAGGCTGCCGGCACCGAGGGTGAAACCACCACCGTGCAGCCAGACCATCACCGGCAGCGGTGCGCCAGGCTCAGGATCGGGGGTCCAGATATTGAGATATAAGCAATCCTCACTGAATGTGCCCGGATCGCCGCCACCGATGCCGATGCAATATTCGCGATTTTGCCAGCTTGCCGCTCCCCACGCGGTCGCGTCGCGTGCGGTTTGCCAGGGGGTAACCGGCTGAGGCGGCCGCCAGCGTAGCGCGCCTGTCGGCGGCGCAGCATAAGGTATCCCCTTGAAAACATAGATGTCATCATCCATCAGGCCGCTGAGCTCGCCTTCTGCTGTCTTGATCCTCAGACGCGGTTCATTTTTCATATCGGGTTCCCTGATAAAGCGTGCCTCATTATTTGCAGCGACCTGATAAATGTCTATGTTCTTAAAGCATTTGCAGATTATGCCGAAACATGACCCGGATCGCTGAACGAGATCATCAAATATTTTGGCTTACTGTTGGCAGGCTGTTTGGTCTATTGTGGCGGGGCTGAATCCGGCAGGTCAGATGAGTTTCATCCTGAACGGGCGGATTTAATCGAATACCAGGCTTACATCGGGGAAAAAGCGTAACCGTTCTGAACGGCGCCGCTGAGCAGAAGCGTATCCGCATACGCGTCTGCCATTATAATGATAAAAAATCGCCGGCTGCTGAAATCATCGCTGATTTCGCTGACCGGCTCTCTGTCAGCCCTCATGGATCCCGCAGCGAATCAGACTGCGCTGCTGCATCTGCGCATAGAGCGCCATCTCATCCTGTACTGACGCACCCAGCGCCGCTTCAAACGCTGCCTGACTGGCGTGACCCGCCTCGCGCGTTGTTACCGCATTACCCAGATTAGACTGAAATATGCCCGCCGCGCTGACCGGCAGAAAATCTTCATACACGATAGGTTCTGCCTGCAGCCGGCCGGCCTGCAGCAGGGCTGACACGCTCTCTCCGGCGCGCGGAGGCTGCTGTTCACCGCGCTCCGTCAGACGATAGCGGAACCAGGCGAGCTGCTGCTCGCGCAGCGTCTCTTCATCATCGGGGAAATCACGAAATACCTCACTGAGGCGCTGCTGATGCTGCGCATTATCGCTGCCGGAGCCAGCGGCAGCCAGCAGCCGGTCATAGAGGGCGCGTCCGGCCGGGGTCAGCGCCGCACCGCGCTGCTCTATCTCGCCGAAGCGCGCCGTGTGCGTGCCCGGCATACCGTCACTGAAATGTACCGCCTCTTCCAGCGCTTTAAAGCTGGTCTGCCGCAGCAGGATCGGAACCTGGCGCCGCGGCGGGCCTTCAATCAGCACTTTTGGCTCAATACCGCGCGACGGCATCAGCGCCTGCACGCGATCGATATCCAGCGTGCGCGGGGTCAGATGGTTGATGTGGCAGCCGCGGAAGCAGACAACGTCAGCGATCAGCCGGTGCTGCTGGCTCAGCGCATGATAGGTTTTGCTGTCGACCGTGGTCTGCGCATGCCAGCGGAACGTTTCCAGCGCCTCGCTGACAAACGCTGCTGCGTCTCTGGCATTGAGGCCGCCCTGCTCCTGATGACGCCGGATAAGCCTGCGGCAGCCGGGCGTAAAGATATCACGCGCGCCGAGTATCGCCATCGCGCGGGCGTGCAGCGCCGGATCGTCAATCAGTTCAGGACGCAGCAGCGATGTGAAAACGCGAAACGGATTGCGGCGCAGCGCAGCCTCGCTCACGGGCCGGAAAGCCGTGGAGTGAACCGGCACGCCCGCCTGGGAGAGGTCGTAATAGCCCACCGGCTCCATGCCCATCACGGCAAACATCTCCCGCAGCAGGGAGAGCTCGGCGGCCGTCCCGACCCGGATAGCGCCATGGCGTTCAACGCTCAGCCGCGCCAGCTCATCCGCCGCCGCCAGCCGATCTTTCAGCGCGGGATTCGCTTCCAGCGTGCGTTCATTAACCGCGCTGACCAGCTGCGTCAGCGCGCCATACTGCGGCACTTCCTGCTGATACATGGCCGACATGGCCTGTGAAAATAGCGTACGGATCGCATCAGAGCTGAGAAAATTTTCCATAACAGGGGTCCTGAGCCGGAACAGTGCTGTTACTCTAAATCAAGGCACGCAGCGCAGGTAAAATTTTCCCTGAAGTGTGATCGCCCTGTCACTCCACGCCCGGTTTGGGATCGGCAAAGCGGTACTTGAGCACCAGCATCAGGGTTGTCAGCACGGCCGGTATCGCCAGCAGCAGGAAAATCTGGCTGAACGCCCAGCCCAGCGTCAGCAACTCTGCGCCGGCAAACGCGCTGAGAATCGCACCGATACGACCCACGCCGTGCATCCAGCTTGAGCCGGTGGCGCGGGCGTGCGTGGGATAGAAGTGTGCGGAGAGCGCATTCATGCCGGTATTGGCGCCGTTAAAACAGAAGCCGCTGCAGAACGCGATCGCGCTCATCAATCCGACCTGCGCCGGAGAGAAGCCGAGCGCAACTATCGCAAGGCCGCCGCAGAAGTAGATGGTTGCCAGCGCAAGACTGGCGTTCATGCGGTCCATCAGCCAGCCGGCAAACAGCGACCCCAGCGTGCCGCCCGCCTGATACATGGCCGTGACAATTGCGGCCTCGGTGAGCGACATCCCCAGCGTGTTGATAAGCGACGGCAGCCAGCTGCCAATAAGGTAGACCAGAAACAGTCCCATAAAATAGCCGCCCCAGAGCATCAGGCTGCCAAACAGATAGGACTCCGATACCACGGTGGCTATCGCGCCGCGCCGCACGTTCAGAGCTTCACTGGCGTGATAGCGGCTGCCTGGCGCCACCTCGCCGGGCAGCATACGCTCAAGGATCGCGTGTATACGCGCCGCCGGCGCGCGCTGGTGAATAAGGAAACGCACCGACTCCGGCAGGCCATACAGCAGCCAGGGCAGCACCAGCAGCGGCAAAATACCGCCCATCATTAACACCGCGTGCCAGCTGTAGCGCGGCAGCAGCCAGGACGCTGCAAATCCGCCAGCCGCTGCGCCAAAGGTGAAGCCGCAAAAGACCACGGTGATAATAAAAGATCGGCGACGTTCAGGAGCATATTCCGCCACCAGCGTGCTCACGTTGGGCATGGCGGCACCCAGCCCCAGTCCGGTCAGAAAGCGAAACAGCATCATCTGCTCGATGTTCTGCGCCAGCGCGGTGGCCAGCGTCCAGAGCCCAAAAAAGAGCACGCTGAGCAGGATCATGATGCGGCGTCCGTAGCGATCGGCCAGCGGCCCGGCCACCATCGCCCCCAGCGCCAGACCAATCAGCGCGGCGCTGATCACCATACCCAGCTGATGGTTTGTTACGCCCCAGCCTGCTTTTAGCGCGGGCGCAATAAACCCCATCAGCGCAATATCCATACCGTCCAGTGCCACAATCACAAAGCAGAGCGCGATAAGCCGTTTTTGCCAGCGGCTCAGCGCATGACGATTGATTAACTGGCGAACATCTACGGCTTCGGCGCTGGTCACGGTTTAACTCCTGCTGTTCAGCAAAAAGGTCATCAGTTTTGGTAAAAAAAGCGGCGGATATGATAGCCCATCGTTAACCCTGCGCTGCACAATTTTTTCACATTACCCCTGTTTCACTCAGAAACAGAACGATTTAAGCCTCTGATAAAACATACTTTTGCAAAAACCGCTTTTCAGCCAGCCGGGAGCAGGTCGCAAAAACAAGGGGTTAAGAGAGGCTGTGGATGAAAAGACTTTTGTTAAATTCATTTTGCAATTAAGTTAACAGAACGCATTTTTGCTGGTTGCTCTTGCCAGCCCTTACGGATTAGGTTGACCTTATGGATAAAAACTCGGTTTTCAGCCAGCGCATTCGCCTGCGCCATCTGCACGCTTTCGTCGCCGTCGCGCAACAGGGAACGCTGGGGCGCGCGGCAGAGACGCTCAGCCTGAGCCAGCCTGCGCTCTCCAAGACCCTGAATGAGCTTGAAGAGCTGGCAGGCGCGCGCCTGCTGGATCGCGGGCGTTCGGGCGCGCAGCTGACCACGGCGGGCGAACAGTTTCTGGTTTACGCCGTAAAAGTGCTGGACGCGCTGAATCATGCTGCGCAAAGCTTTAACGCGCCGGCACCGGGACGGCCGGTAATTATCCGGCTCGGAGCGCTGACCACGGCAGCAATGGGTATGTTACCGCAGATTCTGGATCGCTTTCATGAGCAGCAGCCAAACACCACGATACAGGTGGCTACGCTGCATAACAACGTGCTGCTGGCCGGACTGCGCGCCGGTGAATTTGATGTCGGCATTGGCCGTATGGCCAGCAGTGAAATGATGGCGGGATTGAGTTATGAGCTGCTGTTCCTGGAGTCGCTGAAGCTGGTCGTCAGGCCGGAACATCCGCTTTTAAGTGACAATGTCACACTGTCCCGCGCCATGCAGTGGCCGGTGGTGATTTCGCCGGAAGGCACCGCGCCGCGGCGCATCGCTCAGCACATGCTGGATGAGCAGAGCTGCAGTTTGCCTCCGGACTGCGTGGAAACCTCCTCTACCTCCCTTGCCCGCCAGCTGGCGCTGCGCTACGACTATGTCTGGTTTGTTCCTTCTGGCGCGGTGAAAGAGGATCTTGAACACCATGCCCTGCATGCGCTGCCGCTCGCCTCACCCGGTCCGGGCGAACCGGTAGGGATTATTACCCGCAGCGGCTATCCGCTCAGCCTCAGCGCCGAAGTGCTGATCGCCACGATCCGCAAGTTTCACCATTAGCGGCTGCGCTTTGCATGCCGCTCGCGGTTGTCGAGCCGCGCCTGTTCAGTTTTTCGCAAACTCACATAAAGCGCGCCCGCACCGCCGTGCTGCGGCTGTGCGGTACAGAAGCTCTGCACCTCATCAAACTGCTGCAGCCAGCGCGCCAGATAACTGCGCACAATGTTGGCATGCGACTCGTCATCACGCCCTTTACCGTGAATAATCAGTAAATTACGCAGCCCCTGGCGGCGCGCTTCCTGCATAAAACTGAACAGCGACTGGCGGCAGGTCTCCACCGGCTGACGCAGCAGATTCAGGCTGGCCTCCAGCGGATATTTGCCCAGCCGCACTTTATCCACGACGCCCTGCTGAATGCCTTCTGCCCGGTACTCCAGCGGTGACGTGAGCGGAACAATCTCCAGAAAACCGCGCGTAAGAAAGTTCTCTTCGCTCTCCGGCGGCACAGCCCGTGGCGCTTTAGTGGAGGGCGCACGCAGCCACTGCGTATTGGCACAATCTTTCAGGGGTGTGACATCCCCCATGGCATCGCGGAACAGGTCTTCATCATCGAGGTTCATCATGTTTCCCCATACCCGATTAAGCATATGCGCACGGCATACCGATAAAACTGAAGAATAGCAAAGGTTGCCGTACGGGGTAAAAGGTCTGAACAGCAGAGTCAGGATGCTGTTGCGCAGCGCAGATATCATCCATTGAGCGAATACCCAATATTTGTAAGGTTTTTGTGCCAGATCCAGCCTGCATACATTCACAGCAGGGAGAAAAATGGTAAAATTGACAGCAGTCAATAATCATCGAGCGTACAGATATGATCCAGGATAAACGCAGCATTCGACGTATTCAGTCTGGCGGATGTGCGATCCACTGTCAGGATTGCAGTATCAGCCAGTTGTGTATTCCTTTCACACTGAATGAGCATGAGCTTGATCAGCTGGACAACATCATCGAACGTAAAAAGCCGATTCAGAAAGGCCAGACATTATTCAAGGCGGGTGACGAACTGAAGTCGCTGTACGCCATTCGCTCCGGCACTATCAAGAGTTATACCATTACCGAACAGGGCGACGAGCAGATTACCGGCTTTCATCTGGCGGGCGATCTGGTCGGGTTTGACGCCATCGTTAACGCTAAGCACCCGGGCTTCGCACAGGCGCTGGAAACGGCCATGGTCTGCGAAATTCCTTTTGAGACGCTTGACGATCTGTCAGGCAAAATGCCCGCACTGCGTCAGCAGATGATGCGTCTGATGAGCGGAGAGATTAAAGGCGATCAGGATATGATTATGCTGCTCTCCAGAAAAAATGCTGAAGAGCGGCTGGCCGCCTTTATCTGGAATCTTTCGCGGCGCTTTGGCCAGCGCGGCTTTTCGCAGCGCGAGTTCCGGCTGACCATGACGCGTGGCGATATCGGTAACTATCTGGGACTGACGGTTGAAACCATCAGCCGCCTGCTGGGGCGCTTCCAGAAAAGCGGCATGCTGGCCGTCAAAGGCAAATATATCACTATTGAAGATCACGCCCTGCTCTCTGAGCTGGCGGGTCAGGCGGAGCAACCCGCCTGAGGCGCAGCCGGGTCAGTAATTGTTATTTTATTGATCCGGCTACACCTTTTCCGCTTCTGCACGCCCGGAACTTAGGCTATCTTTATTCCAAATGGCCTGGGTGTAAGGAGAGTGCGCTATGTCCCGTTACCAACATGTTCTGGTCGCGATCGATCCTCAGCAGGACGATCAGCCGGCGCTGCGTCGCGCGGTTTATCTGAATCAACGCATCGGCGGAAAAATTAAAGCATTTCTGCCTATCTATGATTTCTCCTATGAAATGACCACCCTGCTTTCGCCTGATGAGCGCACGAATATGCGCAAAGGGGTGATTAGCCAGCGCACCGAGTGGATCCGTGAGCAGGCGCAGGCCTATCTGGATGCCGGCGTGGATATTGAAATCAAAGTGGTCTGGCACAACCGCCCTTTTGAAGCAATTATTCAGGAAGTGCTGGCGCACAATCACGATCTGGTACTGAAAATGGCACACCAGCATGACCGGCTGGAGTCGGTTATTTTTACCCCAACCGACTGGCATCTGCTGCGTAAATGTCCCTGCCCGGTGTGGATGGTAAAAGATCAGCCGTGGCCGGAAGGCGGCAAAGCCGTAGTGGCGGTAAACCTCGCCAGCGAAGAGCCGCATCATGATGAGCTGAATCAGAAACTGATCCGCGAGACCGCACGTCTGGCGGAGATGGTAAACCACACCGAAGTTCATCTGGTGGGTGCTTATCCGGTTACGCCGATTAATATCGCCATTGAGCTGCCCGATTTTGATCCCAGCGTCTATAACGACGCTATCCGCGGTCAGCATCTGGTGGCAATGAAAGCGCTGCGACAGAAATTCTCTATCGGTGAAGAGTTTACTCACGTCGCTAAAGGGCTGCCGGAAGAGGTGATCCCCGATATCGCTTCACAGCTGGATGCCGGTATTGTCGTGCTCGGTACGATAGGCCGTACCGGCCTCTCGGCGGCCTTTCTTGGCAACACCGCTGAGCAGGTTATCGATCATCTGCGCTGTGATTTACTGGCCATCAAGCCGGATGATTTTAAATCGCCGGTCGATCGTGATGATGAGGAAGATGAAGAGGATTAACCGTCACGGGCGCTGCGGCGCCCCTGCATGATTATTCTCGTCCTGAACCATTGCCCCGCTTAACAACATCCCATACCGCAGCGCATAGCCTGACGGGCTACGCGCCTGACTGCCTGACAGACGCGTTCACGATTCCAGAAAAAATATTGCCGCAAAAAGAGACATGCATCCATACGGCATTCACGCTAAATTGGCTGAGACAGGCTGATTATTACATGCAATAATCAGCGGCTAATCTGTTATACATCAAGAGTCCAGCACGTTTTCGTACTCATTTTGCGTAAGGCGAAGGATCATTTTTATGAAGCTGAAGAACACCATTCTGGCGTCTACTCTGTTTTCGCTGCTGGCAGCTAACGCGTTTGCTGCCAAAGAGCTGACGCCGGAACAAGCGGCCGGCCTGAAACCATTCGAACGTATTAATATCAACGGCCGCTTCAACGCAATCGGTGATGCCACCAGCGCAGTCTCGAGAGCGGCAGATGAGAAAGGCGCTGACTCGTTTTATGTTCAGGGCATCAATGATACCAACGGTAACGGCGGCAACTGGCGCGTCACCGCTGATTTATACAAAGCAGACGCCGCTAAAGCATCGACCGCTACGCAGTATCGCGTGATCAACGGCGTTAAAGAGCTGCCGAAAGCGGAAGCCTACCGTCTTGAACCGTTCGACACGGTTTCAGTCAGCGGCTTCTTCTCCAGCCAGCCTGCGGTAAATGATGCGATCTCCAGAGCCGCTCAGAAAAAAGGCGCCGCCTCATTCTTTATTGTGCGCCAGGTTGATGCCAATAACGGCGGCAATCAGTACGTCACCGCCTATGTCTATAAAGCTGATGCCAAAGCGCGTATCGTCCAGGACACATCAAACTCAATTCCTGCTGATTCTGAAGCCGGAAAAGCCGCACTGGCCGCTGGCGGCGCAGCGGCGTCGCGCGTGGCGCTGCCGGGCGTAGCCTCTTCAGATACGCCGAGCACCAATGTAGGTCGCTTCTTTGAGACGCAGAGTTCAACCGGCAAACGCTATACGGTGAAGCAGTCAGATGGCCGCAGCGTGCAGGAAGTCAATGCGATTACCGCCGCGCAGATGCAGCCGTTTGATACCATCACCTTCTCCGATCACTTCGGGACGCCGACTGAGATCTCAGAGGCCGTCGGCAAGCGGGCTATCGCCAAAGGCGCGAAGTATTACCACATCACGCGCCAGTGGCAGAACCAGAGCGGTGGCAACCTTACCGTTACCGCCGACCTGTTTAAATAATGATGCAGCGGGGCAGCCAGACTGCCCCGCTGTTTGCATAGTTCCTGCGCAAATCTGCATACTCTTGCATTGCCATCCCCCTCGCCTCCTCGTAAAATCTGCCGCCTGTTTTCAGGGGATTCCGTTTTAATTTGCGCCTGATGGTGCACTACACTTCTACGGAAAGTTCACGACCCAGCATACTCTGCTGTTCAGGAATGGCATTTTGGATAAAAAATTAGGTCTTAGCGCGCTGACGGCTCTGGTGCTCAGCTCCATGCTTGGCGCGGGCGTGTTCAGTCTGCCGCAGAATATGGCGGCCGTCGCGGGTCCGGCGGCGCTGCTCATTGGCTGGCTCATCACCGGCGTGGGTATTATTTTTCTCTCCCTCGCAATGCTGCTGCTGACGCGGCTCAAACCGGAGCTCGACGGCGGTATTTTTACTTATGCCCGCGCCGGGTTTGGTGAGCTGACGGGATTCTGCTCGGCGTGGGGCTACTGGCTCTGCGCGGTGATCGCCAACGTCTCCTATCTGGTGATTGTGTTCTCTGCGCTAAGCTTTTTTACCGATACGCCGCAGCACGTGGTGTTTGGCGACGGTAACACCTGGCAGGCGATGCTGGGCGCTTCGGTGCTGCTCTGGCTGGTACACTGGCTGGTGCTGCGTGGCGTGCAGACCGCAGCGAGCATTAATATGCTGGCCACGCTTGGCAAGCTGGTCCCGCTGCTGCTGTTTGTGGTGCTGGCGCTGCTGGCATTTAATTATGACCGGTTCAGCTTCGATTTCAGCGGCGCTGAGCTGGGTCAGCCGCTGTGGCAGCAGATAAAGCAAACCATGCTTATCACGCTGTGGGTCTTTATCGGCGTTGAGGGTGCCGTGGTGGTATCGGCGCGCGCGCGCAATAAACAGGATGTGGGGCGCGCCACGCTGCTGGCGGTGCTGGCGGCGCTGCTGGTTTATCTGCTGGTCACGCTGCTCTCGCTGGGTGTGATCCCGCGCGCTGAGCTGGCGCAGCTGCGCAACCCGTCAATGGCCGGGTTGATGACGCATCTGCTGGGCCACTGGGGCGATGCGGTGATAGCCGCGGGGCTGATTGTCTCGGTCTGCGGCGCCTATCTCAGCTGGACCATCATGGCGGCTGAAGTGCCCTTTATCGCTGCCCGGCAGGGTGCATTTCCGCGCAGCCTCGCCCGGCAGAACCGTCATAACTCGCCTGCGGCGTCACTGTGGCTGACCAACGGCAGCGTACAGGTTTGCCTTATCGTCATCGCGCTGACCGGCGCTGACTACAATACGCTGCTGACGATCGCCTCAGAGATGATTCTGGTGCCTTACCTGCTGGTGGGACTCTATCTGATGAAGGTGGTGCGCGGCCAGCAGAAGCCGCTGGCGATGAGCATCGGGCTGGGTGCCACGCTCTATGGCCTCTGGCTGCTCTACGCCTCAGGCCCGCTGCATCTGCTACTCTCCGTGGTGCTTTACGCCCCGGGACTGCTGCTGTTTCTCTACGCGCGCCGCGGCGGACGCGGTGACAAGCCGCTGCTGCAGCTGGAACGCCTGGCGATTGTGCTGTTGATGGCGGCATCGCTGCCCGCGCTGTGGCAGCTTACGCAGTAATCAATGCGCGAGTGCCGGAATGGAGACGCACAGCAGATCGTTCTGCTGTGTAAGATTCAGGGGTTTACTGTATTCGTGGTGGATCCCATCAAGCTGTTCCGCAGAGAGCGGGTAAGGCAGCTGAATATCAAACCGGCTGATATGCTGCTGCTCCGCCAGCGTGATCAGCCGGGCGATATTGATCTCATCGCTGACCTGCGTTGAAATGATTTGCAACGCTAATTCTTTCAGGTGATCGTCGCTGGCCTGTAAGCTGTGCGCAGACTTGCGGGTTACCATGCCAAAAATGGGCATCACACCGTAAATGGCGTCAACAAAGCTCCAGCGTTTTTTGCAGGAAGCGGAGAGAAAGTCACTGTAATTGAAGCAGATGCGATCACTGTATCCGGCTGAAGCCAGCTCTTTATCAGACACCCTCGCACTCCTCCTGTTTTTCAATGCGGTTCCGAACCTTGCGCCTTAACGCGCCGCTAATAATGGCACATTTCACGGTATACATACCAGTAAGACAGGGATATTTCGTGCGGTAGCGTAGTGCTCAGGACCAGGAAAAGCTATGCTGCTGCCATTCTTTTTCAGCGCGCTTACCTATGAACAAAATTGTCTATGTTGAAGATGAGCCGGAAGTCGGCGAGCTGATCGCTGCCTATCTGGGTCGCCATGATATTGACGTGGTGGTCGAAACGCGCGGCGATCGCGCCGAGGCGACGATTCTTAACGTCCAGCCGGATCTGGTCCTGCTCGATATTATGCTGCCGGGTAAAGATGGCATGACGCTCTGCCGCGACCTGCGGGCGCACTGGAGTGGTCCCATTGTGCTGCTGACCTCGCTCGACAGCGATATGAACCATATTCTCGCGCTTGAAATGGGCGCCAATGACTACATTCTCAAGACCACGCCCCCTGCCGTGCTGCTGGCGCGGCTGCGTCTGCATCTGCGTCAGGCGGTGGTCAACAAGCCGGAGAGCACGCCGGCGCAGCAGCAGTCGCAGAAAGTGCTGCGGTTTGGTTCGCTGACCATCGATGCGCTGAACCGTCAGGTGCTGCTGTTTGATGAGAACATTACGCTTTCAACGGCCGACTTCGATCTGCTGTGGCAGCTGGCGAGCCACGCCGGCGAGATCCTCGATCGCGACGCGCTGCTGATGACGCTGCGCGGCGTGAGCTATGACGGCATGGATCGCAGTATTGATGTGGCTATTTCGCGGCTGCGCAAAAAGCTCTATGACAGCGCGACTGAACCGTTTCGCATCAAAACCATCCGCAACAAAGGCTATCTGTTTGCGCCTCAGGCCTGGGATACCCGCAGCTGATGAGAAAGCTCTTTATTCAGTTCTACCTGCTGCTGTTTGTCTGCTTTCTGGTGATGACCCTGCTGGTGGGCCTGGTATATAAATTCACCGCCGAGCGGGCTGGCCGGCAGTCGATGAATGACCTGATGGCCAGCTCGCTGTTTCTGATGCGCAGCGAGCTGCGCGAGATCCCGCCGCGCGACTGGAACAAAACTATCCGCAGTCTCGATCTTGACCTCTCTTTCGATCTCAATATCGAACCCATGAGCAAATACCAGCTTGATGAGAGGGATATGAAGCGCCTGCGCGCCGGCGAAATCGTCGCGCTCGACGATCAATACACCTTTCTGCAGCATATTCCCCGCAGCCACTACGTGCTCTCTGTCGGGCCTATCCCCTATCTGTTTTATCTGCATCAGATGCGGCTGCTGGATATTGCGCTGGTGGCGTTTATCGGTATGTCGCTGGCACTGCCGGTATTCATCTGGCTGCGCCCGCACTGGCAGGAGATGCAGCGGCTGGAGAAAGCCGCGGAGCGCTTTGGCCGCGGTGAGCTGGATGTGCGCACCCATTTTGAAAACACCTCCAGCCTGCACAGTCTCGGCGTGGCGTTTAACCAGATGGCGGATAACATCAATACGCTGGTAGCCAGCAAAAAACAGCTGATTGATGGCATCGCCCACGAGCTGCGCACGCCGCTGGTGCGCCTGCGCTACCGGCTGGAGATGAGCGACAACCTGACAGAGGCGGAGTCCGCCGCGCTGAATCGCGATGTGGGCCAGCTGGAGAGTCTGATTGAAGAACTGCTGACCTATGCCCGGCTGGACCGTCCGCGGGTAGACCTGCATCTGCAGTCGTTCGACCTGGCGCAGTGGCTGCGGCTCTATATTGCTGATGTACAGAGTATGCAGCCGCACACGCAGATCGCGCTGGATATTCCGCAGCTGCAGAATACCGGCAGCGCCGACATGCGGCTGATGGAGCGGGTGCTGGATAACCTCGTCAATAATGCGTTGCGCTACGCTACTGAGCGGCTGCGCGTCAGCCTCTGGTTTGACGGCACAACCGGCATTTTGCAGGTAGAGGATGATGGTCCCGGCATTCCGGCCGAAGAGCGCCAGCGGGTTTTTGAGCCTTTTGTCCGTCTCGATCCCAGCCGCGATCGCGCGACCGGCGGCTGTGGCCTCGGGCTGGCTATCGTCCATTCGATTGCCCAGGCGCTGCAGGGTCAGGTGATGATTGAGAGCTCGCCGCTCGGCGGCGCCAGCGTTCGCTTTTGCTGGCCGGTTGATTTACCCTTGCGTGAGACACCCCCCCGCTTACCCGCTTAAGGAGATCTGGCTGTGACATCAGCTTATCAGGAACTTACCTGCACGTTTCAGCGTCTTTCCCGTTTTGGTCACCTCGGTGCGATTGCCGGGGTTGATATGCAGACCACGATGCCGCCCGGCGGCAGTCAGGCGCGCGGCGAAGCGCTGGCCGAACTCAGCGTGTTTATGCATGAGCTGCTGACCGCCCCGGCGCTGGCAGGGCTTTTCGCTGCTGCTGAACAGGAGTCGCTGAACGACGTTGAGCAGGCGAACGTGGCGGAGATGCAGCGCGCCTGGCGTCAGGCAACGCTGCTTCCCGCCGCGCTGGTCGAAGCTAAATCGCTGGCGGGCTCCCGCTGCGAGCATGCGTGGCGTTCGCAGCGCCCGGCGAATGACTGGCAGGGCTTCAGCGCTAACCTCAAAGAGGTTGTCCGGCTGAGCCGGGAAGAGGCGCAGCTGCGCGCCGCGGCGGCCGGGACGTCGCGCTATGACGCGCTGCTGGATCTGTATGAGCCTGGCATGACCAGCACCCGGCTTGACGCCACTTTTGGCGCGCTGAAAAGCTGGCTGCCTGATTTACTGCAGCGGGCGGTGGCAAAGCAGGCGCAGGCGCCGCTTCAGCCGCTGGGACCCTTTGCCGTGGAGTCACAGAAGCAGCTGGGGCTGAGCATAATGAAGCTGCTCGGCTTCGATTTTAATCATGGTCGTCTGGATGTCAGCGCCCACCCTTTTTGCGGCGGTGTGCCGGACGACGTGCGCATCACCACGCGCTACAACGAAAGCGAGTTTCTCAGCGCCATGATGGGTGTGATCCATGAGACCGGGCACGCGCGCTACGAACAGAATCTGCCGCAGCAGTGGCGCGGTCAGCCGGTGGCGCTGGCGCGCTCTACCGCAATTCATGAGTCGCAGAGCCTGTTTATGGAGATGCAGCTGGGCCGCAGCAGCGCCTTTTTGCAGCATATTCAGCCGCAGGTCGTCGCGCTGATGGGTGAACAGCCTGCGCTGGAGACGCACAACTTTATTCGTCTGGCGCAGCGCGTCAAGCCTGGCTTTATTCGCGTCGATGCCGACGAGCTGAGCTATCCGGCACACGTTATTCTGCGCTATGAGATTGAACGAGCGCTGATTGAGGGTGAGATTGAGGTAGAAGATATTCCGGCGCTGTGGGATGAAAAAATGCAGCAGTCGCTGGGTATTGATACCCGCGGCAACTATCGCGATGGCTGTATGCAGGATATCCACTGGACCGACGGCGCGTTCGGCTATTTCCCGACCTATACGCTGGGCGCGATGTATGCGGCACAGCTTTATCAGGCGGTGAAGCGCGCGATCCCGCAGCTGGAGACGCTGATCCTCAACGGCGAGCTGCAGCCGGTATTTGACTGGCTGCAGCAGAATATCTGGCAGCACGGCAGTCGCTTCCCGACTGAACAGCTGCTGCGCAATGCCACCGGTGAAGCGCTGAATCCGGACTATTTCCGTCAGCACCTCGAGCAGCGCTACCTCGCCGATTGATCCCGCAGGCGGCCGCACCGGCCGCCGCTTTCCCGCCTTGTACAATCCGTTACACGCCGATACCAATCCCTCACGGAAAGCGAAATCGCTTTTTCATATAGTGTTTTCACCGGCCCCGCAGTGGGCTACATATGAAAAAATAGTCCGAGGATTAAGCGATGAAAAAATTATGTGCACTGGTAATCGCCGCTGCTATGGGTCTCTCTTCTGCTGCTTTTGCTGCTGAGACAACCGCTGCTCCGGCGGCAACTGCCACCACCAGCTCTACTACTGCTGCGCCAGCTAAACATAAAATGGTGCATCACAAACATAAAGCTGCTGCGCAGAAAGCTCAGGCTGCGAAAAAGCATCATAAAAAAGCAACCAAGCCTGCTGAACAGAAAGCGCAGGCCGCTAAAAAGCATCACAAAAAATCAACTCAGCCCGCTGCACAGAAAGCGCAGGCTGCCAAAAAGCACCACGTGAAATCCGCTAAACCTGCTGCACAGAAAGCGCAGGCGGCTAAAAAGCATCACGCTAAAGTTGCGCAGAAAGCGCAGGCCGCTAAAAAGCACCACAAAATGAAAAAATCAGCGAAATAAGTTCGCGCCAACACCACGATGTTGTTTAAAACACCCGGTTATGCCGGGTGTTTATTTACTGGAGTAGCGAAAAATGGTGCGTCGCTATCGCTTCGAAATTATTCTCTTTGTGATGATTCTCTGCGGCATTGTCGCAGCCAGTTTTTTTATTTGATGGCTGTAGCGCGCTGATTACTCCAATATTTCTCCCTTTTTTACCGCTCACCGACTATAGTTATCGCCTAAGCGTGATAACAAAAACTCCCTTTTATTCTCCCTGTCGAGAGAACTATGCGCCTGGCAATTCTGTTATTTATTGGTATTTTCAGCTTTACCCTCACAGCACACGCCGATGATGAAGACGGGCTGAGTCCCGAAGAGATCAAGACGCTGTTTTTTGGTAAAGACCATCGCCAGGCAATAAGCGACGTGGCCGCTGCGCCCTGGGATGCCATTGGCCAGCTGGAGACGGAAAGCGGCAACCTCTGCACCGCCACGCTGATCTCTGCTCACCTGGCCCTGACCGCCGGCCACTGCCTGCTGACACCGCCAGGCCGGTTCGATAAACCGGTTGCGCTGCGCTTTATGGCGGGTGAAAAAGGCTGGCGTTACGAGATTCACGATATAGATGCCCGGGTTGAGCCGTCGCTGGCGCGGCGTCTGCAGGCAGATGGCGAGGGCTGGATTGTGCCGTCTGCCGCCGCGCCTTACGATTATGGTCTGGTGATCCTGCACAACCCCCCTTCAGGTATTGTGCCGATCCCGCTGTTTGATGGCTCACGCAGCGATCTCACCGCCGCGCTCAAAGAGAGCGGACGCAAAGTCACCCAGGCGGGTTATCCGGCCGATCACCTCGATTCACTCTATTCGCATAGCGACTGTATAGTCACCGGCTGGGCGCAGCGCGCCGTGCTTTCGCACCAGTGCGACACGCTGCCTGGCGACAGCGGCTCCCCGCTGCTGCTGAAAAAAGATGATGGCTGGCAGCTCATCGCCGTACAGAGTTCGGCACCGGCGCCGGTCGATCGTTATCGCGCTGACAACCGGGCCATTGCCGTCACCTCGTTTAAAGATAAACTCGAAGAGCTGGCTGAGTAAGCAGGCAGGCGTGCGGTCACGCACGCCTGCGCGCGTTATGCATTCAGCTCAGCTGCTCCATCGCCTGCAGCACCCGCTTATCTGAAACCGGATAGGGGGTACCCAGCTGCTGAGCAAAGTAGCTGATGCGCAGCTCTTCAATCATCCAGCGGATCGCCACTACATCAGCATCGTCCCGGCGCTGCGGCGGCAGCTTGCTGCGCCAGACGTTCCACGCCTGTTCCACCGCCTGTACCTTCAGCATACGGGCGCGATCGCTGTGCGGATCGGCGGGCAGCTTCTCCAGACGGCGCTCAATTCCCTGCAGATAGCGCAGCGTATCACCCAGCCGATCGTAACCGTTGCCGGTGACAAATCCGCGATAGACCAGACCGCTCATCTGCTGTTTGATATCTGCCAGCGCCAGCGCCAGCGTCATATCCACGCGGCCTTTCAGAAACTTGTTGATATTGAACACGCAGGTCAGGATCTGCTCAACCTGCTGCGCAATCGTCACCACGGTGTCGTTCAGCTCCGCCCGCACTTTATCGCGCAGCTGCTCGAAATTCTGCTGCTGCCACGCGGGGCCGCCCGCCTCCGCCATCAGCTTATCCACGCCGCAGGCGATACAGTCGTCTATCAGCTCCAGTACTTTGCCATACGGGTTAAAGTAGAGCCCGAGCTTGGCTTTATTCGGCAGCTTTTCATGCAGGTATTTAACCGGTGAAGGAATGTTCAGCAGCAGCAGGCGACGCTGACCGCGCCACATCATCTTCTGCTGCTCCTCTTCACTGTCAAACAGGCGGATCGCCACGCTATCTTTTTCATCCACCAGCGCCGGCCAGGCTTTGACCTGATAGCTGCCGCGCTTCTGCTCATAACTCTGTGGCAGGTCGCCAAAACTCCAGATGTGCAGGCCGCTCTGCTCCAGACCATCATCGGCAACCTTCGACAGCGTCTCCTGCACTTTGCCTTTCAACGCCTGTTTCAGCTGATGCAGATCTTTACCTTCCTGCAGCTTGCGGTTGTGCTCATCCACAATGCGGAACGTCATTTTAAGGTGATCGGGCACCTGATCCCAGTGCCAGGCATCACGCTCAATCGTCACGCCTGACATGCGCCGGAACTCACGCTCCAGCGCATCCAGCAGCGGCTGTGCCAGCGGCTGGACGCGACCGAGAAACGCTTCCGCGTAATTGGGAGCCGGCACAAAATTGCGGCGCAGCGGTTTGGGCAGCGATTTAATCAGCGCGATGATAAGCTCACGCCGCACGCCGGGGATCTGCCACTCAAAACCCGCTTCATCCACCTGGTTCAGCAGCGGCAGCGGGATATGGACGGTCACGCCATCCGCATCGGCGCCTGGCTCAAACTGATAGGTGAGCCGCAGCTTCAGATTGCCCTGCTGCCAGACATTGGGGTAGTCGAGCTGGCTGACCTTATCTGCTCCCTCTTTGATCAGCATCTGCTTGTCAAAGTTGAGCAGGTCCGGATTCTCTTTACTGGCCTGCTTCCACCAGCTGTCAAAGTGACGGGCAGAGACCACCTCTTTGCCCAGACGGCGATCGTAAAACGCAAACAGCGTTTCGTCATCCACCAGAATGTCGCGCCGCCGTGATTTATGCTCCAGGTCCTCAACTTCACTGCGCAGCTTCAGATTGGTGCGGAAAAAAGCGTGGCGCGTCTGCCAGTCGCCCTCAACCAGCGCGTGGCGAATAAACAGCTCGCGGCTCAGCTGCGGATCGATACGGCTGTAATTCACTTTGCGCGCCGGCACGATGGGCAGCCCGTAGAGCGTCACCTTTTCCGTAGCCATCACCGCGCCCTGCGCTTTCTCCCAGTGCGGTTCGCTGTAGCTGCGCTTGATAAGGTGCTGAGCCAGCGGCTCAATCCACTCCGGATCGATGCGTGCCGCCACCCGGCCCCACAGGCGGCTGGTTTCTACCAGTTCTGCCACCACGGTCCATTTGGGCGGTTTTTTAAACAGGCCGGAGCCGGGGAATAGGGCAAAGCGGGCGTTGCGCGCGCCGGTAAACTCCTGCTTCTCCGCATCTTTCTGTCCGATATGCGACAGCAGGCCGGTCAGCAGCGCACAGTGCACCTCACGATAAGGTGCCGGCTCGCTGTTGACGGGCATCCCCTGTTCACGCACGACCTGACGCAGCTGCGTGTAGATATCCTGCCATTCGCGCACGCGCAGATAGTTGAGATAGTCGCTTTTACACTGGCGACGGAACTGGTTGCCCGACAGCGCCTTCTGCTGCTCCTGAATATAGTTCCAGAGATTAACAAAAGTGAGAAAGTCAGACTCTTTATCAGCAAAGCGGCGATGTTTCTCATCCGACGCCTGCTGCTTCTCAGCCGGCCGCTCGCGCGGGTCCTGAATTGAGAGCGCCGCCGCGATGATCATCACCTCGCGCACGCAGCCAAAGCGCTGCGCCTCCAGCACCATCCGCGCCAGCCGCGGATCCACCGGCAGCTGCGCCAGGGTTCGACCAGAAGGCGTCAGCCGGTAGTGCTCATTTTCATTGAGAGTGATGGCGCCCAGCTCTTCCAGCAGCCGTACGCCATCCTGAATATTTCGTTTGTCAGGCGCTTCCACAAACGGGAACGCCGCAATATCCCCCAGCCCCAGCGCGGTCATCTGCAGGATCACCGACGCGAGATTGGTGCGCAGGATCTCCGGATCGGTAAAGGCGGGCCGGCTGAGGAAATCATCCTCGGAGTAGAGACGGATACAGATCCCTTCCGACACGCGGCCGCAGCGCCCTTTACGCTGGTTTGCCGACGCCTGTGAAACCGGCTCAATCGGCAGGCGCTGCACCTTGGTGCGATAGCTGTAGCGGCTGATTCGCGCGGTACCGGGATCGATGACATATTTGATGCCCGGCACGGTAAGCGAGGTCTCTGCTACGTTGGTCGCCAGAACAATGCGCCGTCCGCTGTGGGACTGAAACACGCGATTCTGCTCCGCGTTAGAGAGACGCGCGTAGAGCGGCAGGATCTCGGTATGCGGCAAATCACGCTTCATCAGCGCATCAGCCGTATCGCGGATCTCACGCTCCCCGCTCATAAAGATCAATATATCGCCGCGGCTCTCCTGCCCCAGCTCATCCACCGCATCAAAAATAGCCTGCAGCTGATCGCGATCGCTCTCGTCCGCCTCTTCCGCGATGGGCCGGTAGCGCACCTCTACCGGGTAGGTGCGACCTGACACTTCAATAACCGGCGCGTTGTTAAAGTGACGCGAGAAGCGCTGCGGATCGATAGTGGCGGAGGTGATGATTACTTTGAGATCGGGGCGGCGCGGCAGCAGCTCACGCAGGTAGCCCAGCAGAAAATCGATGTTAAGGCTGCGCTCATGCGCCTCATCAATAATGATGGTGTCGTACTGCAGCAGCAGCCGGTCCTGCTGGATCTCCGCCAGCAGGATACCGTCGGTCATCAGTTTGACCTGCGTGCTGTCGCTGACCTGATCGGTAAAACGGACTTTATAGCCGATGGTACTTCCCGGCGCGGTCTCCAGCTCTTCCGCGATGCGGTTCGCCACGGTGCGGGCTGCCAGACGACGCGGCTGCGTGTGCCCGATCAGGCCTTTTACGCCGCGTCCCAGCGCGAGGCAGATTTTCGGCAGCTGGGTGGTTTTACCCGATCCGGTTTCACCGGCAACAATCACCACCTGATGATCGCGAATCGCGTCTGAAATCGCCTGCTGCTTCTGGCTGACCGGCAGATTTTCCGGAAAGGTGATGTGCGGGGTGCCCGCCATGCGCCGGGCGATGCGCTGTTCGGCAGCGCTGAATTCGTCCGCCAGCTCTGCGGCAATGGTCTGTTGTGCGGCGCTGTTTTTCACCTTTGCCGCACCCTGCAGACGTCGCTGCAGGCGCTGGCGATCGCGCAGCGTCAGCGCATTAAGCCGGGCCCAGAGTGGAGCTAAAGGTGATTCAATGGATGATGACATAGAGATGGATTACCTGTTAGTGCAGCACGGCGGAAACACGCGCGGCGCCGGAACGCTTTCCCGGCAGATTCAATCAATTACCGGACGCCATAATAGCATATTCTCAGCCCGCTGGCTGAGACGCTCCGGCTGGCTTATTCAATTAATTCGAACATTGGCCTCGAATTATTACGCTTTTACGCTACCGGTGAACGCCGTAGAGTATGACGCATTGAGCGGGAAGCCCGCCACATAACCCACAGGAACCTATTATGAGCCACGTATTAATTCTTAAGTCCAGTATCCTTGCCGGTTATTCCCAGTCAGGCCAGCTGGCTGACTTTTACGCTGAAGAAGCGCGCGCCAACGGCGACAGCGTAACCGTACGCGACCTGGCTGCCGATCCGGTACCGGTACTGGATGGTGAACTGGTGGGTGCTCTGCGTCCTTCAGATGCGCCGCTTTCTCCGCGTCAGCAGGAGGCGCTGGCGCTCTCCGATGCGCTGATCGCTGAGCTGCAGGCGCATGACACCATTGTTATTGCGGCACCGATGTACAATTTCAACATCCCGACGCAGCTGAAAAACTATTTTGACCTGATTGCCCGCGCGGGCGTGACTTTCCGGTACACCGAAGCGGGTCCGGAAGGTCTGGTTAAAGGCAAACGTGCGGTGATCCTGAGCAGCCGTGGCGGTATCCACAAAGATACCCCAACCGATCTGCTGACGCCGTATGTGAAGCTGTTCCTTGGCTTTATCGGTATCACTGACGTTGAGTTTGTGTTTGCCGAAGGGATCGCCTACGGTCCGGAAGTGGCGACCAAAGCGACCGCTGATGCGAAAGATGCGATTAAACAGCGCGTCTCTGCCTGATTAGAAAAATGATTTGCTGATTTATTTTTTACCGGGCCTGAGCGCCCGGTTTTTTATTTTAACGTCAATATATCTTTGCTTCCCATCCCCTGCCCGCCTTTTTAATTTACACTGCCGCATCGCTCTCTCATTCTGCTTTACGATTTCAACTCTCTTACTGACAACCCGCACCCGCTTTTTAATTAAAGCGCAGCACTGCCAGACTTCTGATAAAAATCGAAATACGAAAGTTTTTATGTCAGTAACGTGGCACGATTAATTCGCAATCAAATCCAGCCACAGAGGCTGGAAATGATTTTTACCTTTACCTCAAATGCTAAATATTTTTCCCAAGGAGAATAACATGGCCTTACTGTTATGCTATATCCCTGTAAGCAATACTCTGCCCGGACAAACTGCAAACGTTAATCATTTCCCGGGTGTGAGCGAAAAAATTAAAATGTTTGAAATGCCTGTCAAAGCAACTGGTAATTGTAGAGCGCAGCTGAAGCCGAATGCTGAATTTGCAAGTGGGATCGCTACCCTGAAAGCGGAAAGGAAGGTTTCGCAACTGACATCAGCTTTTGAAAAACTTCATAGTACAGGCAACCGCACGCCATCATCTTCCGCAACACGCCCCATCGCTGCACGGGTTATAGCGACGACTGTAGCGGCGCCAGCTGCGGGGGTACAGGATATCTCTATCGCCCGCCAGAGTGTATCAGCATCTTCTCACGCAGAAGCAAAACCTGATCCTGTAACCGTTCAGGCAAAAAGTACAGCCGGACATAAGGACGCGCCCTCATTGCTGACCCAAATTAAGCATCAGTTTACGCAGATATGGTCATCAATACAGCGCTATTTCTCTTCATCTACAGAGACAGCAAGATTACATCAGCATGAAAGGATGATGCGCGACGTAAATACTTTCCGGAATAGGCAAAATAGTTATGATACTTTTAAAGATATTGCTCAAGCTTATGATAACAATCCCCTTAAGGCTCTTGACATTTACAACACAGAAAAAAAATCCATAATGCTGAATGAGATAAAAGAAATAATTAATAGCTTGAAGCATAATAATTTAGAAATTGACATGGAAAAGCTTTGCGAGCAAGCTAATAAATATGCAGCCACTTCAGGTGCCAGCTCCAGAACTTTTATCCTGACAGGCAAAAATGAAATCACGTTGAACATAGGTTTTCTGACAGAAACCTCACAACAAAGACTGGAAAAAATAGGACAAGAAATTCGTACAGCATTTGATGGCACTACCGTTTTGCGCCGCTCTTCGCAGAGTATCGGAGGACGTCAGCGCGCTAATTCAGTGCGGACAAGCGCACAAGAGATGATTAACAGTGCCTATTTAAAACTGTTTAATGATATACATAATGACAAAAGAAATATTTATGGTACACGCCACAGCTTCGACCGAAACGAAATGCGTGCCGCGCTGCTTGAAGGGCAGCCAGCGCTGGCAGGCTTACGCACCAGCAGTGCAGCGTAATGTCTGACAGCAGCATATCCCTGGTAAGCCACACCCGGTGGCGGGAAAGCCCTGAGCCTCCCGCCACCGGTTACTTCCGCAGCCACTGGCCGTTGATGCCGCGCACATATTCCCCTGCGCTGGCCCGGTTCACCAGCTTCTCTCCGGCAATCCGCGCGACGTCGCTGGTTGTAAGCCTGTTTTGCCCGGCAATGCGCTGGTACGCCATCCGGCGGCCCTCATTGATACGACTCACCAGCGCCAGCGTGACCTCATCCTGCTGCCGGGCAGCAAGATAGCCGCTCAGCGTTTCCCCGACCCGACCCTGCTGCCGCGCCTCATCCAGCGTCAGCGCGTGCGCCGGACCGGCCAGCAAAGCCAGCAGCGCAACAGCGCGTATTGTTCGGTTGCGAACCATCAGAACAGCCCGCTCTGATTCTGCAGCAGCGCCTCAACATCCTTATCCACCTTGATGTGGATCTCATGCTCAATTTTCACATTCATATTTATCGTAATCGGCGCGTCGGGAGCGGCCACTTCAATCCGCGGTACGCATCCTGCCAGCATAATGCTGCCTGCCAGCAGCGCACCTCTTAACCTCATCATCAGGGATCCCTCTTTGATGGCAGGGTGGCGTTCTGCTCCACCCAGGATTGTAAATTATCGCCAAAGCGCAGGCTGCGCCATAGCTGGAACAGATTCTCCTGATGACGATAGTTGAGATTGATTGTCTGGCGCCGGTTACTGAACTGGCTGACGCCGGTGACCTGCGACTGCATCACCAGTTTACCGGTATTATCCAGATCGAGTGTGGCCCAGGAGCGTGAAATCTCCAGATAACGCAGCCAGCTCAGCGCCGCCCCGGCGGCGACATTGTCTTTTACAATCGCGTCTGCCGTATCCTTATCCAGCCGAAACGTGAGCGGCCCGCTGTTAGCGATCCAGCCATTTCTGATCAGCCACTGCGGATTACTGAGCCAGAGCGGCAGCTCGCCGTTCACCTTACCCGACATGGCAAACTGTTTGGGCTTAAGTGCCGTCACCAGCCGGCTGAGATCGATCTGGCGCAGCGAAATCCTGGCCGCTTCGCGCTGCGGCATGCGCAGCGCCGGCATACTGACGTGCCCGCCCAGCAAATCGAGCGTCACGTTACTCAGGGTAAGCGGCTCTCTCTCCTGCCAGGGATAGTAACCCTGCAGATCGGCCGTGATATTCTGCAGCGCAAACTGATTGTTAACCTCGCGGATACGCAGCGAAACCGGTCCGCGCCGCCCCAGCTGCCACTGCTGAGCGCGATAGCGAAACGGCAGCGCAAAGTCGATGCCGTTGATGTCACTGTCCGGCAGCAGCAGGCTGCCCTGCTGAACCGCAAAGAAGCCGCCTGCCTGAAATTCCTGGCGGGCTCCGGCTGAAAACGCAACCTGCGCCCGCAGCTCACCGCTGCGGATACGCATTTTTAAGTCGTTATTGAGCAGTGGCTGGAACACACGCAGCGACTGTGCCGGCCACCAGGCCTCACCGCGCAGCCGCTCACCATCCCAGCGCCCGTGCACGCGCAGCGGGCCGATATCTTCAGCGCGCAGTTCACCACGCCATAAAAACCGTGCCGGATCGCGCCCTTTTACATCAAACGTCAGCCCTGCAGGCGGCAGCCAGCCGCCGTAGCTGAAGTGCGTTTGCCCTGCATCAAGACGAAAACTGCCTGTAAAACCGGGCTGCGTGCTATCCCGCTGCCAGTTCAGCGGTGCAGTGAGCCGGATACGCGGCCGATCAATCTGCACTGGCCCCCACGCCAGCTGATTCAGGCCGGTATTGAGCGTATCCAGCGTAATGCGCTGATCCAGCCAGCTGCCGGTACCTGTAACATCCCACTCTGCATTAAACGGCTGCAGTTTGCCGTCGCCCCAGTAGCGCCAGCGCCAGCTGCCGCTGTCTGGCCAGAACGCGGCCGCGCGGCCATCCAGATGCAGCGTAAAGTGACCATAGTCGCGCTTATGCGCCGTCAGAATCGCCTGCAGCCGGCCATCAATGCCCTGCGCTGAGAGCGAAACGCCCGCCAGCGGCCAGCGCGCTTCATCCACTTCCGGGAGATCCAGCAGCTGACCGCGCAGGCGCAGCAGTGCACCCGGCTGGAACGTCAGCGTCGGCGCGCTGAGGGCGCCGCGCAGCTCGCCGGGCAGGCTGCCATAGAGCTGCAGCCCGGCAAATTTACTCTCGCCGGTAATGCGCAGCGGCAGCACGTTATCTGTTATGCGCAGCGGTCCCGGCCCGACGCTCAGTACTACATTACCTTTCCCGCCGCGCCCCTGCGTCAGCAGATTCAGCCGTCCCTGCACGCGCAGGTTGTCCATTCCCTGCTGCCATCCGGTCAGCCTCAGCCCCACGCCGCCTGACAGCATCTGACCGGCTAAAGGCCAGTGCCAGCGCCCGCCGGCGATCTGAAACGTGTCGCGGTCGCTCTGCCACGGCAGCTCAAGCAGCGGTGTCTTATCGCCCTGCTCCTGAACGATTAACTTACCCTGCTGCTGCTGCCACTGCAGATCCAGCGTCAGCGGCTGCGGCCACTGAGCCACGCGCAGCTCACTCTGCAGTGAACCGGTCACTGGCAAGCCATCCGCAAATGCAGGCAGCGTCACGCTGCCATGCAGCGCTAGTGGTTGTGTCAAAAAAGGATGTTGTAACTTAAAAGCGTCTACCGTCAGCGTCTGGCCCTGCAGGCGCCCGCTCAGGCTGAGATTATCGCCGCGATAGCGCAGCTGCTGCTGTTCCGGTGCAAGCGTGAGATCAAGTTCACCGGCATAGTGCTGCCACGGCAGAACGGCCAGCCTGCCGATATGCACATCGGCTCCCGGCAGGCGCTGCTGCCAGTCGGCCAGCGTACGCGGTACGGCGGAAGCTGGCTGCGATGGCAGCGACTGCCAGCAGGCGCTGTTAAGCGTGACGCGCTGCGCGCTAAGCTGCCAGCGCTGCTGTGAGCGCCCCAGCGCCACCTGTTCAACCTCAGCCAGCGTACAGCTGCCCGTCAGGTAACGCAGCTGCGGCAGCGTCACTGCACCCTGCTGCCAGCCCGGCCTGCCCGTGATTTCGATGCGCGTTTCATCCGGCAGCCAGATGCCGGCCAGCCGTGGCAGCCACTGCGTCAGCGTCAGCAGCAGGCCCAGCAGCAGCAGAATCAGCGCCAGTATGGCGGCAAGTAGTCGGCGAAGGCCACGCGTCATGGCGGGTAACTATCCTGTTGTTTATATTTTCCTGCCGAAATGATGGCACGTAATCATTCGCAAATGAAGGTGTTAGCCTGGTCTGCTGCGTGAAGAAAAGCAAAGTCGCGCAGAAACCGTTATCCTTTGATGATACCGACATGGCATTTTTCAGGAGCGAAACAATGAAAGTTGCGGTTTACAGCACCAAGCACTATGACCAGAAATATTTAGAGCAGGTCAACGCCCGTTTTGGATTTGAGCTGGTGTTTTTTGACTTCCTGCTCAGCGAGGATACGGCAAAAAATGCCGCCGGCTGTGACGCGGTCTGTATTTTCGTAAATGACGACGGCGGCAGAGCGGTGCTGGAGGAGCTGGCGGCATTGGGCATTAAGTATATTGCTCTGCGCTGTGCCGGATTCAATAACGTCGATCTGCAGGCGGCTGCTGAGCTGGGCCTGGAGGTAGTACGCGTGCCCGCCTACTCCCCGGAAGCGGTGGCGGAACACACGGTGGGTATGATGATGGCGCTGAATCGCCGCATTCATCGTGCTTATCAGCGCACCCGTGACGCAAACTTTTCGCTCGATGGCCTGACCGGCTTCAACATGCATAATAAAACCGCAGGCGTGGTCGGTACGGGAAAAATCGGCGTGGCTACGCTGCGCATCCTGAAAGGCTTTGGCATGAAGCTGCTGGCCTATGATCCCTACCCGAGCGACGCTGCGCTTGAGCTGGGTGCAGAATATGTCGATCTGAAAACGCTGTTTGCCCGCTCGGATGTGATTACGCTGCACTGCCCGATGACGCCGGAAAATCATCATCTGCTCAACGCACAGGCGTTCAGCGAAATGAAAGATGGCGTGATGATCATCAATACCAGCCGCGGCGGCCTGATCGATTCGCAGGCGGCGATTGAAGCGCTGAAACAGCAGAAGATTGGTTCGCTGGGAATGGACGTCTATGAAAATGAACGCGACCTGTTTTTTGAGGACAAATCGAACGACGTCATACAGGACGACATTTTCCGCCGCCTCTCTGCCTGCCACAACGTGCTGTTTACCGGACATCAGGCGTTTCTGACCGCAGAAGCCCTGACCGCCATCTCAGAAACCACGCTGAGCAATCTGCAGCAGCTCGATCAGGACGAGGCGTGCCCGAACCGGGTTAAGCCCTGAAATAGTGCGCCCGCATCAGCGGGCGCAGGTGCCACCCATCAGCGCCTGTTCATCGCAGCGGCGGCCATTTGACAGCTGACACATGCCGATACGTGAACCATCCAGCTGGCGGGAAAATGCCAGCGTGCCCCCGGCCCCGCTGCAGCTGCTTTCTGCCATCGCGGACATCACCACGTGCGGCTGGACGTGAGCCGCGGTCGCCTGCTGCGGCGGTTCGTTATCAGGGGTACTGCTGCAGGCGGAGAGCAGCAGTGCTGCACCAGCCAGCAGTAAAGAGGCAGCTTTCATTAGTCGGACTCCGGGGACAGGGGACGAAAAGTGTTCACAGCATATGACAGCCTCCGCTGCGAATCGAGTGCGGACATAGCTTTTTACAAAATTTCAGACCTTTCATTGCAAGCAGAATTATCCTGAAGAGAAGATTTTTGCCGGTTATCTTCTAAAATAATCCGTTATTTCAATTGCTCAGGGGAAATTATGTTAACCGATATGCTGTTACGCATCGCGCTGGCCGGCGTTCTCGGCGGGCTTATCGGACTTGAGCGTCAGATGCGGGCAAAAGAGGCGGGTCTGCGTACCCATATTCTGGTGGGGATCGGCAGCGCCCTGTTTATGCTGGTGTCAAAATATGGCTTTGCCGATATGCTCAGCAGCGACCATGTGGGTCTTGATCCCAGCCGCATCGCGGCGCAGGTCGTCAGCGGGATGGGCTTTCTCGGGGCCGGGACCATCATTATTCAGAAGCAGATTGTAAAAGGCCTGACTACCGCAGCGGGTCTGTGGGTTACCGCCGCCATCGGCCTGGTTATCGGTAGCGGCATGTATGAAATTGGCATTTATGGCACGCTACTGGCGCTGGTGGTGCTGGAGGTTTTTCGCCGCCTCAGCCACTGGCTGATTGGCCGCCACCATACGCTGATCGTGCATCTGAAAGCCAAAAGCGTCCCGCTGGTGTTACTGGTGCTGCAGCGTGAAGGGATCCGCTACGGGCATATCGCGGTGGTCAACCGTGACGAAGAGAGCGGCCTGTGTGAACTCAGCGTAGAAGTCACCCTCTCCCGCCGGGCACCGCGCCACACCCTTTATGAGAAGGTCATGGACATTAAAGGAGTACAGTCGCTGGAGATGGTATAGAGGCGCAGACCGGGCAAAATTATTAGCCACGGATGCGGCAACAGATTAAAAGCGTTCACGCGAGGCTGGTATTCGCGCGCGCAATCCGTACCATACGCATCCATAACTACAGGTTTATGACCGCTAATGCGGGTTTCAGCCGCCTGTTCTGTTCGCCGGCACTCTCAAGCGTGAAAATAATGTCAGAAAATCAAGACGTAACAAAAAAAGAGCAATACAACTTTAACAAACTGCAGAAGCGCCTGCGCCGCAACGTCGGCGAAGCGATTGCTGACTTCAACATGATTGAAGAAGGCGACCGCATCATGGTCTGTCTCTCAGGCGGTAAAGACAGCTACACCATGCTGGAGATCCTGCGCAGCCTGCAGCAGAGCGCGCCGGTGAATTTTTCGCTGGTGGCGGTCAATCTCGATCAGAAGCAGCCCGGCTTCCCGGCGCATATTCTGCCCGCTTATCTTGAGACACTGGGCGTGGAGTATAAAATTGTCACCGAAGATACTTACTCTATTGTTAAAGAGAAGATCCCGGAAGGCAAAACCACCTGCTCACTCTGTTCGCGTCTGCGTCGCGGTATTCTCTATCGCACTGCCAGCGAGCTGGGCTGTACTAAAATTGCGCTCGGCCATCATCGCGACGATATCCTGCAGACGCTGTTTCTCAATATGTTCTACGGCGGCAAAATGAAAGGCATGCCGCCCAAGCTGATGAGTGATGACGGCAAACATATTGTTATCCGCCCTCTCGCCTACTGTCGTGAAAAGGATATTATCCGCTTTGCTGAAGCGCGCCAGTACCCGATCATCCCCTGCAACCTGTGCGGTTCACAGCCCAACCTGCAGCGTCAGGTGGTGGCCGATATGCTGCGCGACTGGGATAAACGTTTTCCGGGCCGCATTGAAACCATGTTCAGCGCCATGCAGAACATTGTGCCTTCGCATATGGCGGATATCAGCCTGTTCGATTTCAAAGGCATCCGCCATGGCGATGAAGTGGTTGATGGTGGTGATATTGGCTTCGATCGCGAGACGCTGCCGGTGCAGCCCGCGGGCTGGCAGCCGGATGAGGATGCAGCAGCAACCGCAGAGCTGCGGCTGGATGTATTAGAGATAAAGTAGTTCTGCTGAGAACCAGAAAGGCGCGGCCCCGAGGCACGCGCCTTTTTTTATTGATGCGGCGGCGGATCGCTGATGGGTGGCACATCGGGATCGTGCGGCGGCTCCGGCTCCGGAATGGGCTGCGGCTGCGGAACAGGCTCCGGAATCGGTACCGGGTCGGTTGGGATCGGCTCACTGGCGTGGATAGCTTGCATCGCTTTCTCCTGTTGCGGAACGTACTTTAAGCGTAGGAAAGCTTTGCTGAACAAGCCAGCATAAAAAAAAACCGGCCCTGGGGCCGGTGTCAGAGGAATTAACTGTGCTATGCAGTAATTCGCAAACAGGAAGTAAGACAATATGGAGTACAACGCCCATCGCTTGACGTTGCATTCACCTGCGAAAGAGAGTGTGCCGCGATTTTCCGCAGGATGAGTTGATATCGATCAGCTTTTCCCGCGTTTGCTACAGCCATTTGCGTTTTTTCAGCCATACCGCCACGCCGCCGACCATCAGCAGCAGGATCAGACAAAACAGCAGAAAACCGTGCTGCCAGTTACCGCCCGGAATGCCACCGAGGTTGACGCCAAACAGTCCGGTGAGAAAGGTCGCTGGCAGGAAAATCATCGCCATCAGTGACATAGTATACGTCCGGCGGTTCATCGACTCCGCCAGCAGCGAGGCGACCTCGTCAGCGAGAATGCCGGTGCGCGCCACGCCGGCGTTGAGATCGTCCAGGCCGCGCCCCAGACGATCCGCCACGTCCTGCATGCGTCGCCGATCGTCGTCACTCATCCACGGGAGTTTCTCGCTGGCCAGTCGCGCATAGACATCGCGCTGTGGTGCCATATAGCGGCGCATAACGATCAGCTGCTTGCGCAGCAGCGCCAGCTCGCCTCTGGCCGGCACCTGCTGATCCATTAGCGCATCTTCCAGCTCAATAATCTTGTCGTGCATATCTTCAATAAATTCGCTGGCGTGATCGGTCAGCGCGTCGCAGACGTCCACCAGCCAGCTGCCACCGTCTGCCGGGCCATTGCCATGCTGCAGCTCGTTGAGCACTTCATCTATCGCGTTAACTTTGCGGCGGCGCGTAGAGACGATCAGTTTGTCATTAATGAATACGCGCATCGCCACCAGCTGATCGGGACGCGAGTCGGCGTTATGGTTCACGCTGCGTAACACAATCATAAACCCGTCGCCAAGCCGCGTGACGCGCGGCCGCATACTGTCGCCTGCCAGCGCATCGCGCACGGCATCAGGGATCAGCGGCGTATTCTGCAGCCACTCCGCGCTCTGGCGCTGTGCGTAATTAAGATGCAGCCAGCAGTGGCGCTCGCAGTGGATGATGTCGTCATCTTTAATGGCGATAACGCCACCTTTGCCATCAAACTGACAGGCAATAATCGCATCTGATACCTGTAATGCTTTCCCTTCAATAACGTTCACGTCCCCACTCCACGCTCTTAATCAACAGGCTACAGTCTAGCGCCGCGCCTTTCAGTTGCAATCACGCCGGTGTATGCAAACGTGACGCAAGGTACTCAGTGCTTTTCAATCCATAATTCGCGGCTGTAAGCCACATCTTCCGGATTAGTGATGGGATACCCTTTTACCCACGGTTTTATCAGGCGGCCGTTTGTATATTGATAGAGCGGTGCAATGGGTGCCTGATCGGCAATGATCTGCTCCGCTTTGTTATAATCTGCGTTGCGCGCCTGCACACTGGTTTCGGTACTCGCTTTCGCCAGTAGTGCGTCATACTCCGCGCTGTTGAAACGCGCAATATTCCCGCTATGGCTGGCCGTCAGCAGACTGAGAAAGGTTGAGGGTTCGTTATAATCACCCACCCACGAGGCGCGGATCACATCAAAATTTCCGCTGTTGCGGCTGTCGATATAGGTTTTCCACTCCTGATTTTGCAGCGTAACCTCTGCACCCAGATTCTTTTTCCACATCGAGGCGACGGCGATAGCAATTTTCTGGTGGCTCTCTGAGGTGTTATAGAGCAGCGTCAGATGCAGCGGCTTAGCCGGACCGTAGCCCGCAGCTGCGAGCAGCGCTTTCGCCTGCGCATTCAGCTCCTGCTGGCTATGCTGCTGCAGATAGCTCTGCTGTGGCGTAAAACCGGCCGTCACATCGGGAGTGAAATGCCACGCCGGCTTCTCGCCGGTGCCCAGCACCTTCTCTGCAATAATGCGGCGATCGATACTCCACGAAAGCGCTTTACGCACGCGCACATCAGCCGTTGGCCCTTTCTGCGTATTAAAGGCGTAGTAGTAGGTCCCGAGCTGGTCAGGGGTATAGACCTCACCTGGCAGGCTCTTTTTCAGTAGCGCAAACATATTTTTCGGGAATGATTCGGTGATATCGATATCCTCGGCGCGGTAGCGCTTGGTGGCGCTGGACTCCTCATTGATGGGCAGAAAGGTCACCTGCGTCAGCACTGAATGCTTGTCGTCCCAGTAATGTTTATTGCGCACCAGGACAATCTTTTCGTTTACCACCCGCGTTTGTAACTGATAGGCGCCATTTCCCACCAGCTTGCCCGGTGCGGTCCACGCGTCACCTTCAGCCTGAACAATTTTTTGCGGCACGGGAAACAGCGCGGCGTTAGCCATCATGGCTGGCAGCCACGGCACCGGTCGTGACAGCGTCACTTTGAGGTGAGTGGCATCGGTGGCCGTTACGCCCAGTTTATCCGGACTCATGCTGCCTTTGGTAATCGCTTCCGCATTTTCAATGCCGCTCAGCGCCGCAAACCAGGCAAAAGGCGAACTGTTTTTTGGATCAACCAGTCGCTGCCAGCTATAGACAAAATCCTGCGCGGTGACCGGGCTGCCATCTGACCAGCGCGCATCTTTGCGCAGGGTAAACAGCCAGATTTTATTGTCATTACTGCTCCAGCTCTCAGCGACACCGGGCACAATCTGGCCGTTTGCATCCTGACTGGTAAGGCCTTCAAACAGGTCGCGCATGACCTGAATTTCCGGCAATCCCACGGCTTTCATGGGATCAAGCGAGGCGGGTTCATCTTTGATGTGGCGAACAATTGTCTGCTGGCTGGCGAGCTGCGCGCCCGCTGGTATCTCAGCAGCAGTAGCCGGGAAAAACGTGCTGCTGACGATCAGCGCCAGCGCCGTGAGGGAAAACAGAGGCTTCATCATCACTCCTTAGCAGAAAAAAGGGCGACCTGAAGTGGGTAATGTCGCCAGCAACTCCGGCAACTGTAACGCAAATTGCTGATTGGTATGTAGCTATTTCCCGGTTTGCTGTTTACCGTTAATGTAGTGCCGGACAGGCGCGCGCCCCGCTCGTTTGCAGAGCCGCTCACAGGAGAGCCCGATATGTCATTTCATCACCCGCGACCGCAGCGCGGTCAGCTCGATGCAGCCTGGCAACAGTATGGCCGCTCGGCGCTTGGCGCCCCGCTGCTCTGGTTTCCGGCGCAGTCAGCTGATGAAGAGAGCGGGCTGATCATCGCCGGCACTCACGGCGATGAGAACGCCGCAATCGCCACGCTTTCCGCCGCGCTGCGGACGCTGCCCGCCTCCCTGCGCCGCCATCATGTCATTCTGGCCGTGAATCCGGACGGCTGTCAGCTCGGGCTACGCGCCAACGCGCGCGGCGTCGATCTCAACCGTAACTTTCCCGCCGCTAACTGGCAGCGGGGCGACACCCACTACCGCTGGAACAGCGCGGCTGACGCGCGCGATGTGGTGCTCTCCACCGGTGAGAAGCCCGCCTCCGAACCTGAAACCAGCGCGCTATGCCAGCTGATCCATCAGCTGCAGCCACGCTGGGTGGTCTCATGGCATGAACCGCTGGCCTGTATCGACGATCCCCACCACAGCGCGCTGGCGCGCTGGCTGGGAGAACACACCGCCCTGCCGGTGGTGAGCAGCGTGGGATACGCTACGCCGGGTTCTTTTGGCAGCTGGTGCGCCGATTTAGGGCTGCTGTGCATTACGGCGGAAATGCCGCCGATTTCCGTTGATGAGGCGACCGAACGCTATCTTGAGGCGATGATTAATCTGCTGCGCTGGCAGGCGCCGCATTAAGCGTGCCATAGCTGAACGAAAGCGCGGGATCGACATCGGCTGCCAGCCAGGTCGGGCCATCGAGATCGGCGAAGGCGGCCTGTGAAACCAGCGGCAGCGCGGCCCGGATAGCGCGCGAGGTACAGAGCATACAGCCCAGCATCAGCGTAAATCCCTGCTCCCGTGCGGCAGCAGCCAGCGCCAGCGCCTCTGTCAGGCCGCCGGTTTTATCCAGCTTGATATTGATCATCTCGTAGCGCCCCGCCAGTTCCGCCAGGCTGTCGCGCGTGTGACAACTCTCATCCGCGCAAATCGGCAGCGGATGGACAAAATTTGCCAGCGCAGCATCCTGCCCGGCGGGCAGCGGCTGCTCCAGCATCGCAATATTGAGATCCGCCAGCAGCTGACAGCGTGCCGCCAGCCCTTCCGCTTCCCAGGATTCATTTGCGTCGATAATCAGGATCGCTTCCGGTACCGCGCTGCGGATCGCTATCAGCCGCTCACTGATCAGATGATTATTCATTTTCACTTTGAGCAGCTTTGCACCGTGCTGCCACAGCGCCAGCGCGCTGCTGGCCATCGCTTCTGGCGTATCGATACTGATGGTGCGCGCCGTAGCTACCTGCCCGGCCAGAGGGCGATCGCACAGCGCGGCCAGCGTCTCTCCACGCTGCTGGCGTTCCAGATCCCAGAGTGCGCAATCAATGGCATTGCGCGCCGCACCCGCCGGCATCGCCTGCTGCAGCGCGCTTCGGGTTAAGCCCTGCTGCAGCGCAGGCAGCTGAGCGGCAATCTGCGCCAGCACTGAGGCCTCGCTCTCACCATAACGGGCATACGGGGTCGCTTCTCCGGTGCCTTTGATGCCGTTCTCTTCAATTTCCACCACCACAACCTGCGCTTCCGTCCGGCTGCCGCGCGAGATAACGAACGGCGAATGCAGTGGCCAGGCTTCAGGATAACTCTTCACTGTTCTCATTTTTACACCTTAAAATTGTGCGCCTGATGTGAAGCTGAGCGATTATTACAAGAAAGGTCATCGTAAACCCCTAAAAATTATGGCATAAACTTTAGCGGTTTTCGTAAAGTCGCGCGCTGCGCTGACTTTTCATTTAAAAAGGAGATTGTATGTCACAGAACGTTCACTTTCAGGGTAATCCTGTTCCGGTTGCCGGCCACTTCCCGCAGGCAGGCGAGCAGGCGCAGCCTTTTACGCTGGTCACTAAAGATCTGGCTGATGTTTCGCTGGCAGACTATGCCGGAAAGCGCAAAGTGCTGAACATCTTCCCGAGTATCGATACCGGCGTCTGCGCCGCCTCGGTTCGCAAGTTTAACGAGCGCTCCGGTGATACCAGCAACACCGTGGTACTCTGCATTTCAGCTGACCTGCCGTTTGCCCAGTCACGTTTCTGCGGCGCGGAAAATGTCGCTAATGTGGTCACGCTTTCCGCCATGCGCGGCTCAGAGTTTAAAGAGAATTATGGTGTCGCCATCTCTGACGGCCCGTTAAAAGGCCTGACCGCCCGTGCGGTAGTGGTGCTTGATGAGAATGACAAAGTGCTTTACAGCCAGCTGGTCAATGAGATCACCGAAGAGCCGGATTACGATGCAGCGCTGGCCGCGCTGAAGTAAGTTGCCCATAAAAAAACCGTCCCTGCGGGACGGTTTTCCTGTTCAGAACACGCCTGCGCAGCTATTCACTCTCTCCGCGCTTCTGCCCTAACCCATATTCACGCAGTTTATTGGCGATCGCCGTGTGCGATACGCCCAGACGTTTGGCCAGCTTACGCGTGCTGGGATAAGAGAGATAGAGGCGGGTCAGCACCGAACGCTCAAAGCGGCCGGTAATCTCATCCAGCGATCCCTCCAGCGCCTCTTCACCCAGCGACACATCCAGCGCCTGCTCCGGCAGCACGATATCCTGCGGACGCAGCTCATAACCTTCGAGCTGCGTCATAGCCCGATAGAGCGTGTTTTTCAGCTGCCGGACATTGCCCGGCCAGCTGTAGCGCGTTAGGAACGGCAGCAGCTGTGGTGACAGGCGCGGGCGCGGCAGCCCCTGCTCATCGGCAAAACGCGCCACAAACATCTCCGTCAGCGGCAGAATATCGAGCGGGCGCTCGCGCAGCGGCGGCAGATTCAGCGTCAGCACGTTAAGCCGGTAAAAGAGGTCTTCACGGAACTCCCCACGCTGTACCATCTCAACCAGATTCTTTTGCGTGGCGCAGATCACCCGGACATCAACATGCACTTCATGATCTTCGCCTACGCGGCGAAAGGTCCCGTCGTTGAGAAAACGCAGAAGCTTGGTCTGCATACGCGGCGACATCTCACCGATCTCGTCCAGCAGCACCGAGCCGCCGCTCGCCTGCTCAAAAAAGCCCTTCTTCCCCTCCAGCGCGTTGGGATAGGCGCCGGCAGCGTGGCCAAACAGCTCGCTCTCCGCCACGTCGTCCGGAATCGAACCGCAGTTCAGCGCGAGAAACGGTTTTTTACCGCGCGCGCTGCGCAGGTGGCAGGCGCGCGCCAGCATATCTTTGCCGGTACCGGTATCGCCCACTATCAGCAGCGGCGCATCGTGCATCGCCAGTTTACGCGCCTGCTCAATGACCTGACGCATTTTGGGCGTCACCGCCACGATATGGTCAAACTCTGACTCATCCGTGACGCTGAGGTTCTGCAGCTGACGTCCCATGCGTGCCGTGGACTTCAGCGTAATCATTGCGCCTACCGGGTTATCACCCTGCTCATCGCTGTCTGCGAGATAGATGGGTCGCGCCTCCATCAGAAAATCACGCCCCTGAATCACTACGTGCTGGGTCTGCGCCTCTACCCGTTCGCTCTCCAGCCAGCGCTGAAAGTTCACGCCGCCAATCAGTGACGCCACGCTGTGATTGCGGATTTTCTGCTCATCCAGCGCAAACAGATGCTGCGCCGCCGGATTAGCCAGCTCAATCTTGCCTTTGAGATCGATAGAGAAGACCGGTTCCGGCATCGCCACCAGCAGTGCGCTGAGCGCACGATGCTCACGTTCTGAGGGCAGATACGCCACGGTGCGCACGTCGGTCACGCCGGGCGTACGCCGGATCTCTGCCATCAGGCTGCTGAAAGCGTCAAACTCCAGCGCAGAGAAGCTGAGATAGATGCGACCCTGCGGGGCGATTTCGATGCCGCGTAAATCGATATTGCGGGCGACCAGCAGGTCGAGCAGTTCACGCGCCAGACCGATTCGGTCATGACAAAAAACTTCCAAACGCATGGCAGTAAGCCTTAGTCAGGTTTTGATTTCAGAGATAATACGCTAACTTGCAGTACCTCAGAAGGGCTGTGTCATGAAAAGTTGACAGTACAGCACAGATTTCCTTTTCTGCCGGGAAATAAAGAGCTGCTTATGCCGGGAAGAAGTGAAAAAGGCAACGTTTACGTTGCCTTTTAGTATGAGAGCAGAATGAAAATGACAGGAAAGCTGATTATTTAGCACTCTGCTCTGAGGCGGCACTGCCTCTTGCCAGCGCAGTTTTAAGCTGGCTCACCAGGTCGCGACGGAAGTCACCAAGCCGGGGTTTATCCTCCTCCAGCCACGGCAGCGGGCGGCACAGCTCCATCGCTTTTATACCCAATCGCGCGGTCAGCAATCCGGCACCGATACCCTGTGCGGCGCGGGCTGAAAGACGCGCCGCGATATCCTGCGACATCCAGTCCATCCCCACTTCGCGCACCAGTTCAGACGCGCCGGCAAAGGCCATATTGAGCAGTACCAGGCGAAACAGGCGGATACGGCTGAAATAGCCCAGTTCGATGCCGTAAATCGCGGCGATACGGTTCACCAGCCGCAGGTTACGCCAGGCGATAAACGCCATATCTACCAGCGCCAGCGGGCTGACGGCAATCATCAGGGTTGACTCCGCCGCGTGGCGGCTGATTTCACTGCGCGCCTGGCGATCGAGTACCGGCTGCACCAGCTGTGCGTAGAGCGTGACAGTTTCGCGATCGTTATGCGTCTCATGCAGCGCAGCATACCAGCGCTGCAGCGCCGGATGCGCCTGATCGAGCCGCGCCTGCTGCGCCAGATTTTCACAAAAGGCGCGTGCTTTGCCGATGCCGTGACTCTGCAGCAGGTCACGCGCCACATCGCGCGATTCTGCGCGCTGGCGCAGCCGCCACAGACGCCGCCACTCCGCAATCAGTGCGCCGGCGCCGGCCAGCACAATCAGTCCGCCTGCCGCGCCGCTGCCCAGGGCAAACCAGTCGCGCGCCTGCCACGCATCGTGCATAAACTGTACGCCCTGAGCCAGCACGCTGACGGCGAACACCGCCACGCCCGCAGCGGCTATTTTACGCCACAGGCTGCGCCTGGGTCGCAGCGCCGCCTCCACCATCTTTTCACCGGCGCCTTCAGGCAGCGGATCTGCCCCGGTCGCCGCGACAAAATCGGCGGTTTTGACGTCAAAAGTCTGCGCAGCACGCAGCGGCGGCTGCGCATCGCTGCTGAGCGGACGGGCAAAATCGATTCGCGCTTTTAACGGCGTCTCATCACTCATCGCAATTTATCTCCCAATAAAAATTCCAGCGCGGCATCCATGCGGATATGCGGCAGAGGCCGATCTATATCCAGCGATTGCGGCCGGAATTGCTCAAACTGAAACCCCTGCTGCTGCCAGAAGCTGTTACCCGGCAAACGGGGCGGTACCTCACCCGGATAAACAGTAAGCGGTTCACCATCTGTCAGCCGCTCACCGCGCAGTGCCGGCAGCTTCTCGCCCCGGTGATCCACCAGGCCACTTTCGGTAGCCTGTATGGAGGCCAGTCCGAGGCAATCCATGCTGATACCTTCAAACGCGGCGTTCTGCCAGGCATCCTGTACCAGCTGCTGCAGCAGCGACACCATATTGGCGTGCTGATCGGCGGTGATGTGATCGGCTTTCGTCGCGGCAAACAGCAGCTTGTCTATCACCGGGGAGAAGAGGCGCCGGAACAGAGTCCGCTGGCCGTAATGAAAACTCTGCATGAGCTGGGTCAGCGCCAGACGCATATCATTAAACGCCTGCGGTCCGCTGTTCAGCGGCTGCAGGCAGTCCACCAGCACAATCTGCCGGTCAAAACGCAGAAAATAATTTTTATAAAAGCCTTTCACCACGTGCGAACAATAGTAGTTATACCGCTGCTGCAGTACGGCAAAATTACTGCCGGCCGGCGCCTGTGCCAGTTTGCTCACAGCGTGCTCATCCGCATCGGGCCACGGAAAAAACTGCAGCGCCGGCGCGCCCGCCATCTCGCCCGGCAGCACAAAGCGGCCCGGCTGAATAAAGTGCAGCCCCTGGCTTTTGCAGTGGTGCAGATAATCTGTCCAGGCGGCGGCAATCTCTGCCAGCTGGTTTTCATTAGCGGGTGCCAGCGGATCGAGGTTATGGCAGAGCTCACGCCAGCGGGCTGACCATCTCTCTCTGTCGCCCTGCAGCAGTCCGCGCATCTGCCGCGACCAGCTGACATAATCCTGCGCCAGCATGGGCAGGTCGAGCAGCCATTCACCGGGATAGTCAACGATCTCAAGATAGAGCGTGGCGGTATCTTTGAAGTGGCGCAGCAGCGAGTTGTCAGGCCGGTAGCGCAGCGCGAGGCACATTTCGCTGACGCCGCGCGTTGGAGTGGGCCATGCAGGTGGCGCGCCGTAGAGCTGAGCCAGCCCTTCATCATAGGTAAAGCGCGGCGTACCGAGCTCGCGCTGCGGCACGCGCTTAACGCCAAGTAAACGCTCTTCGCGTACCACTGAAAACAGCGGCAGGCGCGCGCCGTGATGGACGTTGAGCAGCTGATTGACCAGCGAGGTAATAAACGCGGTCTTGCCGCTGCGGCTCAGTCCGGTGACCGCCAGGCGCAGATGACGATCCACGCCGCGGTTCATCAACGCGACAAGTTCATTTTGCAGTTTTTTCATCGTTCTCCCTGATGAATCGCGCTGACAGACGGCGAAACGCCCTGCTCAGCAGCGGTTCCAGGGCGGCCGCCAGCAACAGGCGCAGCGGACGGCGCGCCACCGATTTAACAGCCCAGCCGGCGAGCCCGCCGGGACCATATGTTACCGCACTGATAATGATGAATTTTCCGGCCGACTTCAACGCAGGCGTTGCGCGACGGCGCAGAGCAGTCATTCGCTGAGTGTGCATAAAGCCCCCTCATGAGTTGAGATGCGGACCCGCGAGGGTCCGGGGATCAGAGCTGACGGAAACGGCTGCGTACGCTGAAGGTTTCAGAGGTTACGTAACGTTCTACATCACGAACGCTCCGCTCATCCTGGCTCAGGTTCAGCGCCAGTTCATCCAGCAGTTCCCGGGCCGTGGGCTGCTTTTGATCGGGCAGCGTGGCCGGTTTCTCATCCAGCACATAGCCAAGAATAAAATAGGCAGTCACGGTGATCATAAACAGACCAAAGAAGAGTGACAGCACGACGATAACGCGCAGCAGACGCACCGGGATGTCGAGATATTCCGCTACGCCGGCACACACGCCGCGTACTTTACCCTGCTGCGAAATGCGCCAGAGTTTACGATCGCCTGTCATGGCTGCCTCCAGTTTGGATGCTCCGCATCAAGAATCGCTTCCAGCGCCTGAACGCGTTCGCGCATACGTTGCGCCTCCTGCGTCAGCTGCTGCAGCCGCTGCATATCATTATTCGACAGTTCACCTGCGCTACGCCGGTTGCTGTAATGCAGCCATAACCAGATGGGCGCGACAAACAGCACAAAAATTGTCAGGGGTATGGCAAGAAAAAGTGCGCTCATTGACTCTCCTTAATCATCTACACTGTTTCAGCCGGGCCCGAAAACGGACCCGGACGCGATCACTCACCGCGGTTCATTCTGGCTTTCAGCGCGGCAAGCTGCTGGCTGATTTCATCATCAGCTTTCAGCTCAGCAAACTGCTGATCCAGCGTTTTCGATTTACCAAAGCGCTGGCTTTCCGCTTCAGCTTCCATATGGTCGATACGACGCTCAAAGGACTCAAAGCGCGCCATCGCATCATCAATTTTACCGCTGTCGAGCTGACGACGAACATCGCGTGATGAGGAAGCCGCCTGATGGCGCAGCGTCAGCGCCTGCTGGCGGGCGCGGGTTTCGCCAAGTTTGTTTTCCAGCTCGCCGATCTCGCCTTTCATACGCTCCAGCGTCTCATCCACCTGCGTGGACTCCTGCTGCAGCAGGCTAATCAGATCGGTGAGTTTCTGTTTTTCAATCAGCGCAGAGCGTGCCAGATCCTCTTTCTCTTTGCTGATCGCCAGCTCCGCTTTTTCCTGCCACTCCGACTGCTGGACTTCAGCCTGTTCAATACGGCGCAGCAGCTGCTTTTTCTCAGCCAGCGCGCGTGCTGAAGTTGAACGTACCTCAACCAGCGTGTCTTCCATTTCCTGAATCATCAGGCGTACCAGTTTCTGCGGATCTTCTGCGCGCTCAAGCAGCGAGTTGATGTTAGCGTTTACGATGTCAGCGAAACGAGAAAAAATACCCATAATGATGTTCCTCAATATTGTCATGTATATGGTCGGGACGCCTGTACTGCTTACAAGATGCGTGCCAACTTTTAAGTAACTGATTTTATTGACTGCACCGGGTTTACATTCCTGTTGCGAAAGGCCAGGATGAGTAAATTACACAACTGTTGGTGAAATTCATCATGGCTAATGGCAACGATAATCTGCTGGGCGAGTCGAATAATTTTCTTGAGATGCTGGAGCAGGTGTCTCAGCTGGCACCGCTGGAAAAACCGGTGCTGGTGATAGGTGAGCGCGGCACCGGTAAAGAGCTGATCGCCAGCCGGCTGCACTATCTGTCTGAACGCTGGCAGGGCCCTTTTATCTCGCTTAACTGTGCCGCGCTTAATGAGAGCCTGCTTGACTCGGAGCTATTCGGGCATGAGGCGGGCGCTTTTACCGGCGCGCAGAAGCGTCATCTTGGCCGCTTTGAGCGCGCCGATGGCGGCACGCTGTTTCTTGATGAGCTGGCAAACGCACCAATGCTGGTTCAGGAGAAGCTGCTGCGCGTAATCGAATATGGCCAGCTGGAGCGCGTTGGCGGTAATCACGCGCTGCAGGTTAATGTACGCCTGGTCTGCGCCACCAATGAAGATCTGCCCGCACTCGCTGCTGCCGGAAAATTCCGGGCGGACCTGCTGGATCGTCTCGCCTTTGATGTGGTGCAGCTGCCGCCGCTGCGCCAGCGACGCAGCGATATTCTGCTTATGGCGGAGCATTTTGCTATTCAGATGTGTCGCGAGCTGCGTCTGCCGCTGTTTCCAGGCTTCAGCGAACGTGCGCGGCGGGAGTTGCTGGATCACAGCTGGCCCGGCAACGTGCGCGAACTGAAGAATGTCGTAGAGCGCTCCGTGTACCGTCACCGCAGCACCGAAGAGCCGCTGGACACGATCATCATCAATCCGTTTGCTTCACGTGCCGCTGATTCCGCAGAGCCGCAGCGCCCTGCCGAATCAGCAGCCCTGCCCGCGCTGCCGCTCGATTTGCGCCAGTGGCAGTATCAGCAGGAGTGCGCGCTGCTGGAAATGAGCCTGCAGCAGGCAAAGTTTAACCAGCGACGTGCGGCCAGCCTGCTGGGTGTCACCTATCATCAGCTGCGGGCAATGATGAAAAAGCATGATGTTGAAGTGAAAGAGCTGCCCTGAGTATCCATACCGGAGGCTCAGGACGTTTGCGGCAGATGTCTGACCGCTTTCACTTTCATGATTCGCTTACGGCTTTTGCGTTCAGCAGGCAGATAGATCATTTCAGCTTTCTCTTCAGGCGAAGTCTTCTGCTTTTTTTTGCTGCCGGATTTTACTGCCGGCGGCAGAAATGACGCTGTTTCCATCGGAATCAGGCAGTCCAGACACAATTTAACGCCACGATAATTTGTCTGTGAAACGGAAAGTGCCTGCTCTTTTGAATAACAACTGCCAATAAAAGTGCGCGCGTTGGCCGCAGGCAAATGCAGGCAACCAGCGCGATGCAACAAAAATCCACTCAGCGCATGATCGCTGACAAAATATTTTACAGGTTTAAGCATGAATGACGTATTAAATAGCAGCAACAGTTATCGTTAATTGCTGACATTATTCCTTTAAATATTCAGGAGGGAAAGCGCAACTTTATCACCTGCTATAAACAGGATAAACAGCTCTCCGCACTTTAAGAAAAAAGAGATTTATTAAATATTTAACGCAGTTTAGAAAATATTTAAATCAGCTCGCGGCGAACTATTTTCTTGATATTAATAAACGGGAACCTCATTTTCTTTCTGCTGACAGATTATTCCTGGTTCAGCCAGCCGCTTTTCTTTTCAGGTAGTGGCATTGTATGATCTCTATGCGCTATCATAAGCAGTCGCCGCTTTCCGCCTCACAGGATTATCATTCGCTGTTCATGCGCTACCTTATTAACCACTCCATAATTTATGACGCTAAGGCGAAAACCCTGTCTCACCGTGATGATGCCGATAACAAAATAAGCATTACACCCGGCTCTGTCGCTATTTTGCTCGATTTTTTCATCTCCTATCCGGATCAGATATGGACCAAAGCAGAGCTCGGCCAGCGGGCACTCGATCACTCTCCTTATTCCGGCTCAGAAGCCAATGTGAACAAAAGCCTGAGCCTGCTGCGGCGTTACCTCAGCGACCTGGGCGCTGAACGCGAGGTGCTTGCCACCGTGCCGCATCAGGGCATTATTTTCAGCGCTGCAGTAACAGAATATCCCGCGTCGGCAACCGAATCTCTTGCGTCAGCAAAGAGAACGCCAGCGCCGCACAGACGCCGGTTTCTGCTGCCGGCCTCGATTCTTCTGCTGATAATCATTACAGCCGTCACAGCTTCTTTTTTAACGGCCAGACCGGGCTGCATTACGATTGAGCGTGGCGATCGGGGCAGCCTCAGCGGCCTCAGAGAGAAACTGGATGACTTTGCACTCTGCCAGCGTCCCGCAGTGACTATTGATGGTATCCGCGACAGCAAACTGTCTGGCCAGCGCTATTCTATGATTGCGGTTTGTCCGCAGGATGATCGGCAATGTATCAACTATATCGAAAAATAATACGCTCCCCTCTGCATCTCAGCCTGCTGATTCTGTTTCTCCTGCTGACCACCGGCGTTGTGGTCAGGCTTATCATCAATGCGAATCCCTATCCTGAGATGAAGCAGTGCACTGCCACGATTACAGAAAGTATGGCTTCGGCTTCCGTGCAGGCGCGTTTTTCACGCGTGGTAACGATTCTGCATCAGCAGGGGTTTGCTCACGATACCGGGACAGTAACCGCAAACGGTAAGCAGTGGCGGTATAATCGCTTTTATACTTTTACCCTTGCAGCGGTGGAAGAAGATGCTTTCAGACTCACTCTCGCATCGGGAAATAAAGCGTTCGATGATGCCGTGCCGGATGCAATAATGCATCGCCTGCGTCCTGAGGCGGGAAGGCAGACACATATCACCCGAATCGAGCAGGTGGCTCCCGGCGTCTGGTTATTCTCGGGTCTCGCTTTCCCGCTTTATGCCTGCAGAGTTACTGAGCCGCACTAAGCCGATCGTTTTCGGACGCTGACTTAAGCGCTGAAGATGAGATACAGGGCCTGAGACCGAACTTAAATGCTACTAAATCTGGTCTAATTAGAATTTAATGCGTAATAAAAGGTAAATACCTTACCTTTATTCCGCTGCCACACGCCGTACGTCATCATTTTTTTCAAGCAGATTATTCATTTTTCATGCCCTGAATTGCACGCCGGGCATAAGTTGATAGCGAGCCTGAGCAATGATTCTGATTACGGATGATATTTTCTTTCAGAGGGGGTTTGAACACCTCTACCGCGATAATGATTATCTGAGCCATTTCCCACTGCTTATCATGGATGATGGTATCAGTAACCTTTACTTTCTTGATGCAAGACCCAACAGCGGCGGCCACTCTCTGACGGGAGATGCGGTTGCACTGTTTCTGGAGCGCCTGAAAATTGTTGTACCGCGTAATACGGATATTGAGCGTCTGCGTGGTTTACTGCAAAAATTTCAGCGCGGTGCTTTCTGGCACATATCAGTTTCCACCGGCCAGAAGCGCGTTCTGCTTGATACCGGCCGTGGAATGAGTGAGGAGATGTCACGCTGCAGAATGGGAGTAGATTATAAAACCTGGTTTAATTTTAAAAACGCCGCATTTAGCCGACTGGGCATCAAAAATAACGCGACCTACCTGAAAGCTATTTCGGTCTGGCGTGCCGGTGCGCAGGAGATCTTCTGCCGGGAAATAATCCGTTTACGCCTTGAAGAATCGGGTTATATCCGGCGCAGCCGCTGTTTTTCGGAGCGCTGTTTCAGCAGTCAGCCTTACTATATACCAGGCTGATAGCTTTCTGCCGTACATGATTTTTAATAACCGTCATACGCTATGAAATTTATTTTAACGACCGGCTTTATTTTGACCTGCTGTTTTGTTTTCATTCTGTTCTGCCTGACATGATATAAGCTGCGTGTATATCAGTATGTGACCGGTTCTGCTGAACGCAGCCAGTACAGCTGCCGCAGACCAGACGGCCTTTTTTCAAACTGACTGGTGTGGCAGCAAGGCGGCAAGTGAAGCGGAGACCGGGAGCATACAGCAGTATGTGACCGGTTCTGCTGAACGCAGCCAACACAGCTGCCGCGCCAGTCAGGAAGAAAAAAAAGCCCGCACAGGGCGGGCAACATAATACTGGAAGCAATGTGAGCAATGTCGTGCTCTTCACTGGCAGAGCCACCGGTGAAGCGCAGGAGAATAATAATCATTCCTATTATCATCTGTAAAGCTTTATTGAGAATTTTTCTCATTCCCACACACTTATTGCGCCTGTTTTTTGGGCAATATGACTGTTATTGCTGCGGGTATGCGGGGGAGTTTGGGAACTCTCCCTGGTTTGCGATACACTCTGGCTATTGCCTCAGAATCGTTGAGTTCTATGCTAAAAATTCTCTTCTCGCTGCTGCTGAGTTTCAGCGCTTTGAGCGCGTCTGCTGCGCCTGCGGAATCGATCCGTCAGACCGGCTTTGTCTATTGTGTAAACGGCAGCGTTAACACCTTTAACCCGCAGATGGTCAGCAGTGGCCTGGTGGTTGATACCCTGGCCGCGCAGCTCTATGACAGACTGCTGGATGTTGACCCTTATACTTATCGTTTAATACCCGATCTGGCGCAGAGCTGGGAAGTGCGCGATAACGGCGCAACCTATCGTTTTCATCTGCGGCGAAATGTCTCTTTCCAGCATACCGCCAGCTTTACGCCCCGCCGCACGCTGAACGCCGATGATGTGGTATTCAGTTTTGCGCGGATGTTTGACCGGCACCATCCGTGGCATAACGTTAACGGCGGCAGCTATCCCTATTTTGACAGCCTGCAGTTTGCCGACTCCGTCCAGAGCGTCAGGAAGCTGGATCGCTATACCGTAGAGATCCGCCTGAACGCGCCCGACGCCTCCTTTTTATGGCATATCGCCACCCATTATGCGCCGGTGCTGTCACAGGAGTATGCCGCGCAGCTGGATGCCAAAGGGCAGCAGGAGAAGCTGGATCGCGAACCGGTGGGCACCGGGCCCTATCAGCTGAGCGAGTATCGTACCGGACAGTATCTGCGCCTGGCGCGTAATCCCTGGTACTGGAAAGGCGTACCGCGCCTGCAGCAGGTGGTGATTGACCTGGGCGTTGGCGGCACCGGTCGTCTGTCAAAACTGCTGACCGGCGAGTGTGACGTGCTGGCTTATCCGGCGGCGAGTCAGCTCTCGATCCTGCGCGACGATCCGCGTTTACGCATGACGCTGCGCCCCGGCATGAATATCGCTTATCTGGCGTTTAATACCCGCAAAGCGCCGCTGGACCGGCCCGAAGTGCGGCACGCGCTGGCGCTGGCAATCAATAATGAGCGCCTGATGGAGTCCATTTATTATGGCACGGCGGAAACCGCTGCCTCTATCCTGCCGCGCGCCTCCTGGGCCTATGACAGCGACGCCCGCGTAACGGAATATAATCCGGACAAATCGCGCGCGGCGCTGAAAGCCCTCGGCATCGAAAACCTGACGCTGCGCCTGGTGGTGCCAACCACCTCCATGTCCTGGAACCCCAGCCCGCTTAAAACCGCTGAGCTGCTGCAGGCAGATCTGGCGCAGGTCGGCGTTAACGTTATTATCACCCCGGTTGAAGGCCGTTTTCAGGAAGCGCAGCTGATGGCGATGAACCACGATTTAACCCTGAGCGGCTGGGCCACCGACAGCAACGATCCCGACAGCTTCTTCCGTCCGCTGCTCAGCTGTGCGGCGATCCGTTCGCAGACCAACTATGCTCACTGGTGTTCTCCGGCATTCGATGAGTCTCTGCAGCGCGCCCTGCTCTCTCAGCAGCTCTCCGCACGGATTGAGAGCTATGACCGTGCCCAGCAGCTGCTCGCTCAGGAGCTGCCGGTATTGCCGCTCGCCTCTTCGCTGCGCGTGCAGGCGTACCGGCACGACATTCAGGGGCTGGTGCTGAGTCCGTTTGGCAATGCCTCTTTCGCCGGCGTACATCGTGATGAGCAGAGCGGAGAGTAACCGATGATTATCTATTTACTGCGCCGTATGCTGCTGCTGGTGATCACCCTGTTTCTGCTGTCGCTGGTGAGCTTCAGCCTGAGCTATTTCACCCCGAATGCGCCGCTGGAAGGCGCGTCGCTTCTCGATGCGTGGTGGTTCTGGACCCAGGGTTTGCTGCAGTTTGATTTTGGCGTCTCCAGCATTAACGGGCTGCCGGTTGATCTGCAGCTGCGTGAAGTCTTCCCCGCCACGCTGGAGCTGTGCGTGCTCGCGTTTATGCTCGCGCTGCTGGCCGGGATCCCGCTCGGTATCTGCGCCGGCGTCATGCGTAAAAAATGGCCGGACAGAGCGATCAGCGCGCTGGCGCTGCTGGGCTTTTCCATGCCGGTATTCTGGCTGGCGCTGCTGTTTACCCTGTTCTTTTCACTTACGCTCGGCTGGCTGCCGGTATCGGGTCGATTTGACCTGCTTTATCCGGTGCAGAATGTCACCGGGTTTGCGCTGATCGACGCCTGGCTGAGCCCGTCGCGCTGGCGTCATGAGATGCTGCTGAGCGCGCTGTCACATATGGTGCTGCCGGTAATCGTGCTCGCCGTAGCGCCCACCACTGAAGTGATCCGGCTGCTGCGCATCAGCACCAGTGAGGTGATGGATAAAAACTATGTTAAAGCGGCGGCCACCCGCGGCCTGTCGCGCTTCACCGTGATCCGCCGTCACGTGCTGCATAACGCCCTGCCGCCGGTGATCCCGCGGCTGGGGCTGCAATTTTCGACCATGCTGACGCTGGCGATGATCACCGAAGTCGTTTTCAACTGGCCGGGTCTGGGGCGCTGGCTGATTAACGCCATCCGCCAGCAGGATTATGCGGCCATTTCTGCCGGCGTAATGGTGGCGGGCGGGCTGGTGATTATCGTCAGCGTTCTCTCTGATATTCTTGGCGCCGCCCTGAATCCGCTAAAGCACAAGGAGTGGTATGCCCATCGATAACGTTTACGCCGAGAAGCGGCTGCCAAGCACGCTGCGCCTCAGCTGGCATCACTTCTACCGCGATACGGGCGCGATGATCGGCCTGTATGGCTTCGGCACGCTTCTGCTGCTCTGCCTGTTTGGCCGGCTGATCGCGCCGTACGGCATCGATCAGCAGTTTCTGGGCTATCAGCTGCTGCCGCCCTCCTGGTCACGCTATGGTGACGTCTCATTTTTCCTCGGTACTGATGACCTGGGTCGTGATGTGCTGAGCCGCCTGCTGAGCGGCGTGGCGCCGACGGTGGGTTCCGCGCTGATGGTGACGCTGCTGGCCGCGCTGGCCGCGCTGCTGCTGGGTATTCTGGCGGGCATGACGCGCGGCGTGCGTTCCGCCGTGATGAACCACGTTCTGGATACGCTGCTGTCAATTCCGTCACTGCTGCTGGCGATTATCGTGGTTGCTTTTCTCGGGCCGCAGCTGGCGCACGCCATGCTGGCGGTGCTGCTGGCGCTGATCCCGCGGCTGGTACGGGAGATCTACACCGCCGTGCACGATGAGCTGGAGAAAGAGTATGTCGTGGCGCTGCGTCTGGACGGCGCCCGCAATCTCAGCATTCTCTGGAACGCAGTGCTGCCCAACATTCTGCCGCTGCTGATTGGTGAGTTTACCCGCTCACTGTCAATGGCCATTCTTGATATCGCCGCGCTGGGCTTCCTGGACCTGGGCGCGCAGCTCCCTTCGCCGGAATGGGGAGCGATGCTGGGAGATGCGCTGGAGCTGATCTATGTTGCGCCCTGGACGGTGATGCTGCCGGGTGCGGCGCTGATGATAAGCGTCCTGATCGTTAATCTGCTGGGCGACGGTATCCGTCGCGCGGTTGAGGCGGGAGCTGAATAATGCCGTTACTGGATATCCGCAATCTGACGATTGAATTTATGACGCCGGAAGGCCCGGTCAAGGCGGTGGATCGCATTAATCTGACGCTGAGCGAGGGAGAGATCCGCGGGCTGGTGGGTGAATCAGGTTCCGGAAAAAGCCTGGTGGCTAAAGCGATCTGCGGCGTAACGAAAGATAACTGGCGCGTAACCGCCGATCGCATGGTGTTTGACGACATCGATCTGCAGCGTCTTTCCCCGCGCGAACGACGTAAAATCATGGGGCACAATGTCTCGATGATTTTTCAGGAGCCGCAATCCTGTCTCGATCCCTCGGAGAGCGTCGGCCGCCAGCTGATGCAGGCGATCCCACGCTGGACGCATAAGGGCCGCTGGTATCAGCGCCTGTGGTTCTGGCGTAAAGCACGCGCTATTGAATTACTGCACCGGGTAGGTATTCGCGATCACAAAGATATTATGCGCAGCTTTCCCTACGAACTTACCGAGGGCGAGTGTCAGAAAGTGATGATAGCGATTGCGCTGGCAAATCAGCCGCGCCTGCTGATTGCCGATGAGCCAACTAACGCCATGGAGCCTACTACCCAGGCGCAGATATTTCGCCTGCTGAGCCGCCTGAACCAGAATAACAACACCACGATTCTGCTGATCAGCCACGATCTGCGCACCATGAGCAAATGGGCTGACCGCATTAACGTGATGTATTGCGGACAGACGGTGGAGACCGCGCAGAGCGAGGAGCTGATGAGCACGCCGCACCACCCCTATACCCAGGCGCTGATCCGCGCCATGCCCGATTTTGGCAGCGCGCTGCCGCATAAAAGCCGTCTGAACACGCTCTCCGGCGCGATTCCGTCGCTGGAGCATCTGCCGATTGGCTGCCGGCTCGGCCCGCGCTGCCCCTACGCGCAGCGCAAATGCGTTGAAACGCCGCGCCTGACCGGCAGTAAATCGCATCTGTTTGCCTGTCACTTTCCGCTTAACCGGGAGCGTCAGTAATGGAAACCCTGCTGGAAGTACGCAACCTGAGCAAAACCTATCGCTATCGCACCGGGCTGTTTCGTCGCCAGCACGTCGAGGCGGTAAAAAATGTCAGTTTCACGCTGCGTGAAAAGCAGACGCTGGCAATCATTGGCGAGAACGGCTCCGGCAAATCAACGCTGGCCAAGATGCTGAGCGGCATGGTGGCTCCCAGTGCCGGTGAAATGCTGATTGACGATCACCCGCTGAGCTACGGCGACTACGGCTATCGCAGCCAGCGCATCCGGATGATTTTTCAGGACCCGTCGACCTCGCTCAATCCGCGCCAGCGCGTCAGTCAGATCCTCGACCTGCCGCTGCGTCTGAACACGGAGCTGGATGATGAGGCGCGCGAGCAGCGTATTATCAGCACGCTGCGTCAGGTCGGGCTGCTGCGCGACCATGCAGGATACTATCCGCATATGCTGGCGCCGGGCCAGAAGCAGCGCCTGGCGCTGGCGCGAGCGCTGATCCTGCAGCCCAAAGTGATCGTGGCCGATGAGGCGCTCGCCTCGCTGGATATGACCATGCGCTCTCAGCTGGTTAACCTGATGCTGGAGCTGCAGGAGAAACATGGCATCGCCTATATCTACGTCACGCAGCATCTTGGCATGATGAAACATATCAGCGATCAGGTGCTGGTGATGCATCAGGGTGAAGTGGTTGAGCGCGGCGGCACCGCAGATGTTTTAGCCTCGCCGCTGCATGAGCTGACCAAAAGGCTCATCGCCAGCCACTTTGGTGAAGCGCTGACCGCTGAAGCCTGGCGGCGCGCGCTCTGAATGGCGCCCGTCTCGCGGAAAACGCGGTGCGGTTTACCGTATTTGACACAGACGTGCTAGAATCCGCACGTCGATTAACGTCGGTCGTATACTTTTTAATCATCGCGACCGCCAACAACAATGACCATAAGGATTACAGCTATGGGTTTTCTTTCCGGTAAGCGCATTCTGATTACTGGCGTTGCCAGTAAACTCTCCATCGCCTACGGTATTGCGCAGGCGATGCATAAGCAGGGCGCAGAACTGGCTTTCACCTACCAGAACGACAAACTGAAAGGTCGTGTGGAAGAGTTCGCTAAAGAATTGGGTTCAGACATTGTTCTGCCTTGCGATGTGGCAGAAGATGAGAGCATCACTGCCCTGTTCACTGAGCTGGCAAAAACCTGGCCAAAATTTGACGGTTTCGTGCACTCTATCGGCTTTGCCCCGGGCGATCAGCTGGATGGTGACTACGTCAACGCCGTGACCCGCGAAGGCTTCAAAATCGCGCACGACATCAGCGCTTACAGCTTTGTGGCGATGGCCAAAGAGTGCCGCGCGATGCTGAACCCGAATGCAGCCCTGCTGACCCTCTCTTATCTGGGCGCAGAGCGTGCTATTCCAAACTACAACGTTATGGGTCTGGCGAAAGCGTCGCTGGAAGCTAACGTACGCTACATGGCTAACGCAATGGGTCCGGAAGGCGTGCGCGTCAACGCCGTATCTGCGGGTCCAATCCGTACCCTGGCAGCCTCCGGCATCAAAGATTTCCGTAAGATGCTCTCCCACTGTGAAGCAGTTACCCCGATTCGCCGTACGGTGACCATTGAAGACGTAGGTAACTCTGCGGCCTTCCTGTGCTCCGACCTGGCAGGTGGTATCACCGGTGAAGTTGTTCACGTTGATGGCGGCTTTAGCATTGCTGCGATGAACGAGCTGGAACTGAAATAAGTTCTGCAGGGGCGAGCCTGACTCGCCCCACTCCCTCTCTGACCGCACTATATACCCATTCGATATTAATTATTCCCCTTCATTCTTTTGCCTGCGCCTGACCATCAGCGACGATAAGCCTGCCCCCGAGTGGCGACACGCTTTTCAGAATTTCCCGTCGTACGCTCAGCCCGAATTTAGCGAAAGGATGGATTATGGAACAACGCCGTTTTACCGGCCATAACCTCTGGCTGTATGAAAGCCAGGCTCGCCCATACACCTCCACCACCGCCCCGCTGGTCCCCGAGGCCGCCCTAGTTAACGATAGATTTCTGCTCGGTTTGCAGCAGGAAGCAACGGTTTTACAGCCGCTGTTTCGTCATTTTCAGCCGGCGCTGCTGGCGGCTCGCGATGTCAGCCAGCTGCTGTTTCCTGACAGCCTGACGGCGTCGCAAACGCATACGCTGACACTCTATGACCGGCTGAGCGCGGCCCTGACGGTCGCCCAGGTAGCGGGCGTTCAGCGCCTGTGCAATCACTACTCAGCGCGCCTTAACCCGCTCCCCGGTCCCGACTCTTCCCGCGAGAGCAACAATCGCCTGACGCAGATGACGCAGTATGCCCGTCAGCTGGCGATGCAGCCGGCGCTGATTAACGCCCACAGCCTCGGTGCACTGGAGGCGGTGGGACTGACAGAACCCGATATCATCACGCTGACCCAGATTATCGGTTTCACAGGATTTCAGGCGCGGATGGTGGCTGGCGTGCAGGCGCTGCTGGCACAGCCGGTACGCTGGATCCCCGGCGCATCAGTGCCGCCCGACGCCTGCGCCACGCTGTTTGCTGACGATCATCTCTGCTCGCCCGGGCTGAAGCCGCTGGAGCGACGCTACGCCAGCCCGCAGCAGCTGAGCGCGCAGGCTGACTGTCTGAATGATAGCGATCTGGAGCCGCTGAGCTGGCTGCTGATGTATGATGCGCCGGTTCTGAGCGGCCTGCAGCGCCTGAAACAGCAGATGATATCGGTTAACCCGGAGGCGGAAGCGCTGGCGCTGGCGGTCAGCGCGCGTATTCACGGCTGTCGTCAGCGTTTTACACGCTACGCCGGTGAGCGGCGTGAAGCGTTGCTGGCTGACGCGGCGCATAATCGCGATGCAGTGGCTGCGCTGAGCGGGCAGCTGACGCGTCAGCCCGATCGGTTCAGTGCCGCCCACCTGCAGCCGCTGATCAATAGCGGCTGGGATCATACCGCCCTGTTTACGCTGTTGCAGAGAGTGGCGCTGGCCAGCTGGGAGGACCGGCTTACTATGGCGCTGGCAGAGACGCGTCAGTCATGAAGATGGCGGCGCGCCTCATCAAAAAAGTGCTGCGCCAGCGGTGAAGCACGCCCCGGCTCTGCGATCACCAGCGCAGCCTGCCGTCCCATCGGAGCCATATCGATCGGGCGGCGCGCCAGATTCTGCAGCAGCTCTGGCAGCAGATGTCCGCACGGTGAAACCATCACGCCGAGACCAACCTGCGCGCTCTGTAGCAGCTGCATAATGGATGCGCTCTCAACGATCACACGCGGCAGCAGGCCGGTTTCGCGCAGCTGCCCGTCCAGATAACGCCGGAAATAGCGCGTGGGTTCAGCCAGACAGAGCGGCTGCGCCGCCAAAGTATGCAGTGAGAGCCGCTGCTGCTTCAGCAGCGCCGGAAAGTGCTGCGGGTTAAAAATCGCTTCCACTCCGCCGTCGTTCAGCAGTGCCGTCTGAAAGTGCAGTTCGCGCAGAGCGGTCAGCTCAAAAAAGCCGATCCCGCCGTCAACGGTATGGCTGTTTAGCGCTTCCAGTAGTTGATCGGCGCTCATCGCTGCGACGCGATAGTCCAGCTGAGGATAGCGCGCCTCGACCGCTTTAAGCAGCGCCGGCAGCGCCACGCTGCACTGCGGCATTACGCCCAGCCGCAGCGTACCGTTTACGCCATGTTTGAGGGATTCAACTTCCAGCTTCAGCCCCTGATAAACGGAAACAATTTCCCGCGCCCAGGTCAGCACCCGCTCACCTTCCGGGGTAAAGCCATCAAAGTTATTACTGCGGTTAATCAGCGATAACCCCAGCTCACGCTCGAGATTTTTGAGCCGCATTGAGAGCGTGGGCTGGCTGACAAAACTCGCTTCTGCCGCCCGGCCAAAATGGCGCTCCCGCTCAAGATTACACAGGTAAATTAATTGTTTTATGTCTATTTTGATTACCTATCAATGGCTTATGCAACACTTAATCATTCACTTAGCGTTTATACACGTCCCGAAATGAACATCTGTTTGAGGTAAGGATCGCAGATCCCAAAGAGGTTTCCGGCGGCAATATAAAAGCGCGGCTGATGCAGAACTTTGGTTATCAAAGAATCGGGCTGGACCGCCGTCGGGGATTTTAACCCCGCTCTCTGCCCTAAGTAGCCAGCGCTCTGTCCAATGAGCTAACGGCGGATAACTGCGGTGCCTGATGTGTTCAGATTGCTGTTAAAGCAGCTGGTGAGCCTTGCCCAACGGCAAACTGATACTGCCCGCGAAGGCAATTTAACGCATGATCTGATTATAACATATTCGTTACCCGGTGACGCCAGGATTGAGCAAAACAGAGGGGCAAGCGCGGTCCGGCAAGCTGTCAGCTTACCCTGCCTGAGCCGGTAAGCGATACGGACTGGGGATAACTCATAAGCATTCATGATAAATAAACATTTACTTATAGGATTATTCTGATACATTAGGTGTGCAAAGATTGCACACAGCAAAAGGACTATAAAAATGAAAAAAGTCGCCACGCTTCTGGTTTTAACTGCAGCATTTGTTTTTTCAACGGCAGCGGTTGCCTGTCCTAAAGGGACCCACCCTCACGGCGGTACCGGCTCGCACCATGCTGGCGGTACGTGTTACTGATTCCTGTAAGTGCGTTGACAGGATAAAGAGCCGGCATTGTTCTCAGCCAGCCCACCGACAGGTGGGTTTTTTTATGCACTCTGCGCTTTATGACCGGTAAGCGCTGCGCACAAAAAAGCTGCCCGCAGGCAGCTTCAGGGTAATGCCCTACCCGGCGCTTATCTCCGGCACTCGCAATGGCTTAGCTCTTGAAAGGGCAGCGCCACTATCGCAAATATCCGCCCGACGCTTTTAACAATGATTGCGATCCTCACTATTAGCAGGCTTATAAATCAGCTTACTCCGAGCGCCTGTTTGACTTCATTCGCAATTTTTTCAACCTGCGGGCCATAGATCACCTGCACATCATGTTCCGTGACGCGGTTAACGCCGTTAGCCCCGGTGGAAAGCAGCGTCTGATCAACGACCTCATTCATTGCTTTGACGCGTACCCGCAGGCGGGTAAAACAGCAATCGACTTCCTCTATATTCGCTTCGCCGCCCAGGCCGCTGATAATGACTCGGGTACGCTCGTCTGCCGTGACCTGCGCCGGCTTCTGCTCATCTTCACTCTCGCGTCCCGGCGTCTCTACCCGCATACGCGTGATGACCAGGCGAAACAGATAGTAATAAAGCGGCGCGTAACAGGCGCCCAGCACCAGCGTCCACCACCAGTGGGTCTTACTGCCGCCGAGAATGCCGAACACCACCAGATCGATAGCGCCGCCCTGTACGTTGCCAATCATCAGGTGCAGCATCGACATCAGCATAAACGAGAGGCCGGTCAGCAGCGCATGCAGCACATAAAGTACCGGTGAAACAAAGATAAAACAGAACTCCAGCGGCTCAGTAATACCGGTAGTAAATGAGGTCAGCGCCCCTGCCAGCACCAGCGCTTTTACCCGCTGCTTATGCTCCGGGCGCGCCGTATGGTAGATCGCCAGGGCGGCGGCGGGCAGACCAAACATCATGACCGGGATTTTGCCCTGCGCCAGAAACTGCGTGGCGGTGCGTACGGTATCATCCGGAATCGCCCCCGGATGCGTCAGCGAACTGTTAAAGATATTGAGCGCGCCGACGACGCTCTGCCCCTCGACGGTGGCCATCCCGCCAATCGGGGTAAAGCGCACCGTCTCGTTCAGAATATGGTGCAGGCCGGTCGGGATCAGCAGTCGTTCACACGCCCCCAGCAGAAAAGCGCCATACTGCCCGCTTTTACCAATCATCTCGCCGACCCAGGCAATACCGGCTCCGATAGTCGGCCAGATGAGCGCCAGCAGCACACCCGCCAGCGGCAGCACAACCACGGTAATAATCGGCACAAAGCGGCGTCCGCCAAAAAAGCTGATCGCCACCGGAAGCTGCTGGGTATAGAAGCGGTTGTGCAGTACTACCGTAAGCAGCCCGGCAATCACCCCGCCCAGTACGCTCATGTTGTAGGTAAAAATGCCCAGCATCTGGATATATTCTGCCGACAGCATCATCGCGCTGGTTTGATCCATTCCCGCCTGCTGCAGCGCCTGCGGCGTGGTGGTTGCGGCGGTCAGCCCTTTGGCTGCGAGGGTAGCGCTGATGCCTGTGTTCATCATCAGATAACCAATGACGGCGGCAAAAGCGGCCGTGGGTTTCTCCGCTTTCGCCAGCCCGATTGCGCTGGCAACGGCAAAGAATAGCGGCAGGTTGGCAAAAAGTGCACCGGCAACTTTGCGGATAAAGCCGATGATCAGCTGTGGCACCTGCATCTGTGCAAAGGCTTCACCGGTGATCGCCGGGTTCTGCAGCGCGGCGGCCAGTCCGAGAAATATGCCAGCGGCGGCGATAACCGAGATAGGCATCATCAGCGCTTTACCAAACGCGTGGATCTGGCTGGTGAGTTGTTTCATGACGCGCTCCTTCACACGGTGAAAGAGCAATTATTAGCCACTATTGCGCTGCTTACGCAGCAGCGTGTCTCTCAGAGCTAAGGTAATTTGAAGCAGCTCACAGTTTGCCACCATGGCGATAAACGCCGCCTATCGCTCAATTAAGTCAATCAATTAGACAACCTCTGTTCTCAGTCGCACACTTCTTTTCAACAGAAGACATATTCTGATAACAACTCATAAACAATAAGCCTGCGACTACCATGAAATTTAAACGTAAAATTCAGCCTTACCGCGCTGCTGCCGGCGGCTGGGGTTCACTGGAAGCGACCACCCGTTTCGTATTTGACAGCAAAGCTGCCCTGAAAAATATGCGTAACCTGATGCGCATGAACAAAGCGCGCGGCTTCGACTGCCCCGGCTGTGCCTGGGGCGATGATAATAAAAGTACGTTTAGCTTCTGCGAGAACGGCGCTAAAGCGGTGACCTGGGAAGCGACGCGACGCGTGGTCGAGCCTGAATTTTTTGCTCAGCACAGCGTCAGCACGCTCTATCAGCAGAGCGACTATTTTCTTGAGTATCAGGGGCGTCTGACGCACCCGATGCGCTATAACAGCACCACCGATCACTATGAACCCATCAGCTGGGATGCGGCGTTTGCGCTGATTGCTCAGCACCTGAAAGCGATGGACCATCCCGATCAGCTGGAACTCTACACTTCCGGACGTGCCAGCAATGAAGCCTCCTGGCTCTACCAGCTGTTTGGTCGTGTGATGGGCACCAATAACTTCCCTGACTGCTCCAACATGTGCCATGAAGCCAGCGGCAGCGGCCTGAAACGCAGCATCGGTGTCGGAAAAGGCACTATTCGTCTTGACGACTTCGATCACGCTAACGCCATTTTTGTGCTCGGGCAAAACCCGGGGACCAACCATCCGCGTATGCTGCACAGCCTGCGTCACGCTGCCGATCACGGCGCTAAGATTGTGACATTTAATACCCTGCGTGAACGTGGTCTGGAGCGCTTTGCCGATCCGCAAAAGCCGCTGGAAGTGGTCACATCCAAAGCTGGTACCATCAGTTCTGCCTACTATCAGCCCAACCTCGGTGGCGATATGGCCGCCCTGCGTGGCATGGTGAAAGCGCTGCTGGAAGTGGAGCGCGCGCGTCTTGCCGCCGGTGAGCCGGGTATTTTCGATCGGACATTTATCGCCGCAAACACGCAGGGCGTTGAAGCCTATCTGGACGCGGTAGATAACACCTCGTGGCAGCAGATCGTGCAGCAGTCAGGCCTGAGCGAGGCGCAGATCCGCGAAGCGGCAGCCATTTATCAGAGCGCGGAACGGGTGATTATCACCTGGGCGATGGGGATCACGCAGCATAAGCACTCCGTCGATACCGTACGCGAAATCGTCAACCTGCAGCTGCTGTTTGGTCAGCTGGGTAAAAAAGGTGCCGGCCTTTGCCCGGTGCGTGGCCACAGCAACGTGCAGGGCAACCGCACCATGGGCATCGATGAAAAGCCTTCTAAGCCTTTCCTTGATGCCATGGGCGCCCATTTTGGTTTTGAACCCCCGCGCAATGCCGGTCACAATACCGTTGAAGCGCTGGGCGCCATGCTGCGTGATGAAGTGAAAGTGCTGATTGCTCTCGGCGGCAATCTGGCGGCGGCAGCGCCTGACTCTCCGGTTACGGAAGCCGCGCTGCAGCACTGTGGTCTGACGGTGCATATCAGCACCAAGCTCAACCGCAGTCATCTGGTGCCGGGTCATGAAGGGCTGATCCTGCCTACGCTGGGCCGCACCGAGCGCGATCGTCAGGCTGGCGGTAACCAGTTCATTACCGTTGAGGACTCATTCAGTATGGTTCACGCTTCAGAAGGCGTGGGCATCCCGCTGGCGGAGACACAGCGTTCAGAAACCGCCATTGTGGCGGGTATCGCCCATGCGACGCTGGGCAGTGAGCATATCGACTGGCTTGGCATGGCGGCAGACTACAATATTATCCGCGATCATATCGCCGCGACGATCCCGGGCTTTGCAGATTTCAATACAAAGTGCGACCAGCCTGGTGGTTTTTATCTCGGCAACGCGGCGGCAGAGCTGCGCTTTAATACGCCATCACAGCGTGCGGAATTCAGCGCGTCCGCGCTGCCCGACTCGCTGTTTCCTCAGCTCGGCAGCGACGTGACCGTACCGTTTACGCTACAGACGCTGCGTTCACATGACCAGTACAACACCACAATTTACGGTCTCGACGATCGCTATCGCGGCGTCTATGGTCAGCGTGAAGTGGTGTTTATTCATCCTGAGGATATGGCGGCGCTGGGCTTTACCGAAGGCCAGCAGGTGGATATTGAAACCCTCTGGAATGATGGCCTGACCCGCCGCGTCAGCGGCTTTAAACTGGTGCCTTATAATATTCCGCGCGGCAATCTTGCAGCCTACTATCCGGAAACTAACCCGCTGGTACCGCTCTCAAGCTACGGCGATATCAGCGGGACGCCGACCTCTAAATCGGTGCCGGTGAAGCTCACGCTTAGCGCCGCCCTGCCCACGCAGCGCATCGCCTGATTACGCGTTACTCTCTGAAACAAAAGCCGCGCTCTGCGGCTTTTTAACCCGTTTTAACCTTGCCGCGCGCCCCTGATTCGCGTAAAACTGTCCACCGCTCTTAGGCCACGAAACTGACTAAATTATGTTCCAGGATAACCCGCTGCTCGCGCAGCTGAAAGAGAAGCTTCACGCGCAGACTCCGCGCGCCGAAGGCGTTGTGAAAGGCACAGAAAAAGGCTTTGGCTTCCTTGAAGTTGATGCTCAGAAAAGCTACTTCATTCCGCCACCGCAAATGAAGAAAGTGATGCACGGCGATCGTATCACCGCGGTGATCCACACCGATAAAGATCGTGAAAGTGCAGAGCCGGATACCCTGATTGAGCCGTTTCTGACGCGCTTCGTCGGCCGGGTGCAGAAAAAAGACGATCGTCTCGCCATCGTGCCGGATCATCCGCTGCTCAAAGATGCCATTCAGTGTCGCGCCGTGCGCGGTCTGACGCACGATTTTCAGAACGGTGACTGGGCTGTGGCTGAAATGCGTCGCCACCCGCTAAAAGGCGATCGCGGCTTTTATGCTGAGCTGACTGAATTTATCGTTACCGCAGACGACCACCTGGCGCCGTGGTGGGTCACGCTGTCGCGCCATAACCTGGAGCGCGAAGCGCCAGAGAGTGAGTGCGGCGGGATGCTGGATGAGCAGCTGACGCGTGAAGATCTCACCGCACTGAACTTTGTCACCATCGACAGCGCCAGTACGCAGGATATGGACGATGCGCTCTATGCGGAAGCGCAGGCGGATGGCAGCCTGCTGCTGACTATCGCTATTGCCGATCCTACCGCTTACGTAGCGGAAGGCAGCGAGCTTGATAAGCTGGCCGCCCGGCGCGCGTTTACCAACTACCTTCCCGGCTTTAACATTCCTATGCTGCCGCGCGAGCTCTCCGATAATATCTGCTCGCTGCGCCCGCATGAGAAACGTCCGGTGCTCGCCTGCCGGGTGACGGTCCAGCCGGATGGCGCACTCGCTGACGACGTGCACTTTTTTGCAGCCTGGATTGAATCCAAAGCCAAACTGGTTTACGACAACGTCTCAGACTGGCTGGAAAACAGCGGCAGCTGGCAGCCGGAAAGTGAGGCGATTGCTGAGCAGATCCGTCTGCTGCATCGTCTCTGCCTGGCGCGCAGTGAATGGCGTCAGACCCATGCGCTGGTATTCAAAGATCGCCCCGATTTCCGCTTCCTGCTGGGAGAGAAAGGCGAAGTGCTGGATATTATCGCTGAACATCGTCGTATCGCTAACCGCATGGTTGAAGAGGCGATGATTCTGGCCAACATCTGCGCGGCGAACGTGCTGCAGAAAAAACTGGGTTTTGGCATCTACAACCTGCACACCGGCTTCGATCTGGCCAACGCTGAACAGGTAGCCGGCGTGCTGGCTGGTCACGGCATTACCGTCGATCCGCAGGCCATTACGACACTGGAAGGGTTCCGTCAGATGCGTCGCGAACTCGACGCGCAGCCGACTCAGTATCTCGACAGCCGCATTCGCCGTTTCCAGAGCTTTGCTGAGATTGGCACCGAACCCGGCCCGCACTTTGGTCTGGGTCTGGATGCCTATGCGACGTGGACCTCACCGATCCGTAAGTTTGGCGATATGATCAACCATCGCCTGCTGAAAGCTATTGTGCGCGGTGAGAGCATTGCCCGTCCGCAGAGTGACGTTACGGTTATTATGGGTGAGCGTCGTCGCCTTAACCGGATGGCTGAGCGCAATGTGGGTGACTGGCTTTATGCGCGTTTCCTGACGCCTTTCGCCGGCAGCGAGCGCAAATTCAGCGCCGAGATCATTGATGTATCGCGCGGCGGTATGCGCGTACGCCTGCAGGAGAATGGTGCGGTGGCCTTTATTCCGGCGCCGTTTATTCATGCGGTACGCGATGAGCTGGTCTGCTCGCAGGAGAGCGGCACGGTGCAGGTTCAAGGTGAAGTGGTGTATCGCGTCACCGATATTATTGATGTCACCATCGCCGAAGTGCGCATGGAGACCCGCAGCGTGGTTGCCCGCCCGGCAGCCTGACGGCGCTCATAGTGCGGGATAACAGATGTTATCCCGCCTCTTCTTTTCTGCTCTGCTTTAAAATTTGTATCGCGCTTCACACTTCTGCTTTTACTACCTTTCGTTAACATTTTTTTACCTTACTTTTAACTCGTTGTATTTCGCTTGCCTGTTTTTCCGGCCTCTACAAGGAGTTAACTCATGAACAACGTCAAAACCGGCATCGTCTGGTTAGCAGTGGCGTTAATCGGTGCTGGCGCATTTGCCATGCTTGCGCTCAGTCGCGGCGAACATGTCAATGCGGTCTGGCTGGTTATTGCATCGGTCGCCTGCTACAGCATCGCCTACCGTTTCTATAGCCTGTTTATCGCCTGCCGCATCTTCGAACTTGACGACCGCCGCCGTACGCCGGCAGAGCGCCTCAGCGATGGTCTGGATTATGTTCCGACCAACAAATGGGTGCTGTTTGGTCACCACTTTGCCGCCATCGCCGGTGCAGGACCGCTGGTCGGACCAATTCTGGCCGCACAGATGGGCTTTCTGCCGGGCACTATCTGGATCCTGGTGGGTGTGATGCTCGCCGGCGCGGTGCAGGACTTCCTGATCCTGTTTATCTCTACCCGCCGTGACGGGCGCTCGCTGGGTGAAATGGCGCGCCAGGAGCTGGGCTCTTTTGCCGGCGTGGTGACGATGCTCGGTGCGCTCGGCGTGATGATCATTATTCTCTCTGCGCTGGCGCTGGTGGTGGTTAAAGCACTCGCTAACAGCCCGTGGGGACTCTTCACCATCGCAGCCACTATTCCTATCGCGCTGTTTATGGGCGTCTATATGCGCTTTCTGCGCCCGGGAAAAATTGCTGAGGTTTCCCTTATCGGTTTTGTACTGATGATGGCAGCAATTATCTATGGAGGCGATGTGGCCGCCGATCCTTACTGGGGTCCCTTCTTTACCCTTAAAGGCACAGAGCTGACGTGGGTGCTGGTGATCTACGGTTTCGTCGCCTCTTCGCTGCCGGTCTGGCTGCTGCTGGCACCGCGCGACTACCTCTCCACCTTCCTGAAGATTGGCGTTATTGTCGGGCTGGCGATAGGTATTCTGTTTGCTATGCCAGAGCTGAAAATGCCGGCGGTCACAAAATTCATTGATGGCACCGGCCCGGTCTTCTCCGGTGCGCTCTTCCCGTTTTTGTTTATCACGATTGCCTGCGGGGCTATCTCCGGGTTTCACGCGCTGGTCTCCAGCGGCACCACGCCTAAACTGGTAGAGCGCGAAAGCCATATCCGGTTTATCGGTTACGGCGCCATGCTGATGGAGTCGTTCGTGGCTATTATGGCGCTGATCTGCGCCTCGGTACTGGATCCGGGCGTCTACTTCGCGATGAACTCCCCGGCTGCGCTGATTGGAACCACCGTCGAGAACGCGTCGCAGGTGATTAATGGCTGGGGCTTTGTTGTCACGCCGGAGATGCTGAGTGGCATTGCACGTGATGTCGGTGAAAGTACGGTACTCTCACGCGCCGGTGGTGCACCTACCTTCGCCGTGGGTATGGCACACATCATCACCGAGGTATTCAACAGTCGCGCGATGATGGCGTTCTGGTATCACTTTGCCATTCTGTTTGAGGCCTTATTTATCCTGACCGCCGTGGATGCCGGCACCCGCGCCTGCCGTTTTATGGTGCAGGACTTAGTGGGTACCGTGGTTCCGGCAATGGGCAGCAACCGCTCCTGGCTGGGGAATATGGCCGGCACCACCGTTGCCGTCGCGGGCTGGGGCTTTTTTGTCTACCAGGGAGTGGTCGATCCGCTGGGCGGGATCAATACGCTGTGGCCGCTGTTCGGCATTGGTAACCAGATGCTCGCGTCGATGGCGCTGATCCTCGGCACAGTGGTGCTGTTTAAGATGAAAAAACAGCGTTACGCGTGGGTCACTATTCTCCCTACCGCATGGTTGTTTATTACCTCGATGACCGCGGGCTGGCAGAAGATTTTCCATGAAAAACCCGCCATCGGCTTTCTGGCTCAGGCGCGCAAATTTCAGCAGGGCATCGACAATGGCATCGTGATCGCCCCGGCCAAAAGCGTGGCGGATATGCAGACCATTATCTTCAGCAATCAGATCAACGCGGCGCTGTGCGGCTTCTTTATGTTGGTTGCAGTCACTATGCTGGTTGCCGCCTTCTTTGTTATTCGTCGTGCGCTCCGCAGCACCGCACCGACCGTGCGCGAAGCAGAGGTTTCACTGCGTAAGGAGGTACGCCATGTCTGAGTCCATCTATCGCTGGACGCCTCCCGGCGCAGGCTGGCAGATAAAGCGCTGCTTACTGATAGTGAGTGCCGCTGATACCCCGCCGCTCTCCCGCTGGCAGCAAATCTGGCGCGGGTTGCAGCAGAGCTTTCGTTTAATGGTTGGCGTGCACGATTATCAAACTTATCTGAAGCATATGCGCCTCCATCATCCTGAAACGCCGCCTATGGATGAGCGCACTTTTCACCGGCACTGTCTCAATGCCCGCTTTCCGAGCCAGGCCGGAAACCCCGGCAGATGTCCCTGCTGATAATGATAAGCCCCGTTTTCGGGGCTTTTTCGTGCCATTCTTTAATAAAAACAAAAATATATTCGGTTTGCATCTTGTGCTTACGCAGGAGGTTGAATACTGTTGCTAAAATAATGAGATAGAGTCCCAGAGACATGGCCGGAGGAAGTTTAAATGACCGATGAACAGGGGCAAACCTTGCTGTATGCCTTGTTTGGCACCACCAGCCCCCATTGGCGGTTAACCTCTGACAGTGACGCACTGCATTTTGCCGAAGATGAAAATGCCAATACTAACCTGGCCGTTTCGCTTACGCCGGCACAGGCCAGTCTGTTACGGGCGATGACGGTGATCACCTCCAGCATTAATCTTACTCTGCCGCTGCACGGAACCCCGGTGCCAATGCATTTTGTCGGACGTAAAGTGAACCAGTCTACCTGGGCCGGCACCGCCTCCGCATGGGGTGATACCTCATCGGTTGCCCGCGATCTGACCCAGGGACTCTCTTTCGCCGAACAGGTGGTATCTGAAGCTAACTCGGTTATCGTTATTCTCGACCAGCGCGGTAACATTCAGCGCTTTAATCGTTTAAGTGAAGAGTATACCGGCCTGAAAGAGCAGGAAGTTATCGGTCGTAACGTCTTTCAGCTATTTATGACCCGGCAGGAGGCGCAGGCTTCACGCCGTAACATCACCGGTTTTTTCCGCGACGGAAATTCGTATGAAGTTGAGCGCTGGGTCAAAACCAAAAAGGGTCAGCGACTGTTTCTGTTCCGTAATAAGTTTGTTCACAGCGGCAGCGGGAAAAATGAAATTTTCCTCATCTGTTCCGGTACGGATATCACCGAAGAGCGACGGGCACAGGAGCGGCTTCGGGTACTGGCAAATACCGATACGGTCACGGGTTTGCCTAATCGTAACGCTATTCATCAGCAAATTAGCCTGGCACTGGAGCTGGCGAACGGCTCTCAGACCGGCGTGGTCTACCTCGATCTCGACAATTTTAAAAAGGTAAATGACGCTTACGGTCATATGTTCGGCGATCAGCTGCTGCAGGCGGTATCGCTGGCTATCCTCAGCTGCCTGGGCAAAGATCAGACGCTGGCGCGTCTTGGCGGTGATGAATTTGTGGTGCTGGCTGAGCATACCAGTCAGGCTGCGCTGGAGGCGATGTCGTCGCGCATCCTTGAGCGGCTGCGGCAGCCCTTTCGCATCGGGCTTATTGAGGTTTACAGCGGCTGCTCTATCGGGATCTCACTGGCTCCCCTGCATGGCGAAGATCGCGAAAGCCTGATCCGCAATGCGGATACGGCCATGTACCATGCCAAAGAAAACGGCCGCGGTAAGTTCTGCATCTTTACCAGCGAAATGAACAAACGGGTCTTTGAATACCTCTGGCTCGATACCAACCTGCGTAAAGCGCTGGAGCAGGATCATCTGGTGGTCTATTACCAGCCTAAAGTCGATCGCGACGGCGAGGTGCGCAGCGCCGAAGCGCTGGTACGCTGGAACTCCCCGGAACGCGGCATGGTTTCGCCCGGCGACTTTATCCCCTATGCCGAAGAGTCGGGTCTGATTGTCCCGCTGGGCCGCTGGGTCATGCTTAATGTGCTGCAGCAGATTATAAAATGGCGCAGTGAAGGCATTTTTCTGCGCGTCGCCGTCAACGTCTCCGCGAAACAGCTTATCGATCAGAGCATCTACAGCGATCTGAAAAATGCGCTGAGCGAAGCGGGGCTGACCGAATCTCCGATTGATATTGAATTAACCGAAAGCTGCCTGATTGAGAATGAAGCGGGTGCGCTTAAGCTCATGAAACAGTTTCAGGAGCTTGGGGCGCAGGTACATCTTGATGACTTTGGCACCGGCTACTCTTCCCTTTCTCAGCTGGCACGGGTACCCATTGATGCCATCAAGCTGGATCAGAGTTTTGTCCGGGATATCAACAAACAACCGGTTTCGCAATCTTTAGTGCGCGCGATTGTAGCGGTTGCCAAAGCCCTTGAGCTGCAGGTGATTGCAGAGGGTATTGAAACCAAAGCGGAAGAGAAATTTGTTCTCACTAACGGTGTGGATGGGCGCCAGGGCTATTTTTACGCCAAACCAATGCCCGCAGAACAGCTCGGGCATTGGCTGAAGCATCCTGCCCGTGCTTAACGCTGCGCGGAAGTGTTATCCGGCTTTACGTAATGAAGCACTGTGGCGATTTTGCAACTGCACCAGGCGCTCCATATAGGCGATATCCTTGGGTTCAAGCGTAAAGGCATAATCTACCCAGTCCTCCGTAATATCCATCAGTTCAGCACGTGACAGCTGCAGTACGCGCTGGCGCGCTTTCAGCATGGCACGCACGCCATTCAGCTTAGGCCGTAAGGTATCGATAAAGGTGCGCGTCGCGCGGTACGCTTCACCCGGCTGGAACACTTTATCGACCAGGCCGCGCGTCTCATACCACTCCGCACTGTGCGACTCCCCTTCACAGATCAGCTCTTCTGCCAGCTTCATACCGGAACGACGCGCGACCAGCGAATAGCCGCCCATTCCCGGGAACAGATTGAACGCAATCTCCGGGAAACCCAGACGCGCGCTGTTCTGTGCCAGAATGAAATGGTGCGCCAGCGCGGCCTCAAAGCCTCCGCCCAGAGCACTGCCTTCAATCATCGCCAGCGTTACCGCGCCGGTATCAAACCCGCGTGCCGCCGAGTGAATGCAGTCGACGCAGGCCCGGGCATAGGCACGCAGCGCTTCGCGACGGTTGTTGCGAATGCACTCAACAAAAAAGCGCAGATCGCCACCGGCGTTGAACATCTGTGGAACTAAAGAGCCGGTTACCCAGAAATCGATCGGCAGTCCGGAGCGCTGAGCCGTGTAGCTCAGGTTCATGATCTCCTCGATTAATTCATGGTTGAAGCTTGGGCGTGGCTGAGCCCGCAACATCATCCACATGGTGCGACGCCCTTCCTCGTAGTAAGCAACAAGTTGGGTAGTCTGTCCCGCTTCGGTAAACAGGCGGCAGGTTGGTTGGTTAATAACGGTCATAGTCTCATCCTCTAATATTTATGTGATGCGTTTAACGCCACATCAGCGTAATGCAGAGTGAGGCCAGACCAAATGAGAGATTGATTTATAAAGCAAAATCCAGAAGTATCCCTGAACAGGGAGGTGAAAAATCATTAGCACCATTTCATGATATAGCTGAGCGAAAGCCAGAGTACATGAGATCGCCTAACGCGTTGTGATTAAAGACGATTTAGCGCACTGTACGTGAGTGAATTACGCATCATTAGCCAGGAATTTACTGATGCGGCGATAATAAAAAAGCGCCCGCAGGCGCCTGAGGCAGAAAGAAGAGCCTTATTGCCCATACCACGCATTTTTACCGTGCTTACGCAGGTAGTGCAGATCCAGCAGATTTTGCGAAATGGGCGGGAGTTCAGCTCGCAGCTGTTCGGTATGCAGCGCCATATAAGCGACCTCCTCCAGGACCACCGCACTGTGTACTGCCGCTGCCGCATCGCTGCCCCACGCAAAGGGCCCGTGAGAGTTAACCAGCGCTGCGGGAATGGCGGCAGGCTGAATATTACGATGGGCAAAAGTTTCAATGATGACCTGTCCGGTATTCCACTCATACTCCTGCTCGATCTCCATACGCAGCATGGCGCGGGTGCAGGGAATCGTGCCGTAGAAATCATCCGCGTGGGTCGTGCCCCAGGCGGGTATATCGCGTCCTGCCTGTGCCCAGATGGTTGCATGCCGCGAGTGCGTATGAACAATACCGCCAATATCGGGCCAGGCCTGATAGAGCGCACGATGCGTGGCCGTATCAGATGAGGGGCGCAGCGCGCCTTCTATCACCGCACCACTCTGCAGATCTACTACCACCATGTCATCCCGCTGCATCTTTTCATATCGCACCCCTGAAGGTTTAATCACCAGCACGCCCTGCTCTCTGTCAATGGCGCTGACGTTGCCCCAGGTGAACGTGACCAGGTTATAGCGTGGTAAATCGAGATTCGCTTCCAGTACCTGCTGCTTTAGCGCTTCCAGCATCATTGTTCTCCACCAGTCTGTGATAGAGAGATTGTGCGCAGGGAGGGGATTGGATGTTATGGAAAGAATGGCTGAATGCTCAGTGGAAAGTCGCTGTCTTGTCATAAATGCGGCGCAGATTCAGCGTTGTCTGTCTGACGACCGCTCTGCAGTGTTTACTATTAAACAGGACCATTCGGTTTCAGGATATTTACTCTGGCAGACAGCATAAACCCTGCGGCCTGGCCCAATTTTTCCATGCGGGAATAAAGAACTTTGCCGTCGTGCATCTATACTTATTGCTGTTGCCTCTGAGCCAATCATCAAGGAGATATCTATGACTACAACAGTGAAACGTGTATCCGTTGCCGTGCTGGCAGCAACATTAGTTGTTGCGCTGAGCGGCTGTTCAAACTGGTCTAAACGCGATCGCAACACGGCAATTGGTGCCGGTGCCGGTGCTATTGGTGGTTCAGTCCTGACCAACGGCAGTGGCCTGGGCACCGTGGGCGGCGCGGCGGTGGGCGGTATTATCGGCCATCAAATCGACCGTTAATTTTTTGCAGGCTACACAGCAGACACTCTTTTGTCCGGGCCACGCTGCGTGGCCCGCTTTCATTAACCGCCCGCCAGCTTAACCTTCATGCCTTTGGCTTCGAGCAGCGTTTTGAGCAGGTCACGTTTATCCCCCTGAATCTCAATCACCCCCTCTTTTACCGAACCACCGCAGCCGCATTTTTTTTTAAGTTCTGCGGCCAGAGTAGCCAGCGCGCTGTCGTCCAGATCGATACCGGTAATCAGACAGACGCCCTTGCCTTTGCGTCCGCTGGTCTGACGCTGAATGCGTACAATACCGTCGCCGCGCGGTCGCTGTGGCTTCTCCTCTGCCGGCACAATACGTCCGCTGTCGGTGGAGTAAACCAGTGGATTGTCCTGCGCCATTACGCCTCCTGTAACGATGTAATAATCTGCTGCAGCGTGGCAGCGGGATCGGCTGACTGCGTAACCGGGCGTCCGATAACCATATAATCAACCCCGGCCTGCTTCGCCTGCAGGGGCGTCATAATACGGCGCTGATCGCCCGCGTCGCTGCCTGCCGGTCGGATACCGGGCGTGACCAGCGCAAACTCGCTGCCGAACGCCTGTTTAAATGCGACCGCTTCATGCGCTGAGCAGACGACGCCATCCAGGCCACACTGTTGCGTGAGGCGCGCCAGCCGCTCTGCCTGTTGCGCCGGTGACAGGGTGATGCCCAGTCCGCGCAAATCCTCTTCATCCATGCTGGTCAGCACGGTCACAGCAATCAGCAGCGGTGCATCTTTTCCAAAAGGCAGCAGCGCCTCGCGTGCAGCCTGCATCATACGTGCTCCCCCGCTGGCGTGCACGTTCACCATCCAGACGCCCAGTTCTGCGGCAGCGGCTACGGCATGTGCGGTGGTGTTAGGGATATCGTGAAATTTCAGATCGAGAAAGAGATCGAATCCGCGTGCCTGCAATGTCCGGACCACTGACGGACCAAACAGCGTGAACATCTCTTTACCTACTTTGAGGCGACACTGAGCAGGATCAATACGGTCCACAAACCGCAGTGCGTCATCCAGATTACTGTAGTCGAGCGCCACCAGGATGGGTGAAGGGGTTACAGACATAACGTTTCCTCATAAGCAGGCACAGGGGCAACAAACGGCCTGCATTCTACCTGCCATGCTGCGGCAGAACAATCTTACGGCCGGGATACGTGGCCTGTCGGGCCATATCCTGGTGCCTGATGAGCGTTAATACTGTTATTACTAAAGTACGTTGTAACTATTTAGGCGTTTTTTTTAAATTACCGCTACTGCCCGTCGAGACCTCTGATCGGCTTTATTGAAGACCATGCCCGGCAGGATGGGCAGTGCCAGTAAAGTGCGTAGGCGGTAAAACCACATTTATGGCAACGATAGCGCGGTTTGGTGCGAATCTGTTCACCGACCATATCGCGCAGAACCATCAGACTCTCTTTTGCCCGGCCATCTTCCGCTTCATGGAGGTGAAAGTCCATCAGCCGGTGGAAGACACGCATCGTCGGATGACGCTGCAGCTGGCGATTTATATAGAGCTGCGCCGCTTCCGGTCCCTGCTGCTGCTCCAGAATATCTGACAAATAGAGCTCAGCGGCGGCACCGGTATTCTCATCGGTACAGCGCTGCAGATAACTGGTCCATACCTCTGGCTGTGCCAGCCGCTGATAGCAGGTTTCCAGCATCGGCAGCGTTTCGCTGACCAGCTCTTTATCCTGATCCAGCACCCGCTGCAGGCGCTGTGCTGCTTTCGCATACTCCCCCTGCTCCATCAGAATGCGCCCCATCATAATGGAAACGCGCGCGCTCTGATGATCGGCCGATTCACCTTTTTTCAGCAGCGACATTGCGCGATCGAGATCGTCACTGCTCATTGCCTGCAGCGCCAGCTCACAATAGAAGTGCGCAATTTCGCCTTTCTGCTTCTCTTTTCCCAGCTTTACCAGCTTCTCAGCAACGTCGATCGCTTTCTGCCAGTCGCTGGTCGCCTGATGAATCAGCAACAGCTGCTGCAGAGCGGCAATGCGAAAATCGGTTTCATCCGTTAGCTGGCTGAACATATCTTCTGCGCGATCGTAGAGGCCCGCCGCCATATAGTCGCGTCCAAGCTGCTGAATCGCCAGCAGTCGCTGGTCATAGGTAAGCGAGGCGCTTTCCATCAGGGACTGATGAATACGTATAGCGCGATCCACCTCGCCGCGTGAGCGAAACAGATTACCGAGCGTCAGGTGCGCCTCAACCGTACCGCTGTCTTCTTTCAGCATATCGAGAAACAGATCGACAGCTTTATCCTGCTGATTTGAAAGCAAAAAGTTTACCCCGGCCACATACTCCCGTGACAGGCGGTTCGCTTCCTGTTGCTTATTCTGGTACGCGCTGCGTCGTCCCATATACCAGCCGTAGGCCGCTGCGACCGGGAGAAGCAGAAACAGCAATTCATGCATTGAACATTAATCCCGACGACCTGTAGTCGATACGGTGGTGGCTGCCGAAGCGTGTTCGTTTTGCGCCTGCATACGCTTCAGTTTACGCTGAGCATGTGCCAGTGAAACGCGGATGCGTAACCAGAATAGTCCGCAGATTGCCCAGCCCAGTAAAAAACCAGCGCCAAACAGCACCGCAAGCAGCGTGGAGATACGAAATTCACCCTGCGCCAGCAGATAATTGAATGTCACCACCTGATCATTGTGAGCACCCAGCGTCACTGAAATGATGAAAATGACCAGTACCACCAGAAAAATCAGCAAATATTTCACAATGCGTCCTGTCGTAGAGTTTCCAATAGAGTATGCCAAAAAAGCGCGTACCGTGCTGCTTTCACGTTATCAGTTAGCTGGCTTTGCGCAAGCGTAATCAGCTATATGGGGCCGGTTCGGCTGATTACAATCCGTCGTCACGCGCTTTAACTTCGCGCTGTTCATCAGGCGGAAGCGTAAGCGGGCCGCAAAAGCGCTGCGCCAGCCAGGTCGCGACGGTCACCAGCAGCCAGGAGATAAGCGTTGCGACAACCAGGTCGCGCGGCCAGTGCATACCGAGCACCAGCCGGCTGCCCATAACCATAATGGCCCAGCTGAACAGCACCACCAGCGTCACCACCCGGCGACGCGGCCAGAGCAGGCCCATTGCCAGCAGCGCCCAGCTGGCAGCAAACATAGTATGGCCGGAAGGAAAAGCAAATCCTGTTTCGAATGCCCAGTGCTGCTTTAACCAGCGGGGAATTTGCGTATCGCTGGCCAGCAGCCCATTAACCATCTCGCCCCGCTGCTGCCGTTTCAGCTGATAAAATTCATCGTTGCTGATGCCATGCTGCTGCTCCAGCCAGACCACATAGGGTCGCGGTTCCTGCACCTGCTCTTTAATCCATGACTTTGTGTACTGCCCGGCCAGAATCGCGCCATTCATGATAATCAGCAGCAAGATAGCAGGCTTAAGGCGGAAGCGCAGACACCACAGCATCCAGGCGCTCAGCACGCTGCTGGTGATAATCCCCCACGGGCTGGTCACGGTTTCCGTCATCCAGAACAAAAAGCGCAGCACTCCCCCGCTTTCACCCGGCTGCCATTGCCAGCCCGACAGCCAGACACAGAGTGGCATCGCGATTAATAAGAAGGCACCCAGAGTCGTGCGCTGCACTATTTTCAACATACTTTGGCTTATCCTGCGGGTTATGATGCGTTTGCTGAATAACTTTAGCTGAAAAAAGAATAACATACCTAAAGCGGCTTGGATAATCGTGCTTTATCACTACAATCTTTCTGACTGATTAGCGGGGCTGCTTGTGGATATGGCACAATAGACACAGTTTTCGGGTCAGTCGGCCCGTGCGTTATCAAGATGATAGCGCATCCTCTGAAGGTTCTGGAGAATCACATGCAGCTTAAACGGGTAGCAGAAGCTAAACTGCCCACGCCATGGGGAGATTTCCTGATGGTAGGTTTTGAAGAACTGGCAACCGGCCACGATCATGTGGCGCTGGTTTACGGTGATATCAGCGATCATACGCCGGTGCTGGCGCGTGTCCACTCTGAGTGTCTGACCGGCGATGCGCTGTTCAGTCTGCGCTGCGACTGCGGCTTTCAGCTGGAAGCGGCGTTGACAGCCATTGCCGAAGAGGGTCGCGGTGTGCTGCTGTATCATCGTCAGGAAGGCCGTAATATCGGTTTACTGAACAAAATCCGCGCCTATGCGCTGCAGGATAAAGGCTATGACACCGTAGAGGCGAACCATCAGCTGGGCTTTGCCGCTGATGAGCGCGATTTCACCCTGTGCGCAGATATGTTCAAATTACTGGGTATCGATGAAGTGCGCCTGCTGACAAATAATCCGCGCAAGGTGGAGATCCTCAGCGAAGCGGGCATCAATATTGTCGAGCGTGTGCCGCTGGTCGTCGGGCGCAATCCAAAAAATGCCCACTATCTTGATACCAAAGCGGAAAAGATGGGGCATCTGCTGCCGAAATCCTGAGAGAAAAGAAGCCGGGCAAGCCCGGCTTTTTTTAGTTCAGCATATTGCGGATAACATAGTGCAGTATGCCGTCATTGCGGTAGTAAGTCAGTTCCGTTGCCGTATCGATACGGCAGCGTGCGGCCACCTGCTCCTGACTGCCGTCTGCGCGGATCAGGGTAACATTGACCGTGCAGCCAGGCGTCAGCTGCGCCAGGTCAGCAATATCTATCCGCTCCTCACCGGTTAACTGCAGCGTCTTACGGGTAACGCCCGCCGGGAACTCCAGCGGCAGGATCCCCATACCAATCAGGTTGGAACGATGGATACGCTCAAAAGATTCAGCGATTACGACACGTACTCCCTGCAGGCGCGGCCCTTTAGCAGCCCAGTCGCGGCTGGAACCTGAACCATACTCTTTCCCGGCCACCACGGCGAGCGGCACGCCCTCTTCTTTATATTTCATTGCGGCATCATAAATAGCCAGCGTCTCATTACCCGGAAAATGCCGGGTGTAGCCGCCTTCCGTACCAGGCACCATCTCATTGCGGATACGAATATTGGCAAAGGTACCGCGCATCATCACTTCATGGTTACCACGGCGCGACCCGTAGGAGTTAAAGTCGTTGCGCTCTATGCCTTTCGCCAGCAGATAGCGTCCCGCCGGGCTCTCAGCCTTGATACTTCCCGCAGGCGAAATGTGGTCAGTGGTGACTGAGTCACCCAGCATCGCCAGAATACGGGCGCCGCGAATATCCTCAACCGGCTTTGGCGTTTTCTCCATGTCATCAAAGAAAGGCGAAAGGCGGATATAGGTCGACCCTTCATCCCAGTCGTAGGTTGCTGCTTCGCTTACGGAGATTTGCTGCCAGTCCGGCGTCCCGTCAAACACTTCCGCATACTCTTTGCGGAACATGCTGCTGTTAACCAGCTGCACCGAGGCGGCGATCTCTTCCGGTGATGGCCAGATATCTTTGAGATAAACATCTTTGCCGGTCTGATCCTGACCGATGGGCTCGCTCTGCAGATTGATGTTCATATTACCGGCCAGCGCATAGGCCACTACCAGCGGGGGTGAAGCCAGCCAGTTAGTTTTGATCAGCGGATGAATACGGCCTTCAAAATTACGGTTCCCGGAGAGCACGGCGCCAACGGTCAGATCGCCCTCTTTTATAACGCTTTCGATCTCATCCGGCAGCGGCCCTGAGTTACCAATACAGGTCGTACAGCCATACCCCACCAGGTTGAAACCGAGTTTGTCCAGATAAGGCGTGAGACGGGCTGTAGCCAGATAGTCTGATACCACTTTGGATCCGGGAGCCAGGGAAGCTTTTACCCACGGCTGGCGCTTCAGCCCGCGCTCAACCGCTTTCTTAGCCAGCAGGCCGGCGGCCATCAGCACGCTGGGGTTTGACGTATTGGTACAGGAGGTAATCGCGGCGATAACCACCGCACCATCATCAAGCTGATGCGACTGGCGGGTTTCACTGTCGCGGTAACTGACCGCTTTATGCGGCTTTTGTGCGTGGTTGATTTCCAGCTCATTACTGGCGGCAAATGCGGCGGGCACATCACCCAGCGCCACCCGATCCTGCGGGCGCTTAGGTCCTGCGATACTCGATTCGACATCAGCCATATCCAGCGCCAGCGTGCTGGTAAAAATCGGCTCGTCGCCCGCATTTCGCCACAGGCCCTGCTGCTTCGCATACGCTTCCGTCAATTTAACCTGCTGCTCATCGCGCCCGGTCAGCGTCATATAGCTAAGAGTAACTTCATCTATCGGGAAGAAACCGCAGGTGGCACCATACTCGGGCGCCATATTAGCGATCGTTGCGCGATCGGCCAGCGGCAGATCGGCCAGTCCGTCACCGTAGAATTCGACAAATTTGCCGACAACGCCATGCTTACGCAGCATCTGAGTAACGGTCAGCACCAGATCGGTCGCGGTAATGCCCGGACGCAGTTTGCCGGTCAGCTTAAAGCCAACCACATCGGGAATAAGCATTGAAACCGGCTGACCCAGCATAGCTGCTTCCGCTTCGATGCCGCCAACCCCCCAGCCCAGCACGCCCAGCGCATTGATCATTGTGGTATGCGAGTCTGTACCCACCAGCGTATCGGGCCAGGCAACGTTTTTACCCTCCAGCTCTTCATGCCAGACGGATTTACCAAGATATTCCAGATTAACCTGATGACAGATGCCGGTACCCGGCGGCACCACGCGGAACCGGTTAAACGCTTTCTGTCCCCAACGCAGGAAAACATAGCGCTCGTGGTTGCGCTCCATCTCCAGCCTGACGTTTTCGCCAAAGGCGTCATCGTTACCGAAGCGATCAACGGTTACGGAGTGGTCAATAACCAGATCCACCGGAGACAAAGGATTAACTTTTGCCACATCTCCGCCCAGACGTGCGACTGCTTCGCGCATAGCGGCAAGATCAACCACAGCGGGTACGCCGGTAAAATCCTGCATCAGCACGCGCGCCGGACGATATGCAATCTCCCGGTCAGCGTGCGCGGTTTGCTGCCAGTCTGCCAGCGCCTGAATATCTTCAAGGGTAACAGACTCGCCATCCTGCCAGCGCAGCAGGTTTTCCAGCAGCACTTTCATCGATTTCGGTAAGCGATCAATGTTGCCGGTATGCTGTGCGGCTTTAGCCAGACTGTAATAATGATAGGTATGTGTCCCGACCGCCAGCGTATCCTGACTTTGCTCGCGTAATGTTAACGACATGTCTCCTCCTTTAATTCCTTAGGCTAAACCTCAGAGAGTGCAAGGTTTAGCTTAAAGATAGACCACATTTTCGTTAACGTTTTGATAACAACACTGAAAGGCACAGGGTGCCACAAACAAAAATGCCCCGACCTGAGTCGGGGCATTTCCATGAATTCGGTGATAAGAAGCGTCGGTTACATAAGAGCCCAGGCTGCCGCTGCCCAGAAGGCAAATGAGAAAGCATAAACGCTAAGCCATGAAAAAGTGGTTGTATTCATTCGTCACTCCTTCCCGGTTCTCGGGCTAAATTTTCTATAATCTTCAGTAATCTACTGTCGACGCTTTTTTGCAGTGTAAGGTCATGGGCTTTTTGCTGGCCCACCGGAATAACCGGAAAAAATCAAAGCAACATCAGATGCTAAAAATAAGTGCAACAACAATTATTTGAGTTTTGGATCCATAAAAGATTCGATAAAGCTGCGCTGCTTGTCACTCAGATCCCAGGAAGCAGGAATCGCTACAGACTGCTCAGCAGCAGGAGCTTCTTTTGCTTTGCACGCAGGTGTATTTGGCTGCCGTGCAGTGACCGGATATTTACGACTGAGTGAGTTTGCCCACATGGCTTAGCCCCATAAACGCCAAATCATCAATGCCACCACTACCCAGAACAGCGCTGAAGCAGCGAAGACAGCCAACCAGGCTTTGCGACGGGTGTTACCGGTACGCTGAACCTTGGTGCTCTTAGCCCGGAAGTCGGGTTGTACAGTTATTCTCGTAGCCATAGTTTTTGATAATCACTCTCAACAAAACGATTGATAACAACGATTAAGATTTAGGATGAATCCTAAACTTCTTAAGTCCAAAAATCCAGTTATTTTTATTGAGCACAACGATTAACGCTATTAATCAAAGCTTCGAAAACTGATTAGCCTTATTGAAACACAGACCTCATAACTTATAAAAAAATGACGAAAGCAATTTGGGTTAAACGACAATTAGTACCGGTTTAAATTTGAGTTAAATAAGAAACCTCAGTAATAAAGCCCTTCTTCATCAGGTGTTAACTGGAGTATGGGAATAATCCTGGCAGTGTGCAAAGAAGTGAGCCGAAAAATGTGTACTGTTTCTCAATTAATTAATAACAATGAAAAAACCTGTGATGCATGTTTTATTTACAGAAAAATGTCAGCTTTTGTTGAACTACTGATGGCGCTAAGAGAGGGGAAACCTGAAGGTGCCCACTGGACACCCCGGCAAATTCATGATTTAGCGAATTATTTGAAAGGGAGTTTGATATCGCGGAACATCGCTTCGATGTCGTCGTTAGAACGCAGAGCAACAGCGGTGTCTACCACATCGCGCGTAAGATGCGGTGCAAAACGCTGAATAAAATCATACATATAGCTGCGCAGGAAAGTGCTGCGGCGGAAGCCTATTTTGGTCGTACTATTGGTGAAAATCTCTGAAGCTTCAATGCGAACCAGATCCGGATCGGCTACCGGGTCAACCGCCATACTCGCAATCACACCTACGCCTAAGCCAAGCCGTACATAAGTTTTGATTACATCTGCATCGGTTGCGGTAAACACGATACGCGGGGTCAGCCCTGCACGATTAAACGCGGTATCAAGCTCGGAGCGACCGGTAAAGCCAAAGGTGTAGGTTACCAGCGGAAAATCGGCCAGCTCCTCTATAGTCACGTTGTCTTTGCCTGCCAGCGGATGATCGGGCGTTACCACAATCGCACGATTCCAGTGGTAACAGGGCAGCATGATGAGATCGTCGTAGAGGTGCAGGGCTTCAGTAGCAATGGCGAAGTCAGCGTTGCCTTTGGATACCGCTTCAGCAATCTGCGTAGGGGAGCCCTGATGCATATGCAGTGAAACGCGGGGATAACGCTCGATGAACCCTTTGATTACGCCCGGCAGCGCATAGCGCGCCTGCGTATGCGTGGTGGCGACATAAAGCGATCCCTTGTCAGGCCAGGTGTGTTCGCCCGCTACAGATTTAATTGCATCAACTTTTGATAATACTTCACGCGCTATGCGGATAATCTCTTCGCCAGCTGGCGTAACCTGCGTCAGGTGTTTGCCGCTGCGGGCGAATATCTGCACCCCCAGCTCATCTTCAAGCATGCGTACCTGTTTGCTGATGCCAGGCTGTGAAGTATAGAGACCTTCAGCGGTCGAGGAGACGTTGAGATTGTGATTGACCACTTCCACGATATAGCGCAACTGCTGCAGTTTCATAGTTATATCTTCCCGTTAGCGACTCACGTGCGTGCCGGCAGCCGCCCATAATGCAGATGTGAGGAACAGAGCGAATTGAGAATAGAAAAACTATAACAACTATATCAGTTTTTAACAGAATAAAGAACGTTAGGTTATAAGGCGGGGAAAGTAAACGGGGCTGGCAGATGCCAGCCCCGGAGAGTTATTTTTTTGCTTCCTGCCATTTGCCGTCAATATAGAACATTGACCAGCCGGTGGCTTTACCCTCTTTTTCAGACGAAACGTACTGCTGTTTTGTCTTGCGACTAAAACGCACCAGAGTTTTATTTCCTTCCGGATCGGCTGCCGGTGCCTCTGCCAGATATTTAAGCTTTTCCGGCAGACGGTCAGCGAAGCGCTTCAGCTCTTCCACCAGCGGCGCACGGGTCTCGCGCGATTTCGGGAACGTGTTAGCCGCAAGGAAAACGCCGGCTGCTCCGTCACGCAGTACAAAATAGGCGTCTGACTTCTCGCACGGCAGCTCAGGCAGCGGCACCGGATCCTCTTTCGGCGGCGCGACTTCGCCATTGCGCAGGATTTTACGGGTGTTTTTACACTCTTCGTTGGTACACGCCATGTACTTGCCAAAGCGGCCCATCTTAAGGTGCATTTCCGACCCGCATTTTTCGCACTCTACTATTGGGCCGTCATAGCCCTTGATGCGAAACTCGCCCTGCTCAATTTCATAGCCATCGCACTCCGGGTTGTTACCACAGACGTGCAGCTTGCGGCTGTTATCAATCAGATAGCTGTCCATGGCGGTGCCGCACTTAACGCAGCGGCGACGGGCACGTAACGCGTTGGTTTCCGCGTCGTCACCCTCCAGCACGTTCAGCACTTCGTTTTCCGGGATCAGATTGATAGTCTGCTTGCAGCGCTCTTTTGGCGGCAGGGCGTAGCCCGAACAGCCGAGAAATACGCCGGTACTGGCCGTACGAATGCCCATTTTGCGACCGCAGGTCGGGCAGTCGATTGAGGTCAGCACCATCTGATTCGGCTGCATGCCGCCCTCTTCCGGATCTTTTTCAGCCTGCTCCAGCTGCTGGCTGAAATCACTGAAGAAGGAGTCGAGCACGCCTTTCCACTGCGCCTGATTGTTGGCTACCTGATCGAGACTGTTTTCCATATGAGCGGTGAAATCATAATTCATCAGCTCACGGAAATTTTCTTCCAGCCGATCGGTGACAATCTCACCCATCTTCTCAGCGTAAAAACGACGGTTTTCAACGCGTACGTAGCCACGATCCTGGATAGTGGAAATAATAGACGCGTAGGTTGACGGACGGCCAATACCGCGCTTCTCCAGCTCGCGCACCAGCGAAGCTTCGCTGAATCGCGCCGGAGGTTTGGTAAAGTGCTGGCTCGGCTGCAGCGCGGTAAGATCCAGTATTTCCCCTACCGCTACTGGCGGCAGCGTTCTGTCTTCATCGTTTTTACGCAGCGCCGGCATAACGCGCGTCCAGCCATCAAAACGCAGCGTGCGGCCTTTTGCCTTGAGCCTGAAGTCAGCTGCGCCGACGGTCAGCGTGGTGGAGTCATATTTAGCCGGAACCATCTGACACGCCACAAACTGGCGCCAGATGAGCTGGTAAAGTTTTTGCGCATCCGCTTCCATATCTTTCAGCTGCTCAGCGCTTACGTTGACATCTGACGGTCGGATCGCTTCGTGCGCTTCCTGCGAATTATCTTTGCTGGTATAGGTCACCGGCGCATCCGGCAGGTATTTTTTGCCAAACTCGCTGGCGACATAGTCGCGCGCCATGGTCACTGCATCCTGGCTCAGGTTTGTGGAGTCAGTACGCATGTAGGTAATGTGGCCCGCTTCATAAAGCCGCTGCGCCATCATCATGGTTTTCTTCACGCCAAAGCCGAGACGTGTGCTCGCAGCCTGCTGCAGCGTTGAGGTGATAAAAGGTGCAGAAGGTTTGCTGCTGGTCGGTTTATCTTCGCGATCCAGCACTTCATAACGCGCTTTTTCCAGGATCGCGACCGCCGCGTGCGTCTGCTCGCGGTTAACCGGACGAAACGCTTTATCGCCCTGATGCGTCACCTGCATCGCCAGCGCATCGCCTTTTGGCGTCGCAAAATCTGCGTCGATCTCCCAGTACTCTTCCGGCACAAACGCTTTGATTTCGCGCTCGCGCTCAACCACCAGACGTACCGCTACCGACTGAACGCGTCCGGCAGAGAGACCGCGGGCGATCTTTTTCCACAGCAGAGGCGAAACCATATATCCCACAACGCGGTCCATAAAACGCCGCGCCTGCTGGGCATTAACCCGCTCGATATTCAGCTCACCCGGCTTCTCAAACGCCTGGCGAATCGCATTTTTGGTGATTTCATTAAACACCACCCGGCTGAAACGCTTGTCGTCGCCACCAATGACTTCACGCAGATGCCAGGCAATGGCTTCTCCTTCGCGGTCAAGGTCGGTTGCGAGGTAGATATGATCGGCATCAGCGGCCAGGCTCTTGAGTTCAGATACGACCTTCTCTTTGCCTGGCAGGATCTGATAATCAGCTTCCCAGCCATGCCACGGATCAACACCCATTCGGTTGACCAGCGCTGCCTTTTCATCTTTTTTAACTTTTTTCCCGGTTTTTGCCTTCTCACCGTCAGTACTTTTACGGGTCGTTGAACCACTGGTCGGCAAATCGCGGATATGACCGACGCTGGATTTCACCACGTAGTCATTACCGAGGTATTTATTGATTGTTTTGGCCTTTGCCGGGGACTCAACGATAACGAGTGCTTTACCCATATGTACCTTTACCTGATTGAAACGTCCTGATAAACGGGAGAGGATTAATGCCCCAAAACCCAGTGGGTTTAATATTGCTGCCAGCAATCTGATTTTCAAGCTGGCGGGGACTGCCACTATTCAGTTTAAAAACGGCGTGCGCAACCTTATGATTAACTACACTTTTTCCGCCTGACATCATCACACATCCTGGTGTGAACTCCCTGAAAGCTGAATCGCCCACACTCTACCTGATAAAATCTGATACGCAACTTAAATAGCACTCTGTTTAATTTTGCGCCAGCTGCTGGCGTGAACACAGATAAGTGGCAGCAGAATGGCAGGTAATATAGAAGGAGAAAATGCGCTGTCAAAAAAAGTCAGATAATTCGGGGTAAAAATGGAATTCGTTTCACAACCCGGCGGAGGTAAATGGGATTCGTCAGCCGCTAAATAAAAAACCCGGCCGGAGCCGGGTTTCTGTTACAGCAGCGGCCTTTCACCACGCTGCCAGATTTTTAGCAACAGCCGTTCTGCCGCCTGGCTGGCGCTGCCGGTAAAACGATCCATCATCTTTTTCTTACGCGCATACTGAACGCCCAGCACGGTGAAGCGCTCCATGTGCCGGATGATCAAGGCATCACTGGTGCCGATTTCATCAATCAGGCCCAGTTCAAGCGCCTGCTGTCCATACCAGTGTTCGCCGGTCGCTACCCGGTTCATATCCAGCGACGGACGCATCTGCTGCACAAAGCCCTTAAACAGCTGATGCGTTTCATCCAGATCGTGCTGGAACTTCTCACGCCCCTCTTCGGTATTTTCACCAAACAGCGTCAGAGTACGTTTGTACTGGCCTGCAGTATGCAGCTCCACGTCAATATCATTGCGCTTCAGCAGTCGGTTAAAGTTGGGGATCTGCGCCACAACGCCGATTGAACCGATAATGGAGAACGGCGCGGCGACAATGCGATCTGCCACACAGGCCATCATATAACCGCCGCTGGCGGCCACTTTGTCTACGGCGGCAGTCAGGCGCAGACCTGCGTCGCGCAGGCGCTGCAGCTGCGACGCTGCCAGACCGTAGCCATGCACCACCCCGCCCGGGCTTTCAAGCCGCAGCAGGACTTCGTCACCCGGCTGCGCTACGGCCAGTACCGCTGATACTTCTTCACGCAGGGAGGCGACTTCACCCGCATCCATGCTGCCTTTGAAGCTAAGCACATAGAGCACCGGCTTTGCGGTTTCAGTTACGCCGCTTTTTGCGTTGCGCTTCTCTGTTTTCGCTTTCAGCTTCTCTTCTTTTTTATGCTGTTTCAGCCAGACTTTTTGTACCTGCGGCTTCATTTTAGCCAGCTGCAGATCCTCTTTTATCTGACGATACTCATCATCCAGATGCGTTACCTGCAGCTGCCCGGCGTGATGACGTTTGCGCAGCGCAGCATTCAGTATGATAAATACTACGGCCGCAATGGCGATCACTACCGTGACAGCCTTGGCCAGGAAGAGCCCATAGCTGGAGAAAAAATCCATTCTGCCGCCTTATTAAACAGTGAATTACAATTAACAGCTGAGTGTAACCGCTTTAATCCGGTTCGTCGCCTGAAAAGCCCGCAGGCGGCACAGAATGCTCCTCTGTAGCATTGCACCGGCTGGCGAATTCAGGCATAAAGCCAGAAACCTCTACCACTGACTGAAGGAGATTGCTGTGCACTATCAGCCTAAAGGCGATCTACTCGAAAACCGCATTATTCTGGTTACCGGCGCATCAGACGGCATTGGCCGGGAAGCGGCGCTGACTTATGCCCGCTACGGCGCCCGCGTTGTCTTGCTCGGACGTAACGCCGTTACCCTGCAGCAGACAGAAGCGGCGATTAATCAGCTTAACAAGCAGCCCGCCAGCTCATACCTGCTGGATCTCGCGACCGCCACGCCTGAATCATGTCAGCAGCTGGCCGCGCAGATTGCTGAGCACGTGCCGCGTCTGGACGGCGTGCTGCATAACGCCGGTATTCTGGGTGAAATTGTTCCGCTGGCCGATCTTGAGCCGGCGCTCTGGCGCGAGGTGATGCAGATCAACCTGGATGCCACCTTTTATCTGACGCAGGCTCTGCTGCCGCTGTTGCTGAAATCAGAGGCGGGATCGCTGGTATTCACTACCTCCAGCGTAGGCCGCACCGGGCGCGCCGGCTGGGGCGCTTACGCCGTCTCTAAATTTGCCACTGAAGGCATGATGCAGGTGCTCGCCGATGAGTATAAAAACCACGCCCTGCGCGTAAACTGCATTAATCCCGGCGGCACGCGTACAAAGATGCGCGCCAGCGCGTTTCCGGAGGAGGATGCAAACCTGCTGAAGACCCCGGCCGATTTAATGCCGCTTTATCTCTATCTGATGGGTGATGATAGCCGGCGTAAAACGGGCATGAGCTTCGATGCTCAGCCCGGACGTAAAGCGGGCCCGGCCAGCGCATGAGCAATCGCCATCAGCAACGTCAGCAGCGCCTGAAAGAGCAGGTCGACGCGCGCATCGCTGCGGCGACAGAACATCGCGGTATCCTTATGGTGTTTACCGGTAACGGTAAGGGAAAAACCACGGCGGCTTTCGGTACGGCGCTGCGCGCCTGCGGCCACGGAAAAAAGGTGGCGGTGGTACAGTTCATTAAGGGGGAGTGGCCCAACGGCGAGCGTAATCTGCTGGCGCAGCACGGGGTTGAATTTCAGGTAATGGCCACCGGATTTACCTGGGAGACCCAGAGCCGCAGCACGGATACGATCGCCTGCCAGCAGGTCTGGCAGCAGGCACAACGTATGCTGGCTGATAGCGATGTTGACCTGGTGATCCTCGATGAAATCACCTATATGGTGAGCATGGATTATCTGGATCTGGAGGCGCTGATAGTTGCTCTGCAACAGCGTCCCTCTTCGCAAAGCGTGATTATTACCGGACGCGGCTGCCACCGGAGCCTGCTGGAGCTGGCAGATACCGTGACTGAGATGCGCCCGGTGAAACATGCCTTCGATGCCGGCATCCGGGCGCAACAGGGAATTGACTGGTAGCCGCTGCAGGGCAGCGGCACACAGGCATCAGGCGCCGCGTTTGCTGCTGCGGCGCTGACTGGTGTTGCCGGCGCTGCTGTGACGCTTCACTGCGCGACGGATCTGGTTCGCTTTTGTGCGACGGCGATCTTTCTCAACGGCAACTTTGGTGACGGTCTCTTCCGGCATACCCACCAGCTTACGCAGGTAGTTTACCGCGGGCAGCTCCATCTCCATCCAGCCGCCGCGCGGCAGGCCTTTTGGCAGCTGAATATCACCGTAACGCACGCGCATCAGGCGGCTAACCTGAACGCCTACCGCTTCCCATAACCGACGCACTTCGCGGTTGCGTCCTTCAGTAAGGGTAACGTTGTACCACTGATTAATTCCTTCGCCGCCCGCAAACTTAATGGTTTTAAAGGCAGCCGGGCCATCTTCCAGCTGAACGCCCTTGCTCAGCAGACGCACTTTATCGTCACCCACTTCGCCAAAAACACGCACCGCATATTCGCGTTCAACTTCGCGACTTGGATGCATCAGGCGGTTAGCCAGTTCACCATCGGTAGTAAACAGCAGCAGACCGCAGGTGTTAACGTCCAGACGACCCACGGCCACCCAGCGCGATCCGCGCAGGCGTGGCAGGCGGTCAAACACGGTTGGGCGCCCTTCCGGATCGTTACGGGTACAAAGCTCCCCTTCCGGCTTGTAATAAGCCAGCACGCGGCACACTTCCGTAGTGGACTCGGCAATAGAAACCAGGTGACCATCAATACGGATTTTCAGGCTTTTGTCATTTTCAATGCGATCGCCCAGCGTGGCCAGTTTGCCATCTACGCTGACGCGTCCGGCGGAAATCATGGTTTCGATTTCGCGGCGCGAGCCGTGACCGGCGCGCGCTAATACTTTCTGTAATTTTTCGCTCATGGAGCTGCCTCGTTGTCGCCTTCCCAGGCGTCGTGGTAAGAATGGGTATGACAGCGGGATTACCACGTCCTCTGTCAGAAACTGTTAACGTTGCGCATCAATCTGACCGGATGCAAACGGCCTGCGATTTTACACCAGCTAAGGTTGCGTTAACACCTTTAACTTTGCTGCCGATAATAGCCGGCCGGCGTTTTCCCGCCTCTGCCGGTTTTGCCATTCATGACGACAGGCGTTGTTATCTCTGGCGCTCTGCTATTTACAGGCTGGTCAATGACCTGGCGACGAAGAAGCCCTCATTATATTGATGTCTGATGAGTCCAGCCGCAGAAATCGCTTTAAAGCGATGAGTCCGCTAAAACCGTCCAGACCCCGATTGCCCGTAAAAATAGTGCCACCGCTCACGAAAACCACACAATCATCCACTCAACCAGCTTAAAACAAAATTTCACCTCGCCCTGAGTAGGTTTTGCGCATGATTCGCGCTACAGGTTGGTTTAAGGCTCTATATTCTGTTTTATTACCATCTATTAGCGCACTGAATTTGTGCATAAATAAAAGCGGTGTAAAATAAAGCAGCAGGCCAGATTCAGATTCAAAGAAATATATTTATTATCCCGAAGCTGTTTATAACAAATTATTAACGTCACTCTGCATGACGGCTGTTTTAACGGAGAGTAGCCCGTTTATATGCCTGCACATGCTGACATAATTAATTAGCGTGTCTGCTCTCCTCACCAGGGATGTTACTGACGCGCCTTAAAGAAGATTGTAACAATGAAAATAACCGTACTTTGCCCGACGCTGTTCGCGCTGGCGCTGACCGGTTGTTCCGTTGGACAGACTGAATACAGCAAAGCGGCGCTTGAACATGTTGATATGAGCGTGACAGGCGTGCCGACAGTGCTGGGTTTAGGTGTTCTCGGTACAACCATTCCTCTTACGCCGGAGTATAGTCTGACAGCGGCACACGTTGCTAAAACGTCTGTGCAGCGCGTTAAGGCCTATCATCCTTATTGCGACATCGCGATTATTTATCACAAAAACAATCCTGATACGCTGGCCAGATTTCGCACCAGCGCGCCCGGCGAAGCGATTAAAATGTATGGCTATAGTTTTATTTCCGCTATGCCGGTTGAATCAAGCGGCGTTAATCTGGCGCGCACCGCTATTACTAATCGCTGGAATAAAAAACCCTGTATGGCAATGGCGTCTAATGCAGGCGTGACTCAGGGAATGTCAGGCGGCGCGGTCTATAACAGTGATGAAACCATTGCCGGAGTGATTGTGGGATACAGTCATGAAATTGCGAACAGGCGCAGCAGGAAAGTGATTCTTAAAGATGTGTCACTCTATATTCCCTATGGCGATTTTAAACGCTGGCTTGAACGCAATCTCAGCCAGGTGCCGGTCACGTAACGACACCTGGCCGGCCGGATGATTAGCTAAACGGCCGCGTATCTCCGGCACCTGCGCGAACCACGACCGGCGTGTCTTCCGTCAGGTCGACAACCGTTGTCGGTTGCTGCCCCAGCGTGCCGCCATCGAGGATCAGATCGACCAGTTTTCCGATGCTGTGCTGGATCTCTTCCGGATCGGATTCCGTAAAGTCATTACCGGGCAGCATCAGCGATGTCGACATCATCGGCTCATTCAGCCGCTCAAGCAGCGCCAGCGCAACCGGATGAGAAGGTACACGCAGCCCGATGGTTTTACGTTTATCATTCATCAGGCGGCGCGGTACCTCTTTCGTCGCCTTGAGAATAAAAGTGTAATTACCCGGCGTGTTGTTTTTCAGGATACGAAAGGCTGAGTTATCGACCTGAGAGTAAACCGAAAGCTCTGAGAGGTCGCGACACATCAGCGTAAAGTTGTGGTTACCATCCAGCTGACGAATACGGCAGATACGTTCCATCGCATTTTTTTCTTCCAGCCTGCACCCCAGCGCATAGCCGGAGTCGGTGGGATAGACAATGACGCTGCCTTTATTGAGATAATCCACCGCCTGATTAATCAGGCGCGGCTGCGGGTTATCAGGATGAATGTGAAAACGTTGACTCATAAAAACCTCTTGTCATCTGTCTCAGGCAGCTGAAGCGGGGGCCAGAGCGGGAAAGCGCTCCCAGACGGGTTCAACGCCACCCGGCAGCCAGAGTTTACGCCCCAGCTCAATCCAGGGACAGGGTTGGTGAAAGTCGGACCCCTGCGATGCCGCCAGTTGATTATCGCGCGCATAGCCTGCCAGCTGAGTGCGTTCATTAGGCGGCTGCTGACACTGTGCCACCTCAATTGCATCGCCTCCCGCTTGTGCGAAAAAGGCAATCAGCCGCTTCAGCCATTTTGCTGACAGGCCGTAGCGTCCCGGATGCGCCAGCACCGCGACGCCGCCGGAATGATGAATAGCTTCAATAGCTTGTTCAATTGTACACCATTGTGGTGGCACATAGCCGGTTTTGCCACGTGCCAGATAGTGTTTGAACACCTGCGCCATATTCTCAGCTTTACCCTGTTCAATCAGATAACGGGCAAAATGACCGCGCGTAATCACCCCCCCCTGTGCCAGCCGCTGTGCGCCCGCCAGTGCGTCGGGGATCCGGGCCCGCTCCAGCCGTTCAGCAATCTGCAGCGCCCGCTCATAACGACACTGGTGCTGCGCTGCCAGAAAGGCCGTGAGTGCCGGATGATCGCAATCGATATTCAGGCCGGCGATATGAATTTCGTGATTTTCCCACAGCGTGGACGCTTCCAGACCGGCCAGCACTTTTATCGGCAGTTTCTGCTCCTGTGCAAACGCCTGCGCCTCAGCAACGCCCGCGACCGTATCGTGATCGGTAATGGCCAGCACGCCAACTTGCTTATCAACCGCGCGCTGAACCAGGGCCGCTGGGGTCAGCAATCCATCGGAGGCGCGGGTATGGCTGTGAAGATCGTAAAGCGGGAAACGGCTGATATCTGACAAAGTAACTCCGGAGCACGGCTAAAAATCTGCGGGCATGATAGCGATTTTGTTGTTAACTGAGAAAGGGTATTGACATTTTTCGCCCGAACCAGTTAACTAGTACACAAGTTCACACATAGTGGGTATCTGCCATGAGTCAGGTAGCAATGCGGTTAACAGATAGCTGGCGTACGTCTTCCTGTCACGGGTGGCGTTATTGTGCACAAGCCTGATTGCTGTGCAGATACCTGAGCCCGCCACCATGCGGGCTTTTTTTTGAGCGAATTTCAGAGAAATTATCATGGCAAATGCGAAACCTACATTGAAGTTGATTACCGGAAACGCACCCTATCGCGAAGATCCGGCCGCGGTGTTTCATCAACTGTGCGGCGCACGTCCGGCCACTTTGCTGCTTGAGTCTGCGGACATCGACAGCAAAAAAAATCTGAAAAGCCTGCTGATTGTTGATAGTGCACTGCGCATCAGCGCCCTTGGTCAGACCGTGACTTTACAGGCGCTCTCTGAAAATGGCCGCGCCCTGCTGCCGTTGCTGGATGCCGCTCTGCCTGAGAGCGTAAAAATCGACGTTCGTCCGGATGGCCGTGAGCTGCATTTTGCTACGGCGAATGAGGTACAGGATGAAGATTCACGGCTAAAAGCTTTCTCGGTGTTTGACGCGCTGCGTCTGATTCCGCAACTGATTAATACACCTGCCGATGAGCGTGAAGCGATGCTGCTGGGCGGACTCTTTGCTTACGACTTGGTCGCCGGCTTTGAAGCGCTGCCGGCGCTGCGCAACGACCAGCGCTGTCCCGACTACTGCTTCTATCTGGCAGAAACGCTGCTGATTATCGACCACCAGCAGGGTTCAGCCCGCCTGCAGGCGAGCCTGTTTACCCCATCAACCAGTGAGTTTCAGCGTCTGCAGAGCCGTATTGAGCAGCTGCACGGGCAGATGACACAGCCAGCGCCCGCTCTGCCGGTGCAGCGCGTGGAACAGATGACGCTCAGCACCAGCCAGAGCGATGATGCTTACTGCGAGGTGGTGGCGTCGCTGCAGCAGGCCATCCGCATCGGTGAAATTTTCCAGGTCGTGCCGTCGCGCCGTTTCTCGCTACCCTGTCCGTCACCGCTTGCCGCTTATGAAACGCTGAAAAACAGCAATCCCAGCCCCTATATGTTCTTTATGCAGGATCGGGAGTTCGCTCTGTTTGGTGCCTCACCGGAAAGCTCGCTGAAGTATGACGCGCAGTCGCGCCAGATTGAGATCTACCCCATTGCCGGCACCCGCCCGCGCGGCCGCCATGCCGACGGCTCGCTGGATCGCGATCTCGACAGCCGTATCGAGCTGGAGATGCGTACCGATCATAAAGAGCTGGCCGAACATCTGATGCTGGTGGATCTGGCGCGTAACGATCTTGCCCGTATCTGCCAACCCGGCAGCCGTTACGTTGCCGATCTGACCAAAGTTGACCGCTACTCTTTTGTTATGCATCTGGTCTCCCGCGTGGTAGGCACGCTGCGTGACGATCTGGATGTCCTGCACGCCTACCGCGCCTGTATGAATATGGGCACGCTGAGCGGCGCGCCCAAAGTACGCGCCATGCAGCTGATTGCTGAAAAAGAGGGCACGCGGCGCGGCAGTTACGGCGGTGCCGTGGGCTACTTCACGGCGACCGGCGATCTCGATACCTGCATCGTGATCCGTTCCGCCTGGGTTGAAGAAGGTGTGGCTACCGTGCAGGCGGGTGCCGGCGTGGTGCTGGACTCCATCCCGCAGGCTGAAGCGGATGAAAGCCGCAACAAAGCACGCGCAGTTCTGCGCGCTATCGCAACCGCGCACCACTGCAAGGAGATGTTCTGATGGCTGATATCCTGCTGCTCGATAATATCGATTCGTTTACCTATAACCTGGTGGATCAGCTGCGCAGCTTCGGTCACAACGTGGTTATCTTCCGCAACAGCGTGCCGGCTGAGACGCTGATTGCGCGGCTGCAGCAGATGGAAAATCCGGTGCTGATGCTGTCACCCGGTCCTGGCGCGCCGGCGGATGCGGGCTGCATGCCAGCCCTGCTGCAGGCGCTGCGCGGGCAGCTGCCGATTATCGGTATCTGTCTGGGTCATCAGGCTATCGTTGAAGCGTACGGCGGCCACGTGGGCCAGGCGGGTGAAATTCTGCATGGTAAAGCGTCTGCGGTGGAGCATGACGACAGCGCGATGTTCAGCGGCCTGAGTAATCCGCTGCCGGTGGCACGCTATCACTCGCTGGTGGGGAGTAATACGCCCGCTGAGCTGACGGTTAACGCCAGCTACAACGGCATGGTCATGGCCGTGCGGCATGATGCCGATCGCGTCTGCGGCTTTCAGTTCCATCCTGAATCGATTCTCACCACCCAGGGCGCACGCCTGCTTGAGCAGACGCTGGCCTGGGCGCTGGCGCAGTAACAGGGAGATAAAGATGCAAACTATTCTGGAAAAACTGTATCAGGCGCAAACGCTGAGCCAGGCGGAGAGCCACCAGCTGTTCAGCGCCATTATTACCGGTCAGCTGGAGCCCACTCAGCTGGCTGCGGCGCTGATTGCCATGAAAGTGCGCGGTGAGCAGCCACAGGAGATAGCCGGTGCTGCATCGGCGCTGCTGGCTGATGCCAAACCCTTCCCGCGTCCTGACTATGCGTTTGCTGATATCGTCGGCACCGGAGGCGACGGCAGTAACAGCATTAATATCTCGACCGCCAGTGCATTTGTGGCCGCAACCTGCGGTCTCAAAGTGGCCAAACATGGCAACCGCAGCGTCTCCAGTAAATCCGGCTCCTCCGATCTGCTGGCAGCGTTCGGTATAAATCTGGACATGCCCGCGCAGCAGGCGCGCCAGGCGCTGGACGATCTCAATGTCTGTTTCCTGTTTGCGCCGCAGTACCATACCGGTTTTCGCCACGCAATGCCGGTGCGTCAGCAGCTGAAATCGCGCACGCTGTTCAACGTGCTCGGCCCGCTGATCAACCCGGCGCGACCGCCGCTGGCGGTGATCGGGGTGTACAGCCCGGAGCTGGTGCTGCCCATCGCGCAAACGCTGAAGGTGCTCGGCTATCAGCGGGCTGCTGTGGTTCACGGCGGCGGAATGGATGAGGTCGCTCTGCACAGCGCTACGCAGGTGGCTGAGCTGCGCGAAGGGGAAATTACCTGTTATCAGCTGACGCCGGATGACTTTGGTTTTGGCATGCATGACAAAGAGGCGCTGGCTGGCGGCACGCCGGAAGAAAACCGTGACATTCTGACCCGTTTACTTCAGGGTAAAGGAGAGCCCGCACATGAGCAGGCGGTCGCCGTTAACGTGGCGATGCTGCTGAAAGTGTTTGGTCACGAAGACCTGCGCGACAACGCGGAGCGGGCCATTGCCGCGATTCGTAGCGGACAGGCTTATGAGCGCGTGGTTGCACTGGCAGCGAGAGGATGAGATGAGTATTAAAGGCACCGTATTAGAGAAAATTGTGCAGGATAAGGCGATCTGGATAGCAGAGCGTCAGCAGCAGCAGCCGCTGGAGACATTCCACCCGGAACTGCAGCCGGCAACGCGCTCTTTTTATGACGCCCTGCGCGGCACCCGCACCGTTTTTATCCTTGAGTGCAAAAAAGCGTCACCGTCAAAAGGAGTGATCCGCGAGGACTTCGATCCTGCCGCCATCGCCGCCGTCTATCGTCATCACGCGTCTGCCATTTCAGTACTGACGGATGAGAAATATTTTCAGGGTGACTTCGCTTTTCTGCCGATTGTCAGTGCGGCGGTGACCCAGCCCGTGCTGTGCAAAGATTTTATCATCGACCCCTATCAGATCTACCTGGCGCGTCACTATCAGGCGGACGCCATCCTGCTGATGCTCTCCGTGCTGGATGATGAACAGTACCGGCAGCTCGCCGCAGTGGCTCACAGCCTGAATATGGGCATCCTGACTGAAGTCAGTAATGAGGCGGAACTGGAGCGGGCGATTGCCCTCGACGCTCAGGTGGTGGGCATCAACAACCGCGACCTGCGCGATCTTTCGATCGATCTTAACCGCACCCGCGAGCTGGCACCGCGCCTCAGTCACGGCGTCACGGTCATCAGCGAATCCGGTATTCATAATTATGCGCAGGTGCGTGAGCTGAGCCGCTTTGCTAACGGTTTTCTCATCGGCTCGGCGCTGATGGAGGAGGCTGACCTGGCAGCTGCGGTACGTCGCGTGCTGCTGGGTGATAATAAAGTGTGCGGCCTGACGCAGCCGGAAGCGGCTCGCGCCGCCAGTGAAGCGGGAGCCCTGTATGGCGGCCTGATTTTTGCCGAAGGCTCACCGCGCAAAATCGATACCGTCCAGGCACACCGCGTGATGGCCGCAGCGCCGCTGCGCTATGTGGGCGTGTTTCGTAACGCGCCGGTTGGTGACGTTGTCACGCTGGCGGTAGAGCTGAATCTGGCAGCGGTGCAGCTGCATGGTGCCGAAGACCGCGACTATGTTGCCACGCTGCGTCAGGCGCTGCCGGCCCGGATTCAAATCTGGAAAGCGCTGAGTGTTAAAGAGAGCCTGCCGGCGCGCGACTGGCCGCACGTTGATCGCTACGTGTTTGATAATGGTCAGGGCGGCAGCGGGCAGCAGTTTGACTGGTCGCTGCTGCAGGGAGAATCGCTGGACAATGTGCTGCTGGCTGGCGGTCTCGCCGCTGATAACTGCGTGACGGCAGCGCAGCTTGGCTGCGCCGGTCTTGATTTCAACTCCGGTGTTGAGTCCGCTCCTGGCATAAAAGATGCCGGCAAAATTGCTGCGGTATTTACCACATTACGCGCTTACTAATGTTGCTGGCCCGCCTGTGCGGGCCGTTGAGGAAAGATCAATTATGTCGACGTTATTGAATCCCTATTTTGGTGAATTTGGCGGCCAGTACGTTCCGCAAATCCTGATGCCGGCCCTGCGCCAGCTGGAAGCTGCTTTTGTTGAAGCGCAGCGCGACCCTGAGTTTCAGCAGGAGTTTACCGATCTGCTGAAAAATTATGCTGGTCGTCCGACTGCGCTGACCCTGTGCCGTAATCTGACTCAGGGAACGAAAACCCGCCTCTATCTGAAGCGCGAAGATCTGCTGCATGGCGGCGCGCACAAAACCAATCAGGTACTCGGTCAGGCGCTGCTGGCAAAGCGAATGGGGAAAAATGAGATCATTGCGGAAACCGGTGCCGGCCAGCATGGTGTCGCCTCCGCGCTCGCCTGCGCGCTGCTGGGCATGAAGTGTCGTATTTATATGGGGGCAAAAGATGTTGAGCGTCAGTCTCCCAATGTGTTCCGTATGCGGCTAATGGGCGCGGAAGTGATCCCGGTCCACAGCGGCTCAGCTACGCTGAAAGATGCCTGTAACGAGGCGCTGCGCGACTGGTCAGGCAGCTATGAGACCGCACACTATATGCTGGGAACCGCGGCAGGTCCGCACCCCTTCCCGACCATCGTGCGCGAATTTCAGCGTATGATCGGCGAAGAGACTAAAGCGCAGATCCTCGAAGCGGAAGGCCGGCTGCCTGATGCCGTGCTGGCGTGCGTAGGCGGCGGCTCCAATGCGATTGGCATGTTTGCTGATTTTATTGAAGAGAGCAGCGTGGGTCTGATTGGTATCGAACCCGCTGGCCACGGTATAGAAAGCGGCGAGCACGGCGCGCCGCTGAAGCACGGTCGGGTTGGTATCTATTTTGGTATGAAAGCGCCAATGATGCAGACCGAAGAGGGACAGATTGAAGAGTCTTATTCTATCTCCGCCGGCCTCGACTTTCCGTCAGTCGGTCCGCAGCACGCGCATCTGAACAGCATCGGGCGCGCAGAGTATGTCTCCATTACCGATGATGAAGCGCTCGACGCGTTTAAAACATTGTGTCGTGCAGAAGGAATTATTCCGGCCCTGGAATCGTCTCACGCGCTGGCCCATGCGCTGAAAATGATGCGGGCAAATCCGGAAAAAGAGCAGCTGCTGGTGGTTAACCTTTCCGGTCGCGGCGATAAAGATATTTTCACGGTTCACGATCTGCTTAAAGCGAAAGGAGAGATTTGATGGAGCGTTATAATCAGCTGTTTTCACGCCTGTCAGCGCGTCAGGAAGGCGCGTTTGTCCCTTTTGTTACGCTGGGCGATCCCTCTCCGGAGCTCTCACTGCAGATTATCGATACGCTGGTTGAAGGCGGCGCTGATGCGCTGGAGCTGGGGATCCCTTTCTCCGACCCGCTGGCAGATGGACCCACCATTCAGAGCGCTACGCTGCGGGCTTTTGCGGCTGGCACCACGGTAGCGCAATGCTTTGAAATGCTGCAGGTAGTGCGGCAGAAATACCCCGATCTGCCAATTGGTTTGCTGATGTACGCCAACCTGGTGTTCAGCCGCGGCATCGATACGTTCTATGCGCAGTGTGCCGCCGCGGGCGTCGACTCGGTGCTGGTCGCTGATGTGCCAGTTGAAGAGTCAGCGCCCTTCCGCCAGGCTGCACTGCGCCACAATATCGCGCCGATTTTTATCTGCCCGCCTAATGCCAGCGATGACCTGCTGCGTGAACTGGCTCAGCATGGCCGCGGTTACACGTATCTGCTGTCGCGCGCCGGGGTGACCGGTGCTGAAAACCGCGCCAGTCAGCCGCTTCACCATCTGATTGATAAACTGCGTGAGTTTCAGGCGCCGCCTGCCCTGCAGGGGTTCGGCATCTCCGAGCCTGAGCAGGTACGTGAAGCGATTGCCGCAGGCGCAGCGGGGGCGATCTCCGGTTCCGCCATTGTACGCATTATTGAGAAAAACCAGCGTGACCCGGCAACGCTGCTGCGTGAGCTGAAAGCCTTTGTCAGCGGCCTGAAAGCGGCCACCCGCTAATCGCTGTGGCTCCGTCACCCCGACGGGGCCACACTCTTTTTCCCGCCATCCCCTTCCTTTCTGCCTGAGCGCCAGCTTTTTTCACTTTTTCTCTGCCGGCAGGTTGCCGATTATTCAGGGCCGACCCACACTTAATTGCGCCGTTGCGTTACGGTGTGAATCCATTTATGACAGGGAGATAACCAAATGAAATTGTTCAAGGTCGTTGCGGGAATTTTTATGGCTGCATTTGTGGCACTGACACTGAGCGCCTGTGCGCCAACGCCAACCAAAGAAGGCACCGGCGGTTATATTGATGACACCGTCATCACTACGAAAGTAAAAGCGCAGCTGCTGAATGATGAAGCGCTGAAATCGACAGAAATCAATGTTGAGACGTTTAAAGGTAAGGTTCAGCTGAGCGGATTTGTCAGCTCGCCACAGATGGCTAACCGCGCCGTTTCCGTTACGCGCAGCGTGGCAGGCGTGAAGTCTGTTGTTAATAATATGCAGATCAAGTAATACCAAAAGGGCGGCCGGCAGGTCGCCCTTCTTCTGCCTCAGAAGCGATAGCCTGCACCAAAGAAAAAGACAAACGGATCGATACGCGTATTTATATTCTGCTCTACGCCCTGATGCCTGAACTTCACTTCAGTATCAATATCCATGTACCACAGCGAAGCGTTCAGCATCCAGTCACGGTTAATCTGATAATCGAGCCCCACCTGACCCGCAATGCCCCAGGAGTCTTTAACGCTCAAATCGCTGAGCTGTGCATCTCTGGCGGTCTGATTCAGCTTAGCGTCAAAAAAGGTGGTGTAGTTGATGCCGACGCCCGCATAAGGGCGTACCGCGCTGTTGCTGTCGAGGAAATAGTATTGCGCCATCAGCGTGGGCGGCAGCTGACGCACCGTGGCCAGGTTACCGGTCGGACCAAGGCCGACTTTATGACGAAATGGCGTGGCAGCCAGCAGTTCAATTCCGATATGATCGGTCGCCATCCAGGTGAATGTCAGACCCAGCTGCGTATTATTATCGACGCTGAATTCGCCCATGTTCAGCACATTATCGGATCCCTCAGTCGGACGGACCGTTGCCGTACCGGCGCGCATAAAAAAGTCGCCCGCCTGATGAGCAAGCGCCAGCTGCGGTATCGCCATCGCCATGAACAGTGCGCATTTTGCCAGTTTCATCATCACTCCTTTGCCTGAATTAAAATTTTCGCGGCACAGATGTAACGGTTTTCAGCGCAGATTTCATTAACTGACTGGCAGAATAAATGCTTAGTTAACAATGAATTGACAAAGATCAAATTTGCCAGCGCGAAAAAAGATCAAAAACAGGTTGCTGAAGTTTCATAACGTGATTACTTTGCTGATCCCGAGTGATTTTGGTTCGATGCCTCAGGAGTGGCGGGCGATCAGATGAGCGATATAACCAACCCTTGTATGACCTGTGGCGCCTGCTGCGCCTATTTTCGCGTTTCCTTTTACTGGGCTGAAGCCGATGATGCGGGTGGCGCAGTGCCAGCCGAACTCACCGAGCCGCTAAGCCTGCTGATGCGCAACATGCGCGGTACTAACGATCGCACGCCGCGCTGCGTCGCTCTGCAGGGCGAGCCCGGTAGCTGCGTCTCATGCGGTATCTATGAGCAGCGCCCCTCACCCTGCCGTGAATTTGCGATGTCCGGCGAAAATGGCGTCGTTAACGAGGCCTGCGATCGTGCCCGCGCCCGCCATGGATTACCTGCCCTTTTTCACCCTTCTTTACCTGACATGACAGAAAGTTATGGTATTCCGGGTGCCAGCCTGACCGCTTAGCATGTACAATCGCCGGGTTAATTAACCCGGTTTTTTTCAAGGAGTGTACATGTCTATCACGGCAAGCTCGTTATACCGTGACACAGGAAATTTTCTGCGCCATCAGCTGGTCACTATAGTGCTGATGGCACTGCTGACCTCGTTCATTACCGTGATTATCGGGCATGCCTTAACGCCTGATGATGAGCAGCTGTCGCTGCTGAGTCAGAGTGACAGCAGCGCATCCTCCCTGTTTGAACTGGTACAGAATATGTCTCCGGAGCAGCAGCGTATACTGCTGCGCGCTTCCGCAGCCGGAACCCTGGCGGCGCTGATTGGTAATACGCTGCTGCTCGGCGGCATGCTTTGCCTGATCCCGCTGGTCTCCAGCGGTCAGCGCGTCAGTGCCTTACGTGCTATCGGCACCGCTGCACCGCTGCTGCCTAAGCTGCTGCTGCAGACCTTTTTGATCACGCTGCTGGTGCAGCTTGGCTTTATGGTGCTGATGGTGCCTGGCATCGTGCTCGCTATTTTACTCTCTCTGGCGCCGGTGATGCTGGTCAGTGAAAAAATGGGCGTAATCGGTGCCATGCGCGCCAGCCTGCGTCTGGCGTGGAAAAATATCCGCCTGATTGCACCCGCAATTTTGCTGTGGCTGCTGGCGAAAATTATTCTGATGTTCTTTTTCTCTTCGCTGACGGTTTTGCCCGCCAATATTGCCTCCGTGGTGCTTAACGCGCTGGGCAATCTGGTTTCTGCCGTTTTGATTATTTATTTGTATCGGCTCTATATGCTGTTACGTTAAGGGTTACGGCGCTCCGCTGAGCGCCATAACTACAGGCTACTGTCCGGACTGGAAACGCTATGAAGCAGTTACTCGACTTTCTCCCCCTGGTCGTTTTTTTTGTTTTTTACAAACTCTACGACATCTACGTTGCATCGGGCGCGCTGGTGGTGGCTACCGGACTGGCGCTGGTAGTGAGCTGGGTGCTCTATCGCAAGCTGGAAAAGATGACCCTGTTTACCTTTGTCCTGGTGGCAGTGTTCGGTACCCTGACACTGGTGTTTCATAATGATGAATTCATCAAGTGGAAGGTCACCGTGATCTATTCGCTGTTTGCGCTCGCGCTGCTCTACAGCCAGTGGTTCATGCAGCAGCCCCTGATCCAGACCATGCTGGGAAAAGAGCTACAGCTGCCTGCCACGGTCTGGCGCCGGCTCAACATTGCCTGGGCGCTGTTCTTTCTGCTGTGCGGCCTTGCCAACGTCTATGTTGCGTTCTGGTTGCCACAGCCCGTTTGGGTAAACTTTAAAGTGTTTGGCCTGACAGGACTAACGCTGCTGTTTACCCTGCTGAGCGGGCTCTACATCTGGCGGCAGATGCCCCAGCAGGAATCAAAATAAGTTTCCCATCGCCCGGCAAGCCGGGCTTTTTTTCACCTGCAGAAGAACTGAGCAATGAACGATAAGCATAAGCAGCCTACGGGCGAAATGGTTTTGCGTACGCTGGCTATGCCAGCCGACACCAATGCCAACGGCGATATTTTTGGCGGCTGGCTAATGTCGCAGATGGACATGGGCGGTGCCATACTGGCAAAAGAGATTGCTGAAGGTCGCGTGGTCACGGTTCGCGTCGACGGCATGAGCTTTCTGAAGCCGGTCGCGGTAGGCGATGTGGTCAGCTGCCATGCGCACTGCCTGCGCACCGGAAACAGCTCAATGACCATCAATGTTGAGGTGTGGATTAAAAAGGTTTCATCAGAGCCGATAGGTCAGACTTACTGCGCCACCGAAGCGGTATTTGTTTACGTCGCAGTAGACAACAGCGGCAAGTCGCGTCCGCTGCCAGCAGATCGCGCTAACCGCAGCCACTGAGCGATGAAAAGCAGAGCGGTTTTTCCGGCCGCTCTGCTCTCCGCCCTACTCGATTTTTGCGCCGCCGTTAATACGGAAGACAATATTCATGGTAATCCCCTGGCCCGGCTGACCCGGCTGATAGCGCCACTTTTTAACCTGATCCTTTACGCTGCGCTCGAACATATTGCGCGGCTGTGCCGAAAGAATAGTGACGTTGCCAACCCGGCCGTCACTGTCGACATCAAATTTCACCCGTACATTACCCTCAATACGCAGTGCGGCCGCGCGTGCCGGATAGGCTGGTTTGCTGATGCTGAGCGCTTTCGGTCCGGTCGCTTTAACCGGTGCCGGAGCAGTAGCCGCTTTGGGTGCAGTGGCGGGCCGGGGCTGAGCTGCTGCGGTATCCTGCCTGAACGGATCGGCCCGATCCGGTGCCGGCTGACGGGGTGCTGGCGCCGGTTTTTTCTCTGTTTTTGGTTTTGGCTTTGGTTTCGGCTTTGGCTTCGGCTCCGGTTTTGCAACAGGAACCGGCTCTGCTTTTGGCGGCTCCGGGGTGGCCTGCGGCTCGGGTTCAGGCTCAGGCTGCGGTGCCGGTGCTACCACAGCCGGCGCAGGTTCCGGCTGCACCTCAGGCGCGACCATGGTAATGGCGATGGGCTGAGACGCGGCAGGCAGCTCACGGGACTGATGCAACGAGGCATAGAGAATGCCGGCAATAACGGACCCGTGCAGTACCACGGAGAGGATCAGTGAAACAGGCGTACGGGTCGGAAAAGGCGTAGTCAATGTCGTCATAGCAGCTGTGGTCATCGAGTGAGAAGATGATTTTAAATGCAAATAGCAATCAGTTTCAATAAGCAGCGTAAAAGTGCCCCGTTTCCTCTTTTTTTTAACCCCGCTTGCGCTGGCGCCGATTGCCCTGAGGTTTCGTTTGCACTCTGCCTGGCAATCCCTTAACGTGTCTCGCAATTTCGGCCAGTCTAACGGGAGTATCCCATCGTGCTTTACCTCATCTACGCGGAAGATACCGCAGATTCACTGGAAAAACGCAACAGCGTGCGCCCTGCGCACCTTGCTCGTCTGCAGCTGCTGCAGGATGAGGGACGACTGATTGTTGCCGGCCCGCTACCGGTGGTCGACAGCAACGATCCAGGCCCCGCCGGCTTTAGCGGCTCGGCGATTGTTGCGGAGTTTGATTCGCTGGAGGCGGCGCAATCCTGGGCTCAGGACGATCCTTACATCGCCGCCGGCGTTTATGAAAAAGTCACCGTTAAGCCGTTTAAGCGGGTGTTTTAATCCGTGATGTTATCGCTGCTGCTGCTGGTGGTGGCGCTGCTGCTTACCGGGCGCGCGCTCTGGATCTGGCGCCATCAGGGCTGGCTTCAGGCGCGCCAGCAGATTGTCATGCTGATAGTCCTGGCGGCGGCGGCGCAGATCGTCAACATTACGCTGATGCTGCGCGGCCATTAACGAACCCAGCCGCGCCGGCCTCACATATTCTGCGTAATAAACAGAATTGAACGGCGTTGCTGCTGCGCAACCTGGTGACGAATGGCATGGATGCGCTTATAGCGACGCGACTGACCTTCCAGCCAGCGGGCACGACGGCGATGCACCTGGCGTAACATTCTCCAGCGGGCCACTTCATTTCTGCTTCGTCTCATGACACTCTCTCAGTCCGGCATATTTCGGCACGCATTATAGTGATCTGCACAGAAATGCCAATTCGAAACCTTTATCGATAAATCTCAGGGCAGATTAAGGTTTCGCTACAGCGCATCAGCACGTAAACTTTGCCTACACATGCGCGAACAGGATGTCCACTCAATGACCACCTTTTATACCCTGATCAGTTGGTTACTGCTGTTTGGCTACTGGCTGCTGATTGCGGGTGTAACGCTGCGTATTCTGATGAAGCGTCGCGCAGTGACCTCAGCTATGGCCTGGCTGCTGATCATCTATATTCTGCCGCTGGTCGGAATTATCGCTTATCTCTCGTTCGGGGAGCTGCATCTTGGCAAGCGCCGGGCCGAGCGCGCCCGCACCATGTGGCCCTCCACGGCTAAGTGGCTCACCGACCTCAGGCAGTGCCGGCATATTTTTGCCACTGAGCATAGCGACGTTGCACGCTCGCTTTTTGACCTCTGCCGGCACCGGCAGGGGATCGCCGGCGTCAAAGGCAATCAGCTGCAGCTGCTGACCAGCAGCGATGAAGTGATGCAGGCGCTAATCCGTGATATTCAGCTGGCGCGTCATAATATCGAAATGGTGTTCTATATCTGGCAGCCGGGCGGCCTGGCCGACGATGTGGCAGAATCGCTGATGGCAGCCTCACGCCGGGGCGTGCACTGTCGTCTGATGCTCGATTCTGCCGGCAGCGTCGCCTTTTTCCGCAGTCCATGGGCGAATATGATGCGTAATGCCGGGATCGATGTGGTTGAGGCGCTGCAGGTCAGCCTGCTGCGCGTCTTTCTGCGGCGTATGGATCTGCGGCAGCACCGCAAAGTCGTGCTCATCGACAACTATATCGCCTACACCGGCAGCATGAACCTTGTCGATCCGCGTTTCTTTAAGCAGGATGCCGGTGTCGGGCAGTGGATCGATCTGATGGCGCGGATGGAGGGACCTGTTGCCACTACAATGGGGATCGTTTACGCCTGCGACTGGGAGATTGAGACCGGCAAGCGCATTCTGCCCCCGGCGCCAGACGGCAACATCATGCCGTTTGAACAGGAGAGCGGCCACACTATTCAGGTTATCGCTTCCGGGCCGGGTTTCCCGGAGGATATGATCCACCAGGCGCTGCTGACCGCGGTTTACTCCGCGCGCGAGCAGCTCATCATGACTACCCCCTATTTTGTTCCCAGCGACGATCTGCTGCACGCAATCTGCACGGCTGCGCTGCGCGGCGTTGAGGTCAGTATTATTGTTCCGCGTCACAACGATTCACTGCTGGTTGGCTGGGCCAGCCGGGCATTCTTTACGGAACTGCTGGAAGCGGGCGTAAAAATCTATCAGTTTGAAGATGGCCTGCTGCATACCAAAAGCGTGCTGGTTGACGGGCAGCTCAGCCTGGTGGGCACGGTGAACCTTGATATGCGCAGCCTGTGGCTCAATTTTGAGATAACCCTGGTGGTAGATGATGATGGTTTTGGCAGCGATCTCGCTACCGTGCAGGATGACTATATTGCCCGCTCGCGCCTGCTGGACAATGCCCGCTGGGCGAAACGTGCCTGGTGGCAGCGCATCGTTGAACGACTGTTTTACTTCTTTAGTCCATTACTGTAAAACGAGCGGAAAGATTACCGCCGCAGGATAAGCACATGACCATGGATTTAGATAACCGCCTGACCGATGATGAAACGCTGGAGCAGGCCTACGATATTTTTCTGGAGCTGGCGGGCGATAACCTCGATCCGGCTGATATTATTCTGTTTAACCTGCAGTTTGAAGAGCGTGGCGGCGCAGAGCTGTTTGACCCGTCGGAAGACTGGCAGGAACACGTTGATTTTGACTTAAATCCCGACTTTTTCTCAGAGGTTGTGATTGGTCTGGGTGAAGCCGATGGCGAACCTATCACGGATGTGTTTGCCCGCGTGCTGCTCTGCCGTGAGAAGGATCATAAGCTCTGCCATATTCTCTGGCGCGAATAAACCAGCAATAAAAACGCCGGGCTTTTGCCCGGCGTTTTACTGTTCAGCGCCTGCTGACTGGCGTCAGAGCGGATCCACTTTCAGGCAGGATACCGCATGGCGGAAACTGCCCTCCAGCAGCGGGCGGGTTTTGGCACATTCCGGCCCGGCAATCGGACAGCGGGTACGAAACACGCAGCCTGAAGGCGGATTGATGGGCGAAGGCAGCTCCCCGTCCAGCAGCTGGATCTGCTTATTCTTCTCCAGGTCAGGATCGGGAATCGGCACCGCCGACATCAGCGCCCGGGTATAGGGATGCTGCGGATCGTTGTATACCGCATCATAGGTGCCCAGCTCTACGGCATGACCCAAATACATCACCAGCACGCGATCGGAGATATGTTTCACCACCGCCAGATCGTGCGCAATAAATATCAGCGACAGCCCCATCTCGCGCTGCAGTTTCTGCAGCAGATTCACCACCTGCGCCTGGATAGAGACATCCAGTGCTGAGACTGGCTCATCACAGATAATCAGCTTCGGCTCCAGGATCAGCGCGCGCGCAATACCGATACGCTGACACTGGCCGCCTGAGAACTCATGCGGGTAGCGGTTGATAAGATTCGGCAGCAGGCCGACTTTCATCATCATCGCTTTGACCTTGTCTCTGACTTCCTGACGCGGCATTTTTGGATAATAGGTGCGCAGCGGTTCAGCAATGATGTCGCCGATGGTCATACGCGGGTTCAGTGACGCCAGCGGATCCTGAAAAATCATCTGAATATCGCTGCGGGCCTGACGCCACTCTTCCGCACTCTGCCCCAGCAGATCGCGTCCCAGCCAGGCGACACGCCCTTCGGTCGCTTTCACCAGCCCGATGATAGCGCGCGCCAGCGTCGATTTGCCGCAGCCCGACTCGCCTACCACACCCAGCGTCTCGCCCTCATACAGCCGCAGGCTGACACCATCCACCGCTTTCAGCGTCTTCGGCGGCTGCCAGAACCACTGTTTGCCATCTTTGATCTCAAAATGCACTTTAAGATCGGCTATCTCCAGCAGTACTTTTTTCTCTTCCGCAACGGTGCTCATACTAACTCCTCCACCGGTTTAAAGCAGGCGCGCAAACGTCCGTCGGCAAACGGCTCCAGCGGCGGCGAAGCGGCACAAATTTCCATTGCATAAGCGCAGCGTGGCTGGAACGGACAACCCTGCGGCAACCGCAGCAGGTTTGGCGGGTTACCGGGAATGGTCGTCAGAGATTCACCCTCTGCATCGAGTCGCGGTACCGCATTCAGCAGCCCGATAGAGTACGGATGCGCCGGCTGATAAAACACATCGCGGGCGCGGCCATACTCCATGGTGCGCCCGGCATACATCACCAGCACTTTGTCGCAGATCCCGGCTACGACGCCAAGATCGTGCGTGATCATAATAATGGCGGTGTTGAATTCGCGCTTCAGCTCGTTAAGCAGCGTCATGATCTGCGCCTGAACCGTTACATCCAGTGCGGTGGTGGGCTCATCGGCAATCAGCAGCTTAGGACGACACAGCAGCGCCATGGCAATCATCACGCGCTGGCGCATCCCGCCCGAAAATTCATGCGGATACATCTTCATCCGCTTCCGCGCTTCCGGCATTTTCACCGCATCCAGCATGCGTACCGACTCTTCAAAAGCCTGCGCGCTGTTCATGCCTTTATGCAGCTGCAGAACCTCCATCAGCTGCTCCCCTACCCGCATATAGGGATTAAGCGAGGTCATGGGGTCCTGAAATATCATGGCAATCTGCTCCGCGCGCAGCGTGTTCAGCTTGCCTTCGGGCAGGTTCAGGATCTCCTGCCCGTTAAACCGTGCCGATCCGTCAATGCGGCCGTTCTTGGCCAGCAGCCCCATCAGCGCAAATGCCGTCTGCGATTTGCCGGAGCCTGACTCACCTACAATGCCCAGGGTTTCCCCGGCACGCAGTGAAAAATTGAGATCGTTCACGGCGGTAACGTCGCCGTCGTGCGTCGTAAAGGTTACGCGCAGATCCTGCACATTCAGCAGCAGCTCCGGGCTTCCCGCCGGCACAGCACGCGCTGGCGTTGTGGTTTTAAAACTCATCGGGAAACTCCTTAGCGATCTTTCGGGTCGAGGGCATCACGCAGGCCATCGCCGATAAAGTTAAAGCAGAATAGCGTGACCACCAGAAAGCCGGCCGGGAACATCAGGAGCCACGGAGAAACCTCCATCGAGTTCGCTCCGTCACTCAGCAGCGCGCCCCAGCTACTAAGCGGCTCCTGCGTCCCCAGGCCCAGGAAGCTCAGAAAAGATTCAAACAGAATCATGCTGGGCACCAGCAGCGAGGCGTAGACCACTACGACGCCCAGTACGTTAGGCACAATGTGGCGCAGCACAATACTGGCCGTGGAGACGCCCCCTACCTGAGCCGCTTCGATAAACTCTTTGCGTTTTAGTCCCAGCGTCTGACCGCGCACAATACGCGCCATATCGAGCCAGGAGACCATGCCGATGGCGACAAAGATCAGCAGAATATTGCGGCCGAAAAAGGTCACCAGCAGGATCACAAAAAACATAAACGGAAAGGAGTTGAGGATCTCAAGAATACGCATCATCACCGAGTCGGTTTTGCCACCGAGATAGCCCGCCAGCGAGCCATAGAGCGTTCCCACCAGCACCGCAATCAGTGCAGAGGCGATGCCCACCATCAGTGAGATACGTCCGCCAATCGCCACCCGCACCAGCAGATCGCGCCCGGAGGAGTCTGTTCCAAACCAGTGCCCTGAGACCGTATCCGGCGGCGACGACATCATCGCCCAGTCGGTATCATCGTATTTAAACTGCGCCAGCATCGGCGCAAACACCACAAACAGGGCAATCAGCAACAGCACCAGCAGGCTGATTAGCGCCGCACGGTTGTGAATAAAGCGGCGGCGTGCATCCTGCCACAGGCTGCGCCCCTCCACCTCGAGCTTTTCGCTGAAGGCATCCACCACGTCACTGTTTTTTTTGCTTAACATCATGAGCGTGCTCCACCCTTAATAGCGAATCTTGGGATCAATAACGGCGTAAAGCACATCAACGATCGCATTAAACAGAATAGTCAGCACGCCGACCAGAATTGTCAGGCTCATTACCAGCGAGTAGTCACGATTTAGCGCACCGTTAACAAACAGCTGGCCGATACCGGGCAGGCCATAGATTGACTCAATCACCATTGAACCGGTAATGATGCCGACAAAGGCAGGACCCAGATAGGAGAGCACCGGCAAAAGCGCTGGCTTGAGCGCATGGCGCAGCACGATACGACGCAGCGGCAACCCTTTTGCCCGGGCTGTACGAATGAAGTTTGAGTGCATCACCTCAATCATGGAACCGCGTGTAATACGGGCGATACTGGCGATATAAGCGAGCGAGAGCGCCACCATCGGCAGCAGCATGTAATTCCACTGCCCGCCGTTCCAGCCGCCGCCCGGCAGCCAGCGCAGGGTAATGGCAAAGATCAGTACCAGCAGCGGCGCTACAACAAAGCTCGGGATAACAATGCCGGTCATCGCCACCCCCATGACGGCGTAGTCCCACAGGCTGTTCTGCTTCAGCGCCGCGATAACGCCAGCGGTTACGCCCAGGATCAACGCCAGGAAAAAGGCTGCCAGCCCCAGCTTCGCAGAGACCGGGAAGGCGTGCCCCACCAGATAGTTAACCGAATAGTCCTTATATTTGAAAGAGGGACCAAAATCGCCGTGCGCCAGCTGACCCAGATAACTCAGGTACTGTTTGCCAATGGGATCGTTGAGATGGTATTTGGCTTCAATATTGGCCATCACCTCAGGGGAGAGCGTGCGCTCGCCGGTAAACGGGCTGCCCGGCGCTAAACGCATCATAAAGAACGAGATGGTGATCAGAATAAAGAGCGTCGGAATCGCTTCCAGAAGCCGACGCAGAATAAATTTTAACATTGCCGTACCTGCCAGGCTGTTGCTTCACAAAATCAAAAAAGCGGCGCCGCAGCACCGCCACTGTCGATAGCCTGTGTGCTATTAGTGCTTAATGATGTACAGGTTCTTATCCAGCGTTTTATCCAGCGGATCGTTACCGGTGTAGCCGCCGACGTAAGGCTTAACCAGACGGGCGTTAACATAGTAATAGACCGGCACGATAGCGCTGTCTTTGTCCAGAATCTGCTCTGCCTGCTGGTAGTCAGCCACGCGCGCTTTTTCATCGGCAGCTTTCACGGCATCGTGGATCACTTTGTCAAAATCAGCGCTCTTGTAGTGCGCGGTATTACTGCTGCTGTCAGACAGCATGGTATTCAGGAAGGAGGTCGGTTCGTTATAGTCTGCGCACCAGGCCGCACGTGAAACGTCGTAGTTGCCCTGATGACGGGTATCCAGGAACGTTTTCCACTCCTGGTTCTCCAGCTTGATATTCACGCCGAGGTTCTTTTTCCAGATAGAAGACGCCGCGATTGCCAGTTTTTTATGCAGGTCTGAGGTGTTGTACAGCAGGTTAAACGTCAGTGGCTTATCTGCGGTATAGCCTGCTTCAGCCAGCAGTTTTTTCGCTTCTGCATTACGCTTGTTCTGATCCCATTTAAACCAGTCCGGCGGCAGCAGTTCCATGCCATCGGTTGCCGGCGGTGTATAGCTGTAGGCGGGCAGCTGACCCTGCGCCAGTACCTTATTCACCATGATGTCGCGATCCAGACCCAGCTTCAGCGCGGTGCGCACGCGGGCATCAGTGAAAGGCGCTTTCTGGTTATTGATCTCGTAGTAATAGGTGCAGAGATACGGTTTTACCATCAGCTCTTTGCCATTGTCGCGCTGCAGCTTTTTGAACAGCTCAATCGGCATATTGTTATAGGTGATGTCGCTGCCATTTTCAGAGAAGTAGCGGTTCACATCGCTCACTTCTGAGTTGATGGGCAGGAAGGTGACTTTGTTCAGTACCGTATGTTCGTTATCCCAGTATTGCGGGTTGCGTACCAGCGTGACGCGCTCGTTGATAACGTGCGCCTCCAGTTTAAACGCGCCGTTACCCACCCAGTTCTGCGGCTGCGTCCACTGATCGCCCGATTTTTCGATTGCAGGCTTATAGACCGGTGACATCACAGCATTGATCAGCAGCTTATAAAAGTAAGGTACCGGCTGGCTTAGCGTAACTTCCAGCGTATGATCGTCCAGCGCTTTTACGCCCAGTTCAGAGGTCGGCTTTTTACCGGCAATAATTTCATCAACGTTAGCGATATGGCCATACTGCGGATAGCTGGCATAAGGTGACGCCGTTTTCGGGTCAACCAGACGCAGCCAGCTGTAGACGAAATCCTGTGCGGTAACCGGCTCGCCATTAGACCATTTGGCATTTTTACGCAGGTGGAAAGTCCAGACTTTAAAATCTTTGTTTTCCCAGCTCTCTGCCACGCCCGGAACCGGTTTGCCTCTGGCATCGCTGACGATAAGCCCTTCATAGAGATCGCGGGCAATATTATCTTCCGGTACGCCCTCAATTTTATGCGGATCGAGCGACTGAACTTCGTCACCGTTACCGCGCACCAGCTCCTGTTTGGCAGCCAGCTCAACGCCAGCCGGTACCGTTGCAGCCAGCGCAGCGTTCCCTGCCAGAGAGGCAATTGCGGCCAGAACGCCGGCCGCAATCAGACTTTTTTTCGTGATGTTGTTCATTGTTATGCTCCAGTTTTATTATTGTCGTCGGTGCGCTATCGCGCCTGACGTATCCCGTTTACCGGGCGATCTTCGTTTCGTTCGAGCGAAGACCCCTTTCCCCTTCCGGGTGACTTCAGCAAGCCGCCAGCGGGTAGTGATATTTGCTGACGACTCACTCACTGTTTTTTTGATAAAGAGAGCGTTCAGCCGTTAGTTTCTGATCCGCGTTGCCGATATAGCTGCGTCCGCGTGCTAATAAGCAAAAACCGTACACATCTGCTGAGAGAGCGATAAAAATCCTGAGAGTGCCAGAAATTATCAGAAGCTATCCCGTTGCGCCAAAGCCAATGCAGAAAAATGTTAGCTATTTCTCTTTTATCATGTCCGGGATAACGTTGAAAGCGTTAATTATTTCTGCTAAATATCAGTTAATGCTTTGATAAATATGATTATTGTCTCGATTCTGGCGATTATGCGCGCACTAATTTAATGCAAAACTCATTTTGCGCAAATGTATTGTATTTTCACTTCAAAGCGGAATATTCAGCGAATTCTTTGCAAGAGAGGCACAGCTAATCACTTTCAGCGCCTGTTTGGCAGCAGGTAAATCTGTGACAATAATCACATTAATAAGCGGATATTAAGCAGGGATAACTGACTGAGTAGTAAAAGTGATAAAAACGAGCCTGCAAGTAGCCCGATAAATAATTTCACCAAAAAGGTGCACCTGCACGTTGTGATGCACCTTTTTAGTTCATGAAGATCTTTTTCAGCAAAAAACAGGTCAGACTAATTCAGTAATCCCGGAAAAATCGCTTTTATGCCGGTGACGACAAATTCAATCCCTAACGCCATCAATAACAACCCCATAATACGGGTAATGACGTTAATTCCGGTCTGACCCAATATCCGTACCATTAACGGCGCCGCTCTGAACAGTAACCAGCAGCAAAAGGCGAAAACCGCAATCGCCAGCGTAAAACCCAGCAAATTAAGCCAGCTGTGATAGCGCGAACTCCAGACGATAGTGGAGCTGATAGCCCCCGGCCCTGCCATGAGCGGCAGCGCCAGCGGGACAACACCGATGCTTTCACGGATAGCCGTTTCTGATTTTTCCTGCTTGTTTTGCTTATCTTCACCCAGCTTGCCGCTGATCATTGACATCGCAATAGTCACCACCAGTATGCCGCCTGCGATTCGAAAGGAGTCGATTGAGATACCAAACAGATGCAGGATCCCATCGCCAAGAAACAGCGAGGTCCAGAGAATAATCGCGACCGCAAGGTTAGCTGTAAGATTGGTTTTGTTGCGTTCAGCCACCGCCTGATAGCGGGTCATGCTGATAAAAACCGGAATAATGCCTACCGGATTTACCAGCGCAAACAGGCCGACAAAAAATTTTATGTAGCCGGAGAGATCGAGTAGCACAGGGGTCACAACAGGCTCCTGAAAAAGTCAAAAAAACGCGCTTAATGTAGTGCATATGTCTGCTGAAAAACAGCGGATATGGCAGAAATATCTGCTATGTGTCCGCCGCATTGATGGCATAAAAATCTGGCTGTTTTCAGATACGCCTGCAGAACAGTAGCGTCTAAAAAACGGCATCTTTAGTCGTAAACGATCTGGCTGACCGCCAACCGCTGCAGCCTCTCTTGATCTGCATCATGATTACGCCCCGCCACCAGCGCTACGCTGGGTGCAGTAAATCATTCACGTCAGACCTTTTTACTAAACAGACGGGCCTGCCCTGTCAAACCTTAGCTGATTTCTTTCTCTGCACCGGCCTGTTTATTAAAAAAGTTTAACTTCCTCAGGAGAGTATTATGGCCGTAACCAATGTTGCCGAACTCAATGCACTGGTTGAACGTGTAAAACGCGCGCAGCGCGAATTTGCCAGTTTTAGCCAGGAGCAGGTTGATGCAATTTTTCGCGCCGCGGCGCTGGCGGCAGCTGACGCCCGCATTCCGCTGGCTAAGATGGCGGTAGCGGAATCAGGCATGGGTATTATTGAAGATAAAGTGATCAAAAATCATTTCGCTTCAGAATATATCTACAACGCGTACAAAGATGAAAAAACCTGTGGCGTGCTGGCAAGCGATGATACCTTTGGCACCATTACCATTGCCGAACCCATTGGCCTCATCTGTGGTATCATCCCTACCACCAACCCCACCTCCACCGCTATTTTCAAGGCGCTTATCAGCCTGAAAACCCGCAACGGCATTATTTTTTCACCGCATCCGCGCGCGAAAAATGCCACCAATAAAGCAGCCGATATCGTGCTGCAGGCGGCTATTGCTGCGGGTGCTCCCAGAGATATTATCGGCTGGATCGATGCGCCTTCGGTCGAACTCTCCAGTCAGCTCATGCATCATCCGGATATTAACCTGATTCTGGCAACCGGCGGCCCGGGCATGGTTAAAGCGGCCTATAGCTCAGGTAAACCGGCGATTGGCGTTGGCGCGGGCAATACGCCGGTCGTGATTGATGAAACCGCTGACATCAAACGCGCGGTCGCTTCCATTCTGATGTCTAAAACGTTCGATAACGGCGTGATCTGTGCCTCTGAGCAATCGGTCATTATTGTTGATGCAGTCTATGACGCGGTCCGCGAACGTTTTGCCAGCCACGGCGGCTATCTGCTGCAGGGCCATGAGCTGAGCGCGGTTCAGAATATCCTGCTGAAAAATGGCGCGCTGAACGCGGCAATTGTGGGCCAGCCCGCCTGCAATATTGCTGCGCTTGCCGGCATCAGCGTCCCGCCGGGCACCAAAATTTTAATTGGCGAGGTGTCAGCCGTTGATGAATCGGAGCCTTTTGCCCATGAAAAGCTCTCGCCGACGCTGGCGATGTATCGGGCAAAAGATTATGCGGACGCGGTAGCAAAAGCAGAGAAGCTGGTCGCAATGGGCGGCATTGGCCACACATCCTGTCTCTACACCGATCAGGATAATGAGGCTGGGCGGATCCACTATTTTGGCGACAAAATGAAAACGGCCCGCATCCTGATCAACACCCCGGCTTCACAGGGCGGCATTGGCGATCTTTACAACTTCAAACTTGCCCCTTCCCTGACGCTGGGCTGCGGCTCCTGGGGGGGTAACTCCATCTCTGAAAACGTGGGCCCTAAACACTTAATCAATAAGAAAACCGTGGCTAAGCGAGCAGAAAATATGTTGTGGCATAAGTTACCGAAGTCTATCTACTTCCGCCGCGGCTCTCTTCCGATTGCGCTGGAAGAGGTTGCTGCTGAGGGAGCGAAGCGCGCGTTTATCGTTACCGATCGCTTTCTGTTTAATAACGGCTATGCCGAGCGGGTTACGCGGGTGCTGAAATCACAGGGAATCGAAACCGAGATATTCTTTGAAGTGGAAGCCGATCCGACCCTGAGCATTGTGCGTAAGGGCGCAGAGCAGATGCACAGTTTCCGGCCTGACGTGATTATCGCCCTGGGCGGTGGTTCACCGATGGACGCAGCGAAAATCATGTGGGTCATGTATGAGCATCCGGAAACGCATTTTGAAGAGCTGGCGCTGCGCTTTATGGATATCCGTAAACGTATCTACAAATTCCCGAAAATGGGCGTGAAAGCGCGCATGGTCGCGATCGCCACCACTTCGGGCACCGGCTCAGAAGTCACTCCGTTTGCCGTTGTCACCGATGACGCCACCGGGCAAAAATATCCGCTGGCAGACTACGCTTTAACGCCGGATATGGCGATCGTTGATGCCGACCTGGTGATGGATATGCCGCGCTCGCTCTGCGCCTTTGGCGGCCTCGATGCGGTGACGCATGCGCTGGAGGCTTACGTCTCGGTGCTTGCCAGTGAGTACTCAGACGGACAGGCACTGCAGGCGCTGAAGCTGCTTAAAGAGAATCTGCCCGCCAGCTATCGCGATGGCGCGAAAAATCCGGTTGCGCGTGAACGCGTACACAACGCGGCGACTATCGCCGGCATTGCCTTTGCCAACGCTTTCCTCGGGGTGTGCCACTCTATGGCCCATAAGCTTGGCTCAGAGTTTCATATCCCGCACGGGCTGGCAAACGCGCTGCTTATCGGTAACGTCATCCGCTATAACGCCAATGATAACCCGACGAAACAGACGGCGTTCAGCCAGTATGACCGCCCGCAGGCACGGCGCCGCTACGGGGAAATTGCTGACCATCTCGGCCTGACTCAGCCCGGGGATCGCACGGCGCAGAAAATCGAAAAACTGCTGGCGTGGCTGGATGAAATGAAAACGCAGCTCGGTATTCCCGCTTCTATTCGGGAAGCAGGTGTGCAGGAGGCGGATTTCCTGGCGAAAGTGGATAAGCTGGCTGAAGACGCTTTTGACGATCAGTGCACCGGTGCCAATCCGCGCTATCCATTAATCGCTGAGCTAAAACAGATTATGCTGGATACGTTCTACGGACGTGATTATTCAGAAACGGACATACCCTCTGCAGAAATCTGCGAGTTGCAGTCCGCTGCCCGTGAAAAAAAAGTAAAGAAAGCGTAGTCCGCTGAAAATAAAAAACCCGCCGCGGCGGGTTTTTTTATGTCTGGCTGATTAAACCGGTGGCGGATTAGCGCCATATATGGCCTCACGCGTACCCAGATTAATCGCCTGTTTGTAATGTTTCCGGCATACGGATATATAACGCTCATTACCGCCAATTACGACCTGCTCACCTTCGCTGAACGGTCTGCCCTCCCCGTCAAGGCGCAGCACCATGCTCGCCTTACGACCGCAGTGGCAAATTGTTTTAAGCTCAACCAGTTTGTCGGCCCAGGCAAGAAGATACTGGCTGCCGGTGAAGAGCTCACCGCGGAAGTCAGTACGCAGACCGTAGCAGAGAACCGGAATATCAAGATTGTCCGCCACGTCAGAGAGCGCATACACCTGCTCACGCGTCAGAAACTGGCTTTCGTCAACCAGCACACAGTGTACGGGCTGGCGCGCATGCTCTTCCGCAATGGCTTCGGCCAGTTCTGTTTTGTCATTATACAGACAGGCAGGCGAAGAGAGTCCGATTCGTGAGCTGACCACGCCGGCACCAAATCTATCGTCTATCTCTGCGGTATAGACCAGGGTACGCATGCCGCGCTCCTGATAGTTATAAGAAGATTGCAGCAGCGCGGTGGATTTACCCGCATTCATCGCCGAATAATAGAAATAGAGTTGAGCCACTTACCAGTCTCTCCGGGGATACTAAATTCAGAAGGCGGCAGTTTAACACAAATGTATTGCCGCAGAGCACCTTACAAACGACAGGTTTACCGCAGCAGAAAACCACGCTGCTGGTCGCTGAAAATCAATGCCGGCGCGCTGCGGTTAAATCACTAATAGCGGTTAAATTAATCTCAGTTAAATGGAATAGCCGTCACGCAATGAGACATATCGCAGATAATTTATGCAGCTCAGCCATAGATAATTAACTCTGCTGACATAACCAAAAAATAAATAAATCTCCTCACTCAGGTTTCACTATTGCAGTTATATATTCCCGCCACTATTATGGAACAGATTAACCACTCCTTTTTATATTCTGAGATAAGAACAATGAGCGAAGCACTTAAAATCCTTAATAATATCCGTACATTGCGTGCTCAGGCGCGCGAATGCTCTCTTGAAACCCTGGAAGAGATGCTGGAAAAACTTGACGTAGTGGTTAATGAGCGCCGTGAAGAAGAGAGTCATGCTCAGGCTGAAAATGCTGAACGCAGCCGCAAACTGGAACAGTATCGTGAAATGTTGCTGGCTGACGGCATCGATCCTAATGAACTACTGAACGCGTTATCAGAAAACAAAACGGTGACTAAAGCACGTCGCGCTGCCCGTCCTGCCAAGTACAGCTACGTAGATGAAAATGGTGAAAACCGCACCTGGACCGGTCAGGGACGCACGCCTGCCGTAATTAGAAAAGCGATCGAAGAAGACGGTAAACAGCTGGACGATTTCCTGCTGTAATCCGCGCGCGCTTCGTTTTTACTGTCTGCACTTTTACTGCAATATTCGTTTCGCCAGGTAAAAAAAAGGAAGCCCGCGGCTTCCTTTTTTTATGCGCTTACTTCTGATAAAAATCGCGATACCAGTCAACAAACTGCTGTACGCCCTGCTCAACGCTGGTCTGCGGCCGGAAATTAATGGCGTCGTAGAGAGGCTGCGTATCTGCGCTGGTGCCCAGTACATCGCCGGGCTGCATCGGCAGCATGTTCTTCTGCGCCTCAATGCCGAGCGCTTTTTCCAGCGACTCTATATAGGTCATCAGGCGCGTGGGCTGACTGTTGCCAATGTTATACACCCGATACGGCGCAGAGCTGCTGGCGGGTGAGCCGTGCTCCACGCTCCATGCGCTGTCAGGTTGGGGTACCACCGCCTGCAGGCGAACAATCGCCTCAGCGATATCATCGATATAGGTAAAGTCGCGCGTCATCTCACCGCGGTTATAGACGTCTATCGCCTCGCCTGCCAGCATTGCACGGGTAAATTTAAACAGCGCCATATCGGGCCGGCCCCACGGGCCATACACGGTAAAGAAACGCAGTCCGGTTGTCGGCAGCTGATAAAGATGCGAATAAGTATGCGACATCAGTTCGTTGGCTTTTTTCGTCGCCGCATAGAGGGAAACCGGGTGATCAACGCTGTCATCGGTGGAGAACGGCATTTTGCGGTTCAGCCCATAAACTGAGCTTGAGGAGGCATAAAGAAGATGGCCAATCTTATGGTGACGGCAGCCTTCCAGAATATTCAGATGACCGGTGAGGTTAGCATCTGCATAAGCGTGCGGGTTATCGATTGAGTAACGCACACCCGCCTGCGCGGCGAGATGGATAACGCGCTCAAACGCGTGCTGTTCAAACAGGGAGGAAATGGCCTGGCGATCGGCCAGGTCCATTTTGATAAAGGTAAACGCGGGATGCGGTAAAATCTGATCGAGGCGAGCCTGTTTCAGGCTGACATCATAATAGTCATTCAGGTTGTCGATACCAACAACCTGGTGACCGGCAGCGAGCAAACGCTGACTTACGTGAAAACCGATAAATCCTGCTGCGCCGGTAACCAGAAAATTCATACATCCCTCATTTATTACGCAATTTGAATAGACGCTCCGCGGCCGATTGCATAATAAACGAAACCGCGTTTGCTGATACGCTCTGGATCATACAGGTTACGGCCATCAAAAATCACGGGTTGTTTTAACGCATTTTTAATTACGTCAAAATCAGGCGCCCGGAAATTCTGCCATTCGGTACAGATAACCAGACCATCAGCGCCCTGCAGTGCGGCTTCTTTAGTCCCTGTGAGTTTCAGATCGTCACGGTGACCATAGATGCGCTGCGCTTCTTCCATCGCTTCCGGATCGTAAGCCTGAACCGTAGCACCCGCTTCCCATAACGCTTCCATCAGCACACGGCTGGAGGCTTCACGCATATCGTCGGTGTTGGGTTTAAACGCCAGGCCCCACAGCGCAAACGTCTTGCCGCGCAGATCGTCACCAAAATGGCGCTTGATAAAGGCAGGCAGTTTGTTTTTCTGCGCGTCATTGACCTCTTCCACCGCCTGCAGCAGGCGTGGTTTATAGCCAATAGACTCTGCTGTACGGATCAGCGCCTGCACATCTTTCGGGAAGCAGGAACCACCGTAGCCGCAGCCCGGATAGATAAAGTGATAGCCGATACGGGAATCAGAACCGATACCCTGACGGACTTTCTCCACGTCAGCGCCCAGCAGCTCAGCGAGATTAGAGATCTCGTTCATAAAGCTGATTTTGGTCGCCAGCATGCAGTTTGCCGCATATTTTGTCAGCTCTGCACTGCGGATATCCATCAGGATCATGCGATCGTGGTTACGGTTGAACGGCTCATAGAGCTCGCGCAGCAGTTCCACCACATCCTCATTGTCAGTACCGACAACGATGCGCTCTGGTCGCATGCAGTCATTAACGGCCGCACCCTCTTTGAGGAATTCCGGGTTGGAAACCACATCGAAAGCAACGCTGGCACCACGCTGTTTCAGCGTATCCTGCATCACACTGCGTACGCGATCGGCTGTGCCGACTGGTACCGTTGATTTATCGATAACGACTTTGTGATCGTTCATATGTTCTGCAATCGTGCGCGCAACCGCGGTCACATATTTCAGATCGGCAGAACCATCTTCATCAGGCGGTGTGCCAACAGCAATAAACTGCATCACCCCGTGATTAACGCCCTCTTTGGCGTCAGTGCTGAATTTCAGGCGGCCCGATTCATAGTTGGACATCACCAGCGGCGTCAGACCCGGTTCGAAAATCGGGATGATACCTTTTTTCAGGTTTTCGACTTTGTTAGCGTCGACATCAATACAGAGAACGTCATGTCCGACTTCGGCCAACACCGCAGCCTGAACCAGACCGACATAGCCGATACCAAATACAGTGACTTTCATTAAATTATCCTGTGCATAATGAATTACTTTTTATTGCCTACTGCGTTGTCCAGCCACTGTGCAAAATCTTTGCCCAGCACCGGGTGACGTACGCCGTACTCAACAAAAGCCTGCATGTAACCCAGCTTGTTACCACAGTCGTGGCTGACGCCAGTCAGGTGATAAGCTTCTACAGTCTCTTTTTCCATCAGCATAGCGATAGAGTCGGTCAGCTGAACTTCGCCGCCTGCACCCGGAGGGGTTTTAGCCAGCAGAGGCCAGATATCAGCAGAGAGAACGTAACGACCCACGACCGCAAGGTTAGAAGGCGCTTCACTCGCTTTTGGCTTCTCAACAACACCAACCATTGGTGCACTCTGGCCCGCGCTCAGTTCGGCGCCTTTGCAGTCAACCACACCGTATGCGGTCACGTCTGCTACTGGCTCAACCATGATCTGGCTGTGACCGGTTTCTTCAAAACGCGCCAGCATCTCTGCCAGGTTGTCTTTAGTCGGGTTTGACTCATATTCGTCGATGATAACGTCTGGCAGAATGACCGCTACCGGCTCATCGCCTACCAGCGGATGTGCACACATGACCGCATGGCCCAGACCTTTAGCGATACCCTGACGCACCTGCATAATGGTGACGTGTGGCGGGCAGATAGACTGGATTTCATCCAGCAGCTGACGCTTTACACGCTTCTCCAGCATGGCTTCCAGTTCGAAACTGGTATCAAAGTGGTTTTCGATTGAGTTTTTAGAAGAGTGCGTAACCAGCACAATTTCGTTAATGCCCGCAGCAATACACTCATTTACGACATACTGGATCAACGGCTTATCGACCAGCGGTAACATCTCTTTTGGAATAGCTTTGGTCGCTGGCAGCATACGCGTACCTAAACCTGCAACCGGGATTACCGCTTTTTTTACTTTTGACTTATAGGCAGACATCAAATACCTCTCTTAATAGGCCGCTCAAGTTAATACTTGATATGTCGGTTTAAAAAACGAAATGAGTATATCAGTTAGTATCAGGCGGAATTATCCTGGATAAAGTTAATCCATGGAATTTAAGACTTTTACCCAAGTGTAAAGGATAGGTCTGGCGCTGTCGCTCAACTGATTTAACCCGCTGTTTAACTGCTTATTCTTCACCCGATAACATCAGACGGAGCCTCCCTCCGGCGCCCCAGACGTGGCATTGCCAGGCGCCCGTATGCTGAGAAATCTGATTAAGATGGGTCCCCCCCATCGTGCCCAGCGGTACACCGCTGTTTAACTGCAGCTGCTGCGTTTCCATGTGCAGCGTGGCATTAAGTCCTGCTGAAACCAGAATTAATTTGCGCAATTCGCGATGATAGTATCCCACCAGAAGCGGGAACTGCCCGGTAAGGTTTGCCTGGCGCAGCAGCATATTCACCTGACGCAGCAGGCCGTTGAGTTCCGGCAGCCGATGATGCTGTCCGGACAGCTGCTCCTGCAGTAAACCGTTGAACAGCGCCCGCAGCAGCAGCGCGGCCAGCACGCCGTTGTCGCCCGCCCGGGTAACATCCAGACAGTAAAAGGCGAGATCTTTATCAGAGAGCGCAGCGATATCTAGTACCAGCCCTGGCTGTTCCGCCATGGTCAGCTGTCGGTAGTTAATGCGGCAGTGCGCAATGGTTTGCTGCACCGGCGGCTGCAGCTGCTTCAGCAGTTTTGCCGCGGCGATCGGATCGCGGGCCAGCGCATCCCAGTCCTGAAACAGCTGCTCATCCTCCTCCACTTTGGAGGTGAACATCGAGGGATAAAGACACTCAAACACAGCCTCGCGGAAGCGTTCGATATTTTTTAGCGGTTTCAGTAATACATCCTGCACGCCAAGCCGCAGCACATGCGCGATATCAGCCATATTCTGGGTGGCGGATATGACCAGCACAGGCACCATATTCCCCTGACTGCGCAGATGCTCAACAAACGCAATACCGCCCATCCGGGGCATTTCCAGATCGCAAATCACCAGATCGGCGCTGTGCGACGACAGAACGTCGAGACCTTCCAGCCCGTCGCCAGCCTGCAGGGCTGTTGCCCCCAAACTGGTCAGTACATTTTCCAGCAATGAACGGAAAACGACCTCATCTTCGACAATGAGAATCTTTTTGCCGAGTAGTGGTTTTTCCATTCTCTCCCCCTGCGTACCAGATATTGCAATAGTGGTTCATAAAATGCAGTTGCGCCTTTAATTATTGTCATCAGCGACAACCCCCCTGAATGAACAACTGACTATCTGCTACGGACCAGTGGTAATAGTTCATCCATTTTTTTCTCTACGGCCGCCTTACCGGCAGCCATCGCCTCTTCAGCACGATGAAAGTCCAGCGTTGAGATCTGCGGACAAAACGGCTGAATCAGCACATCCGGCGGATCGCCCGCCATACGGTTGCGTTTAAGGCGGTTTTCCAGCACCTGAATCGAGGTCGACATGATCTCCATTGCGCCAGGTGACTGCACCGCGCGCTGGCGGGTAAATCCCATCAGACGCTGACGCAATTTTTTACCCCAGGAGAGCGCCTCTGCCGCGTCATCGCCGTTTTCCGGCGTTACCGACAGCAGATCCTGCTGCATCAGATGCGCATCATGCTGAAGATCGACCGCAATAACAATGTCTGCACCGAGCGCGCGCGTCAGGGAGATGGGCACCGGGTTTACCACCGCGCCATCCACCAGCCAGTATCCATTGTAGCCAACGGGTGGTAATAAGCCTGGCATACTACAGGAAGCGCGCACGGCCTGATGCAGATCGCCCTCAGTCAGCCAGAGCTCACGGCCGGTACTCAGGTTTGTGGCAACCACGCCAAAAGGTTTCAGGCCGCCATCAATCTGGTCATGCGGGATCAGCTGGCGAATATGACTAAAAACGCGATCGCCGCGCAACAGCCCCCCGCGCTGCCAGGAGAGATCCATCAGGCGTATAACATCCCAGTAGCGAAACGCGCTGACCCACTTCTCCATGTTTGCCAGGTGACCATTGGTGTAGGCGGCACCAACCAGCGCGCCGACTGAACAGCCCGCTACCACATCAATTTCAATACCGGCACGCTCCAGCGCATTAATAACGCCGATATGCGCCCAGCCCTTTGCGGCGCCCGATCCCAGAGCCAGTCCAATTTTGACCTTTCTCATCTTACCTCGTGATGCCGCTGGTACGTAGCATCATGCCACGCAGTCGGCTACCATAGCGCACGCCTATGATAACGTTAACCACTCTCAGGAGATGATGTGTCCGAAAAGTGCCCCTGCTGCAGCGGGAAGCAGTATAGCTTATGTTGTCAGCCCTTTTTAAACGGCGAGGCCATCCCGCTAAGTGCTGAACAGCTGATGCGATCTCGCTATACGGCCTACGCCACGGGTAATGCAGTTTATCTGACAGAAACCTGGCACGCCAGCCAGCGCAGCGTCGATCTAATGGCGCGTTTGTCTGAAAGTTTTGCCGGTACAACGTGGCTCGGACTAAATGTAACCTGTTGTAATCATGGCATCCATGAGAACGAAGCCTTTGTGACCTTTTTTGCGCGCTACCGCGAAAAAGAGCGCGAGTCAGCCATCGCTGAACGTTCACGCTTTCTTCGGGAGGAGGGTCGCTGGTACTATGTGGATGGAACAGCGCCAGCAATCGGGCGTAACGATCGCTGCCCCTGCGGCTCTGGCAAAAAATACAAAAAATGTTGTGGCTGATATCCGCTTCGCCGCAATGGTAATACCCTTATCGCTTTGACAGGACCTTGATTGAGATGCAAGCGCAAACACTGCAACGAAAAGTTTTACGGACCATTTGCCCTGATGCTAAAGGTCTGATCGCCAAGATCACCAACATTTGCTACAAGCATGAACTCAACATTGTGCAAAACAATGAGTTTGTCGATCACCGCACCGGCCGCTTTTTTATGCGCACCGAGCTGGAAGGCATTTTTAACGACAATACGCTGCTGGCCGATCTCGATAGCGCTCTGCCGGCCGGTTCCGTGCGTGAGCTGCACACTGCCGGTCGCCGCCGCGTTGTTATTCTGGTCACAAAAGAGGCGCACTGCCTGGGTGACCTGCTGATGAAAAGCGCGTTTGGTGGTCTGGATATGGAGATCGCTGCGGTTATCGGCAATCACGATACGCTGCGCTCGCTGGTAGAACGTTTTGATATTCCTTTTGTGCTGGTCAGCCATGAAGGCAAGACGCGCGAAGAGCACGACAATCGCATGGCGGAAGAGATCGATCGCTATCAGCCTGATTACGTGGTGCTGGCAAAATATATGCGCGTGCTGACGCCTGCTTTTGTGCAGCGCTACCCGAACCAGATCATCAATATTCACCACTCGTTCCTGCCAGCTTTTATCGGCGCGCGCCCTTATCATCAGGCGTATGAACGCGGCGTAAAAATCATTGGCGCAACGGCGCACTACGTCAATGACAACCTGGACGAAGGTCCAATCATTATGCAGGATGTCATCAACGTGGATCACAGCTATACCGCTGAAGAGATGATGCGTGCCGGACGCGATGTGGAAAAAAACGTACTGAGTCGCGCGCTCTATAAAGTGCTCGGCCAGCGCGTGTTTGTTTATGGCAACCGCACGATTATTCTTTAAGCGCGTTTTCGCGCCAGTGCGCTGAACTGTCTAACTCTTCAGCGCTACGCGTAAAAAACGGGCAAACAGGTTTTATTTTTACATCCGGTGCTTTACAGGCGGAACGCATTTGGTATGATGCGCCCCGCCTTCAGGCACAAAGATTCAGGCAAGTGGCGGGATTCCCGAGCGGCCAAAGGGAGCAGACTGTAAATCTGCCGTCATCGACTTCGAAGGTTCGAATCCTTCTCCCGCCACCATCTCCTGTTCCGTTCGCGACATCCTGAAAACGCTTCGTTTACTCCTCCCCTCTGATACTGCGCTGCCTGCTCCGCTTCGGGCATGACTTTTTGCCAAAAAGCCGTTACCATCGCGCCGCATACAGGTTATTAAAATGGCAGCGATATGAAATTTGTTTCATTCAACATCAACGGGTTGCGCGCACGCCCTCATCAGCTGGCCGCGCTGGTGGAACAGCATCAGCCTGAGGTTATCGGCCTGCAGGAAACCAAGGTTCACGATGAGATGTTCCCGCTGGAAGAGGTCAGCCAGCTCGGTTATCACGTCTTCTATCATGGACAAAAAGGTCACTACGGCGTTGCGCTACTTACCAAAAACGCACCGGTACGGGTTATGCGCGGTTTTCCGGGCGATGACGCTGACGCTCAGCGACGCCTGATTATGGCGGAGATACCGAGCCCGGCAGGTAACATCACCGTTATCAACGGCTATTTCCCCCAGGGTGAAAGCCGCGATCACCCGCTTAAATTCCCGGCTAAAGAGAAATTCTACCGCGATCTGCAGAGCTATCTGATGGAACACGCTGCCGCTGACAAGCCGCTGCTGATCATGGGCGACATGAATATCAGCGCCACCGACCTGGATATCGGGATTGGTGAAGAGAGCCGCAAGCGCTGGCTGCGTACCGGAAAATGCTCGTTTCTGCCGGAAGAGCGTGAGTGGATGGATCGGCTGCTGCAGTGGGGCCTCACCGATACCTGGCGTGCCAGAAACCCGACGACAAACGATCGCTTTTCCTGGTTCGACTACCGCTCGCGCGGATTCGATGACAACCGCGGACTGCGCATCGATCTGCTGCTGGCCAGTCAGCCGCTGGCCGCACGCTGCGTCGATGCCGGTATCGATTACGCTATTCGTGGCATGGAGAAGCCTTCTGACCACGCTCCCGTCTGGGCGACGTTCGATCTGTAAACGTTAAGCGTGGCGCCTGTGCGCCACGCTTAACTATTTAATGATTTTCCACAGCAGTGGATTGGTGCCCAGCACCTTTTCATCCCGCGAGCACTGCAGCAGTACCCCTTCGGCCTTGACCACTGCGCCTTCTGAATAGCTGCGGTTTTCATAAATGCAGCACTGAAGGCAGCTGTTCTGCTGACGATTCTGGCCCTGCGTCCAGACTTCCGCCGGCATATCCACCACCACATCCGTATTACCCATCCGCCCCGGCTCCGGCATCCGGTTTGCCAGCGCGCTAGTGCTGCAGACCAGCAGCGCCAGCGCCACTCCCGTTGTATACCTGCTCATTGCGTCTCCTTTGGCTTTCGCCGCTGTTTTTTGGCTTTCACGCGCGCTGGCGAAGCGGCCGCCAGCCCTTTGAACGCCTGCAAAGAGGGCCGCTGCCGCGCCTCGCCAATCAGCGTGGTCAGCGTTGACACCAGCGGCTGCATAAACTCATCATAGCGGCAGCTTTTTTCGCTGATGCGCGTCAGGGTTGACTCCCACTGCGCCGTCATATCTGGCCGCGCCGCCATTTCCGGCAGCGCATGGATCAGGGCTCTGCCCGCCTCCGTCGAGTGGATATAGCGCCCTTTTTTAACCAGGAAAGTCCGGCGAAACAGCAGCTCAATAATGCCGGCCCGCGTCGCCTCCGTTCCTAAACCATCGGTCGCACGCAGCACTTTCTTTAATTCTTTATCCTGCACAAAGCGCGCAATGCCGGTCATGGCGGATAACAGCGTGGCATCCGTGAACGGCCGCGGCGGCTGAGTCTGCTTCTCCAGCAGTTCACCGCGCTCGCACAGCAGGGTGTCGCCTTTAGCGACCACCGGCAGCGGCGTGCCGTCGTTCTCTTCGTCACGCTCTTTATTCCCGAGCAGCGCGCGCCACCCCGCTTCCGCCAGAAACCGCGCTTTTGCCACAAACCGGCCACCACCGATCTCCAGATCGATAACGCATTTGCGGAACTGCGCATCCGGGCAGAACTGCATCAGATATTGCCGGGCAATCAGCGCATAGATCCGGGCCTCATTGTCGCTGAGTGCGACTTTGCCGGTACGCGCGGTGGGAATGATGGCGTGATGCGCATCGACCTTTTTATCGTCCCAGCAGCGGTTTTTCTGTTCCGTATTGAAATCAGCAGGCGGCGTGAGATCGGGCTGATGCACAGCGATCGCTTTCAGCACCGCATGACGGCCGGCGTAATGCTCATCAGGGAGATAGCGGCTATCCGAACGCGGATAAGTAATAAGCTTATGCGTCTCATAGAGGCGCTGACAGCACTCCAGCACGCTCTGCGCGCTCAGCCCGTAACGCTTTGCGGCTTCAATCTGCAGGCTGGAGAGCGAAAACGGCAGCGGTGCGGTTTCCGATTCACGCCTGTCGTTATAGCCGGTCACCTGCGCGGGCTGTCCCTCAATACGCGCCAGTACATGCTCTGCCAGCGGCCGGTGCAGCACGCGCCCCTCTTCATCCTGCCAGGGCTCACAGGCGTCGCTTGGCACCCAGCTGGCAACGAAGCGCTCCTCTTTTGGCGTGACGACATGCGCTTTCACTTCAAAATAGTCTTTGGGCACAAAGTGCTCAATCTCTTCATCCCGCCGCACGACCAGCCCGAGCACCGGCGTCTGGACGCGCCCCACCGACAACACGCCATCATAGCCGGCGTTACGCCCCAGCAGGGTCCAGGCGCGCGTCATATTAATGCCATACAGCCAGTCAGCGCGTGAACGCGCCAGCGCTGAGACGCAGAGCGGGATAAATTCGCGGTTTTCGCGCAGCCGGCTCACCGCACGCTCAACGGCCGCCGGATTAAGATCGTTGATCAGGCAGCGCTGCACCCGCTGGCGCTTCCCGGCCGGCAGCTGCAGATAGTCCAGCACCTCATCCACCAGCAGCTGACCTTCGCGATCCGGATCGCCGGCGTGCACGATTTCGCTGGCCTGCTGCAGTAAGCCTTCTATGGCTTTCAGCTGTTTCGCTACCGAGGGGCGCGGCTGCAGACGCCACTTTTCAGGAATAATCGGCAGATCGGCCAGGTTCCAGCGGGCATAGCGGCTGTCGTAGCTATCAGGCTGCGCCTGCTCCAGCAAATGCCCGACGCACCAGGTCACCACCTGATCGTTACCGCAGGCGATATAGCCCTCTCCGCGGCGATGCGGCTTTGGCAAAACATCTGCGATGGCACGCGCCAGGCTCGGTTTTTCAGCAATAAATAGACGCATGGAAGGCGCAAATCCTTTCTTTTATCTTTAACGAAAACAGTGAAGCGATGGTAGCCTGGCGGCCTGCTGCAGGTAAGCTTTCTCTGCACGGATGCGGTGCTTTTGCGCACGACGCCTGCAATTCTGCCAAATTGCAGGCGGGAGAATCAAAACCAGGAGACAAACTCTGTGGTATCCGGCGCGACAACCGTGGTGCTGGCTTTAAGCTGCGGCGTGCCGAGATAGAGAAAGCCCACAATGGCATCTTTTTCTTTGCAGTTGAACGCCGCCCGCACGTGAGGATGGTCGGTCCAGGGGCCACTGCGCCAGATGCCGTTATATCCCTGAGCCAGCGCAGCCATCTGCATCGCCATAACGGCACAGCCCGCAGAGACAACCTGCTCCCACTGCGGCACTTTTTCAGAGGGCTTGTAGTCTGCAATGACCGTTATCACCATGGGCGCACGAAACGGCGCCGCCGCCGCTTTCGCGATGGCTTTTTCATCCAGCGCGCTCTCGCGGGCGGCCTGCTCCAGCACGCGGCTTAGCCGGTCCCGTCCCTCATTCTCCGCAATAACGAAACGCCACGGGCGAAGCGTACCGTGATCGGGTGCCCGCATACCGGCATGCAGAATGTTTTGCAGCACCTCACCCGCCGGAGCAGGTTCAGTCAGCCGCGAAGCTGAGCGGCGGTTAGTCAATAACTCCAGTGCATCCATAAGGGTTCTCCTGTGCCTTTTGATGATGTGCTAATCCTGGCACAGCGCGATCTTTTGTAACAGTCTGGTGCGAATTCCTGCTGACTTTTCAGCCGCTGCTCTTTAGGATGATGCCGATATCGGGGTCCGCACGCCTGCTGCCGGCCCTGGCTACGTGAATATGGAGAGTTTATGCGCACATTGTGGCGAATGATTACCGGTCTGTTCCGCTGGAGCTGGCGCGTTCTGAATTTTATCCGGGAGTTTATCCTTAACCTGTTTCTCATTGTTCTGATCCTGGCCGGTGTCGGCATCTGGCTGCAGCTGTCGAGCGCCGGCAACAGTGAACCGGTTCAGCAGGGAGCGTTAAAAGTCGATCTCAGCGGTATGCTGGTGGATAAACCTTCGGTGAATAACCGCCTGAGTCGCATCAGCCGTCAGCTGCTGGGTGCGAACAGCGATCGCCTGCAGGAAAACTCCCTGTTTGATGTGGTTGATGCGATTCGCCAGGCTAAAACTGACAGCAATATCACCGGTATCGTGCTGGATCTGCGCGATTTTGCCGGCGGCGATCAGCCCTCTCTGCAGTATGTTGGTAAAGCGCTGCGGGAGTTTCGCGACACCGGAAAACCAGTTTATGCGCTGGGTGACAGCTACAGTCAGGCACAGTATTACCTGGCCAGCTTTGCGAATAAAATCTGGCTCTCGCCTCAGGGCACGGTTGACCTGCACGGCTTTGCGACCAACGGCCTCTATTACAAAACGCTGCTGGAAAAGCTGAAGGTCTCTTCCCACGTTTTCCGCGTAGGCACTTACAAGTCAGCCGTTGAACCGTTCCTGCGTGACAACATGTCACCGGATGCACGTGAGGCGGACAGCCGCTGGATCACCCAGCTATGGCAAAATTATCTGAATACGGTGTCAGCTAACCGTCAGATTACGCCAGAGCAGCTCTTTCCCGGCGCGGCAGGCGTGATCAGCGGGCTGGAGGCAGTACAGGGCGACACCGCTAAATATGCGCTGAATAATAAACTGGTGGATACGCTGAGCTCACGCGCGGCGGCTGACCAGGCGCTGGCGAAAACCTTTGGCTGGGACAAAGCGAATAATGACTACCGCTATGTCAGCATCTATGACTACCGTCTGAAACAGCCGGCGCAGCAAAAAGGCAACATCGCGGTGATCCTCGCCAGCGGTGCGATCATGGATGGAGAAGAGAGCGCAGGCAATGTCGGCGGTGACACAACGGCCGCACAGATCCGTGAAGCGCGCCTCGATCCCGCCATCAAAGCTATCGTGCTGCGGGTAAACAGCCCGGGCGGCAGCGTCACCGCATCGGAAGCGATTCGTGAAGAGCTGGCCGCCGCGCATGAAGCCGGTAAGCCGGTGGTGGTCTCCATGGGAGGCATGGCCGCATCGGGAGGTTACTGGATTTCAACGCCGGCAGATTACATCATCGCCGCACCTTCTACACTGACCGGTTCTATTGGCATCTTTGGCGTGATTAATACGGTCGAAAACAGCCTGGACGCAATCGGCGTACATACGGATGGCGTAGCCACCTCCCCGCTCGCTGACGTAGCGACCACCAAAACGCTGCCTGCAGAGGTACAGCAGCTGATGCAGCTGACGATTGAGAATGGCTATCGCAATTTTATCGGTCTGGTCGCTGCATCGCGGCACAAGACGCCTGAGCAGATTGATGCGATTGCACAGGGCCATGTCTGGACCGGCAGCGATGCCAAAAACAATGGTCTGGTTGACGCACTGGGTGATTTTGACGACGCCGTGGCGAAAGCTGCCTCGCTGGCCAGCGTGAAACAGCCTGCGCTGAACTGGTATCAGGATGAACCGGGTATGTTTGATCTGCTGCTCAATCAGATGAACGCCTCGGCGCAGGCGGTGCTGCCCGACGCGCTGAAAATCTGGCTGCCCGCACCGGTGCAGGATGTTGTCAGCACTATGCAGTCGCAGCCGGGCCTGCTCGGTAAGCTTAACGATCCGCAAAATCGTTACGCCTTTTGTCTGAATTGCGGCAGCGTTCGCTAATTTTACAGCCCGGCCGCTGGTCGGGCTGCTTTTCCCTGTCAATCCCCTTATACTGCGCGTTTTACGGCAAGTCTGAGTACACTCATGCAAAAGAAAAATATCTATGTAGCCTACACGGGCGGTACTATCGGGATGCAGCGTTCTGCGCAGGGCTATGTTCCGGTATCAGGCCACCTTCAGCAGCAGCTGGCCAATATGCCTGAGTTTCACCGGCCGGAGATGCCGGATTTTACAATTCATGAATATGCCCCGCTCATCGACTCTTCTGATATGACGCCGCAGGACTGGCAGTCAATTGCAGATGATATCCGCCAGAATTATGACGCCTATGACGGTTTTGTTATTCTGCATGGAACCGATACCATGGCTTTCACCGCATCAGCTCTCTCCTTTATGCTGGAGAATCTGGCAAAACCGGTGATCGTAACCGGGTCGCAGATCCCACTGGCGGAACTGCGCTCTGACGGTCAGCAGAATCTGCTGAATTCACTCTATGTGGCGGCTAACTATCCGATTAATGAAGTAGCGCTGTTTTTCAATAACACCCTGTTCCGCGGCAACCGTACCACTAAAGCGCACGCCGACGGCTTTAACGCCTTCGCCTCGCCAAATCTGTCGCCGCTGCTGGAAGCGGGGATCCATATCCGCCGTCTGAATACGTCTCCCGCGCCAAAGCAGTCGGGCGAGCTGGTGGTTCATCCCATCACACCGCAGCCTATTGGCGTGGTTACCATTTATCCGGGCATCTCTGCAGACGTGGTGCGAAATTTCCTGCGCCAGCCGGTTAAAGCGCTGATTTTGCGCTCTTATGGCGTGGGCAATGCGCCGCAAAATGCGGAGTTCCTGCATGAGCTGCAGCAGGCGAGCGAGCGCGGGATTATCGTAGTTAACCTGACGCAGTGCATGTCCGGCAAAGTGAATATGGGCGGCTATGCCACCGGCAATGCGCTGGAGCATGCTGGCGTAATCAGCGGTTTTGATCTCACCGTTGAGGCCACGTTAACAAAACTGCACTATTTATTAAGTCAGGACCTTAGTCCCGATGAAATTCGTGCCAGAATGCAGCAGAACTTACGTGGCGAACTGACAGAAGATTGAACGGAGCAGAATGATATGAAGCGGGCATTGGTAATTATCGATATCCAGAATGACTTTTGCCCCGGCGGTCCGATGGCCGTGCGCGAAGGCGATCATACTGTGGCGGTAGCGAATCGCTATGCGCGTGAGTTTCACCAGCGCGGCGAGTGTGTTGTGGCCCTGCAGGACTGGCATCCGGCAAATCACGGCAGCTTTGCTTCAGTGTCCGGCGAGCCGGTCTATACGCTGGGTGAGCTTAACGGGCTGGCGCAAATCTGGTGGCCGGACCACGGTATAGAAAACAGCCCGGGCGCAGATTTTCATCCCGACCTCGATCGCTCTCTGATTGACGCAATATTTCATAAAGGTGGAGACGTGGATGTCGACAGTTACAGCGCCTTTTTCGATAACGGACACCGGCGCAAAACTGAACTGGATAACTGGCTGCGCGAACGCGATATTACGCATCTGGTTATGCTGGGAATTGCGACTGACTACTGTGTGAAATATAGCGTGCTGGATGCGCTGGAGCTCGGATATCACGTTCAGGTCGTTAAAGAGGGCTGCCGCGGCGTGAATCTCAACCCGGAAGACAGTGACATAGCACTGGCGCAAATGCAGGCGCAGGGTGCGGAAATAATCTGAAAAACAGGCTGGTTATTCCAGCCTGTTTTCTTAGTGCAGATTGATGCGCGTGACATCCGGCTCAATGCCGAACTCTTCTTTCAGCTGCTTTTTAGACTTCGTCACAATATCTCCCCCTTTGGCAATGCTCATATGCTGAGGTGAATCGTTGTGACGCGCCTGCCACAGCATGACCAGCTGCAGACAGTGTTCGCGCTGCTCCTGCGTTAATGCCACCCCATCCGGCCATTTACCCGTTTCAACTGCGGTTGCCAGACGGGCATAGATCTCAGGCGTCATCGCATCCAGCATCGCATTCAGTTCCTGCTTCATTCTATCCCTCCTGCTGCTTGCCCTGCTCGTCAGTAAAGCTCAGCGAGGCGGAGTTAACGCAGTAGCGCTCACCGGTTGGCTGCGGACCATCCGGAAAAACATGCCCCAGATGCGCGTCACAGCTGCCGCAGCGGATCTCAACCCGGTGCATGCCGTGCGAATCATCTTCCAGGTAGCGTATCGCCTCATCGCTGACCGGCTGGTAGAAACTTGGCCAGCCGCAGCCCGAATCATATTTGCTTTCTGACAGAAACAGCGGTGCCTGACAGACCAGACAGTGATAAATGCCATCCTGTTTGTTGTGTAACAGCGCGCCGGTAAAGGGTGGCTCAGTACCCCGATGCTGCGTGACGTAGCGCTGCATTTCCGACAGCTGGCCGATTTTTGCTTCAGATGCGGTATCTTTTGCCATTTTTGCTTCCAGAGTATCTTTCTGTAGAAATCAGCTACTATTCTAACAAACGGACAACATTGCCCGACGTTTTTTTTGTGCGAACTTTTCTGCCCTGGTCGCTGCAGCGTGGTTTTGTGATGACGATCACTCTTTGTGACAAACTTCCCTTTTCACACGCTAATCAGCGTAAGATAGACGCGCTGTAAAATCGGCACGCAAGCGGTTGCAATACAGATTATTCCTGGCGTTGGAATTGACCTGTCGCAACAATTGACACGATTCCGCTTGACGCCTGGTAAGGTTTTTGTAATTTTACAGCCAACCTTTTATTCACTAACAAATAGCTGGTGGAATATATGACTATCAAAGTAGGTATCAACGGTTTTGGCCGTATCGGTCGCATCGTTTTCCGTGCTGCTCAGCAGCGTTCAGACATCGAAATCGTCGCGATTAACGACCTGCTCGACGCCGATTACATGGCTTACATGCTGAAGTACGATTCTACCCATGGTCGTTTTGACGGCACCGTAGAAGTACAGGATGGCGCGCTGATTGTTAACGGCAAAAAAATCCGTGTTACCGCTGAGAGAGACCCGGCTAACCTCAAATGGGACGAAGCAGGCGTTGACGTTGTTGCTGAAGCAACCGGGATCTTCCTGACTGACGAAACCGCACGTAAGCATATCTCTGCCGGTGCAAAGAAAGTGGTTCTGACCGGTCCATCTAAAGATGACACCCCAATGTTTGTACGCGGTGCCAACTTTGATAAATATGCTGGCCAGGATATCGTGTCTAACGCATCCTGCACCACCAACTGCCTGGCTCCGCTGGCAAAAGTCATCAACGATAAATTTGGTATCGTTGAAGGCCTGATGACCACCGTTCACGCTACTACTGCTACCCAGAAAACCGTTGATGGCCCGTCACATAAAGACTGGCGCGGCGGCCGCGGTGCAGCACAGAACATCATCCCATCTTCAACTGGCGCAGCAAAAGCGGTGGGTAAAGTACTGCCAGAGCTGAACGGCAAACTTACCGGTATGGCTTTCCGCGTTCCTACGCCTAACGTCTCTGTGGTTGACCTGACCGTTCGTCTGGAAAAAGCAGCAACCTACAAAGAGATCTGTGAAGCTATCAAAGCGGCTTCAGAAGGCGAAATGAAAGATGTACTGGGCTATGTTGAAGATGACGTGGTTTCTACTGACTTCAACGGCGAAGTACTGACTTCAGTATTCGATGCCAAAGCTGGTATCGCGCTGAATGATAACTTTGTGAAACTGGTTTCCTGGTACGATAACGAAACCGGTTATTCCAACAAGGTTCTCGACCTGATTGCTCTGGTTGCAGCTAAATAAGCGACCAGGCTATATCAATAAGGGTGACTTCGGTCGCCCTTTTTTTTCGACCAGATAAACAGAGGCTGAACGATGCCAAATACGCTTTTTACACTGCCTGTGACAGAGCAGATAACCCCTTACCTGTCGCTGCGTCAGCAGGATGAGCTGCCGGTCGTGGTTATCAGTCATCCTAAAGTTCGTGCGGCTATCGCGCTTCAGGGCGCGCATCTGCTCGCCTGGCAGCCCAGCGGTCAGCAGCCTGTTCTCTGGCTGAGCGATAAAAGCGCGTTTAAAGCAGGTAAAGCGATTCGCGGCGGCGTGCCGATCTGCTGGCCGTGGTTTGGCCCTGCCGGTGAACCGGCTCACGGATTTGCCCGTACCCAGCTATGGACGCTGACAGCACACGATGAAAATGACGATGCCGTCATGCTGACTTTCACGCTGGAAAGTAACAGCCAGACGAAAAAGCTCTGGCCTCACGACTTTACTCTGCTGGCCCGTTTCCGACTGGCCGACCAGTGCGAGATTGAACTTGAAGCCTGGGGCGATTTCGACGCGACAGCCGCGCTGCATGCTTATTTTAGCGTGGCGGATATTGCTGAAACCGCAGTAAGCGGGCTGGGTAAGACGTTTATCGATAAAGTGGCGGATAACTCACCGGGCGAAAACAGCAGCGGCGTACAGCGCTACCCGGGACGGATCGACCGTATTTATACCGCGCCTGACGAGTGCAGCGTCATTAAAGACAGCGGCGGCAGCCGGCAGATTGAGGTCTACCATCACTATCAAAGTGACGTTGTCACCTGGAACCCGGGCCCTGAACTCTCCTGCAGCATGGGAGATATGCCGAATGATGGCTACAAGAGCATGGTCTGCGTCGAGACAGCGCGCATTACCAAACCGCTGAAAAGCGCGGGCGAAACACCTGCCCGCCTGGGGACAACCTTACGCGTGCGGAGCGCCAAGCCCGCTTAAACCATATCCAGCGGCACGCGCTGCTGCGGGGCAGGAAACAGCTGGTCAAGTAAGGCGATCTCTTCGGCGCTGAGCATAACGTTCAGCGCTGCAGCGTTTTCCTGAACGTGCGCGACGCTGCCTGCTTTCGGTATCGCTATTATACCCTCATGCCGGATCGCCCAGCTCAGCAGCAGCTGCGCCACGCTAATCTGCTTATCCCGTGCCAGCGCCAGCAACTGCGCATTATCAAACAGCGCCTGACGCAGCCGCCCCGCCTGGGCCAGCGGGCAATAAGCCATTACCGGCATGGCACGCTGCTGGCAGAGCGGCAGCAGCGTATGCTCAATGCCGCGGGATGCGAGATGGTACAGCACCTGATTCGTCGCGCAGGAGAAGCCGCCCTCCTCTCCCCACAGCTCTTCCATATCGTCGCTGTCAAAATTTGATACGCCCCAGCTGCGTATTTTTCCCTGCGCCACCAGCTTCTCCATGCCGCGCAGGGTCTCCTCCAGCGGGATATTACCGCGCCAGTGCAGCAGATAAAGATCGAGGTAGTCAGTTTTGAGTCGCTGCAGGCTGCGCTCACACGCTCCGGTGATATCAGCTTCACTGGCGTTCCACGGATAGACTTTGGAAACCAGCCAGGCGCTATCGCGCCGCCCCTGCAGCGCTTCACCTACCACTCTCTCAGCTTCACCGTCAGCATACATTTCGGCTGTATCTATCACCGGCAATCCGGCAGCAAGCCCCGCCTGCAGCGCAGCGATCTCCTGAGCACGCAGCGCGGGGTTTTCCCCCATATACCAGGTTCCCTGCCCGATAGCGGGCAGCGAAGCACCATTGATCCAGACATTTTGCATCATCCCTCCTGCGCGGTACGGCTACAAAAAAACAACGCCTGATATCAGGCGTTGCGATAGTGCATCAGAAGCTGTAGCTGAGGCCGGTCCAGAGCGTGACCTGGCCGTTTTTATCAACCATCGGGCTGTCTTTAATCTCATCATCAAAGCGGGTGTAGCGCCCGGAAAAACTGGCGTTCCAGTTTTGGCTAAGCTGGTAGCTGGCGTTCAGCTCGACATAGGGCGACCAGCTGTCATCGGGCCGGTAGGTGGCGATACCGCTACGGGCACTCTCATGCGAAGAGACGCCGTAGTAGTAACGGTTTTGATTTGCGCTATTCCACAGGGCTCCGATACCGGGCGTCAGGCTGAATGCGCCAAACTCAAAGCGGTAGAGATACGTCAGATCCCAGATGATGCCATTACTGTTATTCAGCACATCACCCAGTAATGCCGTGCGCAGGATCCCCCACTCTGCAACATGACGATAGGTGCCACCCGCCATCAGCGTCATCCGGCGCTTATCCAGAGATTTCATATCGCCCAGATCGTTATCATCCGGGTCATACTGCTGTGGCGAACCGAGCAGCGTCAGCGACAGCTGATTCTGCGGGTCTTTCCACAGGTAATAGCCGCCCTGCAGGCTGCGAAACCAGAAGTTTTCGCCTTCATAGTTGATAACCGGTACGGGCAGATAGCGATCCTGTCCGCCACGATAAGGCGATTGAGCATAGATAACAGAGGCGCCCAGCGACAGCGGGTCAGCATGAGCTGCAAATGCGGTCGCCAGCGCGGGAGACAGCAGCATAAACGCAGAAAATTTAAATGTGTTCACTCTATATTTTGCCTGTTAAGTCACTAATTGCTTTTGCAGTCTAGCGAATATTTGGTAACAGAGGCAATCTGCTGTGAACCGGATTGGCTAATTCTGCCACTCTTCACATCTTGCAGAAATTTACGCAGCTTATGCCGAACAGAGTTGTTGGCATCTTTACAGGCCGTCTCCCATCCTCACAGGCGAATATTTCGCAAAACGATCGTGGCTTAAAACAATATGCGGAAATTTGCGCGTTTTTTGTGCGCTAATCGTTTAATCCTGCGCCACTTACTACTTGATCTTTATCCGATACACGCTCATAACAATAGAGAAGCAGAGAGATTTATATCCTTAAAAATGAGAGGTTGGCACCACTGTTTGTAAGGTTACGTTTATTGTTCCCAACAATTCTAACAGGACGGGCATCGCTATGAATATATTCGATCACTATCGTCAGCGTTATGAAGCTGCCAAGGACGAAGAGTTCACACTGCAGGAATTTCTTACTATCTGTAAGCAGGATCGCAGTGCATACGCCAATGCGGCAGAACGACTGTTAACGGCTATTGGTGAGCCCGTTATGGTTGATACCGCTCAGGAGCCACGCCTTTCCCGTATCTTCTCGAATCGTGTTATTGGCCGTTACCCGGCATTTGAAGAGTTTTACGGTATGGAGGAAGCGATTGAACAGATCGTCTCCTACCTGAAACATGCGGCGCAGGGGCTGGAGGAGAAGAAACAGATCCTCTATTTACTCGGTCCGGTGGGCGGCGGTAAATCCTCTCTCGCTGAACGTTTAAAAGCGCTGATGCAGCGCGTGCCTATCTATGTACTGAGTGCCGATGGCGAACGCAGCCCGGTTAACGATCATCCGCTGTGCCTGTTTAACCCGCAGGAAGATGCCAATATTCTGGAGAAAGAGTATGGCGTACCGCGGCGCTACCTGGGCACCATTATGTCGCCGTGGGCAGCAAAACGCCTGCATGAGTTTGGCGGCGATATCACCCGTTTTAAAGTGGTAAAAGTGTGGCCATCAATCCTGGAACAACTGGCTATCGCTAAAACCGAACCCGGTGATGAAAATAACCAGGATATCTCTGCGCTGGTAGGTAAGGTTGATATTCGCAAGCTTGAGAACCATGCGCAAAACGATCCGGATGCCTATGGCTACTCTGGTGCACTCTGCCGCGCGAACCAGGGCATCATGGAGTTCGTTGAGATGTTCAAAGCGCCGATTAAAGTGCTGCACCCGCTGCTGACTGCTACGCAGGAAGGCAACTACAACGGTACAGAAGGCATTTCCGCGCTGCCTTTCAACGGCATTATTCTGGCGCACTCCAATGAATCGGAGTGGGTCACCTTCCGCAACAACAAGAATAATGAAGCTTTCCTCGACCGTGTCTATATCGTTAAGGTGCCTTACTGCCTGCGCGTTTCAGAAGAGATCAAAATCTACGAAAAACTGCTTAACCACAGCGATCTTACTACTGCGCCCTGCGCCCCCGGCACACTTGAAACGCTGGCACGCTTCACTATCCTGTCGCGGATGAAAGAGCCGGAAAACTCCAGCATCTACTCGAAAATGCGGGTGTATGACGGCGAAAGCCTGAAAGATACCGATCCTAAAGCGAAATCCTGGCAGGAGTATCACGATTACGCGGGCGTCGACGAAGGGATGAATGGCCTCTCAACCCGTTTTGCCTTCAAAATTCTGTCGCGCGTGTTCAACTTTGATCACACTGAAGTGGCCGCTAACCCGGTTCATCTCTTTTACGTGCTGGAGCAGCAGATTGAGCGGGAGCAGTTTCCGCAGGATCAGGCAGAGAAATATCTGGAGCATCTGAAAGGGTATTTAATTCCGAAATATGCGGAGTTTATTGGTAAAGAGATCCAGACCGCCTATCTGGAGTCCTATTCTGAATATGGTCAGAATATCTTTGACCGCTATGTCACCTATGCCGACTTCTGGATCCAGGATCAGGAGTATCGCGACCCGGATACCGGGCAACTGTTTGACCGTGAGTCGCTTAATGCGGAACTGGAGAAAATAGAGAAACCAGCCGGCATCAGTAATCCAAAAGATTTCCGTAATGAAATCGTCAACTTTGTTCTTCGCGCCCGGGCGCAAAATAGCGGCCGTAATCCAAACTGGACCAGCTATGAGAAACTGCGCACGGTCATTGAGAAAAAAATGTTCTCCAATACTGAGGAGCTGCTGCCGGTTATCTCGTTCAATACCAAAACGTCTACCGATGAGCAGAAAAAACATGATGATTTTGTCGACCGTATGATGGAGAAAGGCTATACCCGCAAACAGGTGCGTCTGCTCTGCGAGTGGTATCTCCGCGTGCGTAAATCGTCATAATCGATCCGTAAGCCCGGCGCCTGGCGCGCCGTTAATCAGGCCGGAGAGCCCTTTCCGGCCTGGCTTACACTGCAGTTGAGGGGAAACCATGGCCTATTTTATCGATCGGCGTCTCAACGGTAAAAACAAGAGTGCGGTCAACCGGCAGCGCTTTCTGCGCCGTTATAAGTCGCAAATCAAGCAATCGATTTCCGAGGCCATCAACAAGCGTTCGGTAACCGATACAGAGAGTGGTGAGTCGGTGTCGATTCCGATTGATGACATCAACGAACCCGTTTTTCATCAGGGTCGCGGCGGAAGCCGCCATCGTGTTCATCCCGGCAACGATCACTTTGTACAGAATGACCGTGTCGAGCGGCCTCAGGGCGGCGCGGGCGGTAGCGGCAGCGGTCAGGGCAACGCCAGTCAGGATGGTGAGGGGCAGGATGAGTTTGTCTTTCAGATATCGAAAGATGAGTACCTCGACTTGCTATTCGAAGACCTGGCGCTGCCAAACCTGCGTAAAAATCAGCATCGCCAGCTTAATGAGTTTAAAACGCATCGTGCCGGGTTTACCTCAAACGGCGTTCCGGCCAACATCAGCGTGGTACGTTCATTACAGAACTCACTCGCCCGGCGTACGGCCATGACAGCAGGCAAGCGCCGTATGCTGCATGAGCTGGAAGCAGCCCTGCATGAGGTAGAAAACAGCGAGCCTGCGCAGCTGCTTGAAGAGGATCGACTGCGTCATGAGATTGCTGAACTGCGCGCGCGTATCGAACGGGTGCCGTTTATTGACACCTTCGATCTGCGCTACAAAAATTTTGAAAAACGTCCTGAACCCTCCAGTCAGGCGGTGATGTTCTGCCTGATGGATGTATCCGGCTCAATGGATCAGGCCACCAAAGATATGGCCAAACGGTTCTATATTTTGCTTTACCTGTTCCTGAGTCGTACCTACAAAAACGTTGAAGTGGTGTATATCCGTCACCATACGCAGGCAAAAGAGGTGGATGAACAGGAATTCTTCTACTCGCAGGAAACCGGCGGCACCATTGTTTCCAGCGCGCTGAAGCTGATGGATGAGGTGGTCAAAGAACGCTATGACCCGTCCCAGTGGAATATTTATGCGGCGCAGGCGTCAGACGGCGATAACTGGGCAGATGATTCGCCGCTATGCCACGAGATCCTCGCGAAGCATATTTTGCCGGTGGTACGCTATTACAGCTATATCGAGATCACCCGGCGGGCCCATCAGACGCTGTGGCGCGAATATGAACACTTGCAGGCTATGTTTGACAATTTTGCTATCCAGCATATTCGCGAACCTGAAGATATCTACCCGGTATTCCGGGAGCTTTTCCACAAGCAGGCTGCCGAGGCCTGAATCGCAAGCCGGTCACTGACCGGCTTTTTTATATCTGATTACGACCTGTTTACCCGCAAAACGACCCGTCTGTTGCAGGATTTTCCTCTTTAATGTCATCATAGCTCGCATAAACAAAAAACAGGAAATTAAGCGCTGACAAGCCGTTGATAAGGCATTATCTTTTGAACTTATTTGTACGAATTGTTCGTGCTTGTCAGTTTTGGCCCGGTTGCAGGAGAATGCTATTGAATACCAGCATGATTTACAGTCTTTTTATTATTGGTTCCGTGCTGGTCGCTGCAAGCATTTTGCTGAGCTCATTTTCCTCGCGTCTTGGCATCCCTATTCTGGTGATCTTTCTCGCGCTCGGTATGCTGACCGGTGTGGATGGCATCGGCGGTATCGCCTTCGATAACTACCCGGTAGCCTATCTGGTCTCCAACCTTGCACTGGCGGTTATTCTGCTGGATGGCGGCATGCGCACGAAAGCCAGCTCGCTGAAAGTCGCGCTCGGTCCGGCGCTGTCGCTGGCAACAATCGGCGTCATGATCACCGCCGGCCTGACCGGTTTAATCGCAGCCTGGCTGTTTAAACTCGACCTGATGCAGGGATTTTTGATTGGCGCCATTATCGGCTCAACGGACGCAGCGGCGGTTTTTTCTCTGCTGGGTGATAAAGGCCTGAACGAACGCGTCAGCTCCACGCTGGAGATTGAATCGGGCAGCAACGACCCGATGGCCGTGTTTCTGACCATCACGCTGATTGATATGATCCAGCAGGGTCAGAGCGGTCTGAGCTGGATGTTTGTGGTACATCTGGTACAGCAGTTTGGTCTGGGCATCGTCTTTGGCCTCGGCGGCGGATGGGCGCTGCAGCAGCTGGTTAACCGTATCAGCCTGGCTCAGGGACTCTATCCGCTGCTGGCGCTTAGCGGTGGCATTATCGTATTCGCACTGACCACGGTGATGGAAGGCAGCGGAATCCTCGCGGTCTATCTGTGTGGCTTTTTACTGGGCAACAGTCCTATCCGCAACCGCCACGGCATTCTGCAAACGTTTGATGGCATGGCCTGGCTCAGCCAGATCGGCATGTTTATTGTACTGGGGCTGCTGGTGACGCCATCCGATTTGTGGCACATCGCCCTGCCGGCCATGATCCTCTCGCTCTGGCTGATTCTGGTCGCCCGCCCGCTGTCGGTTCTGGTCGGACTGCTGCCTTTCAAAGGGTTCACCGGTCGGGAACGTATTTTTATCAGCTGGGTCGGCCTGCGTGGCGCCGTGCCGATCATTCTGGCTGTGTTCCCGATGATGGCGGGACTGGAGAATGCCAGGCTCTATTTTAATATCGCATTCTTTGTAGTGCTGGTGTCACTGATGCTGCAGGGAACGTCGCTGGGTTACGCAGCGAAACGCGCCAGAGTGGTTGTTCCGCCGCTCGCCTCGCCTGTCAGCCGTATCGGGCTTGATATCCATCCGGAAAATCCGTGGGAGCAGTTTGTCTATCAGCTTAATGCCGATAAATGGTGTGTGGGTGCGGCGCTGCGCGATCTCAAAATGCCGCGTGAAACGCGCATTGCGGCGCTGTTCCGTGATAACACGCTGATGCATCCCAGCGGCGCTACCCGGCTAAAAGAGGGCGATGTACTGTGCGTAATAGGCCGCGAGCGCGATTTACCGGCGCTGGGTAAAATGTTCAGTCAGACGCCGCCGGTGGCCCTTGACCAGCGCTTTTTCGGCGACTTTATTCTCGACGCCGATGCCCGCCTGCGGGACGTGGCGCAAATTTATGGCCTGGAGCTGGATGATGAAACCAGCGATCAACAGTCACTGGGGCAGCTGGTGATGAGCCTGCTCGGCAGCACGCCGGTAGTAGGCGACCAGGTAGAATGGAAGCAGCTGACCTGGACCGTCGCGGAAAAAGAGGATAATAAAATCATGAAAGTCGGCGTGCGCGTCAGCGAAGAGCGAGAATAATCTGAGGTTTTAGCGCCCCTGAAGCGGTCAGCAGCGACTATGATCTTACATATCAGTCAGCAAACGGGAGCAAAAAATGGGAACGGTAGTCAAAATTGGTCGCTATGAGATTGTTGATGCAGAGATGGGAGGCGATAAACCTGATACCGTCTCTATTCCCTGTCAGACTAACCCGGGACTGAGCTATCAGCTTGATGGCTGGGACCATGAGACCAGCGTGCCGGCGTGGATTGATGGCGAGCCTGTTGATTTGAAAATTGGTCACTATGACAAAGAGCAGGATCGCTGGGTACTCAATCGCCCTGCCTGATTTCATCACACCGTCATACCTGCGTATGGCGGTGATTCCTAAAATTCGCTGAAAAAAAGCGCTGTTTTTGTCCTCTTTTTCATCACCATCTCTGTTTATTCAATAACATAGCTGATAATCCCCCGGGTCAATAATTTCCTTTTAAGAGTAATTCCATATTAACTCTGTCAGATTCCTCTTGCATACTCGTAAACGTTGCTGCTGTTTTCGTGACTTATATCACGTCTTATCCGGCCCTTGCCGTGCAGCGCTTGAGAAATAACTAATGGTTAGTGTGCTGATAGCGAACGTTATTTTGCCTCTCAGCCACCAATCCTGAGCGCGTACTTGATTCTGGTCAGGCCATCTTTTACTTAAGAAAAGAGAGCAGGTGTTATGGCAAGTACAATTGTAATGAATGACGCAACCCGCTCATGGAGCGGCCTGCGCAAAAATCTCATTGCTAAAGTCGCATTAAGTCTTTCCGATCTTATTGCACTTAATCTGGCGCTGTTTTTATCAGCGGCTACCGTCCAGGGAATTTGGGGAGAGCTGGACAGCTTTATTCCGCCGCAGCAGATTGAGTACCGGTTTATCGCGCAGCTTGGCCTCTCGGTACTCTGTACCGCCTGGTTCTGGGTCCGGATGCGGCACTACACCTATCGCAAACCTTTCTGGTTTGAGCTGAAAGAAGTGGTCAAAACGCTGTTTGTTTTTTCACTGCTGGATCTGGCGCTGATTGCCTTTTCAAAATGGGATTTTTCACGCATGGTCTGGGTGTTCAGCTGGAGCTGGGCGCTGCTGCTGCTGCCGCTGATGCGCGCAATGGTAAAACGGGCGATCAGCCGTGCAGGACAGTGGCAGAAAGAGACCATTATCATCGGCTCAGGCAAAAATGCCCTTGAAGCCTATGCCGCGCTGCAGAGTGAAGAGATCCTCGGTTATAACGTGCAGGCGTTTATCTCCCTGGATGATGAAAACATCCCGGATAAACTCAACGGCGTGCCGGTTATCACCCGCAAGGATATCAACTGGCAGACCATGGATCGTGATAACACGCAGTTTATCGTGGCGACTGAATATGAACAGCAGGCGGTACGCGATCACTGGCTGAAGTTTCTTTCCAGAATGAAATGCCGCTCTGTCTCAGTGATCCCGACGCTGCGGGGCGTACCGCTTTACGGTACCGATATGTCATTTATCTTTAGTCATGAAGTGATGATTCTGCGCGTCAGCAATAATCTGGCCAAGCGCTCATCACGCTTCCTGAAGCGCACCTTTGATATTGTGGTAGCGTCATTGCTGCTGCTGTTTCTCGCCCCGGTATTTGGCCTGCTCTGCTGGATGGTGAAACGCGATGGCGGTAACGCTATCTACGGTCATGAGCGCGTAGGTCAGGATGGCGCAAAGTTTAAATGCCTGAAGTTTCGCTCTATGGTCACCAACTCCCAGGAGGTCCTGCAGGCGCTGCTGGCCACCAGCGATGAGGCGCGGGCAGAATGGGATCGTGACTTTAAGCTGAAAAACGATCCGCGCATTACCCGCATCGGCGGCTTCCTGCGTAAAACCAGCCTCGATGAGCTGCCGCAGCTCTGGAACGTGATCCGCGGAGAGATGAGCCTGGTGGGACCGCGTCCGGTCATCGAAGCTGAACTGGAGCGCTATGCCGGTGACGTTGACTACTACCTGATGGCCAAACCGGGTATGACCGGTTTGTGGCAGGTAAGCGGTCGTAATGATATTGATTATGACACCCGCGTCTATTTTGATTCCTGGTATGTAAAAAACTGGGCGCTGTGGACCGATATTGCCATTCTGTTTAAAACCGCCGGCGTGGTACTGCGCCGCGACGGGGCCTACTGACCGCTCTCTGTGCGATGCCCGCCGTCCGGCGGCAGGCATCGCCTTTTCACTTTAGCGCTTTCTTTTTGCCCGCAGACTCATTACCCTTCTCGCCTGTTTAACAGGACGTTTCTGGTTCTTCATGCAAAAATTCACGCTTATTCTGCTGAGTCTGGTGCTGCTCGCTCCGCTCGGTATTGATCTCTACCTGCCTGTTCTGCCGCAGATTGCCGATGGCCTTAACGCCCCGGTCAGCCTGATCCAGCTTACCATCCCGCTGTTCCTGCTGATCATGGGCATAGGTCAGCTGGTGACGGGTCCGCTGGTGGACAACTTTGGCCGCAAGCCCGTGGCGCTGGCTGGCCTGCTGCTCTATATCGTGGGCAGCGCCGTTGCGGCAACCGCCACGCTCTGGCCGGTATTTTTCCTGGCGCGCATTATTCAGGGCTGCGGCGTCTGCTGCAGCGCGGTGGTGGCATTCAGCGGCGTACGCGATCGCCTGAGCGGCGATGAGGCGGCACGCGCTTACGGGTTTCTGAATGGTGCGCTGAACATCGTTCCGGCTCTGGCACCGCTGCTGGGCGGCCTTCTGGCGGAAGCCTATGGCTGGCGTGCGCCTTTCTGGTTCCTGTGCAGCTATGCGCTGGCGATTGGCCTGCTGGTGATCGTGGCTTTACCGGAAACCCGGCCGGCGGATACGCTGCGGGTGAAGGGATTGCCGCTGGCGCAATATGGCGCGATTCTGCGCCAGCCGCGCTTTCTCGCTTTTGCGTTTGCCAATGCAGGCGCACTGGGCATGGTGCTGACCTACGTCTCTCTGGCTCCGCATGTGCTGATGACCAAAGGCGGCCTGACGCCGCTGCAATTCTCGTTTGCCTTTGGAGCCAACGGTTTCTGGATCATGCTGGTCAGCGCCTTTGTGAATAAAACGATTCGCAAAGCGGGCCGGCCATTTTGTCTGGCGATGGGCTTCGTTACGATGCTGCTGGGGGCAATATTGCTGCAGGCGGGCGTTCACCTGCTGCCTGCTGAATGGCAGTCGCACTGGGCGCTCTATATGATCCCGGTGGCGGTATCGGTGGCAGGCCTTGCCTTTACCGTTGGCCCGGCCACCAGCTATGCGCTGGAACCCTATCAGCAGCAGGCGGGCGTAGCCGCAGCACTGCAGGGATTTATTCAGATGGCGGGAGGCGCTGGCGGCAGCATGCTGATTGTTGCCCTGCCGGTCGCGGAAAAATCGTCACTGGCTCTGATGATGCTGACTGGCGCAGCGCTGGCGCTGATTGCCTGGCGCTGCAGCCGTAAGATACGCGGCAGCGTGACCGCGCTTAAATAACCTCAACCGGCACGCGCGGGGCGAGCGCGCACATCAGCTCGTACCCGACCGTGCCGGCCGCTGCAGCGACGTCATCTATCTTCACGTCATTACCCCACAGCTCAACGGCGGTGCCGATACCCGCCTGCGGACAAGGTTCGAGATCGATCATCATCATATCCATCGACACCGTTCCCAGCGTGCGGGTGCGTACGCCGCCAACGGATACAGGTGTGCCGGTAGGAGCATGACGCGGATAGCCATCCGCATAACCGCAGGCCACAATGCCAATCCGCTGCGCTCCGCTGGCCCGGTAGCGATAGCCGTAGCCGACGCCGTCGCCCGCTGTCAGCTGCTGCACGCCGATAATTTCACTGCTCAGCGTCATAGCCGGCTGCAGCCCGGTACCGGCAATATCCTGCCAGCGACCGCTGGGCGAGGCGCCATACAGAACGATGCCAGGGCGCACCCAGTCATAATGCGTGAGCGGGTGCCACAGCGTGGCGGCAGAGTTGGCGAGCGAACGCGGACACTCCAGGCCTTCAGCCGCCTGCTCAATGCGCTGCAGTGGTCCGGCGACCCCCTCCGGATTGTCGGCATCAGCGAAGTGCGCCATCAGCGTGATCTCGCCGATTCCCGGCAGCGCACGCAGTTTTTGCCAGGCGTTATGCACCTGCTCAGGGCGAAAACCGAGCCGGTTCATCCCGCTGTTCATTTTCAGATAAACATCCACGGGAGCCGAGAGCTGCGCGGTCGCCAGCGCTTTGATTTGCCAGTTGCTGTGCACGCTGGTGGTCAGCCGGTAGCGATCGATCAGCGCCAGATCGTCTGCGTGGAAAAACCCTTCCAGCAGCAGAATCGGTTTTTTCCATCCCTGCTCGCGCAGCAGAATAGCCTCTTCGAGGTTGAGTAACGCAAAACCGTCGGTGCTCTCCAGCGCCTGCCAGACGCGGGCAATACCGTGCCCGTAAGCGTTAGCTTTGACCACTGACCATACGTGTGACTGCGGCGCTGCCTGGCGCACCACAGACAGATTATGACGCAGCGCCTGTCGGTTAACCGACGCGCGCACAGGACGTGACATAGTGTTAACTCTCCGTGAGTGTTAGCGTGCGATATCCGCGCGACGTAAAGGCGATGCGTGCGAGGCAAAACCCGGCAGATAGCGCAATACAGAGAGATCGTCTGCGGCAATCGCGGATTTCTGACCCGATACAATATCAGCCAGTAGCTGGCCGGAACCACAGGCCATGGTCCATCCCAGCGTGCCGTGTCCGGTGTTGAGATAGAGATTAGTCAGCGGGGTACGTCCTACAATTGGCGTACCGTCTGGCGTCATCGGACGCAGCCCTGTCCAGAAAGAGGCCTGTTCGATAAACCCGCCTTCAGGATAGAGATCGCGCACCACCATCTCCAGCGTTTCCCGCCGTGCCGGCAACAGTTTGGTGTTAAAACCAACAATTTCAGCCATGCCGCCTACCCGGATACGGTTATCAAATCGGGTCACGGCCACTTTATAAGTTTCATCCAGGATCGTAGAGCGTGGCGCAGCGTCAGCATCTTTTACCGGAATAGTCAGCGAATAGCCTTTCAGCGGATAAACCGGGATGGCGAGAATATCTTTCAGCAGCGCGGTCGAATAGGAGCCAAATGCCACGACGTACGCATCCGCTTTAATCACCTCATCCCCGCACTTCACGCCATAGATGCGGTTGCCTTCACGCAGTAACCGATCGACCGGCGTATTAAAGCGAAACGTGACGCCTGCTGCCATAGCCATTTCTGCCAGACGTTGGGTAAAGAGCTGACAATCGCCGGTTTCATCATTAGGCAGCCGCAGGCCACCGGTCAGCTTGTGCGCGGTGGCTGCCAGTGCTGGCTCGGCACGCTGCAGCTCATGAGCCTGCAGCAGCTCGTAAGGCACGCCCGCCTCTTTCAGCACGGCGATGTCTTTACTGGCGCTGTCGAACTGCTGCTGCGTGCGAAACAGCTGCAGCGTTCCGCCCTGCCGCTCTTCATAGGCAATCCCGGTTTCTGCACGCAGCGTTTTCAGGCAGTCGCGACTGTATTCAGCGATACGCACCATGCGGGCTTTGTTTTCCTGATAGTGACGCATATCGCAGTTACGCAGCATCTGCCACATCCACTCAAGCTGAAACCGGCTGCCATCGGGCCGCATCGCCAGCGGTGCGTGGCGCTGAAACATCCATTTAATCGCTTTCAGCGGTACGCCAGGTGCGGCCCACGGCGCCGCATAGCCGGGCGAGATCTGACCGGCGTTGCCGGCACTGGTTTCCAAAGCAGGGGCAGGCTGTCGATCGATGACGGTGACCTCATGTCCGGCCTGCGCCAGATACCAGGCACTTGCCACTCCCACTACCCCACTCCCCAGAATCACGACACGCATAGGCCCCTCGAGACAAAAGCATAATTAACTGGTATGAGAACCTGAGTCAGAATAATCAGGCTGCTCTGTTTATCTTAGATTTGACCCGGCTATTTCACATCTTTTTTAACATTCTGCACACTTAAATCCTTGCTGTTAGCAAAGATCAGAGTTTTACCGCATCTGAAGCGCTGACCTGAGCGCTTTGTCAGAAAAAAATCAGGGCTTTTTCCCTTTTTCAGCAGAATCACCCGCTGCTGCCTGACCGCTGTTTTTTCAGTTTATTATTCTGCCTTTTTATTTGCAGCCGGATTAATATCTCACAGCATAGTTGGATCGCGCTATCCGGATGATTTTTTGCCAAAAGAATTCGTTTGAGTTCCGTTATCGGATGCGAGACAGTGAACTATCCTTGATCTGTTCGCTCAGTTTTTGGGCGCTCTTTCTCAGGACGAAGCCTTCACCCGTGTGGCAGGGTCTTCCTGCCGCCTGCAAAACAGAGGTGCGCTATGACGACAATGTTTGACGAGCCAACCCGCAGCAGTAAACGACTCAGTGACGGGCCCGACTGGACATTTGAACTGCTTGATGTCTACCTGGCTGAAATCGACCGCGTGGCGAAAAGCTACGGGCTTGATACCTACCCGCATCAGATTGAAGTTATTACGTCCGAACAGATGATGGATGCCTACTCCAGCGTGGGGATGCCGATCAATTATGCGCACTGGTCATTCGGTAAAAAGTTTATTGAAACCGAGCAGCGTTATAAGCATGGGCAGCAGGGGCTCGCCTATGAGATCGTCATCAACTCTAATCCCTGTATCGCCTATCTGATGGAAGAGAATACGATGACCATGCAGGCGCTGGTGATGGCCCACGCCTGCTATGGACACAACTCTTTCTTTAAAAATAACTATCTGTTCCGCAGCTGGACGGATGCAAGTTCAATCGTCGATTATCTGCTGTTTGCGCGTAACTATATTGCTGACTGTGAGGAGCGCTTTGGTGTCGAAGAGGTTGAGCGCCTGGTTGACTCCTGCCACGCCCTGATGAACTACGGCGTTGACCGTTATAAGCGCCCGCAGAAAATTTCACTGCAGGAGGAGAAAGCGCGGCAAAAGAGTCGTGAAGAGTATCTGCAGAGTCAGGTAAACACGCTATGGCGTACGCTGCCGCGTAAAGAGAAAGAGGCGTCACACGTTGAGGCCGCACGCTATCCCTCTGAACCGCAGGAGAATCTGCTCTACTTTATGGAAAAAAATGCTCCCTTACTGGAGCCGTGGCAGCGCGAAGTGCTGCGTATCGTGCGTAAAGTAAGCCAGTATTTCTATCCGCAGAAACAGACGCAGGTGATGAATGAAGGCTGGGCTACCTTCTGGCACTACACGATCCTCAATCATCTCTATGACGAGGGCAAAGTATCAGAACGTTTTATGATGGAGTTTTTGCACAGTCATACCAACGTTATCTATCAGCCGCCTTATAACAGCCAGTGGTATAACGGTATTAACCCCTATGCCCTGGGATTTGCTATGTTCCAGGATATCAAACGCATCTGTCAGTCACCGACAGAAGAAGATCGCCACTGGTTCCCCGATATTGCCGGCTCCGACTGGCTTAAAACGCTGCATTTTGCGATGCGCGAGTTTAAAGATGAGAGCTTTATCAGTCAGTTCCTGTCGCCGAAAGTGATGCGCGATTTCCGTCTGTTCACCGTGATGGATGACGATCGCAATAACTATCTGGAAATTGCGGCGATTCATGATGAGGCTGGCTATCGCGCCATCCGTCAGCAGCTCTCTGCCCAGTATAATCTCAGCAATCTGGAACCCAATATTCAGGTCTATAACGTGGATCTGCGCGGCGATCGATCGCTGACGCTGCGCTATGTTCCTCAGCAGCGTGCGCCGCTGGATAAAAGCCGGCGCGATGTGCTGAAACATGTTCACCGGCTCTGGGGATTTGATATTCATCTGGAGCAGCAGAACGAAGATGGCAGTATAGAACTGCTCGATCGCTGTCCGCCGCGTGCGCCCGGACTCTGAGCATAAAAAACCGGACTGAAGAGTCCGGTTTTCTTTAGCGCTTGTTGCCGAGATCGTCTGGCAGATTTTTCTGCATACTGTGCCAGATCTCCCCGCTGCGGCGTCCATACATACGCACGCACTCAACCACCTGCTCCTGCGTCGGCTGCTGCGAACACATATCCGCCAGCTGCTGATAAAAGCTGCGTGCCAGCTCGCGCGCTTCAGGATTGGAAAAATAGTGGCGTCCAACCCGCGTATAGAGCCCTTTCAGTCCGTTGAGGATCAGACCGTAAATCGGATTGCCGGAAGCAAACGCCAGACCGCGGAATACCCGGTAATCAAGCTCAGCATAGGCATCCGCCTGATCCTGCTCATGCAGCGCGCTCTCCAGCACTTCGCGGGCTTTTTCCGGATGGTGACGCAGCGCACGGCTGATAAAAATAGAGGCGATGTTGCTGCGAACTGAGAGCAGATTATCAATCAGCTGCGGCACGCTATCGTGATCGAGCCGGGCCAGCGTCTCAAGGATGTTGAGGCCGGAGGTTTCCCAGAAATCATTTACGCGCGTCGGCTTGCCGTGCTGGATAGTGAGCCAGCCATCACGTGCCAGACGCTGCAGCACTTCGCGCAGGGTGGTGCGGGTAACGCCAATCAGTTCAGACAATTCACGTTCAGCAGGCAGAATCGACCCGGGGGGAAAACGACTGTTCCAGATACTCTCAATTATGTACTCTTCTGCGAATCCTGCAGGGCTCTGCGCCTTGATAACCATAGCGTTACGTTCTCATTGCGTTCTTAATCGTCATTACACTCATCATACCAGAGGGGCTATAGCGGAAATAGTCTGCTGGCGGATTAAAAGCATGGCCTGGCGCAAATTTCAGCATGCGGGCTGAATGCTTTCACCTGGTCCGTACCGGGCAAGCGGCTGGCGGGTCAGACAACCTGCCACATAAACGATCTGCGTCATTTTTATCGCTGAATTCCTGATTGCAGGCTGGCAGCGTCGGGCTTTTGGTTTACACTGCCAGGCACTGATAGCTAAGGGAAATCCACTATGTTGCGATATCTGAATCTCTGCTCGCGCGGGCGTGGCGCCTGGCTGCTGCTGGCATTGACCGCACTGGCGCTGGAGCTGGTGGCGCTGTTCTTCCAGCACGGTATGGGGCTTAAACCCTGCGTGATGTGTATCTATGAGCGGTGTGCGCTGTTTGGCGTAATGGCGGCAGGCGTGGTGGGCGCTATTGCGCCGCAGACTCCGCTGCGCTGGGCCAGCCTCGCCGTCTGGATCTACAGCGCCGCTGAGGGCCTGCGCTTATCCTGGGAGCACACCATGCTGCAGCTGCACCCTAACCCGTTTGTCACCTGCGACTTTGCCGCACGCTTTCCGGCATGGCTGCCGCTGGACAAATGGCTGCCTGCGGTATTTGTTGCCAGCGGCGACTGCGCTGAGCGCGGCTGGACGCTCCTCGGCTGGAGCATGCCGCAGTGGATGATTGCCATTTTTGCCGCCTACCTGCTGGTGGCGTTAGTCGTGCTTGTTGCTCAGCTATTCAGGCCGCGTCAGCGCAACCTTTTTGGCCGCTGACGGACGCAAAATCAGCCATTCCGATCGGGACGATCGATAATGTGATCTTCCCAGTCGCGTACTTCACTCTCGCGTACTGCGATGTAGCGCACAGAGATCCGCTGGGCATGCATCGCTTTTTTTGATCCCGCCAGCAGCGGATGCCAGGCGGGCAGCGCTTTGCCTTCGCCAAGCAGCCGGTAAGCGCAGGTGCGCGGCAGCCAGTTGAACGTTGTGAGGTTTTCACGCGTGAGCTTGATACAATCTTCTTCATACTCAAACCGGCGTTCGTAGTTACGGCACTGGCAGGTTTTAATATTCAGCTGGTTGCAGGCAACATTGGTGAAATAGATCTCATCCGTATCAGCGTCCTGCAGCTTATTCAGACAGCACTGTCCGCAGCCGTCACACAGCGATTCCCACTCAGCGTCGTCCATTTGTTCCAGACGTTTGGTCTGCCAGAAAGGTTGGTCACTCATCATTGCGGTCCGGGTTGTTCAGCAAAACCGCACCTTATAAAGGTTAAGATGCGGTGATGCAAGTATTACAGCACGCGCGTGCTGATACCGTGACCCGCCAGCGATATCTCAAGTTTATCCCCTGAGCGCAGCGGCCCTACGCCCTCTGGCGTGCCGGTCAGGATCACATCGCCTGCACGCAGCGTAAAAAACTGGCTCATATAGGCGATGAGCGGCTTGATTTTGTGGATCATATCGGCCGTGGAGCCATGCTGACGCAGCTCTCCGTTCACCATCAACTGCAGCTCGCTGTTTTGCGGATCGCCCGTATACTCACTGACCGGAATAAAACCGGACAGCGGACAGGCGTTGTCGAACCCTTTTGCGCGCTCCCAGGGCTGACCCGCTTTTTTGAATCCCGCCTGCAGATCGCGCAGCGTGAGGTCCAGCGCTACGCCATAACCCGCAATCGCTTTCGCTACATGCTCTTCGCTGGCCTGCTTTAATGTTGCGCCGATCAGGACAGCGAGTTCCACCTCATGATGTACCTCGCCGAGCGCGGCCGGGATAGAGAGCGGCTGCCGCAAATCGCACAAGGCTGTCTCAGGTTTGATGAACAGCACCGGCTCATCCGGCGTTGCACTTCCCATTTCTTTAATATGTTTTGCATAATTACTGCCTACGCATACCACTTTGCTGACCGGAAAATCCAGCAGAGCACCCTGCCAGTTACGATGCTGATACATATTTTTCACCTGCCTGAGTTATGTCTGCGCTCTGCCGGGATGACAGAGGCTCTGTGAGTAGCGGCCGGAACGGGGCGCCAGTGAGGATAATATTAACGGTTATCGCGACAGGTGTAACAGAAATTGTCAAAAGAGATTTATCTTTCTTACGACGGCGGGCAAACAAATTAATTGCCCACGACAGAATGGAACATGGGCAATTAATTAATCAATGAACACTGAATATATTTACAGGCTATATTTTTTACAGATGAATCTGAATTAAACTTCTTTACCCTGCTCAAGATGGACGTTGAGCAAACTTTCTACAGGCGGAGGGATCTGCAAATAAAAACCCTGCTCACGCAGCCCCTGCTTTACCTTTTCAATGTCGGCGTTAGCCAGTCTCTCACGCTTGTCCAGCGACAGCACCATCGCTAACTGCGGCTTGCCAAAACCTTTAAGCAGCGCTTCCGGCACGCGGGAGAAATCGTCCTTTTTTTCTACATAAAGATAAGTCTGGTCGCGTTGCGGGCTTCTATAGATCACACAAAACATATTTTTTACTCGAATTAACTGTTAGCGTCACTTGCCTGAATATTACAGTAACTATAACATGCTTGCAGAACTTCGAATATTGACCCGACGATGTTAATGGCGATTTTATCGACGTTCATCTCCGGGTCAAAAAAAACAGGACTGAGCCAGGACAGATGCCGCAATCGCCAATCGAATTCAAGGGAAGCAGTTTTACCCTGTCAGTTGTTCATCTGCACCATTCACAACCCGACGTGATTCGTCAGGCGCTGCAGGAGAAGATCGATCAGGCGCCGGCCTTTTTACAGAACGCTCCGGTCGTCCTGAACATCTCAGCGCTATCCGGCGATATTAACTGGAAGCAGATGCAGCAGGCGATCAGCGCGACCGGGCTGCGTATCGTTGGCGTCAGTGGTTGCAAAGATGACGTCCAGAAAAAAATGGTGGCCCGCGCGGGCTTACCGGTGCTGTCAGAAGGCAAAGAGAACCGCAAACCGGCTGAAGCGCCGTCTGCGGAAGAAGTGACTGCACCCGCTGTTGTTACCGAGAGCATCAACAAAACGCGCGTGGTGAATACGCCCGTGCGTTCCGGCCAGCAGATTTATGCCCGTAACGCCGACCTGATTGTGACCAGCAGCGTTAGCGCCGGAGCAGAACTGGTTGCCGATGGCAATATTCACATTTACGGCATGATGCGCGGCCGTGCGCTGGCAGGCGCCAGTGGCGATCGCGACTGCCAGATTTTCTGTACTCATCTTGCCGCTGAGCTGGTCTCAATCGCCGGTGAGTACTGGATCATGGATCAGATTCCGGCGGAATTTTTTGGTAAAGCGGCGCGCCTCTGTCTGAAAGAGGGCGCGCTTACCATCCAGACACTTACTTAGGCCCCTTTTCTTTCGTTAAGGAAATCAACATTTATGGCACGCATTATTGTAGTAACATCGGGCAAAGGGGGCGTTGGCAAGACCACGTCAAGCGCGGCCATCGCGACAGGGTTAGCGCAAAAGGGCAAAAAAACCGTTGTTATCGACTTCGATATTGGTCTGCGTAATCTCGATTTGATTATGGGCTGTGAACGTCGCGTCGTGTATGACTTTGTGAATGTTATTCAGGGTGATGCAACCCTGAATCAGGCGCTGATCCGCGATAAACGCACCGAGCAACTCTACATTCTGCCGGCATCACAGACGCGTGATAAAGACGCTCTGACGCGCGAAGGCGTAGAGAAAGTGCTGAACGATTTAGCCGCTATGGAGTTCGATTTTATCGTCTGTGACTCCCCGGCGGGCATAGAAACCGGCGCGCTGATGGCGCTCTATTTCGCTGATGAAGCGATTATTACAACCAACCCGGAAGTCTCATCCGTACGCGACTCTGACCGCATTCTGGGCATTATCTCCTCTAAATCGCGCCGGGCTGAAAACAGCCAGGATCCGGTTAAAGAGCATCTGCTGCTGACCCGTTACAACCCAGGTCGTGTGACCCGTGGCGATATGCTCAGCATGGAAGATGTGCTGGAAATCCTGCGTATTCCGCTGGTCGGTGTTATCCCGGAAGATCAGTCTGTGCTGCGCGCCTCAAACCAGGGCGAACCGGTGATCCTCGACATCAATTCTGACGCCGGTAAAGCTTATGCTGATACCGTAGAACGCCTGCTTGGCGAAGAACGCCCCTTCCGCTTTATTGAAGAAGAGAAGAAGGGTTTCCTGAAACGCCTGTTCGGGGGATAACCAATGGCCTTACTCGATTTCTTTTTATCCCGTAAAAAGAGCACAGCCAATATAGCCAAGGAGCGGCTGCAGATCATCGTTGCTGAACGCAGGAGGGGTGACAGTGAGCCCCACTATTTGCCTCAGCTTAAACGCGATATCCTGGAAGTGATCTGCAAATATGTCAAAATCGATCCCGATATGGTGACAGTACAGCTCGATCAGAAAGGCGACGATATTTCGATTCTGGAGCTGAACGTGACGCTGCCGGAAACGGAAGACGCACCGAAATGAGTGTGGCGGATCGCAGCGTTTCCCCTGCGTAATCGCGCAGGGGAAAACAGCGCGCTTAAAGTGCCTGCAGAATTTTGTCGATTCCCGGTTTCAGCAGCTCGCCACGCCAGCCGTTCAGCAGTTCGGGTGGGCGGTTTGCTGATTTCAGCCCCCAGTACACGCTGAGCACCTGATTAATCTGACGGCGTGATGCCAGCAGTTCCTGACTGTATCCCGTCTCTTCGCTTACCTGCTGTACCAGCGCTTTAATCGCTTTAAAGACCTGCTTATAGTGCGGATGCTCAATAAGATTGGGCAGCGGTGCCGGTAGCGTTGCCTCATCCTGTGCCTGCGCTTCAGCTACCTGATCAATCATCGCTTTACCGTGAAAACGGATTTCATGGCCGTTGAGCCCAAGGTGATCCAGTTCACCGAGGCTGCCGGGCAGATAGCGAGCCACCTTCCACAAATTCTCTTCACGTACCACAAAATTAACCGCCATATCTTTCTGACGCGCGACTTTCAGGCGCCAGGCCGCCAGGCGCTGCAGTGCGGCCAGCTGGCGCGGACGCAGCTGCCAGGCGTTGGTAATATCGCGCCACGCCTCTTCAGGCTGCAATATATCAAGCCGGCGCTGACACAGCATGTCACACTCGCTCAGGGCGGCCTTCATGTTGCCGGCGGCTTCAGTCTGCGCCATCAGCTCACGGGCAATAGGCAGCAGGTAGGCGACATCCGCTGCGGCATACTGGCACTGACGCTCGGTCAGCGGGCGCGCAAGCCAGTCGGTGCGAGCCTCACTTTTATCCAGTTCAATCCGGTTAAAGTGATTAACCATCGCCGCAAATCCCCAGGAGAGCGGCTGCCCGGAAAAGGCGGCCAGAATCTGTGTATCGATCATCGGCTGCGGCAGGCAGCCAAAGCGATGCAGAAAGACCTCCAGATCTTCGCCTCCGGCGTGCAGGAATTTAATCACCTGCGTATCCTGCAGCAGGTCGATAAACGGCGCCCAGTCACTAATCGGCAGTGGATCGATCAGTACCAGCTGTTCGCCATCAAACAGCTGAATCAGCCCGAGCTGAGGATAGTAGGTCCGGGTACGTACAAATTCAGTATCCAGAGCAACAGCATCATGCTGGCGAGCCAGGCGGCACACGTCAGCCAGCTGGTGGTCTTGGTCGATCAGGGTGTAATTCACGTATTTATTTCCGCTGCGCAAACCCCGCGCAGCGCTCCATGTTAAAAACAATAAAAACGCCGGTCGTAGCCGGCGTTAACCTGGGGAAGCATGGCGACACTACTGCCCTTCCCGCTTCGCCTCATCGCGCAGTTCGCGGCGTAAAATTTTGCCCACGTTTGTCTTTGGCAGCTCTTCACGAAACTCGATAATTTTCGGCACTTTGTAGCCGGTCAGCTGACGACGGCAGTGATCCAGCACCTCTTCTTTAGTCAGCCCGGGATCCTTTTTAACAACACAGACCTTCACCGCTTCCCCCGAGAGTTCGCTTGGCACGCCAATCGCTGCAGCTTCACGAATTTTTGGATGCTGCATCAGCACATCTTCAATTTCGTTGGGATAGACGTTGAAGCCGGACACCAGGATCATATCTTTTTTACGATCGACAATCCGGATAAACCCTTCGCTGTCCACGGTAACAATATCGCCGGTATGCAGCCAGCCATTTTTCAGCACTTCCAGCGTGGCATCAGGACGCTGCCAGTAGCCCGCCATCACCTGCGGGCCGCGGATACAGAGCTCTCCCGGCTCACCCGGCGTCACATCGTTATCCTGATCGTCAATAACCCGTACATCAGTAGAGGGCACCGGCAGGCCGATACTGCCGGTATGGCAGGTGATATCGTAAGGGTTAACCGATACCAGCGGGGAGCATTCGGTGAGGCCGTAGCCTTCAAGCAGATAGTGCCCGGTAAGCTTTTCCCAGCGCTCCGCTACCGCTTTCTGGACCGACATGCCTCCGCCAGCGGAGAGCCGCAGCGTGGAGAAGTCGAGTTTATTAAAGTTTTCATCATTCAGCAGTGCGTTAAACAGCGTATTTACGCCGGTAATGGCGGTAAACGGAAACTTAGCCAGCTCTTTAACGAATCCGGGTATGTCGCGCGGATTGGTGATCAGCAGGTTAGTGCCGCCCAGATCGAGGAACAGCAGACAGTTAACCGTCAGCGCAAAAATATGGTAGAGCGGCAGCGCCGTTACCACCTGCTCCTGCCCGGCGCGCAGCAGTTTGCCGTAGGTGGCTTTTGTCTGCTCAAGGTTTGCCTGCATGTTGCCATGGGTGAGCATCGCGCCTTTGGCGACGCCGGTGGTGCCGCCGGTATACTGCAGAAATGCCAGATCGTCATTGCTGAGCGCCGGACGCTGATAAGCCATGCGTGCCCCCTGCTGCAGCGCATGCCGCAGCGGTACAGCACCGGGCAAATGGTATTTCGGCACCAGCTTTTTGACATATTTGACCACAAAGTTCACCAGCGTCGCTTTGACCGGCGCCAGGTGATCGCCCATCCGCGTCAGCATTACATGCTTCACCGCCGTCTCTGCCACAACCTTTTCCAGCGTGTGGGCAAAATTGGAGACAATAACAATGGCACTGGCACCGCTGTCATTGAGCTGATGTTTCAGCTCGCGCGGGGTATAGAGCGGGTTAACATTTACCACCACCATGCCGGCACGCAGTACGCCAAACAGCGCCACCGGATACTGCAGCAGATTAGGCATCATCAGCGCTACGCGATCGCCCTGCTGCAGTCCCAGCCCCTGCTGCAGCCAGGCGGCAAAGTCGCGGCTCTGCGCGTCGAGCTGGCGATAGGTCAGCGGCTGCCCCATATTGATAAAGGCAACGTTGTCGGCATAGTGCAACACCGCATGTTCAAAGAGATCGACCAGAGAGGGATAACGGTCGGCATTTATTTCTGCTGGCACATCTGGCGGATAGCGTTTCAGCCAAACTTTGGTCAAAGAGTCACCCCGATATTCTTGTTGCGTAGCCATCGCCGCCTCTGCAATCAGTGTTATTAACAATACATTAACTGATTGTACCAGTTTGCCGGTTATGGCATTTTCAGGTTGCGAAGCCCATCACTAAATTTCGCGCGCCGGTTACGCGCCCAATAAAAAAGCCCGGCTGCGTGCACCGCAACCGGGCCGGAAAAGTATGTGGCGGCTACTCGGTCAGAATAGTCTGTACCTGAGCCGGCCCCCCCAGGTTCATCCCCCAGTAAGGGTTTGGTCCCCAGTAACCCGGATGATGCCGCGTCGGGCCATATCCGATCCAGGGATCGATTGGCTGCGGCGGCGTCATTACCTGCTGAGTCAGATGCCAGCGCTGATAGCCGCGCACATCAATCACAACAAAGTTATAACTGGCCTTGCCAATTTCACCTTTTTCGGTGCCTTTGATAGTACCCAGCACCGTAACATATTGGTTATTCACATCAACCGGATCGACGAATCCTTTGAGATCCGCATATATCCGTCCGACTGATGCAGCCCCCAGCCGGGGCCGGGCGCTCTCATCCAGCGGCTGCGTGGCTATCTCCAGCCGCGTCAGCCCGTTGAGGTTTGTGACGCGGACTACTTTACCGCCAAAGCGTGACTCCTGCCCTGTATAGAGCTGGGGGGCGTTCATCACGCGCAATAAATCCTGCTGCGGAAGCGCCGAGCTTCCTTTAATAGAATCGGGTACGCTGACGCAGCCGCTCAGCAGCAATACACACGCCAGTACGCCACCAGCGATTCCAGCACGATAACCTGGCATAAGCACATCTCCTGTAATTTTTAATTTAGACTGGAGGTGCAAAAATAAGTTGCGTGGCGACTCAGCGTCCGGGCAACTTTTTCCACGCCACTTCGTTACGCAGATAAACCGGCTCTGCATGCTCCACCGCTACGGTGTCGCCTCGCTGCCACGCCTGCAGCGCCAGCGGCAGCATATCTTCAGCCGCGGGCAGCGTAACCGGGGTGGCCAGTAGCGTTGCGCCCGGCTTGGTCATCAGCTCAGGCCATGCCTGCCAGCCGGTGCCTGCGGTCGCCCACTCGCCGCTCAGCGCCGCGATGCGGGCGGCAGCAGCTTCTGGCTTCAGTACCGCTTCGCTGTCGGCGCCGTGCCAGTGACCCGCATCATCGCGCTGATATTCAGCCCAGTAGACTTCACCCATACGTGCATCAATCGCCACCAGCACACGAGTGGCACCGGTCAGCCGCCAGGCTCCCTGCGCCATCGTTGCCAGCGAAGAGACGCCAATCATGGGTAAATTCGCGCCCAGCGCCAGTCCCTGCGCAATGCCAATACCAATGCGAACGCCGGTAAAACTGCCCGGCCCGCGCCCAAACGCCAGCGCATCCAGCGCGGTCAGGTCCAGCTGCTGCGCCTGCAGCAGCGACTGCACCAGCGGCAGAATGCGCTGCGTGTGATCGCGCGGAGCAATTTCAAAACGGGCATCGATCTGCTGCTGATTCAGCAGCGCGGCAGAACAGGCTTCTGTCGCCGTGTCCAGTGCTAAAATTCGGGCGGACATAACAACCTCAGAGAATCAAAATGGCGCGCATCTTATCACAAAGCGGCATAAATTAGTGTTCCTCAGCCTGCCGGACAAAGTCGATCGCACGCGCCAGATCGCGGGTCCGCGGCGTAGGCGGCAGGCTGCTGAGAAAGAGTTCGCCGTAAGGACGCGCGACCAGACGCTGATCGCAAATTACCAGTACGCCGCGATCGGCGGTGTCGCGGATCAAACGCCCCACTCCCTGCTTGAGGGTAATCACCGCATCCGGCAGCTGCACATCACTGAACGGATCGCCGCCGCGCAGCCGGCAATCCTCCATGCGCGCCTTCAGCAGCGGATCGTCTGGCGAGGTAAAGGGCAGTTTATCAATGATGACCAGCGACAGGGCATCGCCACGCACGTCGACGCCTTCCCAGAAGCTGCTGGTCGCGACCAGCAGCGCGTTACCCGCCTCCAGGAACTGCTTCAGCAGCTGCCCTTTGCTGGTTTCGCCCTGCAGCAGCACCGGCAGAGTCATCGACGCACGAAACTCGGCCGCCAGCTCACGCATCATCTTGTGTGAGGTGCAGAGAAAAAAGCAGCGTCCTTTATTGGCATCAATCAGCGGCTTCATCATCCGCGCCAGCTGCCGGGCACCGCCGGGCGCATTCGGCTCCGGCATATTGCGCGGCACGCACAGGAGCGCCTGCCGGGCGTAGTCAAACGGACTGTCGAGGATCAGCGTCTGCGCCTGCTCAACCCCGAGACGACTGGCGAAATGGCCGACCTGTTCATTCACCGCCAGCGTGGCGGACGTAAACACCCAGGCCGCTTTACGCGTATCCATCACTTCGCGAAAACGCTCCGCGACTGAAAGCGGCGTCAGCGCCAGCGTAAAGTGACGGCTGGTACATTCATACCAGTAGCTGAAACCGGGTTCGCTGATGGCACGCAATCGCTTCAGGCGGGTGCGATAGAGCGCCGCGCGCTCAAAGGCTGCATCAAGCAGCGCTGAGCGTCCCAGGGAGAGTTTGATGACGTCGTAACAGAGTTCCAGCGCATCATCCAGCAGAGTAAACATGCGCATGACGTTGTTATCACTGAGCAGATCGCGCAGATTACCGCGAAAGCCGGGCTCGCCAAGCGTCAGGCGAAAATCCTGCGCACACTGCGCCAGCCGATCGGCAGATTTCTGCAGCTGCTGCACATCACGCACCTCGGTGCGATAGGCAAGAATGATATCTTTGGCGAGATCCTGCAGCTGGCGGCTGGAGAGCTGCTGGCCAAAATAGTGGCTGGCGATGTCGGGCAGCTGATGCGCCTCATCGAAGATCATCACATCCGCTTCCGGGATCAGCTCGCCAAACCCGCCCTCTTTCACCACCAGGTCGGCCAGAAACAGATGATGGTTCACCACCACAACATCAGCATCCATCGCTTTTTTGCGCGCTTTTACGACAAAACACTCTTTATAGAGCGGGCAGTCGCTGCCAAGACAGTTGTCATTGGTGCTGGTGACGTAAGGCCAGACAGGGCTATCTTCAGCGACGCCGGCGCAGTTGCTGATATCGCCATCTTTGGTCTCTGATGACCAGCTGCGCACGTGGATAAGATCGCCCAGCGCCTGTACGGTAAGATCGCCGCCGCTCTGGTTTTGCTGCTCCATACGTTCGAGACAGAGATAGTTAGAGCGGCCTTTCAGCAGCGCAGTTTTTCCGCTGAATTTGAGCGCCCGGGCAATAGTAGGCAAATCGCGATTGTAGAGCTGATCCTGCAGCGCTTTGGAGCCGGTAGAGACAATGACTTTCTTTTTTGCGCGCAGTGCAGGCGCCAGATAGGCGTAGGTTTTACCGGTTCCGGTGCCCGCCTCTACTACCAGTTCACCGCCGTGCGTTACCGCTGCCGTGACCGCCTGTGCCATCTCATGCTGGGCCGCACGCGGTTTGAAATCCGGAATTGCCTGCGCTAACGCGCCATCTGCTGCAAAATCGTCTGCCACACATCCTCACCTGTAACCTGAAAAACACTGTAATTATGTCAGGATTCCGCAGACGCGACCACAACAGATGACATCGCAGCCCGGTTATGGCAGGCTGGCGCAGCAAAAAACAGAGGAGAACAGCATGTCTATTACGCGTATCGATCCCGAACACCGTATGTCCGAAGCCGTGATACACGATAATACGATCTACTACACCAGCGTCCCGGAAAATCTGGATGCCGATGCGGAGGCGCAGACGGCCAACGCGCTGGCAGTCATCGATCGTATTCTGACGCGCGCCGGATCGGACAAGAGCAATATTCTCGACGCCACAATTTTTTTGGTGGATAAAGCGGATTTTGCGGCGATGAATCGCGCCTGGGACGCATGGGTATCACCGGGCAACGCGCCGGTACGCTGCACCGTACAGGCCGGACTGATGAACCCGAAATATAAAGTAGAAATAAAAATTATCGCCGCACGTTAAGCGGCTCGGGCACTATTCGTTTTCATCTTCATCTTCGAAGCGTGCCCGAATCGCCTCCCCGGTAAAGGTCTCACGAATTTCCTGCGCCACCTGCGCAATCGCCTGGCCGCTGGCCATGCCGCCCGCCATCAGTTCCTGAATTCGCTCAACCGCCTGCTGCTGCTGCTCATGAGATAGTGCCGGAAGCCCTGTAAACATACGTTACTCCAGATTAAATCGGACGGGCATTATCCCACGCGGAACAAACAGGTGCCAGTGGCAAAAAAATATGCCAGGCTACGCCTCTGCCTGTTGAATGCTGCTGAACCCATGATCGCGAAAACCCTCACGCTTACCTATAGTCCCGATGCTCTGCTGAACCGCTTCTCCACGCTGGCGCATCGCCCGTGGGCCATGCTGCTGACCTCAGGTCAGGCCGATCACGCTGATAACCGCTTTGATATTCTGACCGCCGATCCGCGCGTCACGCTCACCACGCGCGGCGGGTATACCGAAACCGATGATGGCACCGGCATTCAGCGTTCTGAAGAGGATCCGCTGCAGCTGCTGCAGCGGCAGATTGACCGGCTGGGTCCGCCGCCCGCCGCCCATCCCGATCTGCCTTTTCAGGGCGGTGCGCTGGGGCTGTTTGGCTACGATCTCGGCCGCCGGTTTGAACAGCTGCCGGCGGTAGCGCAGCAGGATCTGCAGACGCCTGATATGGCGGTGGGCCTTTATGACTGGGCGCTGATTGCCGATCATCACCTGCAGCGGCTTACGCTGGTCTCTCTCAGCGATGCTGACGCGCGCTGGCGCTGGCTGCAGGCGCAGGCGCTCCCGCTGCCGCGTGCGTTTCACTTAACCAGCGCGTGGCGCTCTGACCTGACGCGCGAGGCCTATGCAGCCCGCTTCAATGCCGTACAGGCGTATATTCAGGCAGGCGACTGCTATCAGGTCAATCTTGCTCAGCGTTTCGAGGCGCGCTATAGCGGGGATGAGTGGCAGGCGTTTCTGCGCCTAACGCGCGCCAATCGCGCGCCCTTTAGCGCCTTTCTGCGTCTGCCGGACAGCGCGCTGCTCAGCCTGTCGCCGGAACGTTTTCTCTCTCTGCAGCAAAACGTTATTGAAACGCGCCCGATCAAAGGCACGCTGCCGCGTCTGGCCGATGCGGAGGCCGATCGTCTGCAGGCGGAAAAGCTGGCGCACTCCGCGAAAGATCGTGCGGAGAATCTGATGATTGTGGATCTGATGCGCAATGATATCGGCCGGGTGGCTGAACCCGGCAGCGTGAGCGTGCCTGAGCTGTTTGTGGTTGAACCCTTTCCGGCAGTGCATCATCTGGTGAGCACCGTGCGGGCCCGCCTGCCGGATAGGCTGCGCGCCACCGATCTGCTGCGCGCCTGCTTTCCGGGCGGCTCAATCACCGGCGCGCCTAAAATCCGCGCGATGGAGATTATTGAAGAGCTGGAGCCGCATCGTCGCAACGCCTGGTGCGGCAGCATAGGCTATATCAGCCTGTGTGGCCGTATGGACAGCAGTATTACCATTCGTACGCTGATCGCTGAAAACAGTACTCTCTACTGCGCCGCCGGTGGCGGACTGGTAGCCGACAGCGATATGCAGTCTGAATATGAAGAGACCTTCCATAAGGTTAACCGCATTCTGCCCTGCCTCAGCGATGAGAAGTAATATGACTGCCGAACTCAGCCAGTTTCTGACGCGTTTTATGCTGCAGCCTCCGCCGCCCGCACGCCTGCCGGCCCCTGCCGGACGTCATGCGGCAGTGCTGGTGCCGATTATCAACAGCGCCGAGCCGGCACTGCTGCTGACGCGGCGCTCGGCGCTGCTGCGTAAACACGCCGGCCAGGTCGCTTTTCCGGGCGGGATGCAGGATGCCAGCGATACGTCACTAATCGATACCGCGCTGCGTGAAGCACAGGAAGAGGTCGGGATCGATCCCCGTCAGGTGCAGATAGCCGGTGTACTGCCGGCGGTCACCAGCAGTACCGGTTTTGCCGTCACGCCGGTGGTGGGGATCCTGCCAGCCATGCCGCTGCGGCTGAACCCGGATGAAGTGGAAAGCGCGTTTACCATGCCGCTGCGTGAAGCACTGCATCTGGCCCGCTATCATCCGCTGACGTTATATCGCGGCCAGCGTCAGCACCGGATATGGCTCTCCTGGTATAACGATTATTTTATCTGGGGCATGACGGCCGGAATTATTCGCGCGCTTGGTCAGCAGATCGCGCTGCCCTGAATGCCGTAAGTAAACTCGTGGCTGAAAAATCGATCCACTTCACAAAGGCATGGATTGATAACTATTTCTGCGGTTTATAATTAGATTATTTCATGCGAAAAGCTGTTCTTTCGCCCGCCGTGGCGATTACTATTAGCCGCAATTACGGCTCAGGCCGCAGAACCCCGTATTTGTGAGGAGCGTTACCGTTGATTAGTGTTTTTGACATGTTCAAAGTGGGCATCGGCCCATCCAGTTCACATACCGTAGGTCCGATGAAAGCGGGCAAACAGTTTGTGGATCTGCTGGCTGAGCAGGGCAAACTGCAGGATGTCACGCGCGTAGCGGTGGATGTGTATGGCTCTCTCTCGCTGACCGGTAAAGGTCACCATACGGATATCGCTATCATTATGGGTCTGGCGGGTTATGAACCTGCGACCGTGGATATCGATGCGATCCCGGCATTTATTAAAGACACGGAAACGCGCGAGCGCCTGCTGCTGGCTAAGGGCGCGCATGAGGTCGACTTTCCGCGCGAGGGCGGCATGGTGTTCCGCAGTGAGAATCTTTCACTGCACGAAAACGGTATGACGCTGTATGCGTTTGCCGGCGATCTGCTGATCCTGACGAAAACCTACTACTCCATTGGCGGCGGGTTTATCGTGGATGAAGCGCATTTTGGTCAGCCGGTACTGGATGAAGTCGCGGTACCTTATGCGTTTCACTCGGCAAAAGAGCTGCTCAGCCACTGCAGCGAGACCGGCATGTCGCTTTCAGGGCTGGTGATGCAAAATGAGCTGGCGCTGCACAGCCGTGAAGAGATCACCCGCTATTTTACCGATGTCTGGCAGACCATGCAGGCGTGTATTGACCGCGGTCTGAACACCGAAGGCGTGCTGCCGGGGCCGCTGCGCGTTCCGCGCCGCGCCGCCTCTCTGCGTCGCCTGCTGGTCTCATCGACCAAGCACTCTAATGATCCAATGAACGTCATCGACTGGGTCAATATGTTTGCCCTGGCGGTAAACGAAGAGAATGCGGCAGGCGGACGCGTGGTAACGGCCCCGACTAACGGAGCCTGCGGCATCGTGCCGGCGGTGCTTGCCTATTACGATCACTTTATCGAAAGCGTCACGCCCGATATTTTTATCCGTTATTTTCTCGCCTCAGGCGCTATCGGTATTCTCTACAAAATGAACGCCTCTATCTCCGGTGCCGAAGTGGGCTGTCAGGGTGAAGTGGGCGTGGCCTGCTCTATGGCGGCGGCGGGGCTGGCGGAACTGCTGGGCGCCAGCCCGGAGCAGGTTTGCGTAGCCGCGGAAATTGGTATGGAGCATAACCTGGGCCTGACCTGCGATCCGGTTGCCGGTCAGGTGCAGGTGCCCTGTATTGAGCGCAATGCTATTGCATCGGTCAAAGCCATCAACTCAGCGCGCATGGCGCTGCGCCGGACCAGCGCCCCGCGCGTCTCGCTGGATAAAGTCATTGAGACCATGTATGAGACCGGCAAAGATATGAATGCTAAATATCGCGAAACCTCGCGTGGCGGTCTGGCCATCAAAGTTCAGTGTGACTGATACCTCTATGGAGTGCGCTGGTTAAAATCAGCGCACTCATACTGATTTCTGCTTTTTTACCTACCTCGGCGTTGCCAAACCAGATATTGTAATTTTCCTGCGCGGATCCGGCAGGACGCAATTTTTTATTGCCCGCTTTTTTACCGGGCAGCGCTAAACCTGGCCGTCCCGATGCCGATAACCTTCACGTTAATTTGCTCCTGGTCTGTGTCTTAACAAGGTGGTTACTGATGCTCATTCCCCAGCAATTTGTGGGTCAATTTCGCCGTAAGCGGCTGCTTATTGCGTTAGTGATCGCGACGCTGGTTTTGATCCTTACCCTGACTTTTCGTTATATCGAAGAGAAGTCACGTATTGAGCAGCAGTCTCTTAACTTTGCCAGCCGCGCGATTGAGCGCTTTGACCGTATGTTCTCGCCGCTGGACGTCTCCGCTAATAACACGCTGGGACTGGTGGGCCTGCCCTGTTCGCTGGTGCGTTATCCGCTGATTGAAAAGATCGCTGCGCTGCAGACGGTACGTACCGTGCTGCTGGTGCAGAATGACACCATCTACTGCTCCAGCATCTATGGCGCACGCGATATCTCCTTTAGTCAGACCTATCCGGAGCTGGCGCTCAATAATCAGCGTATGCTGCTCACTACCGATGATTATCTGCTTAAAGGTTCACCGGTACTGCTGCTCTGGACGCCTAAATCGCTGAATAATCGTGATGGCTTGCTGCAGGTAGTGAATGTTGAACTGATGAGCAATTATCTGCTTGAGCCTCAGCTGCCGTGGGTGGAGCGGGCTATTTTCAACGTGGGCGGTCAGAGCCTTGAGTATGGTAACCCGATGATTGAACATACGCTGCCCTCGGATGACGAGGTCGCTTACGATCAGGCATCTTTACGTTACCCGTTCACCATTACGCTCTACGGCCCTTCGCCAGCACGTCTGGCGTTAAATACGCTGCCTTCCCAGCTGCCGCTGGCGGTGATGCTGAGCCTGCTGATTGGCTATATTGTCTGGCTGGCAACGGCCAACCGCATGAGCCTCAGCTGGCAGATCAGCTACGGCATCACCGCCAGTGAGTTTATGGTTTACTGTCAGCCGCTGATTAATGCCCGCAGCGAACAGTGTGAAGGTATTGAGCTTCTGCTGCGCTGGCATAATCCGCGTCAGGGATGGATTGCGCCTGACGTCTTTATCCCTCTGGCGGAACGGCAAAACCTGATCGCCCCCCTTACCCGCTTCGTGATTGCCCGGGCCGTAGAAGCGCTGCCGCAGCTGCCGCAAAGCAGCGCGTTCCATATTGCGATTAATGTCGCCGCCAGCCATTTTCACGATCGCGCCATTGTGGAAGATCTGCAACAGATCTGGTGGCCCGCTAATCCCCATCCGCAGCTGGTTGTAGAGCTGACAGAGCGCGACGCCTTGCCGGTTATCGATCAGTCGGTCGTGGCGCAGCTGCATAACATTGGCGTACGCTTGGCGATAGACGATTTTGGCACCGGGCACAGTTCGCTGGCCTACCTCAAAGATCTGCAGCCGGATGTGCTGAAAATTGACAAGATTTTCACCGCGGCGATCGGCACTGACGCGATCAACGCCACGGTAACCGATATGGTGATTTCACTGGCGCAGCGGCTGAAAATTGCGCTGGTGGCTGAAGGCGTGGAGACCGCTGAACAGGCCTCTTATCTCCGTGAACGCGGGGTGGATCATCTGCAGGGTTACTTCTATGCGCGCCCCATGCCAATCGAAGATTTTCCGGCATGGCTGGTTCAGCATCAGGAAACAGCGGGTTAAAAAAAGGGCCGTCTTCACGACGGCCCTGATTGAACAGCTACGCGCGATTACGCGTTTTCTTCATCTTCATCGTGAGGCGCATCTTTAGTCACCCGCACCAGGTCGATACGGTAATCTGTCGCCTCAACAATTTCAAAGTGCAGCGGCGGCAGATCGATCACCTCACCAGGCTGCGGCAGCTGACCTTTCTGCTCAATCAGCAGACCCGCCAGCGAAGCGTGATCGTCCTCCTGTTTAACCAGCTCATGGTAGTCGAGCAGCTGCTGGAGCGAATGCAGATCGGTACCGCCTTTAACCAGCCAGCCATCACCATCGGCGATCACATCCGGCGTCTCATCTTCATCCGGGAACTCACCGGCAATCGCTTCCAGCACGTCCAGCGGTGTAATCAGACCCTGCACCATACCAAATTCATTGGTTACGATAACAAAGCTGCCTTTCGCCCGGCGCAGCACACCCAGCAGGTTAATAGGATCCAGCGTCTCAGGGACAACAATCGCCGGCGAGCCTGATGCGAACGTGGCCACGTCCATACCGTGCTCCAGCGCCACCAGCAGCTCTTTTGCGCGCACCACGCCAATAATCTCATCCAGCTCACCGCGGCACACCGGAAACAGACTGTGTGGCGTATCCAGCAGCTGCATCCGGATCTCATCCAGCGGACGCGTCACATCAACCCATGAGATATCGCCACGCGGCGTCATGATGCTGCGAATAGAGCGCTGCGACAGCGTCAGTACGCCGTTAATCATATAGCGCTCTTCATCCTTAAACGCTTCCTGCGGCATAGCGTTATTCAGCGTGTGCTCATCTGCTGAAGGCTGCTGCTGACGATTGCGCCCGCCCATCAGGCGTAAAATAGCTTCTGCCGTACGCTCACGCATCGGCCGGCGCGCCTGATGGCGCATAAAATTACGGCGCGCGATCTGGTTAAACAGCTCAATCAAAATTGAGAAGCCGATCGCCGCATAGAGATAACCTTTCGGAATATGGAAACCGAACCCTTCTGCTACCAGCGACAAACCGATCATCAGCAGGAAGCTCAGGCAGAGCACGACAACCGTCGGATGAGCGTTGACAAAATTAGTCAGCGGCTTCGACGCCAGCAGCATCACGCCCATTGCGATCACCACCGCAGTCATCATCACCGGCAGGTGGTTAACCATCCCCACTGCGGTAATCACGGCATCCAGTGAGAAGACGGCATCCAGCACCACGATTTGTGCGACCACCGCCCAGAAACTGGCATAGTTGCGGTTACCCTGCTGCTCCATCCCTTTATTTTCCAGACGCTCATGCAGCTCCATCGTGGCCTTGAAAAGCAGGAACAGGCCACCAAACAGCAGGATGAGATCGCGGCCGGAAAAGCTGAAATCCATGACGCTGAACAGCGGACGGGTCAGCGTGACCATCCAGGAGATCAGGGAGAGCAGGCCGAGGCGCATCACCAGCGCCAGCGACAGACCGATCAGTCGCGCTTTATCGCGCTGCTTTGGCGGCAGTTTGTCAGCAAGAATGGCGATAAAGACCAGGTTATCAATACCCAGCACAATTTCCAGCACGATCAGCGTTAACAGCCCCGCCCAGATCGAGGGATCCAAGAGAAACTCCATTAGTGACTCCTTGCTAAGAAAGTAGACGCACGAAAATCAGCCTGCACCGGTAAGTGAGACAGCTGAAGAGTCGAAGGCGAAATAACGCTGAACGGCGTGGCGATCTGCGCCGGCTGGCACAGTAAGGATAAGAAGCGACGTCGGTGACGGTCCATAAGGGTGAGCTTGAGCCCGGTACTCCTGAGTAATAAACAGAAAGTTAATGTATCAGTTACCTCAACAAGATCAAAAAATTTTCTTACATTTACACATAGCTGCGCTGGCGCATAAAAACGGCATAAAAAAGTCCGCTGAACCGCCGTTACACCAGATAACCGACAGGCGTCACACTCTTTCTTCTTTCGCTAACTAAAATAAACGGCGACCTCAACGCAAACCGATGGGCGCTCCATCGGTGCGGCTCAGGCTTATATTGCCTGACGGGCCCGGCCGCATCCTTTATTCCTGTCTACGTCCTTTAATGACAGGGTTTCGTCATAAACGGAGGTAGCAGGTGACCATCGCATTAGTCATTGGTACACACGGCTGGGCAGCAGAGCCGCTCCTGAAAACAGCAGAGATGCTGCTGGGCGAACAGCACAATGTCGCCTGTATCGATTTTGCACCCGGTGAAAACGCCGAAACGCTGATGGAGAAGTATCGTGCCCGGCTGGCCGAACTTGATACCGCTCAGGGAGTCCTGTTTCTGGTCGATACATGGGGAGGCAGCCCGTTTAATGCCGCCAGCCGTCTCGTCACGGATCGCCCGGATCAGGAGGTCATTGCTGGCGTGAATATTCCGATGCTGGTCGAAACGCTGATGGCCCGCGATGATAATCCTGAACTGGCGGCGCTGGTGCAGGTCGCCACCGACGCCGGGCGTCAGGGCGTAAAAGCGCTAAAGGCGGAACCTGTTTCCGCTGCCGCAGCGCCGGTTAAATCTGCGCCGCCGCCGCTGGCTTCGGGCCAGCATATGAAAATCGGCCTGGCGCGCATAGACGATCGTCTGATCCATGGCCAGGTAGCGACCCGCTGGACTAAAGAGACCGGCGTCAGTCGCATTATTGTGATCAGTGATGAAGTGGCAAACGATCATGTGCGTAAAACCCTGCTGACCCAGGTGGCGCCGCCGGGCGTTACCGCACACGTGGTCGATATCGCAAAAATGATCCGCGTCTGGAATAACCCCAAATATGCGGGCGAACGCGTCATGCTGCTGTTTACCAATCCCACCGACGTTGAGCGCGTGGTTGCGCAGGGCGTCAATATTACCTCTGTGAATATCGGCGGCATGGCATTTCGTCAGGGTAAAACGCAGGTCAATAATGCGGTTTCAGTAGATGAAAAAGATATTGCCGCTTTTCGTCAGCTCAACGCCCGCGGGATTGAGCTTGAGGTACGCAAAGTCTCTACCGATCAAAAACTCACTATGATGGACCTGATTGCGAAGGCCACCGCCTGACTTGCTATCGCCCGGCCATTACGGCGGGCGTGCTGAGGAGATGCAACATGGAAATAACCACGCTACAGATTGTGCTGATATTTATCGTGGCCTGTATTGCCGGTATGGGTTCTATCCTGGATGAGTTTCAGTTTCACCGTCCGCTGGTGGCCTGTACCCTGATTGGTGCCGTGCTGGGTGACATGAAAACCGGCATTATTATCGGCGGCACGCTGGAGATGATTGCGCTGGGCTGGATGAATATCGGGGCGGCGGTAGCGCCCGATGCGGCTCTCGCCTCCATCATATCCACCATTCTGGTGATTGCCGGCGGTCAGAGCGTCGGTGCCGGTATCGCTCTGGCGATCCCGCTGGCCGCAGCGGGTCAGGTGCTGACCATTCTTGTGCGAACGCTGACCGTGGCGTTTCAGCATGCGGCAGATAACGCAGCCGCAAAAGGTAACCTCACCGCTATCTCCTGGATCCATGTCTCTGCCCTTCTGCTGCAGGCGATGCGCATCGCCATCCCGGCGCTGATTGTCGCTATCTCTGTCGGCACCAGCGCCGTGCATACGCTGCTGAGTTCCATTCCGGAGGTGGTCACTAACGGCCTTAATATCGCCGGCGGCATGATTGTGGTAGTCGGATACGCAATGGTCATCAATATGATGCGCGCCGGTTATCTGATGCCGTTCTTCTATCTCGGATTTGTCACCGCCGCGTTTACTGATTTCAATCTGGTTGCGCTGGGCGTTATCGGCGTCGTGATGGCGATTCTCTATATCCAGCTCGCCCCGAAATATAACCGGGTCGCAGGCGCAGCGCCGGCAGGTGCCTCGCAAAACGACCTTGATAATGAACTTGACTAGGAGCAGGTGCCACTATGGCTGACAGCACGCGAATAGCTAAAAAGCTCACCTCCGGTGATGTCCGCGCCGTGTTCATACGATCTAACCTGCTTCAGGGGTCATGGAACTTTGAACGTATGCAGGCGCTCGGTTTCTGTTTTTCCATGGTGCCGGTGATCCGACGCCTCTACCCGGAAAACGACGACGCTCGTAAACAGGCGATCCGGCGTCATCTGGAGTTTTTCAACACGCAGCCCTATGTCGCCGCGCCGGTACTGGGCGTCACCATGGCGATGGAGGAGCAGCGGGCGAACGGCGCCGCCATAGATGATGGTGCCATCAACGGCATTAAAGTGGGTCTGATGGGGCCGCTGGCAGGCGTAGGCGATCCCATCTTCTGGGGCACCGTACGGCCGGTATTTGCCGCGCTTGGTGCAGGGATTGCCATGAGCGGCAGCCTGCTGGGCCCGCTGCTGTTTTTTGTGCTGTTTAACGTTGTGCGCCTGCTGACCCGCTACTACGGCGTTGCTTACGGCTATCGCAAAGGCGTTGATATCGTCAGCGATATGGGCGGCGGTTTTCTGCAGAAGCTCACCGAAGGCGCTTCGATCCTCGGCCTGTTTGTGATGGGCGCACTGGTCAATAAATGGACCCACGTTAACGTGCCGCTGGTGGTATCCAGCATTACCGACCAGACCGGGAAAACCACGGTAACCACCGTGCAGTCGATTCTCGACCAGCTTATGCCGGGCCTGATCCCGCTGCTGCTGACATTTGGCTGTATGTGGCTGCTGCGTCGCAAAGTTAACGCGCTGTGGATCATCATCGGTTTCTTTGCGCTCGGGATTATTGGTTACGCGATTGGCCTGCTGGGACTCTAAACCGCCCTCCGGCCGGACGCGTAACATGGGCAGAGTGTAAAAAGGAGAGGTAATGGCGCTGACCGATCTGCTGCTGATGTTCTGCATCGCCGCTCTGCTGCTGTTTGCTATTTATCATGATGTGGTGTTGCCGCGCCGTAAAGGCGTCACTCTGCTGCGCGTCGCACTGCGACGACGTCACCTGCCCGACAGCGCGATATTTATCGGACTGCTGCTGATCCTGCTGTGGAAAAATATCAGCGATGCAGGACCGGTGCTGACGACAACGCTTATCATGGTGCTGTGCGCCCTGACGTTCTGGGTATTCTGGCTGCGTCGCCCGGTGCTGCTGATGAAACAGGAGGGCCTGTTTGATAACGGGATCTGGATCCGCTATGCGCGCATTGCCGCGATTAATCTCTCGCAGGAGGGGGTTTTAGTAATACAGCTGGAGCGGCGCCGGCTGCTTATTGCTGTGCATACGCTGGATGACCTGGAGCGTATCTGGCATACGCTCCTCGCCGCCCGCTAATCGCGCTGCCACAGAGAGAGAGTAAAATCCGCGTCACAGCGGAACTGCTCTGCCTCTGCCAGCGTCTGCCATACCGCTTCCGTTGCACGCCAGGCAAAGGGCGTCATCTGCAGCAGACTTACCGCTTCCGCGCCGCTGAGCGTCAGGTCATAGCTGAGAGACTGCGACTCACAGAGCGTAAAGCCGGTATAGGTTTTCTCTTCTGCAGCATGCAGCTGCACCTGCGAATAGATTAGCGCCTTGAACTGCTGCAGATGGTGCGGACCCGGCGTAACGGTCAGCAGATAACCGCCTGGCTTTACCACCCGGCTAAGCTCCTCTTCATTACAGGGCGCATAGATGCGCACCACCGCATCCAGCACCGCGCTGGCAAACGGCAGCCGCTGGCTGGAGGCAACGCAAAACCGTACCTGCGTATAGCGTTTTGCCGCCATCCGGATAGCCGGTTTGGCAACATCCAGCCCATAGATTTCAGCGTCAGGCAGCGCGCTGGCCATGGCGCTGGTGTAATACCCCTCACCACAGCCGATATCCAGAACCTGAGCCGCGGGTCGCGTCAGGCGTTGCGCCAGTATCGCTGCCACGCGATCGCGCAGCGGCTGATAGTGCCCGGCATCCAGGAAAGCGCGGCGCGCCTGCAGCATCTCCAGGCTGTCACCCGGCTCTCGCGAACCCTTGTGCTGCACCGGCAGAAGATTGACATACCCTTCTCTGGCCCGGTCAAATTGATGACCAGCGTCACAGCGAAACACGCCCGGCTGCTGGGTTAATGGCTGGCGGCACAGGGGACAGATCAGGGACATAGCAGACTCCGGTTCAACAATAAGCGGCGCAGTTTACCCTGAAGCAGGAGTAACAAAAAGGATAAAGAAAAGCCCCGCTCAGAGAGCAGGGCTTAGGATTCGTTTCAGCAGGTACAGTGACCCGGGCTGAGCGGAAAATCAGATAGCGGTAACGTTAACCGCTGCAGGGCCTTTCTGGCCATCCTGGATTTCAAACTCAACCTGCTGGCCTTCAGCCAGAGTTTTGAAGCCGTTACCCTGGATAGCAGAGAAGTGTACGAACACATCTTTGCTGCCGTCAGCAGGAGTAATGAAGCCAAAACCTTTAGACTCGTTGAACCACTTAACCTGACCTTTAATCTTTGCCATTTTGCAAATTCCTTTAAATGTTTATTTTGCCCGGAGGCAGTATTGCTGAGAAACAGAGACGTTACTGAATGAGGCACTAATTTAAGGTTCGGCAAGGAAGCGGTATTCAACGTCAACGTCTTTACTCAAAACTTCTTTACTGAAAATGCCATGCATAAACAGAACTGTACCTCGTTTGACCCGCTGATGGTTATCACACATCCGCTAAATAATGGCAAGCCATTTTTAAACAGTGGTCGACTTGTCGCACATTATTATCTGAGACCCGCGCACCGTCGCCCGAAAACAGGAACTGCAAACACGAAATGGCGCACAAAACCCTTGATGGCTAGCGGTTTTCGACAGCTACGTCAAGCGCAGCGGCAGCGCATCGATTTGCGTCAGGCGTGAAACGCTACGTTAAACGTGTTGCACTTTTATGGCAGAAAAAGATTATTTATTCCTGCATTGTAAAATAACAGCGCCTGCTTCTCTTAATGTACAAACTGTACAATTAAACCAGCGGGGTAAAGGTTATAAAACGCTTTTGCACCAAAACCGGGAAAATTATTATCCGGCCGCTCCGGATATAAGCATTAACCTGCTGAACTTATCTGTTATTTTTATAAGCTCGCTAACCCGGACAGGTTAAGAAAACTGTACACCCTATTCATCGCCGGTAAGAAAAATCTCATTCAATATCTGACAGCGTCCGGCTCTCCCCTATCCGCCACGGGCTGAATCGTCCGGCCAGAGGCGTTCCGGCTGCGTCCAGTACACGCTGCAGTTCAGCAGGAGGCGCGTCCAGCGCCTCATCAGCCAGTTCATACACGCCCCAGTGTATAGGTATCGTTAATGGATGCCCGGCATACTGCCATAATTCTACGGCCTGCTGCGGGTTCATATGCTGGCTGCTCATGAACCATTCTGGTGCATACGCGCCAACCGGCAAGGCGGCCAGATTAAACGGCCCCAGCCGTTGCGCGATCTGCAGCAGACTATCGCTGTAACCGCTGTCGCCGGAAAACCAGAAGTTGAGCGTGCCGCAGCGCACCACCCAGCCACACCATAGCGAGCGATTGCGATCCCATAGCGTGCGCATACTCCAGTGGCGCGCCGGCACTGCAGTAATGCTCAGATCCTGACTATCTGCTGACTCCCACCAGTCCATCTCGGTGACGTTGCGGGCCCCCCGCTTCCGGCACCATGCGCCCAGGCCAAGCGGTACCATCATCTTTACCTCCGGAAAACAGCGCAGCAGGCGCTTTATCGTGTCCCGGTCAAGATGATCGTAGTGGTTATGTGAAATCAGTACATAGTCGAGCTGCGGCAGCCGGGCCACATCAAGCGGTGAGGGTACCCGGCGTTCAGGACCGGCAAAGGTCAGCGGCGAAGCACGCGGTGATAAAGCCGGGTCAATCAGGATATAGCGCTGCTTAAGGCGCAGCAGCAGCGCGGCATGGCCCAGCCACCAGATGCGATCGTCGCTGCCGCTCAGATCGGCTTGCTGATACCAGCGAGCGCTGAAATCAGCATAGCCGCTGGCAGGCGGCGGCGGGAGATGCTGCGCTTTGCGTTCACGACGCCAGCGCTGTAAATCACCTGGCTTACGCTGTTCTCCTTCGGGATTGCAAAACCCGTCAGGGGTATGGTGTGCTTTTGAGGCGTCGTACCAGGGATTTTTGCGGCTCATGCCCTCTCCGTTTTTATTCTCAGCGCTCCGGGATCAGCCGGATAAAGTCGCGTGAAGCCGTGCCCTCGTCATCCTGTACAGCGGATGACGTTTCTCCCTGCGCCTCCGCAATACGACGCAGCAGTGCGGTCTGTTTTTTCTGCTCTTCCACCAGCATTTCCAGCAGCTGCAGGTGCTCGCTGGCTCGCACGCTGGCGCGATTAACAAAAAACCAGACGATAAAGGCCACAAGGATAATGAGCGCCACGATGCCATAGTGCAGCAGCGGGCTGGAGTTTGCGGCTAATTCGTTCATAACTGCCTCAGGTGACTATCAGTAAGGATTTAACGGCGCTAATTCTACCCGTTGCGCCAGGAAAAGATATCTTCTGCTACAAAAGCAGTTGCCTGCCGCAGCGCTTTCAGCTATCTCCGATCGTATTGGCGTGTAAAGCACGGCATGGTACGCCTGTCGCGCTTATTGCCAAACGGATGCGGCGCGTTTTTAATTTCGGGAGATAGAAATGAAATATTTTATTCGTCTGGTGATGCTGTTCGCCCTGCTGTGGCTGGCTCTGCTCTTCACCGGCTATGGTGTTCTGACCGGCAGCGCTGAGAAAGCGGCGGGTCTTGGCCTGGAGTGTAACTACCTGACCGCACGCGGCGTGATGACCGCCCGGTATCTGCATACCGATAGCGGAATTGTCGGTGTAACAGCCTGTCCGCTGCTGAAAAAAAGCGGCGATGTCATTGATAACCAGTAACCCTTCCGGGCTCAGCGCGAGCCCGTTTTCATTTTCGCTATGCCGGCATCAGCGAAATAGAGGTTTTTCACGCCTGCGGCGATGCTTTCCGGCGCTAAATTGATTAGCATGATGATATTCACTTCCTTTACTTACCACTATTATGCCTTCAATTGCCCCTCAGGATGGACTTCCACTGCCGCAGCGCTATGGCGCAATCATCACGATTGCGCTGGGTATTATGATGGCGGTACTCGATGGCGCTATCGCTAACGTAGCGCTGCCGACGATAGCGCGCGATCTCAGCGCCAGCCCGGCTGAATCAATCTGGATAGTTAACGCGTATCAGATCGCAATAGTGATCTCGCTGCTGTCGCTCTCCTTTCTGGGTGATATGCTGGGATACCGCCGTATCTATCAGGCCGGCCTGGTCCTGTTTATCGCGACATCGCTGTTCTGCGCCCTCTCCTCCACGCTGACGACGCTAACCGTGGCACGCGTGCTGCAGGGATTTGGTGGCGCCGCGCTGATGAGCGTCAACACCGCGCTAATCCGGATTATTTATCCGCAGAGGTTTCTCGGACGCGGTATGGCGATCAACTCACTTATTGTGGCGGTCTCCAGTGCCGCCGGCCCCACTATAGCCGCGGCTATTCTGGCCGTGGCCAGCTGGCAGTGGCTCTTTTTAATTAATATCCCGTTTGGCCTTGCCGCACTCTGGCTGGCGCTGCGCTTTCTGCCTGACAATCCGCAAAAAGCGCGTCAGCAGAAGTTCGATATTCCGAGCGCGGTGATGAACGCGCTGTTTTTTGGGTTACTTATCACTGCCCTGAGCGGCTTTTCGCAGGGGCAGCCTGCCAGCCTGATCGTGACCGAGCTGGCGGCGCTGATCGTTACCGGTATTATCTTTGTGCGGCGTCAGCTAACTCTGCCGGTGCCCTTGCTACCGGTTGATCTGCTGCGTCTGCCGCTGTTCTCGCTCTCCATCGGCACCTCCGTCTGCTCTTTCTGCGCGCAGATGCTGGCGATGGTATCGCTGCCGTTTTACCTGCAGAACGTGCTTGGCCGGGATGAAGTGGCAACCGGCCTGCTGCTGACGCCGTGGCCGCTGGCAACAATGGTGATGGCGCCGATTGCCGGACGTCTGATTGAGAAGTATCACGCCGGCCTGCTGGGCGGGCTGGGGCTGGCGCTGTTTGCCGCCGGGCTGTTTCTGCTGGCCATGCTCCCGGCGCAGCCTGCTGATGCAGATATCATCTGGCGTATGATGCTGTGCGGTGCCGGTTTTGGCCTGTTTCAGTCACCCAATAATCACACCATTATCTCTGCTGCCCCGCGCAACCGCAGCGGCGGAGCCAGCGGGATGCTGGGCACCGCCCGGCTGACAGGACAAAGTGCCGGTGCAGCGCTGGTGGCCCTGATGTTTAACCTGTTCAGCGACAGCGGCACACACGCCTCTTTGATCCTTGCCGGAGGCTTTGCTTCCGCAGCCGCTGCGATAAGTCTGGTGCGGCTGACCCAGTCACGCGCGGCGGCCTGACGCTGCCCGCACACAAATAAAAAAGGCATCACCAGGGTGATGCCTTTTCTTTTCGTCGGCTAAGCGGATTATTTCAGATACTGCCCGCTGCGCAGCGCTTCGATGCGCTTATCAAGCGGCGGGTGAGACATAAACAGCTCGCTGAACGACTTGTTTTTACCGTTGATGCAGAACGCCATCATGCTGCCTGGCTCCTGCGGCTCGTAGCTGGTTTTCAGACGCTGCAGCGCGGCGATCATTTTTTCACGGCCAACCAGTTTTGCCGATCCTGCATCAGCGTGAAACTCGCGGTGGCGTGAGAACCACATGGTAATGATGCTGGCGAGGATACCAAAAAGCAGTTCCAGCACCGTTGCAACTGCAAAGTAGACCAGCGGATTACCGTTGCTGCTCTCTTCACCATCCCGGTTGCCGGACAGAAAGCCCGATGCAACCTGCGCAATAATGCGCGAGATAAAGATAACAAAGGTGTTCACAATGCCCTGAATCAGGGTCATGGTGACCATATCTCCGTTGGCGATATGCGCGATCTCATGCGCCAGCACGGCTTCAGCTTCATCGCGGCTCATGTTCTGCAGCAGACCGGTTGAGACAGCGACAAGGGACGCGTCACGGCGTGCACCGGTCGCAAAGGCATTGATATCGGGCGCATGATAAATCGCGACCTGCGGCATCGCAATGCCGGCCTGCTGCGCCTGGCGACCCACGGTCTCCATCAGCCAGCGCTCGGTCTCATTACGGGGCTGTGTAATCACCTCCCCGCCAACGGAGCGCAGCGCCATCCATTTGGACATCAGCAGTGAAACGAACGCACCGCCAAAGCCAAACAGACCCGCCATAATCATCAGGCCCTGAACACTGCTTGACTGGATTCCTGTCAGACTCAGGATGAGTCCAAATACCAACATCACCGCCAGGTTGGTGATCAGGAAAAGAGCAATACGCATCATAAATGTTAATCTTCCTCAGTTGTTCACGCGCTTGTACGCGGATATATATCCTATGTTCATTGCGCGGCTTTTCAAGCGACCTTAATCTTTAAGTGTCTAAAAAAACAAAACTTTACATTCTACTCAGGCGATCGGTTGCAAACTGCTCAGACCACTTATTTAGCGAGTATAGTGCAAAAAAAAACACCGCCGTAGCGGTGTTTTGTGACCGGCTTCAGGATTACTTCGCCGGAGTGGCAGCGGGCTGAGAAGAGGCCAGCTGCGCCAGATCGTTAGCGATCTTCACCGTCTCATCCAGATAGGGATCGGGCTCTTTATAATCTTTTGGCAGCGCCTCAAGATTCTTAAGCGGCTTTTTCCCTTCCATCTGATAACGCGCGTTAATACGCTCCAGACGCAGCGCGTCCTCTTCGTGACTCTCTTTCTCACGCTGGGCAAGATTGAGCGACACGATATTGCGTTTATCTTTCATCGCATTGAAACGCGCAATATCTTTCATGATGTACTGAAACTCACGATCCTGCGCAATGCGATCGGCATGGGACTGCGTCAGCTTCGGCACCAGCGCGGTGATATCACCGGTTTTGGTATAGGTTGCCGCATTAATGCTGTCCCACGGCAGCGCGTTGTCTTCAAATTTTTCGCCGGTCTCTGCCGCTTCAACGCCGGTTGGCATCAGCAGATCGGGGGTCACTCCTTTACGCTGCGTGCTGCCGCCATTGATACGATAAAATTTCTGAATGGTATATTGAACAGAACCCAGCGCAGGCCACTCCGGACGCAGCATCTGATCGTAAATGCGGTTCAGAGAACGATACTGCTGCACGGTCCCCTTGCCGAAGGTCGGTTCACCAACAATCAGAGCCCGGCCATAGTCCTGCATCGCCGCGGCAAAGATTTCCGAGGCTGACGCGCTGAACCGGTCGACCAGCACTACCAGCGGGCCTTTGTAGTAAACAATGCCGTCGGTATCGCTGTCTTCACGCACCCGTCCATTGTTATCCCTGACCTGGACTACCGGGCCGCCCGGAATAAAGAGTCCGGAGAGAGAGACCGCTTCAGTCAGTGCACCGCCGCCGTTGGTTCGCAGGTCGATAACAACGCTGTCCACATTTTGCTTTTGCAGTTTCTGCAGCTGCACTTTGACATCGTCAGTCAGACCGACATAGAAGCCCGGAATATCCAGCACGCCCACTTTTTCTTTGCCGACGTTATGCACCGTGCCTTTGACCGCCCGATCTTCCAGACGGATTTTTTCACGCGTGAGCGTTACGGTCCGGGTTTTGGTGCCTTTACCGGCAGGCAGGATCTCAAGGCGTACTTTGCTGCCTTTAGGTCCTTTGATTTTCGATACCACATCATCCAGCCGCCAGCCGATAACATCCTCAACAGGCTTGCCTGGCTGACCCACGCCGACAATGCGATCGCCAACGGTAATCGATTTGCTTTTTGCTGCCGGACCGCCAGCGACCATAGAGTTGATGACCGTGTAGTCATCATCCATCTGCAGCACGGCACCAATCCCCTCAAGCGACAGGCTCATCTCGGTGTTGAACTGCTCAGTATTGCGCGGGGAGAGGTAGTTGGTGTGGGGATCGATCTCATGAGCAAAGGCGGTCATTGCGAGCTGGAAGACATCTTCACTGTTGCTCTGAGCCAGGCGACGGATGGCAAAGTTGTAGCGCTTAGTCAGCGTTTCGCGGATCTCTTTGTCATCTTTGCCCGCCAGCTTCAGGCTGAGCTCATCATATTTAACTTTGGCATCCCAGAGCGCGTTCAGCTCTGCGGTGCTCTTTGGCCACGGTGCTTTCGCCCGGTCGATATCAATGGTGTCATTGCCACTGAAATCCATCGGACGATCCAGCACCGTCAGCGCATATTGATAGCGCTCGAAACGGCGTTTTTGTGCCAGGTTATAGAGCGCGTAAAACAGATCCAGCTTGCCGCTGCGCAGCTCGTCGCCGAGCGTGGTTTTTTTGTCCGCATATTGCGCAACGTCTGATGCCAGCAGCACGTTATGGCTGTAATCCAGCAGGTTCAGATAGCGATCAAAAATTTTTGCTGAGAAATCCTGATTCAGATCGAACTGACGGTAGTGAGAGCGGGTAAAGCGCGATGTAACCCGCTCACTGACCGTGGGATGCTGCGCTTCTTCATGTAACTGCGGGATCTGGTCTGCACGCGTGATATTGTCTGCGGCAACGGAGGGGCCTGCCAGCAGCAGGCCCGCGATCATACCGATCTTAAAAAAGCTGTTCATGCCAGGGTCGGGCCTCCGTTTCAGAACTGCAAGTGTTCTGCGCGCACAATCATTGCCAGGCCTGAAGCAAGCTGTACCCGAACGCCATCTTTAGTGATTTCAAGAATGGTGGCGTCCATAGCACTTTTGCCTGCTTTGACTTTAATACTCTGGCCTGGCTGCAAAGCTGAGGTGTCGGTAACGGGTTTTGCCCGCGGCGGACGTGGTGCGGCGTTGCGTTCTGCAGCACCGGTGCGTGGCGTCTGAGGGCGCGGCTTACGCGGCGTCTCACCTTCAGCCGCTTTACGCGGTGCTGGCTTACGCGGACGACGCTCTGCACTCTCCTCTCCCGCCTCGCGCTTCTTCGCCCGCTGCTGCTCACGCTGCGCCTGAACGCGTGCCTTTGCCTCTTCCAGCTGCTTCCGCGCATGCTCTACGTGCTGCTCATCCAGCACGCCACAGGCGTTGCCATCGAGATCGACACGCGTTGCGCCGGCTTTGATACCGTAAAGATAACGCCAGCTGGAGGTATAAAGACGCAGAGCTGAACGCAGCTGCGTTTTGCTCGGACTATCTTCGCCCTGAACGCGCTCGACCAGATCCTGAAAGATACCGATTTTGAGCGGACGCGCTTCACCTTCAGCGCTAAAGCAGTGCGGAAAACGTTCCGCCAGAAAGGCGATGACTTCTTTACTGCTATTCAACTTAGGTTGATTTTCCATGAAATTTCCTGATTACAACGGATTTGCCGACCAGAGCGGGCATGAACAGGCGACATTATAATGACAACATCGCCAAATGCCATGCAATCCAGACGATTAGCTATGCGACAGCGCAATAAATTTTTCGATGTTGCTGTTCGCCAGCACCTCACAAAGCCCGTCGGCAAGGGCTGTCAGCCCTGCTTCATCCTCACTATCAAAGCGGGAATAAAGCGTACTGTCGATATCAAGAACGCCTGCAAGCAGGCCATTCACTTTCAGAGGAATCACGATTTCTGCGTTACTGGCGGCGTCACAGGCGATATGACCGGGAAACGCATGAACGTCATCCACGCGCTGCACGCGCTCTTCAGCCACTGCCGTACCGCAAACGCCTTTACCTGCCGGGATACGCACGCAGGCAATCTTGCCCTGGAACGGACCCAGGACCAGCGTATTCTCTTCAGTCAGCAGATAGAAGCCTGCCCAGTTAACCCCCTCCAGACGCTCAAACAGCAGCGCACTGCAGTTAGCCAGCGCGGCAAGAAAAGAGGTTTCGCCCGCCAGCAGCGCCCGGGCATCACGATTTAATTCCTCGTAAAAGGCTTTTTTGTTCATTGATCAACCATAATTCATCACTGAGAGGTATCAGTTTTCCCTCAGTTGTTAAAATAAGCACTAATAATCCAGCCCAACAAGGTGAATCATTGAATAAGTTGCTATACCCTTAGCACGCTATGATTGAGACTGATCTCGTACCACAAGATAGTGCAGGCTGCATGTTCTGTTCAGACTGCCGGCAACCGTAACGAATGATGGGCCACTCGCGTCACTTATGAAAATTCACGCTATCAGCCAGAGCTTGCCCCACGCACGTTATCAGCGTTGCCCCCAATGCGATACCCTTTTTTCCTTACCGGATGTGAAATCGCATCAAACGGCTTATTGCCCGCGCTGTCACGCCAAAATTCAGAATGGCCGTGACTGGTCAATGCGTCGTCTGACCGCGATGGCAGTGACAATGCTGGTGCTGATGCCCTTTGCTTTCAGCCTGCCCCTGGTTGAAATCCGCCTGCTTGGCATGCGCATAAACGCCAGTCTGCTGGAAGGCGTATTGCAGATGGCGCAGCAGGGTAACGTGCTGACGGCCGCCATGGTCGCGTTTTGTACTATCGGGGCTCCGGTGACGCTGGTTGCCGGCATCAGCTATTTGTGGATTGGCAACCGGCTGGGCATGAATCTGCGACCGGTGCTGCTGATGCTTGAGCGGCTGAAAGAGTGGGTGATGCTGGATATCTACCTGGTGGGTATCGGCGTAGCCTCTATCAAAGTTCAGGATTACGCCTCGCTGGCGTTGGGTTACGGTCTGGCCGCTTACGTAGCCCTGACCCTGTTAAGCCTGCTCACTATTATTCATCTTAATGTGGAAGAGCTCTGGGAGCATTACTATCCCCAGACCACCCCAACCGCGCCACCGGAGCGCTGGCAGGTATGCCTCAACTGTCATCACACCGGTATGCCCGATGAGCGTGGTCGCTGTACCCGCTGCCACACGCCGCTTGATTTTCGCCGTCGCCACAGTCTGCAAAAATCCTGGGCAGCACTGATTGCGTCGATTGTGATGCTGATACCGGCCAACCTGCTGCCAATTTCCGTGGTGTTTGTGAACGGTTCGCGGCGCGAAGACACTATTTTCTCCGGTATCCTTGGGCTGGGCTCAGGCAATATTCCCATCGCTGCGGTGGTGTTTATCGCCAGTATCCTGGTGCCTTTCACCAAAGTGCTGGTGATGCTGACGCTGCTGCTCAGCATTCACTTCAAATGCGAACAGGGGCTGAAAACCCGCATCCGGCTGCTGCGCGTAGTGACCTGGGTGGGACGCTGGTCGATGCTGGATCTGTTCGTTATTGCTTTAACCATGTCGCTGGTCAATCGCGATCAGCTGCTGGCTTTTACCATGGGACCTGCCGCGTTTTACTTCGGCGCAGCGGTAATCCTGACTATTATGGCTGTTGAGTGGCTGGATAGCCGCCTGATCTGGGATGCACATGCAACAGGAAACGCCGACTACACCGACTAGCGCAACCGTGCGTAACAAACGCAAGTTGTCGCCATTCTGGCTTTTGCCCGTTATCGCCCTGCTGATTGCCGGCTGGCTTTTATGGACCAATTATCAGGAGCGCGGTACCACCATTACCATTAACTTTCAGACGGCGGACGGCATTGTGCCGGGCCGCACGCCGATTCGCTATCAGGGCGTGGAGGTCGGTACTGTGCAGGGCATTGAGCTGAGTGATGATTATCGCAGTATTCGTATCAAAGCGAGCATCAAAAGCGATATGCGCGACGCCCTGCGCGAGAATACGCAATTCTGGCTGGTGACGCCAAAAGCCTCCCTTGCCGGCGTCTCCGGTCTTGATGCGCTCGTGGGCGGTAACTACATCGGTATGATGCCTGGCGATGGCAAAGAGCGCGACCATTTCACCGCGCTTGATACGCAGCCTAAATACCGGGTCAATACCGGCGAGCTGCTCATCCATCTGCATGCGCCCGATCTCGGTTCGCTTAATACCGGCTCGCTGGTCTACTACCGAAAAATCCCGGTGGGTCACGTCTATGACTACAGCCTTAATAGCAATACTGATGGCGTCACCATTGATGTGCTGATCGAGCGGCGCTTTATCAATCTGATCAAAAAGCAGAGCCGCTTCTGGAATGTTTCCGGTATTGATGCAGATGTCAGCCTGAGCGGCGCGAAGGTGAAGCTGGAGAGTCTGGCCGCGCTGGTAAACGGTGCTATTGCGTTTGATTCACCGGAAAAAGGCGAACCGGCCGAGAGCGAGCAGAACTATCAGCTCTATCCGGATCTGGCGCACAGCCAGCGCGGCGTGCTGATCAACCTCGATCTGCCTGGCGGCGACAACCTCAAAGCCAACAGTACCCCTTTGATGTATCAGGGACTGGAAGTAGGCACCCTGACCAAACTTACGCTGCTGCCTGACGGCAAAGTCTCTGGCGAACTGACGATTGATCCCTCAGTGACCGGACTGATGCGCAGCGGAACACGTATTGAGATGCGCGCACCAAAACTCAGCCTCACTGACACCAGCCTGAGCAGCCTGCTCACCGGTAACACGCTGGAGCTGGTGCCCGGTGACGGCGAACCGCAGGACCATTTCAGCGTGCTGCCCGCCAGCGAAACGCTGCTACAGAAACCGGATGTCCTGACGGTACAGCTTAGCGCGCCGGAAACTTACGGTATCGATGCCGGCCAGCCCCTGGTGATCTATGGCATGAAGATTGGTCAGGTGATCTCGCGTAAACTGGACGAGAACGGCATCAATTTCGTGGTGGCGATTAATCCTGAATATCGTCAGCTGGTGCACGCTGACAGCAAGTTTATCGTCAATAGCCGCCTGAACGTAAAATTTGGCCTGGATGGTATGCAGGTGCTGGGTGCCAGCGCACGTGAATGGGTGGATGGCGGTATTCGTCTCGATCCCGGCGCAAAAGGGAAAGCCTCCAGCCGCTACCCGCTTTATGCAGACGCCGAGCGTGCTGCTGAAGGGATCACCGGCAATCAGCCACCTGCCACGCTGACGCTGACGGCAACCAGCCTGCCGGACGTGCAGGCGGGCTCGGTGGTGCTCTACCGTAAGTTTGAAGTCGGTGAAGTGGTCGATGTGGTGCCGCGTGCGGATGCGTTTGATATTGCAGTGCATATCCAGCCGCAGTATCGCAAGCTGCTGACCAGCAAAAGCGTATTCTGGGCCGAAGGTGGTGCGAAAGTGCAGCTTAACGGCAGCGGTCTGACCGTGCAGGCGTCGCCGATTAACCGGGCGCTGAAAGGCGCCATCAGCTTTGACAATCTGACCGGTGCGCAGGCGAAAAAAGGCGTTAAGCGCGTGCTCTATGCGTCAGAAACCGCAGCGCGCGCCGTCGGCAGCCAGATCACCCTGCACACCTACGACGGCAGTAAGCTGGCAGCAGGCATGCCGGTGCGCTATCTCGGTATTAACGTCGGTCAGGTGGAGTCGCTGGCGCTGAGTCAGGATAACAATCAGGTGGTCGCTAAAGCCGTGCTCTATCCGGAGTATGTGCAGGACTTTGCCCGCACGGGCAGCCGTTTCTCAGTGGTGTCGCCGGAAATTTCTGCGGCAGGTGTCAACCATCTGGAGACGATTCTGCAGCCCTATGTCAACGTCGATCCCGGCAAAGGTGCGATGGCGCGCAGCTTCGAGCTGCAGGAAAGCACAATTACCGACTCGCGCTACCTGAACGGCCTGAACATTTATGTCGATGCCGCCGAGGCGGGCTCGCTCTCCCTGGGCACGCCGGTTCTGTTCCGCGGCGTTGAGGTCGGTACGGTCACCGGCACCTCGCTGGGTAATATGGCCGATCGGGTGCAGATTGCGCTGCGCATCAGTAAAAAGTATCAGCATCTGGTGCGGAACAACTCAGTATTCTGGCTGGCATCCGGCTATAACCTCGATTTTGGCCTGATTGGCGGCGTGGTGAAAACCGGCACCTTCCAGCAGTTTATTCGCGGCGGCATTCAGTTCGCTACGCCGCCAACCGTGCCGCTGGCACCGCAGGCAGGCGCCAACAAACACTTCCTGCTGCAGGATGAAGCGCCGAAAGCGTGGCGTGACTGGGGTACCGCTATCCCGGCTCCGCGCTAAACAACCGGGCAGCCAGCAGGCTGCCCGTTCTCTTTGCGCGTGCTACACTGCGCCCATCATTTGTCAGCGCGGTAAATTGTTGTGTCCAGTCGTTTTCCTGAAGAGTTCATTACCCTCATGCGTGCCAGCCTCTCTGATGAAGCTGACCTGCAACGCTTTCTTGCTATCAGCCAGCAGCCGCTGCGTAAAAGTGTGCGCGTGAATACGCTGAAGATCAGCGTAGCTGATTTTCTTGCCCGCACGGCACAGTATGGCTGGCGGCTGACGCCGGTTCCCTGGTGTGCAGAGGGATTCTGGATCGAGCGCGATGATGAGAGCCTGCCGCTTGGCAGCGTGGCTGAACATCTCAGCGGTCTGTTCTACATTCAGGAAGCGAGCTCGATGCTGCCGGTGACGGCGCTGTTTGCCGCCGCGCCGGACGCACAGCAGGTTATGGATATGGCGGCGGCACCCGGGTCCAAAACCACGCAGCTGGCGGCGCTGATGCATAATCGCGGCGCGATCCTCGCCAATGAATACTCCGCCAGCCGGGTCAAAGTCCTGCATGCCAATATCAGCCGCTGCGGCGTCAGCAACGTAGCGCTGACGCATTTCGATGGTCGGGTGTTTGGCGCAGCGCTGCCGGAACAGTTCGACGCCATCCTGCTTGATGCCCCCTGCTCAGGCGAAGGCGTGGTGCGTAAAGATGCGGATGCGCTGCGCAACTGGACGCTGGCCAGCACCGAGGCGATTGCGGCGACCCAGCGCGATCTTATCGACAGCGCTTTTCACGCGCTCAGACCTGGCGGCGTGCTGATCTACTCCACCTGTACCCTTAACACTATTGAGAATCAGCAGGTCATAGCCTGGTTGCTGGCACGCTATCCCGACGCCATTGAGATCCTGTCGCTGCAGGATTTGTTTGCCGGCGCAGAGGCTGCCCTGACGCCGGAAGGCTATCTGCACGTGTTTCCGCACCGCTTCGACAGCGAAGGATTTTTCGTCGCGCGTCTGCGTAAAACCGCCAGCGTGCCGCCACTGCCGGCGCCAGGCTATAAACTCGGTAAACTGCCGTTTGCGCCCGCCAGCCGAAAATTCAGCGCGGAGGTAATGCAGGCAGCGGCTAAAGTGGGCCTGCAGTGGGATGAGAGCCTGACGCTCTGGCAGCGTGATAAAGAGCTGTGGCTGTTTCCTGCCAGCGCCGAGCAGTGGCTGAATAAGGTGCGCTTCTCACGCATCGGTCTGAAACTGGCTGAAACCTTTCCTAAAGGCTACCGCTGGCAGCATGAGGCGGTGATGGCGCTGGCCCGGCCTGATGCATCGCTGGCGTTTGCGCTGAATGAAGCGGAAGCGGAGAGCTGGTATCGCGGACAGGATATCCATCCGGAGACGCTGCCTGACCGGGATGAGGTCATCGTCACCTGGCAACAGCAACCGCTTGGGCTGGCTAAAAAAGTGGGCAACCGCATTAAAAACAGCTATCCGCGCGAGCTGGTACGTGACGGCCGGCTGTTTCGCTAGCGGGCTGCGGCTCATAATCTGATGGTTGAGCGTCAGTTTAACCCAACCGGCATAGTGTAATGCCGGTATGGCGTCGCCCATGGAGAGCACAGCATGAAGGGCCGTAAGCAGTTTATCATTGTGTTGATTATGCTGGTGACCGGCAGCCTGCTGCTGCTGGAATCGCTGGCCCGGCTGGTGCATCTGCTGATAGTGGGTTAGCGGGTTATCAAAAATATTGCCAGCATAAAAAATGCCCAGAGGCCGGCAAAGGTCATGATACCCAGCCGGCGGGTTTTCGCCTGTCCGACAATTGCACCAATAAACAGGCTGAGAATCGTCAGCGTCCCTGTCATGACCCAAAGTAAATAGTGTGTATCTGCCATTAATGATCTGTCCTGAAATATAAGAAACCCGGACATTTTATAGCATTTCAGGCGGTATAACGCTGCTTTACTCTTTCCTAATCTCCAATACAGCCAGAAAATTGCTCATAAAAAACCCGTATAGCGTCAGGCCATACGGGTTAACTGAGTGGTAAATACATCCCGATCAGATTTTACGCGTGTCATCCACAGGAAGCGCGTCATCATTGGGTACGGCACCATCATCCATGGGCAAATCTTCATCTGCACCGGGTGCCTGTCCATCATCGGGGATAGGCTGAATATCTTCTGGACGTTCTGACATATTTACCTCCTGACCCTGGGTTGGGTATGTTCAGTATAGGCACTGTTGTGTAACACTCTGCGGCAGCCTGAGGAATATGTGCGCCAGCCGCAGAAAAAAAGATAAATGCCACACCACGCTTATTTAGCGTCTACGCGTTATTTCCCTTTATCTTCCCAGGGATCTTTCTTTTCATCTTCACTGCTGTCGCGCGTACGGGGAATTTCGCCATGCTCATCCGGCGCGTCCTGAACCGGATGGTCATCCTCTTCATATGCATTCCCGGCAGAGGGAGCCGCTTCAGGCAATCCTTTGGCTACATCGCCCTCATGTTTACGCTCGTCATTACTGTTATGTTTGAACATGCTCGCCTCCTGTCATTAAGAACCTAAGTATAGGCAACAGAAGCAATGACGCCATGAATGGCGACGTCTGAGATAAAAATCTGGCCCTACAGCTGTTTTAATCAGGGCGATGAAATTAAGCCAGCCGCTGCTGTCATCACACAGATTTATCAGCCAGGATTAATGTGCAACGCCGGGTTGCCTGTTAATCAAGGAGTCTCTGATGAAGCTGTTTTTTAGTGGATTAATTATTTCTGCCAGTCTGCTGATGCTGGCCGGTTGTCAGCAGCCGGAACGCCCGCTGGGTCCGGATGGCCGCCCTGCTCCGCCGATGGAGCATCCGGTGCCCGGTGGGCCGATGAGCAAAGGCCCGGCAGGCCAGCCTGAAGCCTGAGCGCCTGCCAGGCGCTGGATTATTCTGTAGCCATCGGTATATATGTTGCCGTCAGCAAAACGTAAAAAGGCCACCCTGGGGTGGCCTTTTGCGTGGCAGAGATCGGTTATCTGTGAAGCATATCGTTATTTGTTTTAAGCTTAGCTAACGTATTCATCGCCGCAGGGTTAAGAGCAACCATCGCTGTTTTGCAGAATATGCACTTAGCACCCGCCGGATTCTTCTCAGAAACGTCAAATGCGGATTTGCGATACTGCGAGCCCAGACAGTGTGGACAACGCATAGAAATTGAAACTGAAATAATTTTATATCCTTTGGTTTAAAACGGCCTGCCGCGGCCTGTCTGTTTATTGTTGAAGGTACAGCATGACTTTTTTACAAAACTCACCCTTTGCTATAACAATATAGTACAAAAAAAGAGTTTTGCTGTGTTTTTAAGATCGATACGGACTAAAACATCTGTACTCGAGACAACGCAATCCGAAGTTAGTGCGGCAGGCAAGCCACTTTATTCTCTGAACTTAATCAGTTAGCGATCTGTCGGCATCACCGCCGTCACGCTGAATTCAGACAAAACGCAGGACGATAGCGCTGTTTCAGAATAATCACCCGGCATGATTAAATTTGACGAAGTGTGATATCCGTCCTTGACTTTGTCTGTACATATCCGGGAGGGCGAATCATGACTGAGCTACTGCATATTATTTCTGTTGGCACACTCGTTGCGGGTATTTATCTGCTGGAGTGAGCGCTTTGCCCGCTACTGCCTGTACATTCAGGCCAGCAGCGGGCAAAGAAAAGGCCCTGCCGAAGCAGAGCCCTGAATTGGTGCGCCTGTTGATCATCATTGATTAGCAAACAGTCCGTCGTTAGATGCGGCGCATTGAGTTGTTACTCTTTAAGCGTAGACTGTTTATCCGACACTGCAAGTTCAAATGGTTTTCATTCCATCTCAGACAGGCTTTATGTAATCCATAAACCGCTTCTGGTTAACAACCAGCCATTCTGGCATATAAGCAGAAGTCATTGGCCTGACAACCATTTTCCGTGAGCGATTCCAGAGATCTATGTTTTGCTCTACACAGTGTCTTATATGATCCGGGTTATTAAATTCCGGTACGTTGTGCTCGGTATGTGAAATAGTAGCCATCTTTTCGCTGATCCGTTCATCAGTCATCACCCAGGAAAAATGCCAGCCAGCATCCTTCACTGTGTGCGTAGAAATTTTAAGCAACTGCCAGCGCCACCAGCTGTCGCGAATGGGCGTACCTTTACGCTTAACATTGCGCAGCAGTTCTGGCTGACTACGGAAAAAACCTTTCAGGTTTTTCAGCGTTGTCATTTTAGGTAGTTTACACAGGCGGGGAGAGCCATCCTCATTCAATACCTGCACGTTGAATTTATAGTTATAAAAATTCTGATGAAGTACTGTACAAAGATGTCTGTGACTGAAGCACTGTAGTGCAGCAGGACGCGGTATTTCATCAACATCTGACACCATAATTATATCCTGATCGCCAGCTTCAGTTAATCCTTTCATAATGGTATTGCGTGCGGTTGTTTCGTTTTCCCACGGATCAGAACTACCAGCTTCAACATACGAGCTATTTGACTGAAAGCTATGTTGATGAATTTTTGGGATACTGTCGTTGACAATATAGATTATTTTTTCTCTGAAACTGCTAAACTTTTCTATATCAAAATGAAGTTTTTCTCTTCTAATTCCCGTAAAAGTATACAACGACTCTACTATCACAAATTTATCAACATAATCATAAAGCGTGTTGAGTCTCAATTCCAGCAGCATATCTTCGTCATAGTATAAAAAGCAGTCATATATCATAAGTGGCAAACCTGAATCTTTTTTAAACGTTCATAAAAAGCAGAGATGGAAATTAATTAAAAATCACCCAAGAGATAAAAGCATTATTTATTAGATATTTAGCATATTAATTCGATTTTTTGTCTTTAATACACTGTTCTATCATTTGCCCGCTTCAGCGCACAGGATAGGATCGCATAATATTCTTACTACGTCAGCAAACAATGGCTTATGTTGCAACGTAACCTGCAAACCGCGTTCTTACAAAAATCTGCATCATACAATCTGTATTGTACAGCTTGCTTCAGCCAGCCGGGAAGTCAAAAAGATTTCTTACTGTCGCTTTGATGCAAAACGCTGAGCAATCTGACTGATAAAATTGTCATAAGGCTCAAAGTTCAACAGACAGCATCTGCTGCCACTTTATACTGTATAGCGCCCTTTTATAAACATAAAAAAAAGACCCAATACGATTCCTGTATCGGGTCCAGGGAAATGGCTCGTAGTGAGCCGTGCGCTAAAAGTTGGCATTTTTGAAGGCGAGGTGCCTTGCCTTTTAAAGGTAGTCCAACGGCGAACATTGTCCAGCAAGCAGCCTGAGGCGAGCCGGAAAGCTGCCAACTCTGTGATCGCGCTGGCACTACCAGACGCCCGCAACGCTTTTTGACGGCGGCGTCTGCCGGCTTTTACTTAACGCACAGCTGCTGCGCGCGATCGATAATCGGCTGCAGCGACATTTTACTGCCGGGATGCGCCTTATCATCTGCCAGAATAGTATTAATCGACTGCAGCGTGCCCTGCCCCGCATCGGCACGCGCCAGCGCTTTTTCATTCAGCGGGTACTGCAGCAGCGTGCTGGGGTTAATGGCAAACAGTGCGCCATCCTTTTCACAGGTCAGCATCACTTCTTCACGCGTGAAGGGCCACTTTGCCTTACCGATTTCAAAACGACTGACCGTAATAATTTCGCCCGCCAGCGCCTGGCTGCAGAGCGCCAGCAGCAGGCAGGCAGGGATCACTTTTTTCAGCAAAATATTGACCTCATTTCATCTTCACTGACACGGCAGGCAGACAGATTACCCGGCGGGTTTTCCGGCGCTGCCGCTGATGTGGCAGCAGGATACGCCGCCCGATTCAGCGTGTCGAGACCTGCAGTGCGATCCGGTTGCCCTTGATCCTGCTGCATGAAACCATTATTTTTGCCGCTGATTATCAGGAGAAAAGCATGCGTTATAATCTTGCACAGCTGTCGCAGGACGAGAAAGACAAAGTCAACGTTGAGCTGGCAGCAGCAGGCGTCGCGTTTAAAGAGCGCTACAATATGCCGGTGGTGGCGGAGATGGTTGAACGCGAGCAGCCGGAAGCGCTGCGCGACTGGTTTCGTCAGCGCCTGATGCACTATCGCCAGGCTTCGCTCAGCCTTTCCCGCCTGCCCTACGAACCTAAGCAGAAATAATCTATGTTACGCGTGATAGATACAGAAACCTGCGGCCTGCAGGGCGGCGTGGTAGAGATCGCCTCCGTGGATGTTATTGACGGGCAGATTGTCAATCCGATGAGCAATCTGGTCTGCCCGGATCGCCCTATCAGCCGCCAGGCGATGATGGTGCACCGCATTACAGAAGCGATGGTGGCGGATAACCCCCCGATAGAAGCGATCATCAGCCGCTATCACGGCAGCCCGCACTATGTGGCACACAACGCCAGCTTTGACCGCCGCATGCTGCCCGCCATGCCGGGCGAATGGATCTGCACCATGACGCTGGCGCGCAAACTGTGGCCCGGCATTAAATATGGTAATCAGGCGCTGCGGCACAGCCTGAAACTTGAGGTGACGCCGCCTGCAGACCTGCATGCACACCGCGCGCTTTATGACTGCTACGTCACTGCCGCCCTGCTGATCCGTATTATGGAGATCTCCGGCTGGAGTCCGGCAGAGATGGTAAGCCAGACTGAACCGGCTGCGCTCTCCGGAGATACCTTCCCGTTTGGCAAATATCGCGGACAGAGTATCAGCGCTATTGCGCGCCGCGATCCGGGTTATCTGCGCTGGGTACTGGACAATGTCCGCGATCTGCGCCCGCCGCTGCGGCAGGCGCTGCGTAAATATGTCAAAGACGATCAGTAATCTACCCGATCCGGCAGGCTGCCCTGCGCCAGAGCAATCAGGAAGGTAAATTCCTGCGCAACGCCCTCATAGGATTTAAAGCGTCCCGACTTACCGCCGTGGCCGGAGTCCATGTCGGTACAGAGCAGCAGCAGCGCGTCACTGGTTTTATATTCGCGCAGCTTTGCCACCCACTTGGCGGGCTCCCAGTACTGCACCTGTGAATCGTGCAGTCCCGTGGTGATGAGCAGATGCGGATACGCCTGCGCGGTCACATTATCATAGGGACTGTAACGGCTGATGTAGTGATAGGCGTCGGGCTGTTCCGGATTGCCCCACTCATCATACTCGCCGGTGGTTAACGGGATAGTGGGATCGAGCATAGTTGTCACCACATCCACAAACGGCACCTGCGCTACCACGCCGTGAAACAGAGTCGGTGCCATGTTGACAACCGCGCCCATCAGCAGCCCGCCAGCGCTACCGCCCATGGCGTAAAGACGCTGCGGATCGCCATAGCCTTTGGCCACCAGCCCCTGCGTCACGTCGATGAAATCGGTGAAGCTGTTCATCTTATGCATCAGACGGCCGCTGTCATACCACTGCTGGCCCAGCTCGCCCCCTCCGCGCACGTGCACAATGGCATAGATAAAACCGCGCTGCAGCAGGCTGACGCGGCTGGCGCTAAAGTTCGCCTCCATTGTGCTGCCGTAGGCGCCATAACCATAAACCAGCAGCGGATTTTTACCGCGCTGAAAATATTTCCGATGATAAACCAGCGACACCGGCACTTCGGTACCGTCGCGCGTTTTGATCCACTGGTGCTCACTTTTATACTCATCCGGATCAAAGCCGGGTATCGGCGTCTGTTTGAGTATGCGCCGCTCCCCGGTCTCCATATTCAGTTCAAACAGCGTATCGGGCGTGGTCATTGAGGAGTAGCCGTAGCGCAGCGTATCGCTTTCCGGCGTGGGGTTAAACGCCAGCCAGGTCACATAGGCGGGATCGTCAAACGCAATACCATAGCTCTCGCCGCTGGCGCGGTTAATCTGTCGCAACGTACTGACGCCGCGCTGGCGCTCCTCCACCACCAGCCAGCTGCGAAACAGCTGGAAATCCTCCAGAACCACGTGCTCGCGCGCCGGTATCAGCGTCTCCCAGCGCTGCTCCGCCAGCCAGGCGCTGCGGTAGAGACCGAAATTCTTGCCGTCGCGGTTCGAGCGGATATAAAAATTGTGGTTATAGTGGTCGATGCTGTATTCGTGATCGCGCCGGCGCGGGCAGAATACCTGCGGCTGTGCGTCAGGATACTCCGCGTCCAGCAGCAGGATCTCACTGGTGGTGGTGCTGAAGAGCGCAATTAGAATAAAGTGTTCTGACGTGGTTTTATGCACGCTAAGATGAAAGCTCTCATCTTTCTCTTCATACACCAGCTGGTCATCACTCTGCGGATGGCCCAGTTCATGGCGCCATATCTGATACGCCAGCAGCGTTTTCGGATGTTTGCGCACATAGTAAAGCGTACGCGAGTCGTTTGCCCAGGCTACGCTGGATGAGGCGTTATGTAATACTTCAGGATACCAGCTGCCGCTCTGCAGGTTACGAAAGCGAATACCATACTGACGGCGCGATAAAAAATCTTCCGCCAGTGCCATAACCTGATTGTCCGGGCTGATATCAAGCGCTCCCATGGTGTAGAAGTCGCTGTGCGCAGCGCGCCTGTTGCCGTCAAGCAGCAGCTGCCAGGGTGCGTCCGCTCCCCCCTCAACCGGCTGACGATAAAACGCTGCATATTCGTTACCGGCCTCATAGCGGCGCTGATAGCGAAAGCCGTTTTTGGTATAGGGCACGGAATAGTCCTGACCCGGAATACGATCGACAATCTCTTTCAGCACCTTCTCCTGCAGTGCATTCTGCGACGCCATCATCGCCCTGCCGTAGCGGTTCTCCTCCTGCAGATAGGCGAGCACGCCGGGGTCTTCACGATCGTCGTCGCGCAGCCAGAAGTAATCATCGGTGCGCGTATCGCCATGCAACGTCATGACATGCGGAACTTTTTTTGCCTGCGGCTGTTTCATAACGCGGTTTCTCCCGGAGAAATCGTTTTATGCAAGCGTGGCACCAATCAGGCGGGAATGCCAGAACTGCCGCAGGCGCAGCTGTTTCCGACCTCTCAGCCAGCAGATTCTGCGGCGATGTCTCGCTGGATCCCGTCACGCACATCCTGCGGAATATTCAGCGCATCGCCCAGCGCGGTGAGATAACTGCGCTCCATAAAGTGGTCGATATCGACAGCTGCACAGCTGAGCACATAGAGTTCCAGCGCCTCCTCTTCATTTTTTACCCCGGCCGCAAGCCACTGCGGATCGAGCGGACGCGCCATCGCCTGCTTAATCAGGCTTTCCGCCTGTGCGCCATAGCCCGCCTGCTGAATATGTTTCTCAATTGCAGCCTGTTCAGCCTCATCAATATGACCATCACTTTTAGCCGCAAATACCAGCGCAGCGATCAATCGTTCTGCGCGCTGATCGGGCGGTGTCTGCTGCCCGTCAGTACCGGATGCAGGCTGATACGCGGTGCGGAGACGATCTTTATATTTATTCCATAACAGCGCACCGGCTGCCGCACCGCCGCCCAGCAGCAGCGCCTTGCCGCCAAATTTTGTCAGCAGCTTACGTGACGATTTGCTGCCCGCCAGCACGCCTGCCAGCCCGCCCAATGCTCCGGGTCCCAGGAGGTCACCCAACCCGGAAGTGCCGTGCTTTTTCTTTGCCAGAATCGTCTGAAGCTGCTGCAGCCACTGATTCATTGTTTAACTCCCGTTTACGTTAGCCCGCTTTATCCTGGCGCAACCTGCGTCAGAAAATGTCAGAACGGGCAAAGTACGGAAAATCTTTACGGGCATAAAACGTGAGCGCGCAAACGTTTTCGTATATACTGCCGGCGCTTTTTGACTGCTAAGGTGACAGGTATGACAACTCTCGGAACGGCACTGCGACCCGGTGCCACGCGCGTTATGCTGCTGGGCTCAGGCGAGCTGGGTAAAGAGGTCGCGCTGGAGTGCCAGCGTTTAGGGGTGGAAGTGATCGCCGTCGATCGCTATGCGGATGCTCCGGCAATGCAGGTTGCGCATCGCAGCCACGTAATCAATATGCTGGATGGCGAAGCGCTGGCTGCACTGATCGCCCGTGAACAGCCGCACTTTGTGGTGCCGGAGATTGAGGCGATTGCCACCGATACGCTGGTTGAGCTTGAAGCCCGGGGGCAGAAAGTGGTGCCGACCGCACGCGCCGCACGCCTGACCATGAACCGGGAGGGGATCCGACGTCTGGCCGCTGAAGAACTGAACCTGCCCACCTCACGCTATCAGTTTGCCGACAGCCAGGCGCACTTTTTTGCCGCAGCGGAAGCGATAGGATTTCCCTGCATCGTTAAGCCGGTGATGAGTTCGTCCGGCAAAGGTCAGAGCTTTATTCGCAGCGCGGACGCACTGCAGCAGGCGTGGGAGTATGCCCAGCAGGGTGGCCGCGCTGGTGCCGGCCGGGTGATTGTTGAAGGCGTGGTCAGATTCGATTTCGAAATTACGCTGCTGACGGTCAGCGCCGTTGACGGCATCCACTTCTGCGCCCCGATCGGCCATCGCCAGGAGGAGGGCGATTATCGCGAATCCTGGCAGCCACAGCAGATGAGCGCCGCTGCCCTCGCACGGGCGCAGGAGATTGCGGCCAGCGTGGTAAACGCGCTGGGTGGATATGGCCTGTTTGGCGTTGAGCTGTTCGTTTGCGGTGATGAGGTCGTGTTCAGCGAAGTGTCGCCGCGTCCGCATGATACCGGGATGGTGACGCTGATTTCTCAGGATCTCTCTGAGTTCGCTCTGCACGTGCGGGCGTTTCTCGGCCTGCCGATTGGCGCTATTCGCCAGTATGGTCCGGCGGCGTCAGCCGTGATCCTGCCGCAGCTGGAGAGTCAGGATGTGCGCTTTGCACACGTTGATGCCGCGCTGGGCGCGGGCCTGCAGCTGCGCCTGTTTGGTAAACCGGAGATCAGCGGACAGCGTCGCCTGGGCGTCGCGCTGGCAACCGGAGAGAGCACGGAAGAGGCGGTGGCGCGCGCCGTCGCCAGCGCAGCCGCGATAACTGCCGAAGGCTGACAGCGCTGGCAGCAGGCCATACGCCTGCTGCCAGATATCAGCTTCCTGAGCTACCGCGCGCCCGCTATCGCCTCACGCGCCAGCTGCGTAATCCGCTCCCAGTCCCCCTGCTGCAGCGACTCATCCGGCACCAGCCACGAGCCGCCAATGCACAGCACGCTTTTCAGCGCCAGATAGTCACGATAGTTTGCCGGTGAAATGCCGCCGGTCGGGCAAAACCGTACCTGCGGAAAAGGTCCGGCAAGCGCGGAAAGCGCCTTTACGCCGCCGCTGGCTTCAGCCGGAAAGAATTTGAATTCGCGCAAGCCATGATCCATACCCATCATCAGCTCTGATACGGTGCTGACCCCCGGGATCAGCGGTACCGGCCCCTCTGTTGCTGCCCGGAGCAGCGATTCCGTTAGTCCCGGACTTATCACAAACTGTGCGCCTGCATCCGTAACCTCTTTCAGCTGCTGCGTATTAATAACCGTACCGGCGCCCACAATCGCTTCCGGCACCTCACGAATAATGGCGCGCAGCGCATCCATCGCAACCGGCGTACGCAGCGTTACCTCCAGCACCCGGATACCGCCTGCGACCAGCGCTTTTGCCATCGGCACAGCGTGCTCAGGCTGCTTCACCACAATGACCGGCACGACCGGTCCGGTGCTCAGCACCTGCTCTGCACTTATCTTCCAGTTCTTCATGAGGTTTCCCTGGTCACCGCAGCCCCGACGGCTGCGTTCTCATCATTAGCGCTTTACCATACAAGATAAAACGGCTTTGCGTCTATGCAGCACCACGTGACGATGCTGCTGTGGACTCTCTCTGCTATGAGCGTTGCCGCACGCGGCGCAAAAAAATACCCCTGCATGGCAGAGGTATTGGCTGAGTTTGAATAGCGCATCCGTACGACGGGCGATTACTCGCTAAATTCGTTCCATGAACGGCCGTCGCGGGTGATCATCGCAACGGAAGCCACCGGGCCCCAGGTACCCGCCTGATACGGTTTAGAGGCGTCGCCATCCGCATTCCAGGCCTCGATAATCGAATCCACCCAGCTCCATGCTGCTTCTACCTCATCGCGACGGACAAACAGCGCCTGAATGCCGCGCATCGATTCCAGCAGCAGACGCTCATAGGCATCCGCCAGATGTGACTGGTTAAAGGTTTCTGAATAGCTGAGATCCAGCTTGGTGGTCTGCAGCTTATGCTTGTGATCCAGCCCCGGCACCTTGTTAAGGATCTCGATATCCACACCTTCATCCGGCTGCAGACGAATAGTGAGTTTGTTCTGCGGCAGTTCAGAGTAGGAGTCTTTGAACAGGTTCATCTCCGGGTTCTTGAAGTAGACGACGACCTCAGAGCATTTAGAAGGCAGACGTTTGCCGGTGCGCAGATAGAAAGGTACGCCCGCCCAGCGCCAGTTATCGATATCAACGCGAATAGCCACGAAAGTCTCGGTTGCGCTCTGCTTGTTAGCGCCCTCCTCTTCCAGGTAGCCCGGTACTTTTTTACCCTGTACAAATCCTGCCGTGTACTGTCCGCGTACGGTTTTTTCACGCACGTTGGTTTGATCGATCCGGCGCAGTGAACGCAGTACTTTTACTTTCTCATCGCGGATTGCATCTGCACTGAGATCGGAGGGCGGTGACATAGCAATCATGGTCAGCACCTGCAGCAGGTGATTCTGAATCATGTCGCGCATCTGGCCCGCTTTATCAAAATAACCCCAGCGGCCTTCAATCCCCACCTCTTCTGCCACGGTGATCTGCACGTGGTCGATGGTGCGGTTGTCCCAGTTATTCACAAAGATTGAGTTAGCAAAGCGCAGCGCCAGCAGATTCAGCACCGTCTCTTTGCCCAGATAATGGTCAATACGGAATACCTGGCTCTCGTCAAAGAATTTACCCACGCTGTCGTTGATTTCACGCGAGGTTTCCAGCGAGGTACCCAGCGGCTTTTCCATTACCACGCGGGCAGGTTTTGCGTTCAGCTTCGCTGCGCCAAGCCCTTCACAAATGGCACCGAACGTGCTCGGTGGCATGGCGAAGTAGTTAATGGTTACGCGCTCTTTTTGGTCGAGCATTTTACCCAGTTTGGTGAAATGCGTCGTATCGTTCACATCGAGGTTGCAGAAGTCGAGACGGCCGCTGAGCTTATCCCACAGCGCTTCATCAATCTTCTCTTTCATGAAGGTTTCCAGCGCCTCGCGTACCACTTTGGTGTAAGCCGCTTTATCCCACTCTGCACGTCCTACTCCGATAATACGGGTGGTATCGTGGATCTGACCAGCTTTCTCCAGCTGATACAGCGAAGGCAACAGTTTACGGCGTGCAAGATCGCCTTTGGCACCGAAAATCACCAGATCGCATGCCTGGGCTGTTTGTGTTACCGCCATTTTCCTCTCCTCGTTGCAGGATCTCCCGGATGTGCATCCTCACCATCCTGGACCTTTATTGTCATGTTCTTACGGCACAATGTACTTTTTTCGCCGCGCCAGGACAAGCGAGCGTCCCGCTGTTCATGGCGACATTGCGTAACCGGCAAACTGGCGTCCCTTTACCAGGGTTGACGTCAGTCGTTACAGACGGGGGCTGCAGAAGTATGACAAAGAATTCACCCTCACATTTATCTGCCGCTGCGCGTATGCGTGCTTCGCAGAATCTATTTTTACTAAACTGTCCTGATGTAAGCGCTTTCATGCCAGAGTGATGCCGTTCAGGCGCATTTTTGCTCTGCTGTGCTATCGCTCATGCTAAAACTGCGAAAGGAAAACCAGGTTCCTCTGCGCCGCGTTTTAGCGAGGTGAATCACTCCGGACTTTGTCTGAGCAGACCCATCTTAACAGGGTAAGACATTTGGTGTACCTTAGGTGTAAGCGTTTACCTGGCGTTAATACTTCAAGCCCTTTTGCGTCACCATCCCGAAAGCAGTATCAATAGCCAAACAGAGACACGCGCATTGTAAATTTAATGCCAATCAATCAGATAGAATAAAAGGATCACCGAATGACCAGCCCTACAGCTTTCATCTCAAAATCCCCGTCACGTCGTCTCAGAAGAACCAAGATTGTTACCACCCTCGGCCCGGCTACCGACCGCGACAATAACCTTGAAAAAATCATCGCGGCAGGCGCTAACGTAGTACGCCTTAATTTCTCCCACGGCACGCCCGAAGATCACCAGCAGCGCGCCGATCGCGTGCGTCAGATAGCCGCCAAGCTGGGGCGTCACGTTGCTATTCTCGGCGACCTGCAGGGGCCAAAAATCCGCGTTTCTACGTTTAAAGAAGGGAAAGTATTTCTCAGCGTCGGCGATCGTTTTCTGCTTGATGCGAACCTGAGCAAAGGTGAAGGCGACAAAGAAAAAGTCGGCATCGATTACAAAGGATTGCCGGAAGATGTCGTCCCGGGCGACATTCTGCTGCTTGATGATGGTCGCGTACAGCTGAAGGTACTGGAGGTGCAGGATGTAAAAGTCTTCACTGAAGTTACCGTCGGCGGGCCGCTCTCTAATAATAAAGGTATCAACAAGCTGGGCGGTGGCCTGTCTGCTGAAGCGCTGACCGAAAAAGATAAGCTGGATATCGTGACGGCGGCAAAAATCGGCGTTGATTATCTGGCGGTGTCATTCCCGCGCAATGGCGAAGATATGAACTACGCCCGTCGTCTGGCTCGCGACGCCGGCTGTGATGCAAAGCTGGTGGCAAAAGTGGAGCGCGCAGAAGCGGTTGCGACACAGGAAGCAATGGATGATATTATCCTCGCGTCTGACGTCGTCATGGTGGCGCGCGGCGATCTGGGCGTTGAAATCGGCGATCCGGAACTGGTGGGTATTCAGAAAGCGCTGATCCGTCGCGCCCGTCAGCTGAACCGCACCATCATTACCGCCACGCAGATGATGGAGTCGATGATCACCAATCCCATGCCAACCCGTGCGGAAGTGATGGATGTGGCCAACGCCGTGCTGGATGGTACTGACGCCGTGATGCTGTCAGCGGAAACCGCAGCCGGGCAATATCCGGCGGAAACCGTTTCTGCGATGGCGAAAGTCTGCCTCGGCGCTGAAAAGATCCCAAGCGTAAACGTCTCCAAACATCGCCTGGACGTACAGTTTGATAACGTCGAAGAAGCGATCGCGATGTCAGCTATGTATGCGGCAAACCATCTGCAGGGTGTTTCTGCCATTATTACCATGACCGAATCAGGCCGTACCGCGCTGATGACGTCGCGTATCACGTCAGGTCTGCCGATTTTTGCGATGTCGCGCCATGAGCGGACGCTGAACCTGACCGCTCTCTACCGCGGCGTGACGCCGGTCTATTTTGACAGCAACAACGACGGTGTGGCTGCCGCCCACGACGCGGTAAATCTGCTGCGCGATAAAGGTTTCCTCGTCTCAGGCGACCTGGTGATTGTCACCCAGGGTGATGTGATGGGCGCAACCGGTACCACCAACACCAGCCGCGTGCTGCGCGTCGACTAATCCCGACGCGTTACGCGTAGCGGCTGTAAAAATGGACAAACGCGACTGCTCTGGCGGTCGCGTTTTATTTTGCATTTTCAGGGAGGCTTGATGGCCCGCTACCAACCTATTGCCCGGTTAACCGGACGCACGCTGCTGTTTCCACTGGCGCTGGTTCTGTTTGAATTCGCTACTTATATTGCTCATGACATGATCCAGCCCGGCATGCTGCTGGTCACGCAGGAGTTTGCAGTCGGCCCGCAGTGGGTCTCCACCTCTCTGACTGCCTATCTGATGGGCGGCGTGGTGCTGCAGTGGCTACTGGGTCCGCTATCGGATAAGTATGGCCGGCGTCCGGTGCTGCTCTCCGGCATCCTGTTTTTTGTGCTCGCCTGCATCCTCACCACCTGGGTCAGCACGATTGAGCAGTTTGTCACGCTGCGCTTTATTCAGGGTATCAGCCTCTGTTTTATTGGCGCCGTCAGCTATGCAGCGGTACAGGAAGCGTTTGAAGAGGCGCTTGCGGTGCGGGTCATGGCCCTGATGGCGAATGTGGCGCTGCTGGCGCCGCTGGCCGGTCCGCTGGCAGGGGCGGCATGGCTCACCGCAGGCAGCTGGCGCAGTATGTTCTGGCTGTTTGCGATCTGCAGCGTGATAGCGTTTATTTTGCTGTGGCGCATTATGCCGGAAACGGCAGGCGATCGCAGTCGCTCCGTGGCGCTGCCGGTACTGGCGCGCGGCTATGGCCGTCTGGCACGCGATAAACAGGTGATGTACGGTTCCTTTGCTATTGGCCTGGTGTTTATTCCCATTCTGACGTGGGTGGCGCTGTCGCCGGTGATCCTGATGCACGATGAGGGCCTGTCGCGCATGCACTACGCCCTGCTCCAGCTGCCGGTATTTCTGGCTATGATTGCCGGCAATCTGACGCTGGGCAAGCTGGCGGGTCGCGTACCGATTGAACAGCCGGTAAAACTGGCCGCCTGGCCCATCTTAACCGGACTCGGCATAGCGCTGATTGCCAACCTGATGAACAGCCATACTTATCTGCTGTTGACCGCGGGACTCAGTCTCTACGCGTTCGGCGCTGGCATGGTGAATGCCGGTCTCTATCGCCTGACGCTTTACGCCAGCAGTGAAGGCAAAGGCAGTATTGCCGCCATGCTGGGAATGATCAGTATCCTGACGCTGGCGGCGGGCATTGAGCTGGCTAAGGCGGGCTATTTTCACGGCGGGACGCCGTGGTTCAGTACGCTGAATTTTGCTGCGGGTCTGCTCTGGTTTGCGCTGGTTACGCTGTTTCTGCGTGAGCGCAGGCGCCTGAGCAGGGTTGAAGAGGTCGTATAAATGCGCGCTACCGCTACGCGCTGTGCATAGCGGCAGCATACTGAACTACTTACGCGGATAGAGATCTTTACGCCGGTAAGGCTCGATATCCCCTTCTTTACGCGTTTTCAGCAGCTTCAGGATCCAGGTATATTGCTCCGGATGCGGCCGCACAAAAATCTCCACTTCTTCATTCATCCGGCGTGCCAGCGTGGTGTCATCCGCATCCACCAGATCGTCCATCGGCGGCCGCACGTAGATCTCCAGACGGTGCGTTTTACTGTTGTATACCGGAAACAGCGGCACTACCCGCGCCCGGCAGACTTTCATCAGTCGTCCTACTGCCGGCAGCGTCGCTTTATAGGTTGCAAAGAAATCGACAAACTCGCTGTGCTCAGCACCGTGATCCTGATCCGGCAGATAGTAGCCATAGTAGCCCTGACGTACTGAGGCGATAAAGGGCTTAATCCCGTCGTTGCGCGCATGCATACGGCCACCAAACCGGCGGCGTACGGTGTTCCACAGATAATCCATCAGCGGATCGCTCTGATTGTGAAACATCGCTGCCATCATCTGCCCTTCCGACGCCAGCAGCATGGCGGGAATATCCACGCCCCAGCCGTGCGGCACCAGGAAGATCACATTCTCATTGTTATTCTGTAAGTCAGTAATAATTTCACGGCCGTGCCACTCTACCCGCTGACGCACCCGCTCCGGGTTGCGCATACCGAGTTCTGCCATCATTGCCATCGCCTGCGGCGCGGTAGCAAACATGCGGTCAGCAATCTCTTCGCGCTGCGCTTCACTCAGTTCCGGCAAGCAGTAATAGAGATTGATCAGCGCACGACGTCGCGCACTTTTTGCCAGCTTACCGGCAAAGGTGCCTAAGCTACCCAGTACCGGATCGCGCAGGCGTGGCGGCAGCATTGCCATGCCCGCCAGCGCACCAACCGCCAGCCAGCTTCCCCAGTATTTAGGTTTTAAAAAAGAACGTTGAAAAACGGGAATAAACTCGCTGTTATTTTTTTTTCGGGTTTCCATGCACTCGCCTCTGACAATGACGGCTCAATAATAGTGACGGCAGCTATTTTTGCAATCTTCACGCGCCTGAAAGCAAAAAACCGACGAATTAATCGTCGGTTTTTCGTTTATTTGCCGCCGGGCTTTTAGAACGCCAGCTGCGGCAGCCAGGTTTTCACCTGCGCAAGGTAGGTGCTGCGATCTTTCCCGGTCAGCCCTTCCATACGCGGCATTTTCGCCGTCAGCGGGTTAACAGCCTGATTATTAATCCACACTTCGTAATGCAGGTGAGGACCGGTTGAGCGCCCGGTATTACCCGAGAGCGCGATGCGATCGCCGCGTTTAACTTTCTGCCCCGGCTTAACCAGCGCACGGCTCAGGTGCATATAGCGCGTCATATACTGACGGCCGTGACGAATCGCCACGTAGTTGCCCGCAGCCCCGCCGTTTTTAGCCACCACCACTTCGCCATCGCCGACGGCCAGCACCGGCGTCCCCACCGGCAGCGCAAAGTCGACGCCTTTATGCGGTGAGATGCGCCCGGTTACCGGGTTAAGGCGGCGCGGGTTAAAGTTTGACGAGACGCGATACTGCTTAACCGTTGGAAAGCGCATAAAGCCCCGCGCCAGACCCGAACCGCTGCGATCGTAAAACTTGCCATCTTCCGCGCGGAAAGCGTAGTAATCTTTGCCGCCGCTGCGCACGCGCACGCCCAGCAGCTGGCTCTGGGCACTTTTGCCATCCAGCATCTCGCGCGACATCAGCACGCTGAACTCATCGCCCGAACGCAGTTTGCGGAAATCCATCTGCCACTGCATCGCTTTGATGACGTTGCTGGTTTCAGCGCTGCTCAGACCGGCACGCTGCGCACTGGCAGCAAAGCTGCCGCGCACTTCCCCTTTCAGCACGCTATTTTGCCATTCGCCTTTCTGCATCTCCTGCTGCATGCTGAAGCTGCCATTTGGCTGGCGCGCATAGGTACGGGTTTCACGGCGGTTAATTTCCCAGCTAAACGCCTGCAGCTGCCCTTCTGCATCCAGCGTCCAGCTTAGCTGCTGGCCCACCTGCAGATTGCGCAGCGCTTTATCACTGGCCACCAGCGCATTGATGTCGCTGAGATCGATGCCATACTGATTCAGCGCGCTGCTTAATGTATCGCCAGATGAAATGGTGTAGTCATGCTGATCGGGATTGTCAGGCACATCTTTGTCGATGTCGTCCGCCGGCAAATCCTCTTCCGGTTCGGCCGTGGTTTGATCGATAGGCTCGCTGGCTTCCGGCAGCAGAGTGCGCAATGCGTTTTTATCCAGCGCAATCTCTTTGACAATCGGCGCAACGTCATGGGGATGATAGACATACGGCCGCCAGACAGCGACGGCCAGTGTGACAACGGTTAATGACCCCAGCATAACGCGGTGGGGGCGCGGCAAATTATTAAATGCGAGGGCGACAGAGCGGGCTATCTGCTGCACTTTTATCTTTTCCTCTATGCTCCATTCAGGCAGCTCGCATACTGGCTTGACAGCTGTGAGAGGAATTTCACATAACTGTCTTTGGTTAAGCTGATCCCCATGCCTAATGGATCCAGCGTGCCTTTGCGTACGCTGGTGCCACGTGACACGGCATCGATGACCGCCGGCCTGAATTGTGGCTCAGCAAAAACGCATACGGCTTTTTGCTCAACCAACTGTGTTCGTATTTGATGTAAACGCTGAGCGCCAGGCTGGATTTCAGGATTGACGGTAAAATGTCCCGCGGGGGACAAACCGTACTGTTTCTCAAAATAGCTATACGCGTCGTGAAAAACGAAATAACCCTTGTTCCGCACCGGCGCAAGCTGCGCGCCAATGTGTTTGTCCGTCTCGGCCAGTGCTGCTTCAAACTGCTGCAGATTGGCGTCAAGTTTGGCTTTGCTTTCGGGCATAAGTTCCAATAATTTTCCGTGGATTGCAACAGCGGATTCTTGTGCAATCTTCGGTGACATCCACAGGTGCATGTTATATTCACCATGATGATGGTGAGTATGAGAGGAGTCCTGATCTTCAGACTTATCTGAGGCGTGTCCTTCTGCGTGCTCATCCTCCTCTTCTCCGCCCCGAATCAGCTGAGATTTCACTGCCGGCAGCGCGGCAATTTCCAGGTTCTTGCTGGCGGGCAGAGCGGCGGCAGGTTTGGTCAGGAAAGCCTCCATTTCAGGCCCGATCCAGACAACTAAGTCCGCGTTTTTAATGCGTTTTACATCAGAAGGACGGAGTGAGTAATCGTGTTCCGAGGCGCCATCCGGCAGCAATACTTCAACCGGCGTAATGCCTTCTGAAATCGCCGCTGCGATAAATCCTAACGGTTTGATTGATGCGACGACCGCTGAGTGGGCCGGAAGCGCAAGCGCGGCTAAAACGGCGGTGGCAGAAAGGCTAAAAAACAGGCGCTGCTTATTGTGTAACATAATGCGTCATTCCATCGTGACAGGGTGATGGAATGTGATATTATAACATTCTAATTTCAATGCAACCCGTAAATTATATGTCTTCACTTGTTACACTTGACGATATTTCAGTGACCTTTGCTCAGCGCCGTGTGCTGGCTGGTATCTCGCTGACGCTTCAGCCTGGTAAGATTCTGACCCTGCTGGGCCCTAACGGCGCCGGCAAGTCAACGCTGGTGCGAACGGTTTTAGGTCTGCTGACGCCGGACCGCGGCAGCGTACAGCGCGCGCCGGGGCTGCGTATTGGCTACGTGCCGCAAAAATTGCATATTGATCCCACGCTGCCGGTTACCGTAGAACGCTTTATGCGTCTGACAGGCGGCAGCAGGCGTGCCGATATTCTGCCGGCGCTGAAGCGGGTACAGGCCGGGCATCTGCTGCAGGCGCCGCTGCAGAAACTCTCCGGTGGTGAAACGCAGCGCGTATTGCTGGCGCGCGCCCTGCTGAACCAGCCGCAGCTGCTGGTGCTGGACGAACCGACCCAGGGCGTTGATGTAAACGGTCAGGTGGCACTTTACGATTTGATCGATCAGCTGCGGCGCGAACTTAACTGCGGCGTGCTGATGGTTTCGCACGATCTGCATCTGGTGATGGCGAAAACCGACGAAGTGCTGTGCCTTAACCACCATATTTGCTGCTCCGGTACGCCGGAAGCGGTGTCACAGCATCCTGAGTTTATCGCCATGTTTGGTCCGCGCGGCGCGCAGCAGCTGGCCATTTACCGGCATCAGCACAACCATCGTCACGACTTACAGGGACGCATCGTTTTACGCAAAGGAAACAGCCCGTCATGATTGAATTATTACTTCCCGGCTGGCTCGGCGGCGCGCTGCTGGCGCTGGCGGCCGGACCGCTCGGCTCATTTGTGGTCTGGCGCCGCATGTCCTATTTTGGCGATACCCTGGCGCACGCCTCGCTGCTGGGCGTGGCTTTTGGCCTGCTGCTGAACGTTAACCCTTACTACGCGGTTATCCTGGTGACAATCTGTCTGGCGCTCGGCCTGGTATGGCTGGAACGTCGCCCGCATCTGGCCATTGATACGCTGTTAGGGATCATGGCGCACAGCGCGCTTTCGCTTGGTCTGGTCGTGGTCAGCCTGATGCAGGGGGTCCGCGTTGATCTTATGGCCTACCTGTTTGGTGACCTGCTGGCGATTACGCCAGACGATCTCTGGCTGATGGGCGGCGGCGTTGCCATTGTACTGGCGGTGATGGCGTGGCAGTGGCGCGCCCTGCTCTCTATGACTATCAGTCCGGAGCTGGCGCAGGTTGACGGCGTGAATATTCAGCGTACCCGGCTGATGCTGATGCTGGTGACCGCCCTGACGATTGGCGTTGCAATGAAGTTTGTCGGCGCGCTGATTATTACCTCGCTGCTGATTATCCCTGCCGCAACGGCGCGCCGCTTTTCGCGCTCTCCGGAACAGATGGCGGGCTGTGCAACGCTCGCCGGACTGATCGCCGTGACCGGTGGCCTGACGTTCTCCGCCACCTATGATACCCCTGCCGGCCCCTCCGTCGTGCTCTGCGCCGCCGTGCTGTTTATACTCAGCATGATAAAAAAACCGGCTGTCTGAGTTATCCGTTCAGCTATGCAAAACAGGCACCTGAGGTGCCCGTTTTTTGTCTGCCCGCGTGCTGTACACTACTCTTCACGCACGATATCAAAGTGCCGGTAAGCGTGCTGCGTTGCCATACGGCCGCGCGGCGTACGCTGAATAAACCCCTGCTGGATCAGGAAGGGCTCGATGACATCCTCGATCGTTTCGCGCTCTTCGCCTATTGCCGCCGCCAGGTTATCCAGCCCTACCGGGCCACCCATAAACTTATCGATAATCGCCAGCAGCAGCTTGCGGTCCATGTAATCAAAGCCCTGGGTATCGACATTCAGCATATCCAGCGCGCTGGCCGCCACGTCACCGCTCATATTGCCTGCGGCACGGACATCGGCAAAATCACGCACGCGGCGCAGCAGGCGATTGGCGATACGCGGGGTGCCGCGTGCGCGACGGGCCACTTCCAGCGCCCCCTCTTCACTCAGCGTCAGGCCGAGACAGGCCGCGCTGCGGCTGACAATGTGCTGCAGATCCGGCACGTTATAGAACTCAAGCCGCTGGACAATGCCGAAACGGTCACGCAGCGGTGAAGTCAGCGACCCGGCGCGCGTCGTCGCACCAATCAGGGTAAACGGCGGCAGATCAAGCTTGATTGAGCGGGCGGCCGGCCCTTCACCGATCATGATATCCAGCTGATAATCTTCCATCGCCGGATAGAGCACCTCTTCCACTACCGGGGAGAGACGGTGGATCTCATCAATAAACAGGACGTCGTGCGGTTCGAGATTGGTGAGCATCGCCGCCAGATCGCCCGCTTTCTCCAGCACCGGCCCTGACGTCGTGCGCAGATTGACGCCCATCTCATTCGCCACGATATTCGCCAGCGTGGTTTTTCCCAGCCCCGGCGGGCCGAAAATCAGCAAATGGTCAAGTGCATCGCCGCGCAGCTTTGCCGCCTGGATAAAGATCTCCATCTGTTCGCGCACCTGCGGCTGACCAACATACTCCGCGAGCAGCTTCGGGCGAATAGCGCGATCCAGGCTCTCTTCTTCATTATATGAACTGCCCGAGACCAGGCGATCGGCTTCAATCATGTGTTACCTCAGATAGCTGCACGCAGCGCTTCGCGGATCAGGGTCTCGCAGTCTGCGTCAGGTTTGCCCACTTTGCTGATCATGCGGCTGGCTTCCTGCGGTTTATATCCCAGCGCCACCAGCGCAGCAGCCGCTTCTGCTTCAGCGTCGTTGCTCTCCGGCGCGGCCGCTGGCGTTGTCAGCGTAAAGGCTGAGTCGCCGCCAAAGAGATCGCCATGCATGCCTTTAAAGCGATCTTTCATCTCAACCACCAGGCGCTCAGCGGTTTTTTTGCCGACACCCGGCAGCTTCACCAGCGAAGCGACCTCTTCACGCTCAACGGCGGTCACAAACTGCTGTGCTGACATGCCCGAAAGGATCGCCAGCGCCAGCTTGGGGCCAACGCCGTTGACTTTGATCAGCTCGCGAAAGAGCGCGCGCTCCTGTTTGCTGTTGAAACCAAACAGCAGCTGGGCATCTTCACGCACCACGAAATGGGTAAAAATGACCGCCTCCTGGGCGATCTCCGGCAGCTCGTAGAAGCAGGTCATTGGCATATGCACTTCATAACCGACGCCGTGCGCTTCAAGCAGCACCAGCGGCGGCTGTTTTTCCAGAATGTTGCCTCGTAAACGACCAATCACCTGAGCAATTCCTTAATCTGTGAGTAAGCGGTGCAGGGTATTCCCTGTGGCCAGCGCAGCCGCTGGCGGTGTGATAGCGGCTATGTATAACATAAAAAAGGCTGGATGCATATCCAGCCTGTTAGCGCGTCTGATGGCAGATTAACCCGAGCGCAGTCGTCCGCGCGTCATGACCAGTTTACTGTCACTCATGCGCGCCGCATTCTGGCTCACGTGGCAGTGGGTAATAGCGATAGCCAGCGCATCCGCCGCATCCGCCTGCGGGTTGGCCGGCAGTTTCAGCAGCGTGCGAACCATATGCTGCACCTGACTCTTCTCCGCCCCGCCAGTGCCGGTAACCGTCTGTTTGACCTGCCGCGCCGCATATTCAAACACCGGCAAATCAGCATTGACCGCGGCCACAATCGCTGCGCCGCGCGCCTGGCCTAGCTTCAGTGCCGAATCGGCATTTTTCGCCATAAACACCTGCTCAATTGCAAAGTAGTCAGGCGAAAACTGCGTAATGATTTCACAGACGCCGGCGTAAATCAGCTTTAAGCGTCCCGGTAAATCGGTCACGTTGGTGCGGATACAGCCGCTGCCCAGGTAGCTCAGCTGACGGCCGGTCTGACGGATCACGCCGTAGCCGGTAATGCGCGAGCCGGGGTCAATCCCGAGAATAATCGCCACAGCACGCCCCCGGTTGCCGGAAAGATAGCCACGCCATTACAGCGTTTCCGCCACCTCGTCAGAGATCTCACCGTTGTGATAAACCTCCTGCACGTCGTCGCAATCTTCCAGCATATCGATCAGCCGCAGCAGTTTTGGTGCCGTTTCCGCATCCAGTTCCGCTTTGGTTGACGGGATCATGGAGACTTCAGCGCTGTCAGCCTTCAGGCCGCCCGCTTCCAGCGTATCGCGCACGTTGCCCAGCTCTTCCCACGCCGTGAAGACATCGATGGCGCCGTCATCATAGCTCACCACATCTTCCGCACCCGCTTCCAGTGCCGCTTCCATCACCGCGTCTTCATCCTGACCCGGTGCAAAGGAGATCACCCCTTTTTTGCTGAAGAGGTAGGAGACAGATCCGTCAGTGCCCAGATTACCGCCGGTTTTGGTAAAGGCGTGGCGCACTTCCCCGACGGTACGGTTACGGTTGTCACTCAGGCATTCGATCATTACCGCAGAGCCGCCCGGACCGTATCCTTCATAAATGATGGTTTCCATATTGGAATCATCTTCGCCGCCGACGCCGCGTGCAATGGCGCGGTTCATGGTGTCGCGCGTCATGTTATTTGAGAGCGCTTTATCCATCGCTGCGCGCAGACGCGGGTTGGAACCCGCATCGCCGCCGCCCAGCTTCGCGGCAGTGACCAGCTCGCGAATAATTTTAGTGAAGATCTTGCCGCGCTTGGCGTCCTGTGCCGCCTTACGATGTTTTGTGTTCGCCCATTTACTGTGACCAGCCATCTTACATTTTCTCCGATCTTTTACGGGTGCAGGCTATCTTGCCTGCGCTCTTATCCCCGGCAGCATCCGCACTATCCGCACGCAGAGATCTGCGCGGCGGTGGCGGCGCTGACGGTGAACAATTGCGCTGCGCCGATAACGCCTGACTGCCTAATGTTAGCGGTGCGGTTTGATAAAACAGCACACGATAGTTGGACGAAGGGAATACGCTTCGTCGAATGTGTGGAATTTTCCCTGGTCGCCACCGGAAAACACGCGGCGACGCTCGCTCAGATAAACTCTTCAATCGCCTGGCGATTGCTCCAGGATTTGGTTAACGCCGCAGCCTCTTCAGCGATCAGCCAGCGGGCAGCCAGATGCTCACTCAGCGGCGGCATTCGTTCAGCCGGCAGCGCCAGCCGGAACCAGTGCTCGCGATTATGCGTTATGCCTGGCGCATAGCGGTGACGAAAATGCGGGAAGATCTCAAATTCAATCTGCCGCTGGCAATCTTCAAGCTGCAGCCCTTCGGCACAGATATCGATCGCCAGCTCTTCCGCCACCTCGCGTGCTGCAGCCTGAGCCGGCGTTTCACCCGGCTCCAGACTGCCGGTAACCGACTGCCAGAAGCAGGGATCATCGCGCCGCTGCAGCATCAACACCCGGCCGGTCTCTCGCGCAAAGATCACCACCAGCACCGATACCGGATGTTTAAAGCCCATTACTGCTGCTCTGGCTTTTCTTTCTTCGCGACAATCTGAATGCCCAGATCGCTCAGCGCGGCTGGATTTGCCAGGCTTGGTGCTTCCGTCATCATACAGGCTGCCGCCGTGGTTTTCGGGAAAGCGATCACGTCACGAATATTATCGGTGCCGGTGAGCAGCATCGTCAGACGATCAAGGCCAAACGCCAGACCGGCGTGCGGCGGCGTACCATATTTGAGCGCGTTCAGCAGGAAGCCAAACTTCTCCTGCTGTTCTTCGGCCGTAATGCCGAGAATGCTGAACACGGTCTGCTGCATCGTCCCGTTGTGGATACGCACAGAGCCGCCACCCACTTCGTAGCCGTTGATCACCATATCGTAGGCGTTAGCCACTGCCTGCGTCGGCTCCGCTGCCAGCTGCTCCGCCGTAAGCGATTTAGGCGAGGTAAACGGATGGTGCATTGCTGCCAGACCGCCTTCGTCATCCTCTTCAAACATCGGAAAGTCGATGACCCAGAGCGGCGCCCAGGCTTTCTCGTCGGTGATCTGCAGGTCGCGGCCAGCTTTCAGGCGCAGTGCACCCAGCGCATCCGCCACAACTTTAGCGCGATCGGCACCAAAGAAGATCAGATCGCCATCCTGTGCGCCGGTGCGATCCAGAATCGCTTCCACGATCTCAGGCGTCAGGAATTTAGCCACCGGGCTCTGCACGCCTTCAGCGCCACTGGCGCGGGCGTTGATTTTCATCCATGCCAGGCCACGTGCGCCATAAATCTCAACAAACTTTGTATATTCATCAATCTGCTTACGCGTCAGCGTCGCACCGCCCGGCACGCGCAGCGCAGCAACCCGTCCTTTGGCGTCATTGGCCGGGCCGGCGAAGACCTGAAACTCGACGTTCTTCAGCAGGTCGGCAACGTCTACCAGTTCCATCGGGTTACGCAGATCGGGCTTATCAGAGCCGTAGCGGTTCATCGCTTCTGCAAACGTCATCAGCGGGAAATCACCGAGGTCAACGCCTTTGATCTCAAGCCAGAGCTCGCGGATCAGGCGTTCCATTTTCTCCCGCACCTCTTCCGCGCTCATAAAGGAGGTTTCAACGTCGATTTGCGTAAATTCAGGCTGGCGATCGGCGCGCAGATCTTCATCACGGAAGCATTTTACAATCTGATAGTAGCGATCGAAGCCGGACATCATCAGCAGCTGCTTAAACAGCTGTGGCGACTGCGGCAGCGCATAGAACTTGCCCTTATGTACGCGGCTTGGCACCAGATAGTCGCGCGCGCCTTCCGGCGTTGCTTTGGTCAGCATCGGCGTTTCAATATCCAGGAAACCTTCACTGTCCATAAAGCGGCGGACAAAGCTGGTGATTCTGGCGCGCGTTTTCAGGCGCTGTGCCATCTCCGGACGACGCAGATCGAGGTAACGATAGGTCAGACGCGCTTCTTCGCTATTGACCTGGTTGGAGTCCAGCGGCAGCGGCTCCGCGCGATTAATGATGGTCAGCGCGTGCGCAAACACTTCGATATCGCCGGTCGCCATATCGCTGTTGCGGTTTTTCTCTTCACGCGCGCGCACCGTACCGGTGATCTGGATGCAGAATTCGTTGCGCAGCTCAGACGCCAGCTGGAAAGCCTCCTGATAATCGGCATCAAAAAACACCTGAGCGATCCCTTCGCGGTCACGCATATCGATAAAAATCAGGCTGCCGAGATCGCGACGGCGATTAACCCAGCCGCAGAGAGTAACTTGCTGACCCACATGAGACAGGTTGAGCTGTCCGCAATATTCTGTACGCATAACGTATCCTTTTAACTTCGCCGCTGCTGCCAGGCAGCATCAGGGCGCATAACCTCTGAAGATGCTGCCGCAAAAAAGGCAGCTATTATAATGGAAAAAGCCAGGCAGGATAAGTAGAGCTGCTGCAAAGCAGCTAATTCATCGGCATTTATGCGCTATCCTCTGCCCGCTTTCTCTTTTAACCGGCATCCGGAGTCCGTTTTGACGCTTCGTATAGGTTTACCGCAATGGCATCACCCGCAGTGGAAACAGTTTGGTCTGCACACGCTGGAAGATTATGCGCGTCTGTTTAGCTGCGTAGAAGGAAATACGACGCTGTATGCGCTGCCGAAACCTGAGGTGGTGCAGCGCTGGCGCGACATGACGCATGACGATTTCCGCTTCTGCTTTAAATTTCCCGCCACCATCTCCCATCAGGCGGCGCTGCGCAATTGTGATGATTTAGCCAGCGATTTTTTTCGCCTGCTGGATCCGCTCAGCACGCGCCTGGGGCAATACTGGCTGCAGCTGCCCGCCAGTTTTTCGCCGGCGCAGCTTGACGATCTGTGGCGCTTTCTGGATAGCCTGCCGCGCAGCTTCAGCTATGGCGTTGAAGTGCGTCATCAGGCATTTTTTGCCCGTGGCGAGGCGGAGCGCCAGTTAAACCGCGGCCTGCACGCGCGCGGCGTTAACCGCGTGGTGCTCGACAGCCGGCCGGTGCACGCTTCTGCCTCACAATCGGCTGCCGCTATCGACGCGCGGGCGAAAAAACCGCGCGTGCCGCCGCATGCGGTGCGCACCGGCACTCAGCCAATGGTCCGGTTTATCGGCAGCGATAGCGTGGCTGAGAGCGAAGCCCTCTTTCCGCCGTGGCGCAGCAAGCTGGCAGCGTGGCAGACAGAGAGCGATCCGCTGCTGTTTATTCATACGCCGGATATGGGAGAGGTGTTTCCGCTGGTGCAGGCGCTCTGGCCACAGCTGCAGGCGCTGGAACCCGGTCTGTGCGACCTGCCAGCGTGGCCGCAGCAGAGCGCGCTGTTCTGAGCAGGGAAACGGGTGCAGCAGAGGCGACTTTCTGCCAGAATAGCGCCCTTTCCGTTTTTCTCTTCGGATTTTCCATTATGTCTGACCGCGATACGCTATTTTCCGCACCTATCGATAAGCTGGGTGACTGGACCTTTGACGAGCGCGTGGCTGAAGTCTTCCCCGATATGATTCAGCGCTCGGTGCCCGGCTACTCCAACATTATTTCAATGATTGGTATGCTGGCAGAACGCTTTGTACAGCCCGACAGCCAGGTGTATGACCTCGGATGTTCACTGGGGGCCGCCACTCTTTCGGTGCGCCGTAACATCCGCGTACCCGGCTGCCAGATTATTGCCGTGGATAATTCGCCGGCGATGGTTGAGCGCTGCCGCCGCCATATCGACGCCTTTCGTGCCGATACGCCGGTACAGGTGCTGGAGGCTGATATCCGCGATATCGAAATTGAGAACGCTTCGCTGGTGGTGCTCAACTTTACGCTGCAGTTTCTGGCGCCTGACGCCCGCATTGCGCTGCTGGAAAAAATTGCCCGCGGCCTGAATCCCGGTGGCGCCCTGGTGCTGTCAGAAAAATTCAGCTTTGAAGATGCTGAGGTTGGCGAACTGCTGTTTAACATGCATCACGATTTCAAGCGCGCCAACGGCTACAGTGAACTGGAGATTAGCCAGAAGCGCAGCATGCTGGAGAATGTCATGCTGACCGACAGCGTGGAAACGCATAAAGCCCGTCTTAAAGCGGCGGGCTTTGCGCATGCAGAGCTCTGGTTCCAGTGCTTCAACTTCGGTTCACTGGTGGCGCTGAAATGATCGACTTTGGCCGTTTTTATCAGCAAATCGCCACCGGCCCGCTGGCGAGCTGGCTGGAAGTGCTGCCGGCGCAGATCGCAGCCTGGCAGCGTGACAATCTGCACGGACATTTTCGCAACTGGGAAAAAGCGGTGGAGTATCTGCCGCCGCTGACGCCGCAAACGCTGGATCTGGTGCACAGCGTCAGCGCGCAGCGTGACGATCTGACCGATCGTCAGCGCGCCGGTATCGAAAAGCTGCTGCGTAATCTGATGCCGTGGCGTAAAGGTCCCTATGCGCTTTACGGCACGGCGATCGACACGGAATGGCGCTCTGACTGGAAGTGGGACCGGGTGTTACCCCATATCTCTCCGCTTGCCGGGCGGACGATTCTGGACGTTGGCTGCGGCAGCGGCTATCACATGTGGCGTATGCTGGGCGCTGGCGCGCAGATGGTGGTGGGCATCGACCCGATGCAGCTGTTTCTCTGCCAGTTTGAAGCGGTACGCAAGCTGCTGGGTGACGATCGCCGCGCACATCTGCTGCCGCTCGGCATTGAACAGCTGCCCGCGCTGCAGGCGTTTGATACCGTATTCTCAATGGGCGTGCTCTACCACCGCCGTTCACCGCTCGATCATCTGCTGCAGCTGAAAAATCAGCTGGTGAGCGAGGGTGAGCTGGTGCTGGAGACGCTGGTAATTGAGGGCGATGAAAACGCTGTCCTAGTCCCGGGTGAGCGCTATGCGCAGATGCGCAACGTCTACTTTATTCCTTCTGCGGCAGCGCTGAAAGGCTGGCTGGAAAAGTGCGGTTTTGTTGATGTACGCATTGCCGACTACGCGGTCACGTCTGTGGAAGAGCAGCGCCGCACCAGCTGGATGACCAGCGAGTCGCTGGCAGAGTTTCTCGATCCGGCCGATAGCAGCAAAACGGTTGAGGGATACCCTGCGCCGCTGCGCGCCGTGCTGGTGGCCCGCAAGCCCTGAAAATCCGCGCCGCGACGGCATCAACATGACGTAGGGGGCGCATTCATGCGCCCCTGGCCGAACCCTATACCGCGGCTATACGCATTCATGCGCCCCTGACCGAATCATATATCGCGGTTATACGTTTCGATGCGCCTGAAACCAGGGCGGCATAAATGCCGCCCCTACAAAGCGGCGCGTCAGACATTATCCTGCTACTGCTCGTTCGCTGACCGATCCCAGTACTGATATTTATAGGCGGAGGTAAGATGACGCTCGATAGTGCCTTTAGCAAACACCTCTTTTTCGTGCAAAAAACTCAGCGTACAGTTGCCGGCTTCATCCCAGAGCTGACAGGTGTCCGTGGAGTGAAGCGTACTGACCGATGTGGTCGCCAGCCCGCTTAATCCCAGCTCGCGCCACTGCTTATCGTAACGCCAGATCTCCCGACTGCGCGCGCTTTGCGTCTCAACCACCCGATCCTGCGCATTCCAGCGCCAGCGGTTTTCACCGTTATTCTGTTTATCGCTGCCGCGCGTGACGCTCTTCTGCACCCGCAGTCGCGGGTCGTAATGATAGGCGATCGCTGCGGAACCCTTACTGCCCATATTCACAAATTTGTCGGTGGCGCTGATGATGTTTCCCTGCGGCCCTTTACGCCAGCTTAGCGTACCCTGTCGCTGATCCACCACTTCTTCACGCCCCGCCTTAATCGCAGTAACCCGCCAGGCATACTCCGCTACCCAGCCGCGCTGCACGCGGGCAATATGCTGCTCCATGCTCAGCACAATATTCCCCTCGCGCTTATCATAGCTGATATCAGCCACCATCAGGTCGCCGCAGCGGTCAAACTGGCCCAGCACGCGTTTCTGGGAGTCAACGTCTTTACCAAATTCCCCGGCAATAACCTGCCGCACCGCCCCTTTTGCCGCGCCGCCAAGCAGGATCCAGAGGTTGCTGCTGCTGATGTTGTGGCTGAGCGGCGGACAGGGAGCGGTGGCCGCCTGCGTCGGGCAGGCAGCTAAATATGTCAGCAACAGCGTGGCACAAAGGTGGCATTTCATAGGGTTATCCGCATGGAGCCATCTGTTAAGCAAAGCACCTTTTCCGCCAGATCGCTATGGTAATGGCGGGCGGAGGAGAAAATTATGCCGGGTGTAGCAAATATAAAGGGAGTGAATCAACCGCAGAACAGGCCAGGTTTGCCGGCAGCCGGCTCACCTGCGCGTTCTTAACGGCATAAAAAAAACCCCAGCAAATGACTGGGGCGTGGTACTTGCAAACATCACGTCAGGGTTGGTGGCGTGCTGTGCGGCAAAATCGATAGCGGATCAGGCGACCCGGTTGACGTTCATCTGCATCATGCTTTTCATGGCTTCTATTACATCACCATCAACGCAGGAACGGCTGAATTCATCGGTTTCTGCTTCGGCGCACATTGAAACGCCTGCTTTGCGGTAGCGCATAGGCGAAGCGACAGCGCGACTGGCTGAGCTGTGCACCTCCTGCAAGCCGCAATCCAGAAACTTCTGCAGATTGCTCAGGCGTACACCAGCACCGGCCATAATGATTGGACCCGTGCTTAATTGATTAAGTTCCCTGAGTAGTGCAATTCCTGTTTCTGCACTCTGCTGCTGGCCTGACGTCAGGATGCGCGCGACACCCAGATCGGTCAGCACCTCCAGCGCCCGCCTCGGGCTGTGGCACAGATCAAACGCCCGGTGAAACGTCACGGCCAGGCCATCGCACAGTTGCATAATCTGCTGCATACGCGGCACATCGATATGCGCATCTTCATCCAGAATGCCCACAACGACGCCGGGAAAGCCCCATTCGCGTATCTGCGCGATATCCGATTTCATAATGTCAAACTCCAGACGGGAGTAGCAGAAATCGCCGCCGCGTGGCCGGATGATGGGATGTACCGGAATAGTCAGCTCGCGCAGCGCGGCCTGCAGCATGCCCGCTGACGGCGTCAACCCGCCCTCGCGCGGGGCGCTGCAAAGCTCTACGCGATCGGCACCGGCGCGCTGGGCGGTCACTGCGCAATCAATGCCGTAGCAACAAATTTCCAGTTTCGTCATCGGTTTCTCCTTATCACGACTGCTGGCTCAGAGGGGGTAGCTTAGGTTAACCTGTTACTCACTCATTTTACGTGGAAAGCGCACTATGGTATTCGATTTTGATCAACGGATAGACCGCGGTCACAGTGATAGTCTTAAATGGCACAAATATCGTGACCGTGATGTGCTGCCACTCTGGATTGCAGATACCGATTTTCGCTCGCCACCCTGTATTATTGAGGCCATTCAAAAGCGAGTTGCACACGGCGTATTCGGTTACGGTGTCACGCCTGCCGGACTGACAGAGATTATCGTGCAGCGTATGGCAGAGCGCTATAACTGGAGTATCAGGCCGGAATGGATAGTGATATTGCCGGGTGTCGTAAGCGGGCTTAACATTGCCGTGCGTGCTTTTACCGCAGCCGGAGAACGTACCGTGGCGCCTGCGCCTATTTATCCGCCGTTTCGCGGCGCTTCCCGACTGGCCGATCGTGCGCAGCTCAGTCTGCCGCTGCAGCGGACAGAAGATCGCTGGGTCATGGACATCGATCGGGCGGAGATGACAGGCAACGAGCGACTGCTGATGCTGTGCAACCCACAAAATCCCGGCGGCACGGTGTACCGGCGCGATGAACTCTCCCGCCAGCTCGCGTTTGCACAGCGCCACGATCTTATCGTCTGTTCAGATGAAATCCACGCCGATCTGGTGCTTACGCCGGGCGTGCAGCATACGCCGTTTGCCGCGCTGAGTGAGGATGCCGCACAGCGCAGCATAACGCTTATCTCCCCCTCTAAAAGTTTCAACATCGCCGGTCTGGGAGCCTCTATGGCCATTATTCCCGATGATACGTTACGCCGGCGTTTTAAGCAGGTGCGTGAGGGGATCGTGCCGGGCGTGGATATTCTGGCACTGGTTGCCGCCGAAGCGGCGTGGCGCGAGGGTGATGCGTGGCTACAGGCGCAAATTGCCTATCTGCGCGCAAACCGCGACTGGCTGGCGAGCCGCATTGATGCCCTGCCCGGCCTCGATATGGTTGTGCCGGACGCGACCTATCTCGGCTGGATTGACGCCAGCGGTCTGCAGAGTGAAAACCCGGCGCGCTATTTTGAGCAGTACGGGCTCGGCTTCTCGCCCGGAGGCGATTTTGGCGATGGCCGCTTTGTCCGCTTCAATTTTGGCTGTACGCGCGCCACCCTGCAGGAAGCGGCAGCGCGTCTGAAACAGGCGGTGGAAGCCCGGCGTTAATCGCGCTCGCTGGCGACAATCTCTTCAAGTCGCCAGGGGTGAAATTTAATCGTGGTTTCACCATCGGTGACGGCCAGCACAGGATTAGGCAGGCGTTCATTCTCGCCCTGCGGCGCGCTGGTTTTAAAAGAGATACCGGGCTGCGTCAATGCCGCATCAGAAAGCAGTGCCATCGCGCGCATGCCCAGCGTTTCCGGCTCACCGCGCAGCACGATTTCGATATGTTCCCAGCCCTCGTGCCGGTAAAGCTTCGCGCCCGGCCAGGGCAACTCAATCACATCAATCTGCTGCCCTGCCAGCGTAACCGGCTGCCGCAGTTTAAACAGACAGATCGGGCGACCGTTAATCATCGCTTCTGAAAAGAGTTCACCAATCTGCAAAAAACCGCGCTTCCAGCGTTCGGCGGTAGCGAACTGATGACAGCGCACGGCCAGATGATCAATCTCCTTTGCCTGCAGTGAAAGTCCGAGTCGCGCAGAAAAAGCCTGCAGCGCCTGCTCAAAACGGCAAAAATCTTCTGTTAAGTCATCCAGCTCCGGGGGAAAGTCCAGCTTCATTACCTGAAACCTCTATGTCTGTTCAGTGAAATTAATCATTAAAATCAATATGCCAGCTTTTTCAGCCAGGCAAAACCTTCGGATTCATCCGATTTAGCCAATAAAAACCGTCAAAACCGGATAAAAACAGGCTTACATTCAGATTATTCGCTCAATCAGGGCCAGGCTTAACTTTATAAAAACAAGCTAAGCTTATGATTAAATTAACGAATCTTTACACAATGAGATAACTCTTATTTGGCCGCCAATGAATTGCAGATAACCCCCCTTTCTTATAAATTTGAGTTTCTACCTCATAAGGAACGGCTCTATGTCTATGCTCATTGTTGTCGCGGTTCTCATCGCCTTAACGGGATTCGCTATTTCCCGCCACTGGAAGGTGCGTGAAGACAAAAGCGTCAAAAACCCTCGTCGTCACCCGCGCCGCCGTTAATCGGCGCGCGGTTTTGCCGTCAGCCGACCGGTCCGGGCCGACTGCTGTTGCTGACGCATCCTAACATTTCACGTATACTTCCCCTCTCTTTTTTTCCGTCCCGACACAAGCGCGGGATGATGGTATCGGCTCGTCCTCTGCTGACGGGCCTTTTCAGCATATGAAGGTAACGCGGTGAATATTCAGGCTCTTCTTTCCGATAAAGTCAGTCAGGCGATGCGTGCAGCGGGTGCGCCCGACGATTGCGAACCGCTGGTTCGTCAGTCAGCTAAAGTCCAGTTTGGTGATTATCAGGCGAACGGCATCATGGGCGCGGCAAAACGGCTGGGCCAGGCACCGCGTCAGCTGGCTGAACAGGTGGTGAAGCATCTGGATCTGACCGGCATTGCCAGCCATACCGAGATTGCAGGGCCTGGCTTTATCAATATTTTCCTCGATCGCCAGTGGCTGGCACAGCAGGCCGCGCAGGCGCTGCAGCAGCCCGATCTCGGCGTCAGCAAACCTGAACCGCAAACCATTGTGATTGACTATTCGGCACCCAACGTGGCGAAAGAGATGCACGTGGGCCACGTGCGCTCCACCATCATCGGCGATGCGGCGGTGCGGACGCTGGAGTTTCTGGGTCACAATGTGATCCGGGCTAACCACGTAGGCGACTGGGGTACGCAGTTTGGCATGCTTATCGCCTATCTGGAAAAGCAGCAGAATGAAGATCATGCTGATATTGCTCTCGCCGATCTGGAAGCATTTTATCGCGAAGCAAAGCGTACTTACGATGAGGATGAAGCGTTCGCCGCGCGCGCGCGCAGCTATGTCGTCAAGCTGCAGGGCGGCGATGAGTATTGTCGCGCCATGTGGAAAAAGCTGGTTGATATCACCATGAGTCAGAATCAGCTGGTTTATGACCGTCTGAATGTCACCCTGACGCGTAATGATGTCATGGGAGAGAGCCTCTACAACGATATGCTGCCAGGCATTGTCGCTGACCTGCGTGAAAAGGGTCTGGCAGTCACCAGCGAAGGCGCGACGGTGGTTTTCCTTGATGAGTATAAAAACAAGGAAGGCGAACCGATGGGCGTTATCATCCAGAAAAAGGATGGCGGCTATCTCTATACCACTACCGATATCGCCTGCGCGAAATATCGCTATGAAACGCTGCACGCCGATCGCGTGCTCTACTATATCGACTCGCGCCAGCATCAGCACCTGCAGCAGGCATGGACCATCGTGCGTAAAGCGGGCTATGTGCCAGCTTCGGTGCCGCTTGAGCACCACGCCTTCGGCATGATGCTGGGCAAAGATGGCCGTCCGTTCAAAACCCGCAGCGGTGGCACCATCAAGCTGGCGGATCTGCTGGATGAAGCCGTTGAACGCGCCCACACGCTGGTCAGCGCTAAAAATCCGGAGATGTCGCCGCAGGAACTGGCCGATCTGGCGGAAATTGTTGGCATCGGCGCGGTTAAATATGCCGATCTCTCCAAGAGCCGTACCACAGATTACATTTTCGACTGGGACAACATGCTGGCATTTGAGGGCAATACCGCGCCTTATATGCAGTATGCCTATACCCGCGTCCTGTCGGTGTTCCGTAAAGCGGGTCTGGATGCAGAGACTCTGAGCGGTGAGATTACGCTGACGGATGAGCGCGAAGCGCTGCTGGCCACGCGCCTGCTGCAGTTTGAAGAGGTGATCACGCAGGTTGCGCGTGATGGTACGCCGCATGTTATGTGTGCTTATCTGTATGACCTGGCCGGACTCTTCTCCGGCTTCTATGAGCACTGCCCGATTCTGGCGGCTGAAGAGGCGTCCGTACGCAATAGCCGCCTGCAGCTGGCGGCTCTCACTGCGAAGACCCTGAAACAGGGGCTGGATACGCTGGGGATCAAAACCGTCGAACGGATGTAATGACGGCAGCTGATAAAAAACCCGCCTTGTGCGGGTTTTTTGTTATTACCGATAGTTTACCGTCACTTCACTGCTGAGCACCCGCAGACCCGGCGGCAGCGCTCCCTGCCCCTGAAAGCCAAACGCCAGATAGAGCGGCTCTTCGGCCGGGATCAGCGCCAGACCGCGCGTGGATCCGCTGGCGCCATCCAGCTCCACGCAGCGCTGGCTGGCGCAGAGGCGCACCACCAGCCCGGACGGTGCCGAACGACTGAGCTGATAGCGCCAGTTAACCACGGCGATGTTGCCGGGTGCCGCAGAAGGCGCCCTGAGCGCTGGCGATAACAGCCAGCTGCCGCGTGCCCCGAGTCCGGGACCGCTGACGCTGGCGCTCCACGCACCGGTAGCGGCTATGCCCGCCAGCGGTGTGAGCAGCAGCAGCAGCAGCAGCATTAACGGATAGCAGCGCCGCATTATTTGCCTCCAATCGTGGCGGTCATACGGATCTGGCGATTGTCACTCAGCTCCAGATTGGAGAGCACCACCAGCTGCGGCAGGTTACGCCGCAGGAAGCGCGCCAGCAGCGCACGCAGCGGATGGTTCACCAGCAGGACCGGCGGCGCACCGCTCATCTCCTGCTGCTGCAGCGCCGCCTGTGCCTGCATCAGCAGACGATCGGCCAGCCCTGGCTCCAGGCCACCGCCGCCCTGCAGCGCCTGCAGCAGCAGACGCTCCAGCATGGCATCCAGGCCGATAACCTGCACCTCTCCGCTGCCCGGGAACCACTGCTGGGTGATCGCTCGCCCCAGCGCCACGCGCACTACGCTGGTCAGCTCCTGTGGGTCGCTCTGCACCGGCGCATGCTCCGCCAGCGTTTCGATGATGGTGCGCATATCCCTGATTGATACCCGCTCGGTCAGCAGGTTCTGCAGCACTTTATGCAGCGTGGTCAGGCTGATTACCCCCGGCACCAGATCTTCCGTCAGCTTCGGCATCTCCTGGGTAACGCGATCCAGCAGCTGCTGCGCTTCCTGCCGGCCAAACAGCTCGCTGGCGTACTGCCCAATCAGATGGTTGAGGTGCGTTGCCACCACGGTGCTTGCCTCGACCACGGTATAACCCTGAATCTGCGCCTGCTCTTTCAGGGCGCTGTCGATCCAGATCGCCGCCAGGCCAAATGCCGGGTCAACGGTAGGCTCGCCCGGCAGGCTGCCGGCCGCGGTGCCGGGGTTGATGGCCATCCAGCGGCCAGGGTAGGCGTCACCGCTGCCAATCTCCACGCCTTTCATCAGAATGCGATAGCGCGCAGGCGGCAGCTCCATATTGTCGCGGATATGTACCACCGGCGGCAGAAAGCCAACCTCCTGCGCCACTTTTTTACGGATGCTGCGGATACGGCCCAGCAGCTCACCATTTTGAGTATGATCAACCATCGGAATGAGGCGATAGCCCACTTCCATTCCCAGCGAATCCTCCAGCTGAACGTCGGTCCACGAGGCCTCAACCGTGGCGGGCGTCTCCTGGGTTTTCATCAGGCTGGCTGATTCAGGCTGCTTCTTCGGCTGCATCTCGCGGCCGCGCAGCCACCAGGCAAGCCCGAGCAGCGCGCCGGTAAACAGCAGAAAGACAAAGTTAGGCATGCCGGGCACCAGACCAAGCAGGCCGATTACCCCGGCGCTGAGCATCAGCACGCGCGGATTATTAAACAGCTGCCCGACCATCTGCTCACCAACATCCTGGTCAGTGGCGACGCGGGTGACGATGACACCTGCCGCCGTCGAGATCACCAGCGCCGGGATCTGCGCCACCAGGCCATCACCGATGGTCAGCAGCGTATAGGTCTCACCGGCGTGGCCAACATCCATTCCATGCTGCACAACGCCCACCAGCAGGCCGCCGATGACATTGATCACCATGATGAGAATACCGGCGACGGCATCCCCGCGCACAAACTTGCTGGCACCATCCATCGAACCGTAGAAATCGGCCTCCTGCGTTACCTCTGAACGGCGACGCTTGGCCTCATCTTCGCCAATCAGACCGGCGTTAAGATCGGCATCAATCGCCATCTGCTTGCCGGGCATTCCGTCCAGTACAAAGCGGGCGCCAACTTCCGCAATACGTCCGGCGCCTTTCGTGATGACCATGAAGTTGATGATCACCAAAATGATAAAGACCACGATACCGATGGCAAAGTTACCACCGACCAGAAAGTGGCCAAACGCTTCCACGACGCGCCCCGCTGCGTCGGCCCCGGTATGCCCTTCCAGCAGAATGATACGGGTGGAGGCGACGTTCAGCGCCAGGCGTAATAGCGTTGAGAACAGCAGTATGGTGGGGAACGCCGCAAACTCCAGGGTGCGCTGGGTGAACATCGCCACCAGCAGCACCATGATCGATAGCGCGATATTAAAGGTAAACAGCAGATCGAGGATGAAAGCGGGCAGCGGCAGCACCATCATCGACAGGATCAACATTATCAGCACCGGTCCTGCCAGCACCTGCCATTGCGTCTCTTTAAAACTGCCCGGTAAACGCAGCTTTTCGGCCAGATTAGCCATCGTCTCTGTTCTCTCCTGCAAAGTCCATCTCTGCCGGGACCGGCAGATGCTTAGGTTTGGTCGGGATCAGGCCGCCTTCGCGCTTCCAGCGCCGCAGCTGCCAGACCCAGGCCAGCACTTCCGCGACGGCAGCGTAAAGCGCACCGGGGATAAACTGACCAATTTCAGTATGCCGATAGAGCGCTCGTGCCAGCGGCGGCGCTTCAAGGATCGGCACACGGTGCTCTTTTGCGACTTCACGGATGCGCAGCGCAATGTCACCTGCGCCTTTCGCCACCACTTTTGGCGCATTCATCTTGCCTTCCTGATACTGCAGCGCCACCGAGTAGTGCGTCGGGTTCGTCACAATCACGTCAGCTTTCGGTACATCAGCCATCATGCGGCGACGGGCCGCCGCGCGCATCGCCTGGCGGATCCGCCCCTTCACGTGCGGGTCGCCCTCATTCTGTTTATGTTCGTCGCGGATCTCCTGACGCGTCATGCGCAGCTTTTTGAAATAGCTGTAGAGCTGCCAGAACACATCAAAACCGACCATCGGAAACAGACCCAGCATCACCAGCCCGCAGCTGGTGGCGACCATGCTCAGGCCGTGATGCAGCGCGTTAACGGGCGATTCCGCGATCAGCCGCAGCATCTCCTGCCAGTGGCTCCAGAGATACCAGCCCGCTACCACCCCTACCAGCACCGCCTTGAGGATCGCCTTAACCAGTTCAGCCGCGCTCTGGCCGGAAAAGAGGCGTTTTATGCCTGGCAGCGGGTTGAGCTTCTTAAAATCGAGTTTGATCGACTTACCGCTGATATGAATGCCGCCCAGCGCCATTGGAGCCGCCATGGCAACAATCACCAGCCCGCCCATCAGCGGCAGCAGCGCAACCACCGCCTGCATGACCAGATTGCCGATATGCGCCACGATAATTTTGTCATCATTCACCATGCCGTGATCGAAGCGAAAGCCGGTTGCCACCATACGGGCAAGCTGCGTGGCCATGTGGGAACCGCCAAGCCAGAGGATCATCAGCCCGGTCAGCAGCATCAGCACCGATGTCAGCTCGCGCGATCGCGGGATCTGCCCCTCTTCCCGCGCTTTCTCAAGTCGGTGGGGGGTGGGCGATTCTGTTTTGTCCTCGCTGCTACTCTCTTCAGACACAGCACACCTCAGCCGGCATAAATTCTGAGTACAGGATGACAAACTTACCCGGGAGTGAAGCGCGGATTAAACGACGAAATAACCTGCTTATTGCGTCATAAGTAAAATCGTTGTTGTGTCCTGTCTGTTTTATCAGCAGAAACGGCGTATAAAAGACGTGACGCGATCGGCGTTTTGGGGATCCGAACAGGCGCGGAAAATCTTAAAATGAGAATTTTCTGCAAAGGCTTCACATTATTAATCTCACCGCAAAACATAAATTTTCCTAATTATTTATCCCGGACACGCTTTTATCCCAAAAGATTCTTCGGCACCCGTCCTGCACGATACCGGATGAAGCGTAAAGGTCGCTTAACTGTTACAGCCCTTTGCAGACCACCTTTGCGGCTTCAGGCGCGATGTCATCGCGCTAACACGCAATTTACCGCGATGCAATAGTTTGAATTCTCAAAAGTCTTAGGTAGACTGAGACGCACGTTGTCCTGAAGAGATCTGGCTGTTTTTCGTGGTTTTTTCGCAACACACTGTGTTCATACTCGCCGGGTACGCCCACTGTTACTCTGCAATTAATCTGATGGAATGATAAGGATGATGGTGAAAAAAACGCTTATGCTTACGCTGCTGGCGACCCTGACGCTGGCCGGGTGCAAAACCCCGCCGCTGGCAGTGACAGAGGATACGCTGGTAACCAGTACGGTTAACGGCGTTACCCTGACGCATCGTTATGCGGTTGCCGCGCCGGCAGAGTTCACCCCCGTCAACGCATCCTGGCGCGCACTCTACGCCGCTTCCGTTATGACCACCCCTGACTACGGCGGTAAAGTTGTGCGCTACCTTGATAACGCCCAGCGCTTTGAAGTGCTTGGCCGGGTTGAGCATAACTGGCTGGCGATTGCTGAAGAGCCTGAAGGCCAGCTGATAGGCTATATCCCCCCCAAAGCGGCCGTTGAGACCAGCCGCTATGACGCCACGCTGCGCAGCGATCGCCCGAAACCGCGTCGTGCTAAACAGGTGTGCGTGGCAGTAGGCGGTGCCAGTAAGGCGTGCCGCACCACTGATACCGCGACCTGGATCCTGGATTGAGTCAACAATCTGGCGCATATTGGCGACAGTCATACCGCAGTTTATGGCAAAATAGCGCCGTCATCGCCAGGAAAAACGAGAGTTAATGATGCAGGATCCCATTGCCCGCGAGGATATCAGCGCGGGCAACGATAACCTTTTGCTGAACGCCGCCGCCCCGGTGCTGAATGCTGTTGTCCGCATCCGGCAGGCTGCCACGCATGACGATCCGGCCGGGTTGCGCCAGCTGCTGATTGATGAGATCCGGCTGTTTGAACAGCGCTGCAAGCAGGCTGGCCTGCCGTTTGAGATGATCATCGGCGCGCGCTACTGTCTTTGCAGCGTGCTGGATGAAGCGGCGGCACAGACGCCGTGGGGGACGCGCGGCGTCTGGTCAGGCAACGGCATGCTGGTGAGCTTTCACAATGAGAGCTGGGGGGGTGAAAAATTCTTTCAGCTTCTTTCCCGCGTTTCACAAAGCCCGCAGCAGCATCTCTGGCTGCTGGAAGTTATTCACTACTGTCTGCTGCTGGGATATGAGGGTCGCTACCGCGGCAGCGAAAGCGGCCGTACGCAGTGTGAAGGGATCCGCAAACGTCTGGCGCAGCTGATTCACGACGCGCGCGCTGCAGAGAGTAGCTCCGCAACGCCGCTGGTCGAAGTGCATCCGTTAGTGAACAGCCTGACGCGCCCGATGGTTCCGCTCTGGGCCTGCGCCACCGTGGCGGCGCTTATCGCCTGCATGGTTTACAGCATGCTCAACTGGCGGCTCGGCAATGCGGCTGAACCGCTGCTGCGCGATATCTATCAGACTCCCCTGCCGCAGATCATGCCCGGACGACGCCCCGCTTCACCGCAGGCGCTGCTCGATCTGCGCCAGCGCCTGAATGATGTGATTGCCGCCGGCCAGCTGGAAGTCAGCGATGGCGCTTTTGGCAGCAAAGTCATTATCCCCGCCGACAAACTTTTTGTTCCGGACGGCACCGTTGTAAACCCGGTCGGCCGCGCGCTGCTGGCACACGTCGCCAGCGCCATGAAAAGCGTCAAGGGAACCGTTCTGGTTTCGGTCTATACCGATAACCGTGCCGTCGATGGCCGTTTCGCCTCCAGCTATGAATTTTCACTGACCCGCGCGCGCGCCATTACGCAGCTGCTGACAACGCAGCTGGCGTCGGGGCAGAGCGTTAAAGCTGAGGGGCGCGGTGACAGCAATCCGCTGCTGCCTAACGACAGCAGTGAAAACCGCGCCCGCAACCGCCGGGTTGAGATCACACTCTTTGCCGCGCCGGAAGCTGCGGCTACCCCGGAGGGCAAACGCTGATGCGCACATCTGTTCGTCACCTGCTGACTCATCGCCTGCTCTGGAGTCTGATTGGTGTTACCGCCCTCAGCTGCCTGGTGTGGATGCTTGGCCCGCTCTGGGTCTGGGGTGAGGCCCGCCCGCTGGAGCCGATCTTCTCCCGGCAGCTGGCCGTGGCCCTGCTCTTTTTTTGCTGGACGCTGTTTCAGCTTATTCCGGCAATATGGCGCGGCTGGTTCAATAGCAAGCTGCTGAATCGCCTGCAGAGCATGAGTCAGGAAGAGCTCTCCGATCGCCACTCCACCGAACAGGCGCTGGCACAGCGCTTCAGCGAAGCCGCGCTGCGTCTGAAACGCACGCAGTTTGGTCGCCATCATCAGAAAAGCTGGCTGGCGCGTTTTCAGAGTCACTACCTTTATGAGCTTCCGTGGTATCTGATTGTCGGCGCACCGGGCGCAGGCAAAACCACCGCGCTGCTGAACGCCGGCCTCGCTTTTCCCCTTACGGATACGCACGGCAATAGCGCAGTGCGTGGCGTAGGCGGCACCCGTCACTGCGACTGGTGGTTTACCGACAGCGCTGTGCTGATCGACACCGCCGGGCGCTATGCGCTGCAGGAGAGCCAGCGCGCGCGCGACAGCGCCGAGTGGCAGAGCTTTATTAACCTGCTGAAGCGCTACCGCACGCGTCAGCCAATTAATGGTGTGATCCTGACCATCAGCGTGGCTGACCTGCTGACCGACACCGCAGAGGCGCGTCATGCGCAGGCCACGGCGCTGCGCTGCCGCATGGCTGAGCTGCATCAGCAAACCGGTATCCATTTTCCGGTCTATATCATGGTCACCAAAACGGATCTGCTGAAGGGATTTCTGAGCTTTCATGCGGGCCTCAGTAAGCCGCAGCGGGATGCCATCTGGGGATTTACTTTTCCCTGGGAGCCGGGCAAACCTCACAAAGATGAGTGGCAGAGCAGTTTTACGGCACGTTTTCAGCGGCTTGAGCAGCAGCTCAGGCAGCAGCTGGCGGAGCGCATGGCGGCCGACCGCGATCTGACGCAGCGCGCTGACAGCTTTCTCTTTCCGCAGGAGTTTGGTTCCCTGCGCCCGCTGCTTAATGAGTATCTGGACGTGATCTTTTCCCGTCATGAAGAGGATATTGCCTGGTCCGCCCGCGGGCTGTTTTTTACCAGCGGGACTCAGGAAGGCCTGCCGTTTGACCGCATTATGGGCGCCCTCAATCGCAAGCTTCAGCTGCCGCAGAGCGGTGACCACACCCTGGCAGCCTGGGACAGCGTTAACCGCAGTAATCCTATTCCGGGCAATAAAGGCCAGAGCTACTTTATCCGCGATCTGCTCAGCGAACTGGTTTTTCGCGAAAGCGGCCTTGCCGGCAGCAACCGCCACTGGGAATACCGCAATCGTCTGCTGCACTGGATCGGCTATGGCGCGCTGGCGGGTGCGCTGATCCTGCTGTGCGGCTTGTGGCTTACCAGCTATGTGCAAAATCAGCGCTATCTTGATCAGGTGGCAAGCCGTATTGCGCCCCTGACGCAGCAGAGTCAGCAGGTTACACATCAGCCCGTTGATAATATTTTTGATCTGCTACCCTTCTTAAATAACCTGGTAAAGCTGCCGCTGTCCGAACGCTTTTCGCTGGACAATCCGCCGCTTACTATGCGCGCCGGACTCTATCGCGGCACGCAGGTCAGCGACGCGGCCTGGGTGCTTTATCAAAATGCGCTTAAGTCTCTGCTGCTGCCGCGGGTAGCGCAGCAGATCACGCATTTGCTGCGCGACGATCCCGGCACCGATAACGCTTACAGCCGCAACGCGCTGCGCGCCTATCAGATGCTTTATCAGCCGCGTAATTACGACGGCACGTTTCTGCGCAGCTGGCTAATCGAAAATCTGCAGCGCACGCTGCCGGCCGATGTCAGCGTGCGCGATCTGCAGCAGCTCGACTGGCATCTCAGTCAGCTGCTCGATCAGCAGATACAATCTTCACCCTATGCACGTGATAACGCGCTGATGATGCGCAAGCTTGCAGAAAACCTGAAACGGGCGGGTCAGGAGAGCAGCGTGCTGGCGACCGCGCCAGAAGCCTCTGCCGGACAGCACCCGCTATAGTGAATGACGGTGAGGTAATCATGGCGAACCACAGCGTGCCGGGCTGGTATGGCAAACTTCCTGCTACCGGTGATTTTTTGCGGCAGCGCCTGAGCGAGGCCACGGTCTCCCCCTGGAGTCACTGGTTTCAGCAGGGGCTCACCCACTGGCATCAGCAGCAGCACGCCAGCACGCAGCTCTTTTTGCGCGCGCCGGTGTGGAACTTTGTTCTGCCGCTGTCGCCGCTGCGTCAGCAGGTGCAGATGGGCTGCCTGCTGCCCTCGTGCGATCGCGTGGGACGCGCCTGGCCGCTGCTGGCTCTGCGCACGTTTACGCTGAACGAGTGGCATCCGGCGCAGCTGACTATCTCCGGCGACTGGTTTCGCGAACTGGGCGGGCTGCTCTGGTCAGCGGTACGCGATTGCACTCTGCCGGAGAGCCTGGAAGCAGAGATGCAGCAGCTCTCACCCCTGCTGGTGCCCGGCAATCAGCGCAGCGATATTATGGATGTCATCGGGTTTGCGGATCTTCCCTGCACTTTGAGCTGGCAGGAAGTGGCAGAGCGGTTTGAACCGCAGCAGCATATCAGCTACTGGTGGAGCAACCGCAGTGACGGCTTTGCCCACGCCACCCATAAACACAGCGGCCCGCTGACCGCAGAGCTTTTTTCACTGTTATTTAACCCGGCGGCGGGTGCGCAGCCGGGACGTAATGGCCTCTATCCACCCATGTTTGAATAAGCCGGCGCGTTTGCCTTGTTAACGGGATGACTCATGCAATTTACCTTTGTGCAGTGCGATACGGATGTGCCCGCCAGAAGCGTCACCTTTATGCCGCCTGGCGGCACCATTGGCCGCAGTCAGGATAACGATCTGATCCTGCCTGATGAGACGCGCGCCATCTCACGCCTGCAGGCGCTTATTCATCTCTCTGCCGAAGGGGAATGCCGTCTGACCGCACAGGGCAGCGTGACGGCGATTGAGCTGAATGGTCAGGTGGTGCAGCGGGGTGCCCAGGCCCTGCTGCAGCATGGCGATCGGCTGCAGATTGGTCAATACAGGCTGGAAATTACCGATCCTGCGCATCAGCCCGCGCTACAGGACGATCCGCTGGCGTTTTTTAGCGAGGACACCAGCGATCCGCTTGGCATGCAGCAGGAGGCGGTCCTGAGCGCTGAGCTGATGCCCGAATCCCCTGCCCCGGTACGTCCGGAGCGGCGGCCCGATCCGCGGCTGGCTATCGATCCTGCCCGCGACAGCGCACCGCAAACCCGCCTGCCTGCAGAAGCCGGAGAGGAGAAGCTTATCGCCGCTCTGCTGGAGGGAATGGGACTCAATAATGGTCATCAGACATCGCTCGGTGAAGAGCAGATGCGCATTACCGGCCGTATGCTCAGCCTGTTTTCTCAGGGAACCGTTGCCCTGCTCTCCTCGCGTTCAATTCTTAAGCGCGGCGTGAAAGCGGATATGACCATGATTCTGAACGAAGCCAACAATCCGTTTAAGATCCTGCCGTCCGGCAAAACCGTGCTGATGCAGATGTATCAGAGCCAGATGCCGGGTTTTATGCCGCCTGAAGCCGCAGTGCGCGATGCGCTGGTAGATTTGCAGGCGCATCAGCTGGGCATGATCGCCGGTATCCGGGCGATCATTGCTGCCATGCTGCAATCGTTTAATCCGCAGCGGCTGGAAGATCGCGCGCGTGAGGATGGCGCTCTGCCTAAAATCGCCTTCAGCAGCGGGCGCAAGGCCGCCCTGTGGGACGCCTTTACGCGACACTATCAGCGCACCGCCGGCGAAATCGAGGATGACTTCCATACGCTGTTTGGCGAAGCGTTTCTCAACGCGTATGACATGGAAGTTAATCAGTACAAAGATTCACAGACGCGGACGGATGAGACATGAAAATGATGTTTGCCAGCCGCTGTCAGCAGGGCCGGCGTGACGAAAATCAGGATCGCACCGGTGCGCAACTCGACGACGAGCGCGCCTGCTTTCTGGTGTGTGATGGCGTAGCCGGATTACCCGGTGGCGACTATGCAGCGCAGCTGGTGCGCGATACGCTTCTCAGCGCGGTGCAAAACAGCCGCAGCTTTACGCCTGCCACCACCCAGGCAGCTGTCACCCTTTGTCAGCAAACGCTGGCGACAGAGCAGGGGAAGAATCCGAAATTTTCCCGCATGAGCACCACGCTCGCGGCGCTGTTTATTGACCGGAAAAAACAGCGTGCATGGTGGGCGCACGCTGGTGACAGCCGGGTTTATCACTTTCGTCATGGCACGCTATGTGAGGTAACCCGGGACCATAGTCTGGCCCAGCATCTGCAAGAGGCAGGCTATGAAAATTCCGGCATTAACAGTAATTTACTTTATAATGCCCTCGGCACTGAGCCGGTACGCCCGGTGACCTTCAGCAGCGCGATTGACCTGAACGACGGCGATGCGTTTCTGGTCTGCACGGATGGCTTCTGGCTCAACCTGACCACGCAGGAGATGGAACAGGCGTTACGCATGGTTAACGCCTGTGAAGAGTGGCTGACGCTGATGGAACAGGCGGTCAATCGCAGCGAGAAGCAGGATAACCTGAGCGCGCTGGCGATCTGGATTGGCGAACCGCAGGATGCCACGCTGCTCTACTCTCAGGCTGATGCGGCGCGCTTTGTGCCGCCTCACTATTGATTTGCAAGGATCCCTATGAAAGTGTGGTTGTCGGGCATTGCCGCCCTGCTGCTGGCCCAGAATGCACAGGCAGAAGATTATCGTGTGGTCTATTCGCCCAGCCTGGCGCTGGAGGTCTGGATCGACAATGTTGCCAGTAAAGCGCCCGACGACTGGTGCAAAGAGACGCTGCCGTTGCGGATTGTATCGGGTAAAAGCAGCGACACGCGCATTCTTGCCAGCTTTCTGCCCCGGGTAGGCACACTACTGGCGAATCAGTGCGGCAGCCTTGACGAGCTGCCGTGGCAGATGACGACCAAAGAAGGCAGCGTGCTGGCGAACGGCAGCGCAGCAAAACTGCAGAACTGGCGCCCGATTATTTTGAATGACGCAACCGCCAGCGCCAGCAGTACCACCGCCGCACCGCTGGATCTCTCCCGACCGGCGGACAACACGCCGCTGCAGCACTTTGCGCTGCCCGGAGGCTGTCATTTCCGCACCTGGTGGGATGACAAAGGCGCTTCGCTGTTTATTCCTGATGCGCCGGCACAGCGCTGCTCAACGGAAGGCTGGCTGGAAGGCGCAGCCAGCATAACCCTGCTGAGTAAAGGCGAACCAGCGACGCTGCCGGTGACCTTTTATCAGGGATATCCGGTCGCCAGCCTCGCAGCTGGCACCAAACCGCTGGAGATTGTCGCGGTCAATAAACAGCGAATGATTGTGACCCGGCCGGATGCTGCCGGGAGTTGGCTGGTGTTGCCGTTTGATGCGCGAGAGCATGTCTGGCGCTTTGGCGGTACCCTGCTGATTCAGATGGATAAAAAAGCTGGCAGTGACAGCAGCACGGTAAAAGCGCAGGTCGATCGTTTACGCGGCATCTGGTCGCCGCAGTTTATGCCACAGCAAAAAGTGACAGTGTTACTCATTGACACCCTGCATGCGGATCTCGCCGATCCGGCTATCGGTGCCTGGCGTAACATTAATTAATCAGCGATCGCTGCCTGCTGCTCTGCGGCAACAGGCACTACAGGATGTGTTCAGAGAACTCACTATGTCGGCAAACGAAAATCATATCCCTAATGCCCTGCCTGCGGGCTACCGGTTTAACGAGTTTGAAATCAGGGACGTCGTGGGCGGGGGCGGCTTTGGTATCGTCTATCGCGCCTGGGATCACCAGCTGGAACGGTTTATCGCCATTAAGGAGTATATGCCGCAGTCGCTGGCCGTACGTGCTGCCGACATGTCGCTTGAACTGCGTGGTGAGCGCTTTCAGAAATTATTCAACGCGGGCCGCAACAGCTTTATCCAGGAAGCACGCCTGCTGGCACGCTTCAATCATCCGGGGCTGCTGCACGTGCTGCGCTTCTGGGAAGAGAACGGCACCGCCTATATGGGCACGCTGTTCTATAGCGGTATGACGCTGAAAGCGTGGCAGGCAAGCCAGTCTGACGCCGTTGATGAAGCCTGGATCCGTCGCCTGCTTCCGCCGCTGTTTGGAGCCATCAACACCATCCATACTGCCGGCTATCTGCATCGCGACATCTCGCTGGATAATATTCAGATTCAGGATAACCAGCTGCCGGTACTGCTCGATTTTGGTTCAGCGCGCAAAGAGATCGGCAATCTGTCAGATGAAACTGAAATCATGCTGAAACCGGGCTTTGCACCCATTGAGCAATATAGCGAAGAGGGTGAAGTCGAACAGGGTCCGTGGACCGATATCTACGCGCTGGGTGCAGTATTACACACGCTGATTACCGGCCATGCGCCGCCGGTCAGCGTAGTGCGCTGCATTGAGGATAATTATCAGCCGCTTGCCGTCACCCGGCCTGAAGGCTATTCCCTGCCGCTGCTGCACGCCATCGACTGTGCGCTGGCGATGAAGCCTCAGGAGCGCCCGCAGACCATCGACGCCTTTGCGCAGCTAATCGATCTGCCGGTGAGCGATGCCGAAGCGCTCAGCACGCCGCTGCCGGTTGTAGCCCTGCCCGCCGGGCTGCCGGATACCGCCGCAGAACCGGAACCTCCGCTGGTGGCGATTAATCCCGCCGCTGCCGCCGCTGAACCAATCGCTGGCGGTGCAGCAGGCCGGCGCGTCTCGCCGGGTATAGTGGCGCTGGCTGCTGTGGCGCTGCTGGCTGTAGGTCTGGTCGTGTGGCAGACAGTGCGTCACAGTGAGACGCCGCCTGTCGCAGCCGCGCCGGAAGCCGCTGCGCCGGCAGCGACGGAGGTACCGGCGGCGGCCAGTGCGCCTGCCATTGCCACGCTCTATCTGCAGCTGCAGGCAGGCGAAAGCGTCGTGCTGAATGGTGAAGTACAGGATGTCAAAGCCGCCAGCAGCGGTTTTGCGTCACTCAATCTCGCTGCCGGCAGCTATCGTCTTGAGGTGCGGCATGGTGATCAGGTGCGCAGCCAGGCCCTGACGATTAAGCAGCCTGGTACCTGGCTCATTAACCCCGGCAATTAAGCCTGAGGTGCGGTGCGCTGCTGCAGCGCCCTTACCTCAGCGGCAAGACGCGTCAGCGCGGCTTCCTGCATGCCGCGTCTGACCAGTTCCTGCTCAAGTGAGAAAAGGTACTGCGCATTGGTGCCGAGCGGCCCGCTCGCCTGCGCAATCAGCGGTGCAATGGTACTTCGGCAGGAGTCATCCTCATACAGCGGATGACGCGGATCCATGATGAACACTAACGCCGTAACGCGGCGTCCATCCTCCAGCTGCAGCTCACACCAGGTGGGCAGATAGCAGCCGGTGATCATCTCACGCTTCCAGAGCAGCTCCAGCTCTTCATGCAGGCGCGCCTCCGGCAGACGAAAGGCCAGGCCGCTGGTGCTGCCGCCCTCTTTCAGCGCCAGCATGCGTCCAGGCGCGGCCTTGGTGCCCCGTCCGGCGGTGAGCCGCAGACAGAACGCGCGATGCCACCCTTCCAGGCGCCCTGAAGCCACCTCCTCCGCGTCAAACACCGGGTTCCACATCAGCGAACCATAACCAAAAATCCACACCGGACTTTGATCGGGCCGGCAGGCGAGCGTAGCAGAAAGCGAAGCGGCGCGCTTTTCACAGCTCCACAGTAGCGCCTCATCGATATCACCAAAGGATGTTTTGCAATCGGCTTTAAGTAAGAATTCCCGGGTTAACACTGCGATCTCCTCTACTGCCCTGGCATCCCGCACGCCTGGATCCCGAATCGGTATCCTGAAAACGACGCGCCTCGGCACAGTCAGAAACAGTAATGCATTCATTGCTGCGGTTTCAAGATTGTCCTGACGCTTTTCACATAAAGAACTGTTTCAGAGTATCGGCTGGCGGGAAAAAATAATGAGAGGATTAAAACCGGGGATGATGCGGGCTGTTCAGGCCCGCAGCGGAAACTACTTTTTCGGATGCCACTTGTCGTCGTCACCTTTCACGTAGTCATGCTTCACTGCCGCCCAGGCGACCTTGTGTGCGACCTCTTCCCGTGAGGCATCGCCCCGCCGATCCTCTTTATCTTTGTACTGATCCCAGGCGCTGTTAAACGCGTTCTGGTAAATGGTTTGAGCATGAGCCGGCAGCACATGACGCACGCTGTCCGGCAGTTCACTGGTTGATGAATAAGGCATAGCTCCTCCGGTGGCAGTTATCTCTTAAAGTCTGGAACAGCTTAGCTAAAATGCAAACCCTCTCTTTTGCCGCTCATGGCTGAATCGAATCGCATAAGGCAAAAAACCGCCTGACATCGCAGCCGTTAAACAACATTTTCTGCTCTCTTCCTGCTTACTATAAGTTTATATTTAACTGAATTAAAATATAAATATCCCAATAACCCTCTGTTTAAACCACCAGGAGCAATAAACTACAAAAAGTAAAGTCGCGTAAAAAAACTGTTCAGCAAGTGATGAAAAGCTACACTGCGCCAGTGTAATTAATGCGTATAGTTAACAGGCAATGACGCCGGTTTTTAAACATTTTGCTAATGGGGATGGTGAATGCCTGGACATGAGAAAACCCGACACAGCGAATTTTCGCTGATTCTTCCCGTTGCTGCGCTGACGGTGCTGGCCTTTTATGGTAATCAGACAGCGCTTCTGCCGGTTATCGGTATTAACCTGCTGGCACTGGTGGCTATTCTGAGCAGTGCCTTCAGCGTTGTGCGCCATGCTGACGTGCTGGCTCACCGGCTGGGCGAACCTTACGGCTCGCTGATCCTCAGCCTCTCCGTAGTGATTCTGGAGGTAAGCCTGATCTCTGCGCTGATGGCAACGGGCGACGCCGCACCGGCACTGATGCGCGACACGCTCTATTCCATCATTATGATCGTCACATCCGGGCTGGTAGGCTGCGCGCTGCTGCTGGGAGGCAGAAAATTCGCTACTCAGTATGTCAATCTGGCTGGCGTCAAACAGTATATGATTGCCATCTTCCCGCTTGCCATTCTGGTACTGGTATTCCCCAACGCCCTGCCGGGCGGCAACTTCACCACCGCCCAGGCGCTGATTATCGCAGCTATCTCTGCGGCGATGTATGGCGTTTTCCTGCTGATCCAGACCAAAACGCACCAGAGCCTGTTTGTCTATGAGCATGAGGATGAGGGGGACGATCCGCACCACGGTAAACCCTCCGCGCACAGCTCAATGTGGCATACGTTCTGGCTGATCGTTCATCTGATTGCGGTTATCAGCGTGACAAAAATGAACGCTATCCCGCTTGAGCTGCTGCTCACAGAACTTAACGCTCCGGAACAGTTTACCGGCTTCCTCGTCGCGCTGCTGATCCTCTCACCGGAAGGGCTGGGTGCCATCCGGGCGGTACTGACCAACCAGGTGCAGCGCGCCATGAACCTGTTTTTTGGCTCCGTGCTGGCGACAATCTCACTTACCGTGCCCGCGGTCAGTATCATCGCCACGCTGACAGGCCAGACGCTGATTTTTGGCCTGGAGCCACCGCATATGGTCATGCTGATCGCCGTTCTGATCCTGTGTCATATTTCGTTTTCAACCGGCCGAACGAATGTGCTTAACGGTGCGGCACATCTGGCGCTGTTCGCCGGTTATCTGCTGACAATCATGCTCTGACCTGATACACCGTGAAAACAAAAAAGGCACCCTCACGGGTGCCTTTTTATTTGCCAGAAGCTGTCAGTTGCTGGTGTCCAGCGCCGGGAAGCTCTTGACCAGATCGTCAATCGCTTTCATCTGCGCCAGGAACGGCTCCAGCTTATCCAGCGGCAGCGCGGAAGGACCGTCGCATTTTGCGCTGTTTGGCTCCGGATGCGCCTCGATGAAGAGGCCGGCAATACCCACGGCCATGCCAGCACGCGCCAGCTCAGCGACCTGAGCACGGCGACCGCCCGATGCGGCACCAAACGGATCGCGCGTCTGCAGCGCATGCGTCACGTCAAAAATGACCGGGCTGTTGTTAGTGACTTTCTTCATAACGTTAAAGCCCAGCATATCCACAACCAGGTTGTCATAACCGAAGTTGCTGCCGCGATCGCACAGGATAACTTTATCGTTACCGCCTTCTGCAAACTTATCCACGATATTGCCCATCTGGCCCGGGCTGACAAACTGTGGTTTTTTAACGTTAATTACCGCGCCGGTTTTTGCCATCGCCTCTACCAGGTCCGTCTGGCGTGCCAGAAACGCCGGCAATTGAATAACATCAACCACATCGGCAACCGGCTGCGCCTGCCAGGATTCATGCACGTCGGTGATGATCTTCACGCCGAACGTCTGCTTCAGCTCCTGAAAAATCTTCATCCCCTCATCCAGACCCGGACCGCGATACGATTTAATCGAGGAGCGGTTTGCCTTGTCAAAAGAGGCTTTGAAAACGTAAGGGATGCCCAGCTTGTCGGTAACCTTCACGTAGTGCTCACAGATGCGCATCGCCAGCTCGCGTGATTCCAGTACGTTCATGCCGCCAAACAGCACAAACGGCAGATCGTTTGCGACATCGATATCGCCAATTTTAACTACTTTCTCTGTCATGACCTTTCCTTATGCCGGCAACGCTTAATGTAGCGTGACCTGTTTCTGTTCGATTGCGTGGATCTGAACTTTAATCATTTCACTCACCGGATCTTCCGGGCACTGCTCAACAAAATAGGTTAAGTCAGTGAGCGCAATATGCTCACACTCCAGCTGGGCGTAGATGAGCCCGCGATCGCGGATTTCATAGGGGTCGTCAGGATCGATCTCCAGCAGTACTTTACTTACATTCAGCGCCAGCTCCATCTGCTTCTCTTCCATCAGCGCCGCTTTCAGCGTGTCGAGCATTTTCCGCATTACGCTGAGCGTTTTGGCTTCGTCCAGATCGTCGGTATAGAGTTTGGCCGTGGGGCTGATATTACCCTTCAGCCAGACCTCAAGCGTATGGGTATCGAGCGTTTCACCGTTAAACGGATTGATCAGCCACATTTCGCCATCCAGCCAGTCTGCGCGCAGAATCAGCTGAGTCGGAAAAATCACCGGCATCAGCGGCAGCTCCAGCTCCCCGGCGATATGCAGCAGTATCACGCCGAGCGACACCGCCGTCCCCTGACGGCTTTTCAGCACCTTATCAATCCAGAGCGCATCTGAAAGGTTGTAGACACCGCTGGCGCCGCCAAAGCCCCATTCGCGATAGAAGAGCTCCAGCAGCTTTTCCAGCCGCAGATCGGCATCTGTGGCGCTGCTGATATAGTCGCGCGCTTCTTCCACCAGTTTTGACAGCTGCTGCTGAACCGAAGGCGCGGAAAAATCGTCGCGGATGGCGCAGGTTGCGCCGATGACCGCTTCACTTAACGGTGATTCATTAAAATCAAATTCTACTGATGAGGTCATACTATCCCCAAAATCGGCATTTTGGTCATCGCCAGTTTGCCTGCAAACAGCAGAGCAACCAGCGCAAGCAGGCAGGCGATCCAGCGCGTGCTCAGCTTCCGCGGACGACGACTCAGTGCCACAAAACCTAAGGCGACGTAGATAATAACCGCTAACAGCTTCTCCGTCAGCCAGCTTCCTTGTGGTGTGAAGGGATAAAAGTGAGTAATTATCACCAGCAGCGCGCCGCTCAGCAGTAAAAACGTGTCACACAGGTGCGGCACAATCCGCACCCAGCGCTGCTGCAGCAGGCCTGAAGCGGTGGTCAGCCAGTAAAAGCGCAGCAGAAACAGGCTGACGCTGACTATCACGATAAAAATATGAAACTGCTTAATCTGCGGATACCAGCTGGCCATCCTGTGCCCCTTTTTTATGCATATTGCCCAAGCGTCACGCGCGGATTGCCGCCGTAGTCGTTGAGAGTAGTAACCTGCTGATAGCCCTGCTCAAGCATCAGGGTACGCACGTCGGCATCCTGCTGCCAGCCGTGCTCCAGCAGCAGCCAGCCCTGCGGCTGGAGCCACGCCGGGGCGCTGTGGATAATAAAACGAATATCGGCCAGTCCGGCATCATCGGCTACCAGCGCGCTGCGCGGCTCAAAACGCACGTCACCCTGCAGCAGATGCGCATCGTCCATGTCGATATAGGGCGGGTTGCTGGCGATGAGGTGATAACGGGTCGCAGGCAGGCTGTCAAACCAGTGGCTGAGCTGGAAGCGGGCGTTGGTGAGACCCAGCCGTGCCGCATTCTCCTGCGCCAGCGCAACGGCAGCGGGAATGCGATCGCAGCCGGTGATCTGCGCGTCAGGTCGTTCACTGGCGAGCGCCAGCGCAATAGCACCGGTGCCGGTGCCCAGGTCAAGCACGTGACAGGGTCCCGCAGGCAGGCGCAGCAGTGCCTGTTCCACCAGCACTTCAGTATCCGGACGCGGGATCAGCGTGGCGTCACTGACGCGCAGCGGCAGCGACCAGAACTCCCGCTCGCCCGTCAGGTGAGCGATCGGTTCACCCCGCTGACGGCGCGCCAGCAGCTGCTCCAGCTGTGTCAGCTGCGCGTCGCTCAGCGGGTGCTCATCAAAAGCAAGCAGCCAGCTGCGCGTTTTGCCGGTCACAAAGCTGAGCAGGATCTCAGCGTCCCGCTTCGGACTTTCGCCTCCGCTCAGCGCCGTCATAGCCAGCTGACGCCAGCGGCGGATCTCCATCAATCCTGTCCGGCCAGCGCGGCGAGCTGATCGGCCTGATACTCCTGAACGATCGGCTCGATCAGTGTATCCAGCTTGCCTTCCATGGTTTCATCCAGCCGGTAAAGCGTGAGGTTGATGCGGTGATCGGTCACGCGTCCCTGCGGGAAATTATAGGTGCGGATACGGTCGGAGCGATCGCCGCTGCCAAGCAGGTTGCGCCGGGTTGATGCCTCAGCCGCGTGGCGTTTTGCCATCTCAGCCGCGTGAATACGCGCACCGAGCACCGCCAGCGCTTTGGCCTTGTTTTTATGCTGTGAACGCTCATCCTGACACTCAACCACAATGCCGGTAGGCAGGTGGGTGATGCGGATAGCGGAGTCGGTGGTGTTGACGTGCTGTCCGCCCGCACCTGAGGAGCGGAAGGTATCTATTTTCAGATCGGACGGATTTATATCCGGCAGCTCCGCTTCCGGCAGCTCCGGCATAACGGCCACGGTACAGGCCGAGGTGTGGATGCGCCCCTGCGATTCAGTTTCCGGCACGCGCTGAACGCGATGACCACCTGACTCAAACTTCATCCGCCCGTAAGCGCCCTCGCCCGTCACCCGCGCGATCACCTCTTTATAGCCGCCATGCTCGCCTTCATTGGCGCTCATGATCTCTACCTGCCAGCGCCGCCCTTCAGCGTAACGGCTGTACATGCGGAACAGATCGCCGGCAAAAATCGCCGCTTCGTCGCCGCCGGTTCCGGCACGCACCTCAATAAAGCAGGGGCGTTCGTCATCCGGATCTTTCGGCAGTAGCAGCACCTGCAGCTGCTGCTCCAGCACCTCGCGTTTGTCGCGCGCCAGTCTGAGTTCGTCCTGCGCCATTTCGCGCATTTCCGGGTCCTCAAGCAGCATTTCAGCGGTATCCACATCATCCTGCACCTGCTGCCAGTCGCGGAAGCAGCGGGTCACATCGCTCAGCTGGGCATATTCGCGTGACAGCGCGCGGAAACGTTCCTGATTGCCAATCACGCCGGCATCGCCCAGTAACGCTTCCACTTCTTCATGGCGTTCCTGTAACGCTTCCAGCTTGGCAATAATCGAGCTTTTCATCTAATTGTAGGTATCCCGGTGGTAGGTCGTGACAGCGGAGATTACTCTAAACCGAGGCTGTCGCGTAAGATCTGCAGGCGTTCGCCATCGCCATCGCGGGCGGCCTGCTGAAGTGATTTGGTTGGCGCATGGATCAGGCGGTTGGTAAGTTTATGCGCCAGCTCCTGCAGCACTTTTTCTGCGTCTGCTCCCTGCCGCAGCGAAGCCAGCGCGCGCTCCTGCAGTTCAGCGCGCACCTGCTCTGCCTGCATGCGGTATTCACGGATCGATTCGCCGGCGCTTTGCGCGCGCAGCCACGCCATAAACTCCCCGCTCTCCTGCACAACAATGCTTTCCGCCTGCAGGGCTGCCGCTTTACGCTGCGCCATATTCTGCTCAATGATCGCCTGCAGATCGTCGACGCTGTAGAGGTAAGCGTTCGGCAGCTTGCCCACTTCAGGCTCAACGTCGCGCGGTACGGCGATATCCACCAGCAGCATCGGCTGATTACGTCGCGCCTTCAGCGCACGCTCCACCATGCCTTTACCAATAATTGGCAGCTGGCTGGCGGTAGAGGAGATAATGATATCAGCTTCAGAAAGACGGGTTTCAATCTCAGCGAGGTTGATCACCTCGGCCCCCACCTCGTCAGCCAGCAGCTGAGCACGTTCGCGGGTGCGGTTCGCGATCATCAGTTTTTTCACGCTGTGCTCGCGCAAATGGCGTGCGACCAGCTCAATGGTTTCGCCCGCCCCGACCAGCAGCACATTAACGGTGCTGAGCGACTCAAATATCTGCCGCGCCAGCGAACAGGCGGCAAACGCAACGGAAACCGCGCTGGCACCGATTTCGGTTTCGGTCCGCACGCGCTTGGCCACGGAGAAGGTTTTCTGGAACATACGCTCCAGCTCGCTGGTCAGCGCCCGGTCGCGCGAGGAGTCGGCATGCGCCTTTTTCACCTGGCCGAGGATTTGCGGCTCACCCAGTACCAGCGAATCGAGACCGCTGGCTACGCGCATCAGATGGCTGACCGCAGCGTTATCCTGGTGCCAGTAAAGGCTGTTGCGCACGTCCGCTTCCGGCAAATCATGGTAATCACATAGCCAGCGCACCAGCTTCTCCTGCAAATCCGCCTGCTGCTCTACACTGAGGTAGAGTTCGGTGCGGTTACAGGTAGAGAGTACCACCCCGCTCTGTACCATTGGCTGAGACAGCAGGCTGTTCAGCGCCTGGTCAAGCGTGTCCGGCGTAAACGACACGCGTTCACGCAGAGCGACAGGAGCGGTTTTGTGATTGATTCCGAGTGCCAGGAGCGTCATGTGATTGCGGCTGGGAAGTCCCATTGATTGTCTGGTTTTGTGAAGCGCATTCTACAAGATGCGGCAGATCATGGAAAGCCATACAAAGGCTATGACAGTGATAAGATTAAACTGATCGTGCGCAATTTTCCGCTGGCCGGCATTGACGGTTCTCAGGCGGGCAGTTAGCGTTATCGGTTACGAATTAAAAACGTGTCTGAGGAGATGACCACGTGATGCCATTGCCCACGCGCAAACTGTTGCGCCTTTTACCCCTTGCCAGCGTTCTGCTGGCAGCCTGTAGCGTCAACAAACCGCAGCAGGGTGCGGGGCCCGCTACCACCGCACCGCAGTGGCAACAGCACCAGCAGCAGGTAGCCGGAATCAGCCATTATCAGACGCGCGGCGCCTTTGCTTATCTGTCCGATAAACAGAAGGTCTACGCCCGCTTCAACTGGCAGCAGACCGCCCCTGACCGCTATCGTCTGCTGCTGACCAACCCGCTGGGCAGCACCGAACTCCAGCTGGATGCGCAGGGTTCCGTGGTGCAGATTGTTGACAACAAGGGCAAGCGCTATACCAGCAATGATGCTGAGAAAATGATTTCGCAGCTCACCGGCATGGATATTCCGCTGGCCAACCTGCGGCAGTGGATGATGGGCCTGCCGGGTGATGCCACCGATTACCAGCTCAATAATAGCTACCAGCTAAAAAGCCTGAGCTACAGCCGCAACGGCCAGCAGTGGCACGTCGCTATCGGTGACTACGACACGAAAGTCACGCCCTCTCTGCCTGCTAATCTGGAGCTGACCGAAGGTGACCAGCGTATCAAACTGCGTATGGATAGCTGGACCCTGCAATGATGACCACCTGGCCTGCTCCGGCAAAACTTAATCTGTTTCTCTACATTACCGGCCAGCGCGCTGACGGCTATCACAATCTGCAAACGCTGTTTCAGTTTCTCGATGCCGGCGACACGCTGGAGATGGCGCCGGATCGCAGCGGGCGTATCAGCCTGCTGACGCCGCTGGCAGGCGTGGCGGACGCTGACAATCTGATTGTACGCGCGGCGCGGGCGCTGAAGCAGGCGGCGGTGGCAAAAGGCACGCTTGACGATCGCGCGGGCGCGCAGATTGCGCTGGAAAAAAAGCTGCCGATGGGCGGCGGGCTGGGCGGCGGCTCCTCAGATGCCGCCACGGTGCTGGTGGCGCTGAACCACCTGTGGCAGTGCAGGCTGAGCACAGATGAACTGGCTGCGCTGGGCGTCACGCTGGGCGCCGATGTCCCGGTATTTGTGCGCGGCCACGCTGCGTTTGCCGAAGGCGTCGGGGAGCAGCTGCAGCCCGCCTCGCCGCCAGAAAAGTGGTATCTGGTGGCGCATCCGGGCGTAAGTATCGCCACGCCCGACATCTTCCGCGATCCCGATCTGACGCGCAATTCACCGATACGCACATTAGATGAACTGTTGAGCCTGCCTTTTCACAATGATTGTGAAGCTGTGGCAAGAAAACGTTTTCGTGAGGTTGATGCGCTGCTTTCCTGGCTGCTAGAATACGCGCCGTCGCGCCTGACCGGGACCGGCGCTTGCGTGTTTGCTGAATTTGACACCGAGTCCGACGCTCGTCAGGTGCTGGAGCTTGCCCCGAAATGGATTCGTGGATTTGTGGCGCGCGGGCTTAACCTCTCGCCGTTGCAGCAAACCCTTTCCGGGCTTTAAGCGTTTACGTGACCGTATTACCCGTTCCAGATACGGCACGTTGCGCATTAACACACCGTATGAACAGGCTCAAACATATTCGCCGGTTATGTTTGAGCGGTTCATTCTCTGGACGTCCAAGCCTGAGGTTCTTCTCGTGCCTGATATGAAGCTATTTGCTGGTAACGCCACCCCGGAACTAGCACAACGTATTGCCAACCGCCTTTACACCAGCCTCGGAGACGCCGCTGTCGGTCGTTTCAGCGACGGCGAAGTAAGTGTACAGATTAACGAAAATGTACGCGGTGGCGATATTTTCATCATCCAGTCCACCTGTGCCCCCACCAACGATAATCTGATGGAGCTGGTTGTGATGGTCGACGCGCTGCGTCGGGCTTCTGCTGGTCGAATTACCGCTGTTATCCCCTATTTCGGTTATGCCCGTCAGGATCGCCGCGTGCGCTCAGCGCGTGTGCCGATTACCGCTAAAGTAGTGGCTGACTTCCTCTCCAGCGTCGGCGTGGATCGCGTGCTGACCGTTGATCTGCATGCCGAACAGATTCAGGGCTTCTTTGATGTGCCGGTAGACAACGTCTTCGGCAGCCCGATTCTGCTGGAAGATATGCTGCAGCTTGGTCTGGAAAACCCTATCGTGGTTTCCCCGGACATTGGTGGTGTGGTGCGCGCCCGCGCAATTGCCAAACTGCTTAATGACACGGATATGGCTATCATCGACAAACGTCGCCCGCGCGCGAATGTTTCTCAGGTTATGCATATTATTGGTGATGTCGCAGGCCGTGACTGCGTGCTGGTCGACGATATGATCGACACCGGCGGTACGCTGTGCAAAGCGGCTGAAGCACTGAAAGAGCGTGGCGCCAGGCGCGTATTTGCATATGCGACTCACCCTATCTTCTCGGGCAACGCGGTTGAAAACCTGCGCAAGTCCGTGATTGATGAAGTGATTGTTTGCGATACCATCCCGCTCTCGGAAGAGATGAAAGCGCTGCCAAACGTGCGCACGCTGACGCTTTCCGGCATGCTGGCTGAAGCTATTCGTCGTATCAGTAACGAAGAATCTATCTCTGCTATGTTTGAACATTAATTGTTCACACTTAACCGGGCCTTGCGCCCGGTTTTTTATGCTTATCCGCTTCCTCCTGCCTTGCTGAAGCTGCTTTTTTCCACGCGCTTCGCCCGATAAATTTTCAGTCTGTGCACTATTTCCCCTGCCTTCTGCTCTTTTTCACTTTCGCGCTGTCCGGCGCTTCAGCAGCCCCGGAAATAGTGCTATTTTCAGCTCCACTTTTTTCCGGGAACGCCCACCGCCATGACGCTCGATATTTATACGCTGTTTGTTTGCGAGCTTTATGTGCTGGGGTTCCTGAGCATCATTATGATATTTGCCTGGGTCGGCGCTCAGTACGATCGCGTGCTGGGCTTTACCACGCTGACCCTGATACTGACGCTGTGTGCGGTGTTTCTCAGCAGCCTGCGCAGTGCCGGCCTGCAGTTTCTTCCGGTTGCGCTGGGCAACGTCATGGTTATGCTGGCTTACGGTACGCTGCTGTGCGCATTTCGTACTTTCTGTAAACGCCCTACTGGCCTGCTGTGGCCCGGTGGCGCGCTGCTCTGGGCGCTGCTTTGTCTGCTGCCCGATTTTTATCACGGTCAGCCACTGCGGGTGCTGGTGCTCTGCCTGCTCTGCATACTTTACACCGCAGCCTTTATCACCCTGCTGTGGCGCGCGCGCGGCATGCTGAAAGTGACGTTCTGGCCTGCGCAGACGCTGCTGTGGATCCATCTCGGCTTTCATCTCGCGCGGATTTTTCTTGATGATGCCGTCGCCAGTCGCCTGCCGGGCGCTATCGGCGGATCGGGTTTCTCGATCTACGTTATCCTTGAGTCGATTCTGTTTGTGATTGGCCTGACCTTTACCCTGCTGGCGATGGTTAATGAACGGTCGCAGGTGGCACACCGTCTGGCGTCGCTGCGCGATCCGCTGACCGGCGCATGGAACCGGCGCGCGCTGTTTGAGCAGGCGGATAACGTGCTGCGGCGGCGGACCAGAGTCTCCTCTGCCGCCGGGTTTAGCGCGGTGCTGTTTGATCTTGACCACTTTAAAAGTATCAACGATCGCTACGGCCACCTGCAGGGTGACCGGGTGTTAATCGACTTTTGCCAGATAGCTGAAGCGCAAATGCCGGCAGAGAGCTATTTCGCCCGGCTCGGCGGCGAGGAGTTTGCCGCGCTGGTGACAGGCGACAGTGCGCAGGTACAGCGCGTATGCGAAGCTATTCGCGTGGCAACGCAGCGGTCACAGCCGGCTGGCATCAGTTATACCGTCAGCATTGGCTATGCCCCGGCCGATCCGGCTGTCAGCCAGTTTCCGACGCTGCTGGCGCTGGCTGATGAAGCCCTTTATCGTGCCAAAGCCCACGGCCGCAACCGGACAGAGTGCTACACTGCCCGGCCAGAGCCAGTTGCTGAGCTGGCGATTTAATGTGGCGTATGATTGCGACGACAGCGGACGTCGCCATGGTGACGATGCCAGTAATAGCGATCTTCAATCTTCTCGCGACCGCTGACGCGGGCACCCGCCAGCCACAACAGCGCCCCGATAAAGATGCCAAACATGGCCCCGCTGGCCAGCAGAGGTTGCATATTCACTGACGGCAGCTGATTGACCACGGATGAGGCGACGCCCGCAACCATGGTCAGCAGTCCCAGACACATCAGGCTATTACCGATAACGCGGCATTGATGACGTTTCATGAATCACCTCCATCCTTATGAGCAAAGAAAAAACCGCACATAACGTTAACCTGTCATAAGTTTAGGCAATGATAGCGGGACATTTTGCGTCCAGGATCACACAACACGATGTACAAATGACAAAAATTTACCTGCAGCATCTTGTTTTATATAGAAATTGACTAATCACAGCCTGACACTACTTTCACCTGACAATCTTTGTCATCCCTGCCAGCAGACAGTAAACTAGCCACCTTTCTGCAGGAGAACAGGATAACTATTGTGAGCAGTATTAAACTGATTGTGGGACTGGCAAATCCCGGCGCCGAATATGCGGCAACGCGTCATAACGCCGGCGCGTGGTATCTGGATCTGCTGGCCAGCCGCCATAATCAGGCGCTAAAAGAGGAGCCCAAATTCTTTGGCTATACGGCGCGCCTGGCTCTGGCCGGGAATGATGTGCGGCTGCTGGTGCCGACCACCTATATGAATCTCAGTGGTAAAGCGGTGGCGGCAATGGCGACGTTTTACCGCATTACGCCTGAAGAGATCCTGGTGGCGCATGATGAGATGGATCTGCCGCCGGGCGTCGCCAAATTTAAACAGGGCGGCGGGCACGGCGGGCATAACGGCCTGAAAGACATTATCAGCAAACTGGGTAACAACAATAACTTTCACCGTTTACGCGTAGGCATAGGTCATCCTGGCGATCGCAACAAGGTAACCGGATTTGTGCTGGGGAAACCGCCTGCCAGCGAGCAGAAGCTGATTGATGACGCGGTTGATGAAGCGGTGCGCTGCACGGAGCTGTGGCTGAAAGAGGATAAAATTAAAGCGATGAATCGTCTGCACGCTTTCAAAGCGGGCTAAGGCAATTCCCGCGCCGCGCCGGGCAATTCTGTGTATAATGCGCGAAATTTTTTGAATCAGGCGTACCGCCCGGCGGTGCGCCACCCTCAGTGAGAAAGGTAATCAGATCATGGGATTTAAATGCGGTATCGTGGGTCTGCCAAACGTTGGTAAATCTACCCTGTTTAACGCGCTGACCAAAGCGGGTATCGAAGCAGCGAACTTTCCGTTCTGCACCATCGAGCCAAACACTGGCGTAGTACCGATGCCCGATCTGCGCCTTGATCAGCTGAGCGAGATTGTTAAACCCCAGCGCGTGGTGCCTACCACCATGGAGTTTGTGGATATCGCCGGACTGGTTAAAGGCGCATCGAAAGGCGAAGGCCTCGGCAACCAGTTCCTGACCAACATCCGTGAAACTGAAGCGATTGGTCACGTAGTGCGCTGCTTTGAGAATGAGAACATTATTCACGTCTCAGGCAAAGTTAACCCGGCGGAGGATATTGATATCATCAATACTGAGCTGGCGCTTTCTGACCTCGATACCTGTGAGCGCGCCATTCAGCGCTGCCAGAAAAAAGCCAAAGGCGGTGATAAAGACGCGAAAGCGGAGCTGGCTGCGCTGGAGAAGTGCCTGCCGCATCTGGAAAATGCCGGTATGCTGCGTGCCCTGAAACTGGATGCCGATGAAAAAGCCGCTATCCGCTACCTGAGCTTCCTGACGCTGAAGCCTACTATGTACATTGCCAACGTCAATGAAGATGGCTTTGAGAACAACCCGTACCTTGACCAGGTACGCGCTATTGCTGAAGCAGAAGGCTCGGTAGTGGTGCCGGTGTGTGCTGCCGTTGAATCTGACATCGCGGAGCTGGATGATGAAGAGCGCGATGAGTTTATGGCTGAGCTGGGTCTGGAAGAGCCGGGCCTGAACCGCGTGATCCGCGCAGGTTACGCGCTGCTGAACCTGCAGACTTACTTCACCGCTGGCGTTAAAGAAGTGCGCGCCTGGACCATCCCGGTGGGCGCTACTGCACCGCAGGCCGCCGGTAAAATTCACACCGATTTTGAAAAAGGGTTTATCCGCGCGCAGACCATCGCCTTTGATGACTTCATCACCTATAAAGGCGAACAGGGTGCCAAAGAAGCAGGCAAAATGCGTTCTGAAGGCAAAGAGTACATCGTTAAAGATGGCGATGTGATGAACTTCCTGTTCAACGTCTGATGACCGCGGCTGGTTCGCGGGATCACCGTTAATCTCGCGAAGCTAAGCAAAGGCTTTAGAATCCACGCTCCGGCGTGGATTTTTTTTATGGCGGCTTATGCCATTGCCAGAAGGCAGTCACCGGCGACAGGCAACCGTTGATAATGTAATTCATTATCATTATTATCGCGGGCAGGAAGTTTTTATAGATCAGCGCTTTTTAAACGAGAAAGGGTTAGATGAAAAACGTCATTTGTGCATTTGCTTTACTGTTTACTGCCGCCAGTCACGCCGCTACTGCCCCCTACCCGCTGACCATCGAAAACTGTGGCTATAAAGAGACGTTTACTAAAGCGCCAGAGCGCGTGGTCGCGCTGGGGCAGAACACCACAGAGATCCTGCTGCTGCTCGGGCTGCAGGATAAAATTGTTGCCAGCGCTTTCTGGCCGACAAAAGTGCTGCCGCAGCTGGCGAAGCAGAACGCCGGAATCAAAACGCTGACCGTGGAGATCCCGACGCTGGAATCAATCCTGGCGCAGAACCCGGACTTTGTACCGGCGCAGGCGCCGCTGCTGCTCGGTCCGGAAAGCAAGGTCGCAAAGCGTGAAGACTTTGCCACGCTGGGGCTGAACAGCTATATGTCTCCCGGCATGTGCGCCACCAAAAAAGGCGCGGGTGATATGTACGGCAGTCGTCAGAAATTGTGGGACATGACTTATCTGTATCAGGAGATTGACGATTTCTCACGCATCTTCAATGTGGAAGATCGCGGTCAGGCGCTGATTGCGGATTTCAGACAGCGTGAAGCCGCACTGCGCGAGGCCTTCAGTAAAAATAAACGTAACCTCTCTTTTGTCTTCTGGTTCTCCAGCGCCTCTCCTGCGGCAGACGCCTATGTTGGCGGCAAAAACAGCGCGTCTGGTTTTATTGCCAGCGTGCTGGGCGGGCATAACGCCATTACTACCGAGACTGAGTGGCCTACCGTGGGCTGGGAGAGCATTATCGCTGCCAACCCGGATGTGATTGTTGTCTCCAGCCTCGATCGTAACCGCTGGACGCTGGACAGCGCCGCAGAGAAGATTAAATTTCTGAAGAGCGACCCGGCGGTGAGCCAGCTTGATGCGGTGAAAAAAGGACATATCGTAGTCATGGATGGCCAGGCGATGAACCCGACTATACGCACCATCTACGGTGCTGAGCAGGTGGCAGAGCAGCTGCGTAAGCTGGGGCTGAATTAATGACCACCGCTGTTACCGCCGTGCGGCAGAGGCTGATGCTCAGCATGACCACTGCAGCGGCGCTGCTGCTTCTGACGCTGGTCATTGCGCTGGGGATCAGCGTGGGTGAACTCCCGGTGCCGCTCAGAAGCGTGTTTTACGCGTTCAGCAACCGTCTGGGCCTGACGGCGGAGCCGCTCAATCGAATCTATGAGAGCGTGATCTGGGATTTCCGGCTCAGCCGGGCGCTGGTTGCCGCCTGCTGCGGCGCGGGTCTCGCCATTTGCGGCGCGGTGCTGCAGAGCCTGCTGAAAAATGCGCTGGCGGAGCCTTACGTGCTGGGCGTATCGGCGGGCGCCTCTACCGGCGCGGTGGCCATTGTGATTCTGGGTCTCGGCACCGGCGCCGTTTCGCTCTCGGCAGGGGCGTTTGCCGGCGCCTTTGCCGCGTTTGCGTTTGTCGCTTTTCTCACTAAGGGCGCGCGCAGCGGCAATGAACGCACCATCCTCGCCGGCGTCGCGGCCTCTCAGCTGTTTAATGCCGTCACCGCCTACACCATCAGCACGTCAGCCAGCGCCCAGCAGGCGCGTGACGTGATGTTCTGGTTACTGGGCAGTTTCAGCGGCGTACGCTGGCCGGAATTTCAGCTGGTGCTGATTGTGCTGCTGCTGGGGCTGGCGATCTGTCTCTGGTACGCGCGCGCGCTGGATGCGTTTACCTTTGGTGATGATGCCGCCGCGTCGCTGGGTATCGCCGTACCGCGGGTGCGCCTGATCCTGTTTACCACTACCGCACTGATCACCGCCACCATTGTCAGCATGGCCGGCTCGATCGGCTTTGTCGGCCTGGTCGTGCCGCACGTGATGCGCTTTTTCTTCGGTCCGCTGCATCGCACCCTGCTGCTTGCGTGCGCGCTGGCGGGAGCGATTCTGATGGTGCTGGCGGATATCGCCTCGCGCCTGCTGATTGCGCCGCAAAGCCTGCCGGTGGGCGTGGTTACTGCGCTGGTCGGCGTTCCTTTCTTCGCTATCATCATTTACCGCTCAGGAAATAAATCATGAGTATTTGCGCTGAAAATATTACGTGGAAAGTGGGCAGGAAGGTCATTGTTAATGATGTCTCGCTGAACGTCGCGCGCGGAGAGACCGTGGGCCTGCTGGGGCCAAACGGCTCCGGTAAATCGTCGCTGCTGCGCGTGCTGGCGGGCCTGCGGCGTCCGCATGCAGGACAGGTCAAGCTGGATGGCAACGATATCCGCTTTATCGCCAAAAAAGCGCTGGCGCGCCGGGTGGCCTTTGTTGAGCAGCACGGGATGACGGATGCCAATATGCGCGTGCGCGACGTGGTGAAGCTGGGACGTATCCCGCATCACTCCCCTTTCTCCAGCTGGAGCGCGCAGGATGACGCGGCGGTGCTGGCGGCGCTGCAGCGCGTGGATATGGTGGAGAAAAGCGAACAGGGCTGGCAGAGCCTCTCCGGGGGTGAGCGGCAGCGGGTGCATATTGCGCGGGCGCTGGCGCAGATGCCGAGCGAAATCCTGCTGGACGAGCCAACCAACCATCTCGATATTCACCACCAGATGCAGCTAATGAAACTGATCAGCGAACTGCCGGTGACCAGCATCGTCGCAATACACGATCTCAATCACGCCTCGATGTTTTGCGATACGCTGATTGTCATGCAGCAGGGAGAGATTGTTGCCACCGGCACGCCGCAGGCGATTCTGAATGAGGATCTGCTGTGGGATGTATTCCGCGTGCGGGCAAAAATCGACAACTCCCCTTACCACAGCGGTAAACACATACACTATATAGCCTGACGGAAACCTTCATGTCTGTGCCCCGGCCCGGCCCGCGGCTCTGGCTGCCTCTGCTGCCGGGCTGCCAGTTTATTTTCAACCTCGGCTTTTACGCCGTAGTGCCTTTCCTGGCCATTTTTTTGCGCGACGATCTGGCGCTCTCCGGCACGCTGGTCGGGCTGATACTGGGGCTGCGCACCTTCTGTCAGCAGGGTATGTTTCTGCTCGGCGGCGCGCTCTCCGATCGCTTTGGCGCCCGACGCGTGGTGCTGGCAGGCTGCATGGTGCGTATCAGCGGCTATCTGCTGCTGGCAGGCGGCGAATTTTTAACGCCGGTTATCATAGGTGCCTGCCTGACCGGTATTGGCGGCGCGCTGTTTTCACCCTCGATTGAAGCGCTGCTGGCGAAGGCGGGTACGCAGAGTGAAGCTGAAGGTAAACGCAGCCGGGCGGAGTGGTTTGCCCTGTTTGCCGTCTGCGGTGAACTGGGTGCCGTTATCGGTCCGGCAGCGGGGGCGCTGCTGACCGGCTACGGTTTTCGCCAGATCGCCTTTGCCGGCGCGGTGGTATTTGTGCTGGCGATGATTGTGCTGTTTTTCACCCTGCCCGCCGCGCCAGTGCGCCGCGCCGCGCTGCAGATCGCGCCGTGGTGGCGCACCTTTCACCAGCCGCGCTTTGTGGCATTTATTATCGCTTACAGCAGCTGGCTGCTCAGCTATAACCAGCTCTATCTGGCGTTGCCGGTGGAGATCCAGCGCGCCGGCGGTCAGGAGAGCGATCTGGCACCGCTGTTTATGCTGGCCTCGCTGCTGATTATTACGCTGCAGCTGCCGCTGGCACGTCTCGCCCGCCGCACCGGCGCGGCACGAGTTGTACCGTGGGGCTTTGCGCTGATTGCCGTAGCATTTCTCAGCGTGGCGCTGTGCGCTGTCGCTGCTCCCGCTGCGGGCTGGCTGCGCCTGCTGCCTGCGGCAGCTTTTGTTACGCTGCTGACGCTGGGACAGATGTTGCTGGTGCCCGCTGCAAAAGACCTGGTGCCGCGGTTTGCGGAGCCGTCATCGCTCGGCGCGCACTATGGCGCCCTGGCCACTGCCGGTGGCGTGGCGGTGTTGCTGGGTAACGTCCTGCTGGGAGGCGTGCTGGAACAGGCGCGCGAACCTTCAGAAGCAGCACGGCTGCCGTGGCTGCTGCTGGCGCTGTTTCCTCTCGCCAGCGCAATTGCCATGCGCATTATCTGTGCGCCATTGCGCAAAGCGTAACCTGCGGCCGGACGCGCTGCTCTCCTGCGTTCCGCACTGTGCCACAACGGCCGGATGCCCCCTTCACGCTTTGATGAATATTGTCCTCAGCGCTGACTATTCCGCTTGCCAGAGCATGCGGCAATGTGTATTTTTATGCATTAAATTTGCATAAATTACGCATCTTATCCCTTCTCCAGGAGAATCACTATGTTTATCCGTTCAGCCCTGCTGGGCTTAGTGCTGGCGCTGTCAGCCACGGCGGCGCAGGCCGTTACCTATGTTGTCGGCTCTGGCGGCACTTACCGTCCGTTCGAATTTGAAAACGCGCAGAAGCAGCTGGAAGGATTTGATATCGACATTATCAAGGCCGTCGCCAAAGCGGAAAATTTTGATATTAAGCTGGTCAATACCCCGTGGGAGGGCATCTTTGCCACACTCAATTCGGGCGATCGCGACATCATTATCTCCGGCATTACCATCACCGATAAGCGCAAACAGATGGTGGATTTTTCCGCGCCCTACTTCCCGGCTGAACAGGCTATTGTGGTGCCGGAAAACGCCAGCGTATCGTCACTGGCGTCGCTGAAGAACCTGAACGTAGGCGTGGTGAACTCCAGTACCGGCGACATTGTGGTCTCCGATGTGCTGGGCAAAAACAGCACGGCGATTAAACGTTTTGATAATACGCCGCTGATGCTGCAGGAGCTGTATGAAGATGGTATTGGCGCCGCCGTGGGGGATGTCGGCGTGGTGAAATACTACATAAAAACGCATCCGGAGAAGCAGTTTAAACTGGTTTCTGATAATAAGTTTGAGCGCCAGTATTTCGGCATCGCGGTAGCGAAAGGCAACGATGAATTACGCAGCAAGATCAACGCCGGCCTGCAGAAAATCATTGCCGACGGCACCTATGCGAAAATTTACGCGACCTGGTTCGACAGCAACGTTCCTGCTCTTCCCGCGCAGTAATTTTCCCGTCGCCGCGCGCTCGCGCGGCACAATAAGGACGTTTTTATGACTGGCTTCCGCTGGGAAATCATCGGGGAATATATGCCGCTGTTTATCGACGGCGCGATGATGACCCTCAAATGCACGCTTATCTGTGTGATCACGGGTACCCTGTGGGGCCTGACGCTCGGCTTAGGCCGCCTGGCGTCGGCGCCGCACGGCCCGTGGAAATATCTACTGCATTACGGCATTCAGTGGCCGGTGCGCATCTATATCAGCGCTTTTCGCGGCACGCCGCTGTTCGTGCAGATTATGGTCGTGCACTTTGCGCTGATCCCGCTATTTATCAATCCGCGCGACGGCGTGCTGGTGGCGAACGGCATTATGCCGGCAGAGTTTGCCCGCGAGCTGCGCGCTAACTATGGCGCTTTTCTTTCCTGCGTTGTGGCCATCACTCTTAATGCAGGCGCTTACGTATCGGAGATTTTTCGCGCCGGGATCCAGTCGATCGATCGCGGCCAGATGGAAGCGTCGCGATCGCTCGGCATGCCATATGGTCGCACCATGCGCAGAGTGATCCTGCCGCAGGCGTTTCGCCGCATGCTGCCGCCGCTCGGCAACAACGCGATCGCTATTGTTAAGGATTCATCGCTGGCGTCAGCGATCGGCCTCGCCGATCTGGCGTATGCTGCCCGTACGGTTTCAGGCGCCTATGCAACTTACTGGGAACCCTATCTGGTGATTTCGCTGGTGTACTGGGTATTTACCTTCCTGCTGTCGCTGCTGGTTCGTTACATGGAAATGAGGTTTGGCAAAAGTGATCCACGTTGAAAACTTGCAGAAAAACTTTGGTGAAAACCAGGTCCTGAACGGCATCAGCTGTGACATTCCGGCGCAGGAAGTATTGTGCGTTATCGGTCCGTCCGGCTCAGGTAAAAGCACCTTCCTGCGCTGCCTGAACGGGCTTGAAAGCATTGACGGCGGTCGCGTGGTGGTGAACGGATTTGAGGTACAGGATCCCAAAACCCGCATCAATACGCTGCGTCAACACGTGGGTATGGTGTTTCAGCGCTTTAATCTGTTCCCGCATATGACCGTGCTGGAAAACCTGATTATGGCGCCGATGGATGTGCGCAAACTGTCGCGCCAGCAGGCCACTGAGCAGGCTAAAGCGCTGCTGGAGAAGGTGGGCCTAACCGATAAGATACACGCCTGGCCAAACAGCTTATCCGGCGGCCAGCAGCAGCGCGTTGCTATTGCACGGGCGCTGGCGATGGAGCCGGAGATCATGCTGTTCGATGAGCCGACCTCCGCGCTCGATCCTGAGCTGGTCGGCGAGGTGCTGAGCGTCATGAAAATGCTGGCGCAGGAAGGCATGACCATGGTGATTGTCACACATGAAATGGGATTTGCACGCGAAGTGGCAGATCGCGTGATGTTTATGGATCAGGGGATCATTCAGGAGCTGGACACGCCGGATGTGCTGTTCACCCGGCCGCAAAATCCGCGTACTCAGGCGTTTCTCAGCAAAGTGCTGGGGTGAGACTGCTCCGGTAAAAACAAAAATCCACGCCGCAGCGTGGATTTTTTCTGTCTGCTATCCGCTTATTTAAGCGCCATCGCATTTTTTAGCGTGAAGAACAGATCGGTCTGATCGGTCAGCCCTACCACGTTTGCCGCGTGCGGTCCGTAGGCAGCAATGCGCAGCTGAGCACCGGTGTGCTCCTGCGAATCCTCTTCCGAGTTGCCGTAGCTGATGGTCATTACCGCACCATCTTTCGTGTTCAGCGCCTGGGTCAGGCCCGGCGCTTTGGTGCCGTTCTCAACAATCTGACTGCTGTGCGCGTGGTCGGCGGTGACCACCACCAGCGTATCGCCATGTTCGCGGGCATAAGCCAGCGCCACCTGGACCGCTTCATCGAGATCCACCGTTTCGCCAATCTGGCCGCACGGGTTAGCCGCGTGATCCTGTTTATCGATTGACGCGCCCTCAACCTGCAGGAAGAACCCTTTCTCATTTTTGCTCAGCAGGTCGATCGCTTTTGTCGTCATCTGCGCCAGCGTCGGCACCGATGCCGGACGATCCTGATTAACCTCACAGGTCACCACCGGTTTATCGATGTTGCCATGATAACTGGCTTTGGGACCCTGCCAGCGCACCGGCATATTGCCCGGTGCAAACAGCCCTAGCAGCGGCTGCTGCTGGGTGGCCTGCCGGACCGCGTTCATTGCGTCCAGGTTTTCTACCAGCTGATAGCCGCGCGCCTGCGCCTGTTCATACAGCGTTCTGCCTTTATAGTCGCCTGCTTTAGCCACCTCGTTAAAGCTTTTTGCACCGCCGCCCAGCACCACATCCGGCCGGGTCAGCAGCATTTGCTCGGTAATTGAGCCGCGGCCGCCCTGCTCTAAGGCGTTGCCCGGGCAGAGTTCGCTGGTTTTCTCCGGGCCATAGCATTTGCGCGAGGTGACATGTGCCATTAGCGCCGCTGGCGTAGCATCCTGCAGTTCGGCGGTAGAGACATTGCCGGTTGCTTTGCCGGCCGCTTTGGCCAGCTCAAGCAGCGTGGTTTGATCCTGCCCATTAATGTCGACGCCAATCGCCCCGTTATAGGATTTGGTGCCTGTGGCCCACGCGGTGGCGGACGCGGCAGAGTCAGTGACGTAAGAGGGTTTATGCGTTTTTTTATCCAGCGAATAGTGCGTGTACTGCCCGGTAAGCGGAAGCGCATCAATACCGGCAAAAAAGCCGCCCGCACCCATCGCAAGATTACGTGCCGCGGTGATCTCAGAGTCACCCATGCCGTCGCCAATCAGCAAAATGACATTTTTCGCCGTCTGATTACTCAGCGAGGCTTTCAGCGCCTCAGTCTGATCGCTGCTCAGCCGACGCGCGCCACCATGCTGCGTCAAATCGCCAGCTGCCGCTCTATTGTATGTTGTAACATCTGCCACCGCGGAGGTGGCGATCAGCGAAGCCAGCAGTGAAACCGTCAGCAGAGGTAAGTGTTTCATTCTTCAGCATCCTTATCAGTGAGACAACCCGGTTATTTTCGCTGCCAAGTCTGCGTCAGCGGGATGACATTTTTGTGTCAGACGCGCAACGTTTCGATGACAATCGCCGCGAAGCGAACAGGGTTAATACAATCTGCGCAGAGCTTAAGCAGATAGAAAAAAAGGAGAAAATAGCGCTTGACCCTTTTCAGCTAACTCCCTATAGTAGCGCCCCGTTGACCCAGTGCGGTTAGCAAAAAAAATATGTGGTGAGGTGTCCGAGTGGCTGAAGGAGCACGCCTGGAAAGTGTGTATACGGCAACGTATCGGGGGTTCGAATCCCCCTCTCACCGCCACAAATTTGAAGAAGAGCCTGAACTCACGTTCAGGCTTTTTTTTGCATATTGCACAGTGAGAGGGGTATGAGAACCCCCGACCGGGTTCGACGGTGAACCCTGTTCACCGGACAGCGGAGCCTGCGACGCTGCCCGCAGGGTGAGCGAAGCGAATCAATCCCCCTCTCACCGCCACAAACGTATAGCAGGTACATCATCTCCTTTGAAAAGATAGATAATGCCGCGCTAGCAGCTTTTATCGGGGTTCACTATGTGGCTAACCGTTATCTCTTGCCGGAAAAATTCATCAGCTGAGGGCTCTTAAAGAGCTTTCCTTACGTTATTGCGGCGTAAAACGCACGGGTATGGTGTCATTCATAGTTTCCGGACGTATTTATGCATTCCAGACATCATTTATGCCCCGCATCCGATTGCCAGGGCGCCATAAATGGCGCCCCTACAGATTCGTATCTAAATACGTTAAAGGACACACCTCCGGCACCACTCGCAGGGGACGCATTTATGCGTCCCTGCCGTCGTTTATGCCCCATACCCGATTGCCAGGGCGCCATAAATGGCGCCCCTACAGATTTGTGCCCAAACACGTTAAACGACACACCTCCGGTGTTGCCCGTAGGGGACGCATTTATGCGTCCCTGGCAGATTTGTGCAATGCATATTATTGGATTCAGGTGCCCACTCCTGACCGCCATGAACCATCATCAGTAAACTCAGGCCGCAGCCCTGCTTCACCTCTGCTAAACTGACCTGACAGCAACATTCAGCGGGCATAAACCGGATGCGGATAACAGCTACCTCTTTCGTTTAACCCTGCTGAAAGCGATGCCGTTTTGCGGACGCCTTTTATATTGTGACCAAAATGCTCAGAGCCGTAAGGCCTGAAGAAACATATGTTTTATTAAGGAAAAAATTATGGATGATGTAGATCTGGCACAGGAACGAGAAGCCGCTCATCTTGAGAGCGCCCTGTTTGCCCGCAAACCACGCCTGGTGAGCACAACGGGCAACTGTATCTGGTGCAGGGATGAAAGCGTGGTGGCCGATACTGCATTTTGCTCTGCAGAGTGCGGTGAGGACTATCACAAGCACCAGCGTGAAATGAAACAGCGTATCAACGGCGAATAAGCCAGCCGGGGCGGGAAATGTCTGCTAAAACAAGCCTGAACGCGCGTTCAGGCTTGTTTATCTGCTGTGTCTGACCAGTTTACTTTTTAGCGGGTAAAGCGGGTTCAGCAGCCGTAACGCCGGTCAGTCCACTTAATCCTTCATGGTTAATTTCGTCATCTGCCTTATCCACAGCCTGAGAGATAGTCAGCAGATTCTGCAGTTCGCTTAGCAGAATAGCGGCATCGGACCTCAGTACCTCATCGTTTTCAGCAGAGTCGATAACCGTATTGATCGCTTTATTAGCCGCATCAATCATCTCCGTCACTCCACCCTGCCTGCTGACGGCCAGGACCAGCGCACTGATCAGCAGCGACTGTGCTTCAACCCGGGCGGTCAGCTGTTTCATGTCCGCATCAATGTGCGATATTTTTGCCAGCATACTCAGGACGACATTTTTCACTGGTTGTGCTCCCTGAAAAAAGATCAATCTTACCGCGTTAGCGAACCGCTGCAAATCTCATCACTCTGAAAGGTCATCAGGCTCTGCCGGTAAAACCACGGACAGAAAAAAACCCGGCCGGAGCCGGGTTTGTCAACGGAGTGGGACGCTATCAGCCGTAGGCGTGCAGCGTGCGCTGGCAGAGTGCTGAACGAACGCAGTCCTCTTTCGCAAAGCGCACCACGCCCACCATCTCATCCTCTTCAAAGCGCGCCAGCGCATCGGCAAGACCGGACTGGACGCTGGCGGGCAGATCGCACTGGGTAATGTCACCGTTAACGATAACCGTGACGTTTTCCCCCAGGCGGGTCAGAAACATCTTCATCTGTGCAGCGGTGACGTTTTGTGCCTCGTCGAGGATAACCACTGCGTTCTCAAAAGTACGTCCACGCATATAGGCGAAGGGCGCAATCTCTACCTTGGCGATTTCAGGCCGCAGGCAGTACTGCATAAAGGAAGCGCCGAGACGTTTAACCAGAACGTCATAAACCGGACGAAAATAGGGGGCGAATTTCTCGGAAATGTCTCCGGGCAGGAAACCGAGATCTTCATCCGCCTGCAGTACCGGGCGCGTCACGATAATCCTTTCGATATCCTTATTGATCAGGGCCTCAGCTGCTTTTGCAGCGCTAATCCAGGTTTTACCGCAGCCAGCCTCGCCGGTTGCGAATATCAGCTGTTTCGTTTCTATGGCGTTAAGATAGTGCGCCTGAGCTTCATTCCGGGCTGCAATTGGTGCCCGATCGCGCACATCGCGCGCCATGCCAATAGCATCTAACCCGCCCATCTGCACCAGCGAAGTGACCGATTCTTCTTCGCGCTGACGATGACTCCGGGAGTCATTACGAAGCACACGACGAGCTTCACGACGCGCTTTGATCACTGCTTTCTGTCTTCCCATAGTGGCACCTTACAGTTGGTTTCATGAATCGCGACGGATCACCCGCGGCGATGACTTGAACGCTTTAGAGGTTACGTTGGCTTCCTTTTAGCCGTACTGATACACAAAACGGGGTGTACAACAGCGCCGAAACGCCGCAGCGCACCGGATAAAAACAAACTGGATAATGTAGATAGTGGATGAAAGAAGAGTAAAACGCTGACAGGAGGCTCTCTCCCGCAGAGAACTGCGCTTGCTGTGTTACACCTGCTGGTTCCGGAATGGAACGCCTCATGCGCGAACTCCAGTGGCTGATGCCACAAAACTGACAACGCTTATGAGTAAAGTGAAACATAGCGCCGAAAATTTGCAACACTATTTTTACTTTTCGATGCAAATTAAGATTTGTTGCGGCGATCGCATCAGGCGCATCCCGTAAAAACTACATACAAAACAATGTGGTATATAAAATAAAAAAGGATCCCTGGCGGATCCTTTTATGACGCGGAACGCTTATCAGGCGTAATCAGCGTTGCCGGAGAGCAGGTTCAGGCTTCAATCAGCGACTGGCCAAGGTAGTGCGTGGCATTGGCGACGCCCGGCAGCGCAAAAAAGTAGCCGCCGCCGGTGGGCCGGACATACTCTTCCAGCGCCTCGCCGTTAAGTCGCTGCTGCACTGTGATAAAACCTTTAGTGAGATCGTGCTGATAGCAGATAAACAGCAGCCCCATATCAAGCTGCCCTGCCCCGGTGATCCCGGCGGAGTAGCTGTAGCCGCGCCGCAGCATCAGGCTGTCCGCCGTCTCAGGCGTACGCGGGTTAGCGAGCCGGATATGGGCATCCAGCGCTATCACATCTCCATCCGGATCGCTGGCGTAATCCGGCTCATCATGTTCATGATGCCCGCCAAGCGGCGCTCCGCTGAGCTTTTCCCGGCCAAAAATAGTCTGCTGCTCACCCAGCGGCGTGCGATCCCACTGCTCAACGCGGAAACGAATAATCCGCACCGCCTGATAGCTGCCGCCGTATGTCCATGCGGGCTCCTGCTGGTCGGCCGTGACCCACAGCATTTTATCCATCAGCGCACCGTTTTGCGCATCCGGATTCGCCGTGCCGTCTTTAAAACCCAGCAGATTAATCGGGGTTTCCTGCCCGTTACTGCGCGCTGCGTGCTCAGGAATAAACCCTTCGCGCCGCCAGCGTACTGCCAGCAGATCGGGGGTCTGTTTGATGATATCGCGCAGTGCGTGGATCACGGTGTCCTGACTATTGGCGCAGATCTGAATCAGTAAATCCCCGTGGCACTGACTGGCGTCAAGCGAGTCATTGGGAAAGCGCGTCATGGCCTGCAGCTGTGCAGGCTTGTGCGCGCCCAGCCCAAAGCGTTCGTCAAACAGCGAACTGCCCACGGACAGCGTCAGCGTCAGGTTATCTGGTGCAATAGTGGCACCGAGAATACCGGAATCAGCCGGCGGCAGCTGCGCATTAGTCACCGCAGGTGCGGGTCCGCCCTGCGTCAGAAATGCGAATCTCTCCGTCAGCAGCCGTAACAGGCGCGTCAGCTCCGCTTTACCGTCGGCCAGCACGTCAAACGCCACCAGCATCATGGCGGCCTGCTGCGGCGTCAGGATACCCGCCTGGTGCTTACCGTAAAATGGTTGCACTTGCTGACGCGCATCAGGTGCAACCGTGCCCGGAGAAAAATGCTCTGCTGCTGCGCCAGCGTGAAACGGACAGCTGCCCCCGAGCGCAGCCGCACCGCCCAGCACACCCAGTCCCTGCAGTAACCGACGACGTGCCGGCTGCATGGCATCATGCTGTTTAGCCATGGTTAATCGAGGCCCAGCGTGCCGCGCAGCAGAGAGAGATCTTCAGCCAGCACGGTAATCGGTGCTTTTAACGCATTGCGATCGGCCGCGGTCAGCTTCTCATAGGATGCATAACCCTCAGCCGTACGGTATTTATCCAGTATTGCGTCAACTTTGTTGAAATTAGTATCGATTTTCGCCAGAAGCTGCGGATTTCGCTGCTGCAACAGTGGGCGCAGCAGCGACACAATTTTCTGCGCGCCGTCGACATTTGCCCGGAAATCAGACAGGTCAGTGCGGCTGTAACGATCTTCCTCGCCGGAAATTTTGCTCGAAGCCACCTCTTCAATCAGACCCGCTGCGCCGCCCACGACTTTAACCGGCGCAAATGCCAGTGCGCTGATGCGCGCCTGCAGCGCTTTAACATCGTCATTCAGCTGACTGGCGAATGGCGCGGCACCGGTCGTTGTGCGATCGGCAAACAGCAGCTTCTCCAGCCGGTGGAAACCGGTAAATTTAGGATCCGCTGCTTTCTGCTCAAAATCATCTTCGCGCGCGTCGATACTGCCATCCAGATCGGAGAAGAGTTCAGCAACAGGCTCAATACGCTCGTAGTGGGCGCGGGTCGGCGCATAGAGCGCTCTCGCCTTATCACCGTCGCCTGCATTAATCGCTGCCGTAAACGCTTTGGTGCTGCTTACCAGCGCGTTAACTTCATTCAGGACGTACGCTTTGTAGTCGGCGATAGGCTGAGCCAGCTGCAGCAGCGCTTTCTGCTCTGGCGTTGATGACTGCCCCGATCCGGCTACCGTCAGTTTGCCTTTCGGATTACTCAGCAGACCGCAGGTCATCTCATACTCACCCGCTTCCAGATTTGCCGTCAGCTTCTGCGTAAAGCCCGGCGCGATATTTTCCCGCTCCTCGACCACCATGACCCCTTTCAGGATCTCCCACTCCAGCGCTTTCTGACTATGGTTTTTGATAATGAACTGGCTTTTACCCGCCGGCACGTTCAGCGTCATAGGCTCACACTGTTTATCCGTAACGGTGACGGTGAACTGCGGGATCTCTGCAGCGGCTGCAGCCCCGGAAAGCAGCAGCGCGACGACAGAGGCGGTAGCGCGTAACGTGGTATTCATGATGGTATCCGTGTTAAAGAGTCAGATTAAAAAAACAGGGATTAGCGCAGGCTGCGTGCGGCAGCCGGAGCAGGAGGCGCCGGGAAAAAAAACAGCAGCAGTGCCGGCACCAGGTAGAGCAGCCAGGCTGCAACCTCACTGACGCTGGGCGCTTCCTGATAGCCGAGCAGGCCTTCAAGCAGCGTACCGGCCAGAGAGTGCACAGAGAGCACGCTGCTTATATCAAACGCCGTTGCCTGGAAGTGGTTCCACAATCCCGCCTCATGGAAAGCGCGGATTGCGCCGGCCGCAAGCCCGGCGGCAACAAACAGAATGAACAGGCTGCTCCAGCGGAAAAAATGGGCCAGATTAAGCCGGACGCCGCCGTAGTAGATCAGCGTACCGAGCAGCGCTGCGGTCAGCAGGCCGAGCAGCGCGCCCGCGGGCGGGGCGTAGCCCACATCCTGCGTAAACGCTGCCAGCAGAAAGAACACTGACTCCAGCCCCTCGCGCGCTACGGCGAGAAACACCATAATCACCAGCGGCAGGCCGCTGCCGCCCCGCTTTGCCAGAGCCTGATCTACTGACTTCTCCAGCGTCAGGCGCATGCTGCGCGCAACTTTGCGCATCCAGAACACCATGGTGGTCAGCATCACAACCGCAATCAGCGCTACCACACCTTCAAACAGCTCCTGCTGCTTCTGCGGAAACTCACCGGTCGTGGCATTGATGGCGATACCCAGTCCCGCACAGAGCACAATGGCCGCTATTACCCCGCCCCACATCGCCGGGAACCACCGGGTGCGTCCGGTGCGCTTCAGATAGCTGGCGATCAGGCTGACAATCAGCGCCGCTTCCAGGCCTTCCCGGAGCATAATGAGAAACGGAACAAACATCGTTTGCCTCTTAAGTGTTTAGCAGGGTAAATCTGTCGTAAAAAAACGTAAAGTGCGAACGATATCGATTATCATTATCGCCGTAAAAAAAACAAGTCACTGCGGGAAATTATTTTGCTGCACGGGGGAGAAGTCAGAGGATTACGGTTCAGAAAAGTCGTCGGGCTCGCGTTGCCTGACGCCTCAACGTGAAAAGGAGGCACATTACTGTGCCTCCTTTTTGATAGCGGTGCCGCAACGCACCGCGCGAATACCTTAATCTGCCTGGTATTCCGCTTCCGCAGCGGCAAACCGCTGCTGCGCGGCGGCAGAAGGAGCTTTGCCCATCAGGCTGAAGACCACAATCGCGATGCTGGCAAAGATGAAGCCTGGAATAATTTCATACAGCTCAGCGTAACCGTACTGTTTCCACAGCAGCACCGTCGCGGCACCAATGACCATTCCCGCCAGCGCGCCGTTACGCGTCATGCGTTTCCAGCAGACACCAAACAGTACTACCGGACCAAACGCCGCGCCAAAGCCAGCCCAGGCGTAGCTCACCAGGCCCAGCACCCGGTTATCCGGATTGGATGCCAGCGCAATAGCAATCAGTGCAATCAGCAGCACCATGGCCCGTCCGACCCATACCAGCTCCTGCTGGCCGGCATTTTTACGCAGGAAGCCCTTATAGAGATCTTCCGTCAGCGCACTTGAACAGACCAGCAGCTGGCAGCTCAGAGTGGACATAACCGCAGCAAGAATGGCCGAAAGCAGAATACCGGCGATCCACGGGTTAAACAGAATACGCGTCAGCTCAATAAAGATACGTTCTCCATTCTCTGTAACGCCCGCAGCCTGCGCCGGGTTATTCTGGAAGTAGGCGATACCAAAGAAGCCTACGGCCACCGCGCCCGCCAGGCAGAAGATCATCCACGCCATGCCGATGCGACGCGCAGTGCGGATAGAGCGATGGGAGTCTGCCGCCATAAAGCGTGCCAGGATATGCGGCTGGCCGAAATAGCCCAGCCCCCAGCCCAGCAGCGAGATGACCGCGACAAAATTGAGCCCCTTGAGCATATCGAGGTTTTCGATGCTCTTTTCGCGGATCACCGTCAGTGAATCATCAAAGCCGCCCACGGCGATAATGACAATCACCGGCGTCAGGATCAGCGCAAAAATCATCAGCGTCGCCTGCACCGTATCGGTCCAGCTTACGGCCAGGAAGCCGCCCACCAGCGTATAGAGAATGGTGGCCGCTGCGCCCGCCCAGATAGCGGTCTGGTAATCCATACCAAAGGTGCTTTCAAACAGGCGCGCACCGGCCACCACGCCTGAAGCGCAGTAAATGGTGAAGAAAATCAGGATAACCACCGCGGAGATCACGCGCAGCAGTTTGCTTTTGTCTTCGAAGCGGCTGGTAAAGAAGTCAGGCAGCGTCAGCGCATTATCGTGATGCTCGGTCTGCACGCGCAGACGACCCGCCACAATTTTCCAGTTCAGCCAGGCGCCAATTGTCAGGCCGATAGCGATCCAGCTTTCAGAGATACCGGACAGGAAGATGGCACCAGGCAGGCCCATCAGCAGCCAGCCGCTCATGTCGGAGGCACCGGCTGAGAGAGCCGTAACAAAACTGCCCAGGCTGCGGCCGCCCAGAATATAATCATCAAAGTTTTTTGTTGACCGGTAAGCGATAAACCCTATCAGCACCATCCCAAGGATATAAACAACAAAGGTCACCAGCATTGGTGTACTTATACTCATACTCTCTCCACTTATTATGTAATTGCTTAAGAGAAATTGTTTGCCCGTCCTGCCTTAAAGCGGTAGCCGGACGTCTCCCTGGCACGACGTATCACTTACCCATCTTTGTGACGGCAATCAAACATACGGCAGCACCGGAACGGGGTGGCCACTGCGCGTTACCGCCGCCAGAGAAGCAAATTTCTCTTAAGGCGCGGTATCCTGCCGCAAAGGTGCGATGCGCACAATGGATTTAACACAGCTGTTACCTGAGTTTCACCTCTCTTTCTCATTTCTTTGCTCAAAAGTTGCGCCCGTTCAAACTTTTGGTTGCACCAGAAACGCCATTTTTTGCGGTTTAGTGAACCTGGTTGCAACTCTGGCGAGATTCTTGCAGCAAGAAACGTGCCGTTTCTTTACAGTTAACAAACAAACGGCTTTCAGGCATGCAATCTGGGTCACATTTAACACGGTTGCACAAAGTTGCAACATGAGTGATAGTGCAGCCCACGCTGATGTTGATTTATTTTTCAAGACGAGGAATTCATGGGAACAACTACCATGGGGGTGAAGCTGGATGAAGCCACCCGCGAGCGCATTAAGCTGGCAGCACAGAAGGTTGACCGCACATCTCACTGGCTGATTAAGCAGGCTATTTTCAATTACTTAACCCAGCTTGAAGCGGGCGAAACCCTGCCGGAAATTCCCCTGCAGACCAGTGAAACCACGGCGGAAGAGAACCTGCCCGAAGAGAGTCTGCAGCCGTTCCTCGACTTTGCTGAACATATTCTGCCGCAGTCGGTTACCCGCTCCGCGATTACCGCCGCATGGCGCCGGCCTGAGACAGAAGCGGTGCCGATGCTGCTGGAGCAGGCGCGCCTGCCCGCTCCGCTGGCAGAGAAAACTCATCAGCTGGCTTATAGCCTCGCTGACAAGCTGCGGCACCAAAAAGGTGCAACCGGACGCGCCGGAATGGTGCAAAGCCTGCTGCAGGAGTTCTCCCTCTCCTCGCAGGAGGGCGTGGCGCTGATGTGCCTGGCAGAAGCGCTGCTGCGTATTCCGGATAAACCGACCCGTGACGCGCTGATCCGCGACAAAATCAGCAACGGTAACTGGCAGTCGCACCTGGGCCGCAGCTCATCGATGTTTGTTAACGCCGCGACCTGGGGCCTGCTGTTTACCGGACGCCTGGTCTCAACCCATAACGAAGCGAGCATGTCCCGCTCGCTGAACCGTATTATCGGCAAAAGCGGCGAGCCGCTGGTGCGCAAAGGCGTGGATATGGCCATGCGCCTGATGGGCGAGCAGTTCGTTACCGGCGAGACCATCGCTGAGGCGCTGGCCAACGCCCGTAAGCTGGAAGAGAAAGGCTTCCGCTACTCCTACGATATGCTCGGTGAAGCGGCTCTGACCGCCGCTGATGCTAAAGCCTATCTGCTCTCTTATCAGCAGGCGATCCATGCGATTGGTAAAGCCTCTAACGGCCGTGGCATCTATGAAGGCCCGGGGATCTCGATCAAGCTCTCTGCGCTGCATCCGCGCTACAGCCGCGCCCAGTACGATCGCGTTATGGAAGAGCTTTATCCGATCCTGAAATCGCTGACGCTGCTGGCGCGTTCATATGATATCGGCATCAATATCGATGCCGAAGAAGCCGATCGCCTTGAGCTGTCGCTGGATCTGCTGGAAAAACTCTGCTTTGAGCCTGAGCTGGAAGGCTGGAACGGGATTGGCTTTGTGATTCAGGCTTACCAGAAACGCTGCCCGATGCTGATCGACTCGCTGGTCGATCTGGCACAGCGCAGCCGTCGCCGCCTGATGATCCGTCTGGTGAAAGGCGCCTACTGGGATAGCGAAATCAAGCGTGCGCAGATGGAAGGCCTTGAAGGCTATCCGGTCTATACCCGCAAGGTATACACCGATATCTCCTATCTCGCCTGCGCCCGCAAACTGCTGGCGGTACCGAGCCAGATCTACCCGCAGTTTGCCACCCATAACGCCCACACGCTGGCCGCTATCTACAACCTGGCGGGTAATAATTACTATCCGGGTCAGTATGAGTTCCAGTGCCTGCACGGCATGGGCGAGCCGCTCTATGAACAGGTGGTGGGCAAAGTGGCCGATGGCAAACTCAGCCGCCCCTGCCGTATTTACGCGCCGGTAGGCACGCACGAAACGCTGCTGGCTTACCTGGTACGTCGTCTGCTGGAAAACGGCGCCAACACCTCCTTTGTTAACCGGATCGCCGATAAGAGCCTGCCGATAGATGAGCTGGTTGCCGACCCGGTGGTAGCGGTGGAAAAAATGGGCGCAGCCGAAGGCGCCGTGGGTCTGCCACATCCGAAAATCCCGCTGCCGCGCGATCTCTATGGCGACAAGCGTCCGAACTCAGCGGGTCTCGACCTCGCCAATGAACATCGCCTCGCCTCACTCTCCAGCGCCCTGCTGAACAGCGCCAGCCAGCCGTGGGTGGCTCAGCCGATGATCGAGGGCACCCTGGAAACAGGTGTCAGCCAGCCGGTACTGAACCCGGCGGCGCCGGCTGACGTGGTCGGCAGCGTGCGTGAAGCCACCGAAACCGAAGTCTCTGCTGCGCTGGATGCGGCGGTCAGCGCCGGGCCAATCTGGTTCGCGACTCCGCCAGCCGAACGCGCGGCGATCCTCGATCGTGCCGGTCAGGCGATGGAAGCGCAGATGCAGCAGCTGATTGGTCTGCTGGTGCGTGAAGCGGGCAAAACATACAATAACGCCATCGCCGAAGTGCGCGAAGCGGTCGATTTCCTCTACTACTATGCGGGCATGGTACGCGATGATTTTGACAATGAAACGCATCGTCCGCTGGGTCCGGTAGTCTGTATCAGCCCGTGGAACTTCCCGCTGGCGATCTTTACCGGCCAGATTGCCGCCGCGCTTGCCGCCGGCAACAGCGTGCTGGCAAAACCGGCCGAGCAGACGCCACTTATCGCCGCGCAGGCGGTGCAGATCCTGCTGGATGCAGGCGTTCCCGCCGGCGTGCTGCAGCTGCTGCCCGGCCAGGGTGAAACCGTGGGCGCACAGCTCACCGGCGATGAGCGCGTGCGCGGCGTTATGTTCACCGGCTCAACCGCCGTGGCAACGCTGCTGCAGCGTAATCTTGCCGGTCGTCTCGATCCGCAGGGGCGTCCAACGCCGCTGATCGCAGAAACCGGCGGCATGAACGCCATGATCGTCGACTCCTCTGCCCTCACCGAACAGGTGGTGGTGGATATCGTTGCCTCCGCGTTTGACAGCGCCGGCCAGCGCTGCTCGGCGCTGCGTCTGCTCTGTATTCAGGAAGATGCCGCCGATCACACCATTAAGATGCTGCGCGGCGCGATGGCGGAGTGCCGCATGGGCAACCCGGAGCGTCTTTCAACTGATATCGGTCCGGTTATCGACCAGGAAGCGAAAGCGGGCATCGAGCGTCACATTCAGGCGATGCGCAACAAAGGCTTTACCGTTTATCAGGCGGTGCAGGAGAATGCGCAGGACCGTAAAGAGTGGGAGAGCGGCACCTTTATCAAACCCACGCTGATTGAGCTGGATCAGGTCAGCGATCTCGATAAAGAGATCTTCGGACCGGTGCTGCACGTGGTGCGCTTCTCACGCAGCAGCCTGCCGCAGCTGATTGAGCAGATCAACGCCACCGGCTATGGCCTGACGCTTGGCGTACATACGCGTATTGATGAAACCATCGCTCAGGTTACTGCAAACGCGCACGTCGGCAACCTCTATGTGAACCGTAATATGGTCGGTGCCGTAGTAGGCGTGCAGCCGTTTGGCGGCGAAGGCCTCTCCGGTACCGGCCCGAAAGCGGGCGGCCCGCTCTATCTTTATCGCCTGCTGGCACATCGTCCGGATGGCGCGCTGCGCCTGACCTTCGATCGTCAGGATGCGGAGCAGCCGGTCGACAGCAGCGTGCGTACAACGCTGATGGGCGCACACCAGGCACTGCAGAACTGGGCGCAGGATAAGCCAGCATTGCAGGCGCTGTGCCAGCGTTACGATGAGCTTTCGCAGGCGGGCACGGTGCGTCTGCTGCCGGGCCCGACGGGCGAACGTAACACCTTCAGCCTGCTGCCGCGCGAACGCGTGCTCTGCCTGGCCGATAATGAGCAGGATGCACTGATCCAGCTGGCCGCGGTAACCAGCGTCGGCAGTCAGGCGCTGTGGCAGGATGATGAGCTGCATCGCGCCCTGCTGAAAGCGCTGCCGCCGGCAGTACAGCAGCGCATCCGGCTGGCCAAAGATGCCCTGTCCGGTGAGTTTGATGCGGTGATCTACCACGGTGATGCCGATCAGCTGCGTACGCTGTGTGCCGATATCGCGGCACGCGAGGGCGCGATTGTTTCCGTCCAGGGCTTTGCCCGCGGAGAAACCAATCTGCTGCTGGAGCGGTTGCTGATTGAACGCTCGCTGAGCGTCAACACCGCAGCAGCGGGCGGCAACGCCAGCCTGATGACCATCGGTTAATCCCCGTTTCATCACAGTAAAGGGCCCCCTGCGGGCCCTTTTTTATTGCGGGTTTGCCCGGGACGCATGAATGTAGCCAGGGACGCATTAATGCGTCCCCTACGGTGGGAATTATTGTACCCACAGGGGCGCCATTAATGGCGCCCGGAAACCAGCATCGGCGCACGAATGTGGCCAGGGACGCATGAATGCGTCCCCTACGATGGGAATTATTGTATCCACAGGGGCGCCATTAATGGCGCCCGAACATCACCAGGGACGCATTAATGCGTCCCCTACGGTTGGCATTGTTATCCCGTAGGGGCGCCATTAATGGCGCCCGAACATCACCAGGGACGCATCAATGCGTCCCCTACGACGGGAATTATTGTATCCGCAGGGGCGTCATTAATGGCGCCCAAACACCACCGTCGGCGCATAAATAAGCAGGGGACGCATAAATGCGTCCCCTGCGGTTGGAATTGTTGCGCCTGTATTTACCTACGCTGCTTTGCGACGCTTCATGCCGATCAGCGTCGGGAACAGGAACAGCGACTGACCCAGGCCGCGGTTGGTCAGTGACCAGACCGCTACTGAACAGAGCGAGCAGATCCCGACGATTGCCAGCGGATAGAAACAGGCCCACAGCACGGAGAACCACGCCTGCTCAAACAGGTGATGACGCTGGGCAAACAGAATCGCCGACATCCCGAAAAACTCAATAAAGATGCGGTGAATAACGTAGATTTGCAGCGTATTGCGCCCTACCCAGTTGAAAAAACGCATACTGAAATGCTGATTAAGCCAGCGGCAGGCCGCCACGCTTACCAGCACGGCGATGACGCACATAAACAGGCTCTTATCGAGGCCCATAATCACGTGAAGTCCCGTCAGCGCGGCGAGTGCCGCCCACGGCAGCAGATTTTCGCGGCGCAGTTCGCTCAGGCGCAGCATCACCGGACTCCAGAATGCGCCCAGCAGGAAGAACAGGAAATATTGCGCGACGCTCTGCGGCCCCCAGTAAGGAATGATTTTTTCCACTGCCAGATAATTCAGTACCACCGCCACAACCAGCAGCGCGATTTTCTGCTGATGGAAAATTTTTGCACACAGGAAGTAGATCGCCAGGCCATACAGATACCAGGAGGTACTCATCGCCATAAACGTCAGCTTAAGAAACTCCAGCAGTGAACCGGCATAGGCGGCATTAAGATTTTGCGAAATGCGTTGCCCGGTGATTTCTGTAGAAATCCCGACAATTGACCACCACTGAATAAAGCCCCACAAAATATAGAGATAAAACAGATTGGTAATGCGGCTGGTAAATACCTGTTTCCATGAACGATTTAAAATACCATTAGTCGCCAGCAGGCCGGAAACAAAAAAGAATGCCGGCATACGTAATGGCGACAGTACCGTATTAAACTGCACCCATATTTCCGCCGGAAACCATCCGGCACTCAAATATTTTATTGTTGTTTCAAATCCCGGTAATACGGTGTGATAGAGAACCACCAGCAAAATACAGGCACCTTTCAGTGTATTTATCCAGCCTATATCATTTTTCCCGTTATCTTTCATCAGGTTGACTCCTAAAGCTGTGTAGGTCTGTAAGAGGTAAACGCATTAATAATCAGTTCGTGAGTTATGGTTATTAAACGATTATTCAACAGCACTGCGGGGAGTGTATCTGGCGAAAGTCCTAAATTGTCTTTCCTGGCCCTGATGCAACAAGACTTTACGTTAATCAAAATGCATTTACATCTGCCTGAAGCAGCGTCGGGAGTTGTAAACTGTGATTCAGGAAAAATAATCAGTAAGAAAAGCTGCTGTTTAATTAAGAGCAATCTGTAAACAGAGAAGCCAGTTAATAATTTAGCAATAAGACAATTATATGACGATGCACCAAAAGGATAAGAGAAACGCGGAAGGATATGATAACAGCGTAATAAATAAGGGCCAGCGAACCGGCCCTGAATATTACTGATTAAGAAATTTATCCAGGAATTGTCGGGTACGAGCCTGCTGCGGATTGCTGAACAGGGTTCTGGCTTCCCCTTGCTCCACAATGCGCCCCTGATCCATGAAGATAGCGCGGTCGGCCACGTCACGCGCAAAACTCATCTCATGCGTGACGATCACCATGGTCCGTTTCTCCTGCGCCAGGGCGCGAATGGTGTTCAGCACCTCGCCGACCAGCTCCGGATCGAGCGCAGAGGTCGGTTCATCAAACAGAATCACCTCCGGGCGCATCGCCAGCGCGCGGGCAATGGCCACCCGCTGCTGCTGTCCGCCGGAAAGCCGGCGTGGGAAGCTCGCCTCTTTACCCGTCAGCCCGACCTTCTCCAGCAGCTGACGTGCCTGCGCCTGCGCTTCTGCTTTCGGCTCACCTTTAACGATCACCGGTCCTTCAATAATGTTTTCCAGCACCGAACGATGCGGGAACAGATTGAAGTTCTGAAACACAAACCCGACCTGCTGGCGCAGCTGACGCACCTTCTCTTTCTGCTTGTTAAGACTCAGGCTGGCGTCAATGGTGATGCCGCCTACCGTCACGCTGCCCTGATCCGGTACTTCCAGCAGATTGATACTGCGCAGCAGCGTGGTTTTTCCCGAGCCGCTGGGGCCGATAATCGCCACCACCTCTCCGGCAGCCACGTCGAGATCGATGCCGTGCAGCACCGTCTGCCCGTGAAATTTTTTCACCAGCTGGCGGACTTCAATTGCACTCATTTCTCCTCCCGATCCTGACGATTAACGTGCGCTTCAAGACGGTTCTGCAGCGCGGAGAGCACGGTCGCCATGATCCAGTAGATCAGCGAGGCGGCCAGATACATAGTAAACACCTCCAGCGTGCGTGAGGTGATTAACTGCGCCTGACGAAACAGCTCCGGCACCTGAATAGTGGCCGCCAGCGAGGTATCCTTGACCAGGCTGATAAAGCTGTTACCGAGCGGCGGCAGCGCAGTCCGCGCCGCCTGCGGCAGGATCACCCGGCGCAGCGTCTGCCACGGGGTCATGCCAATGCTGGCTGCCGCTTCCCACTGCCCGCGCTCGATAGAGGCGATAGCACCGCGCAGCGACTCTGACGCATAGGCCGCCGTGTTCAGCGACAGACCAATCATCGCAGAGGGAATGGGATCGAGTTCGATGCCAAACTGCGGCAGGCCGTAGTAGATCATAAACAGCTGGGCGATCAGCGGCGTGCCGCGGAACACCGAGACATAGATGCGCGCCAGCCAGTTCACCGGCCAGAAGCGCGACAGGCGCATCAGGGCAAGGATAAAGCCCAGCAGCAGACCAAAGAACATCCCGCCGATGCTGAGCTGCAGCGTAAACAGTGCCCCTTTAAGTAAAAAAGGTGCTGAATCCAGCACCAGATGTACGCTCTCCAGCATTATTTCGTCACGTCCGTGCCAAACCATTTATCAGAGAGTTTTTTCAGCGAGCCATCTTTCTGCATCTCTGCAATCGCCTGATCGATCGCTTTCAGCAGATCGTCGTTACCCTTACGCACCGCCACGCCTGCTTCCAGGCGCGAGAACGCCGGACCTGCGACGGCCATGGTGTCACCGGTTTTCTTCACCAGATCGAGCGCGGCCAGGCGATCGACCAGAATGGCGTTCAGGCGGCCGGAGCGCAGATCCTGATATTTTGTCGGGTCGTCATCATAGGTGCGGATATCGACGCCTTTGACGTTATCACGCAACCACTGCTCATAGTTGGAGCCGAGGCCGACGCCCACTTTTTTCCCCGCCAGGTCCTCAGGTTTGGTAATGGTGCCGGCGTTTTTCTTCAGCGTCAGCGCCTGCACGCCCGAGATGGTGTACGGCGTGGAGAAGTCATACTTCTTTTTACGCTCATCGGAGATAGTGACCTGGTTTATCACCACGTCGATACGTTTTGAATCGAGCGACGCCAGCATGCCGTCCCACTTGGTCGGCTTCAGCGCTGCTTTTACGCCGAGATGCTGCGCCAGCTCCTGCGCAAACTCCACCTCAAAGCCGGTCAGTTTGCCGCGCTCATCCTGAAAACTGAACGGCGGATAGGTGCCTTCAAGGCCCACGCGCAGCTCGCCTTTATTTTTAATCTGTGCCAGCAAATCTTCAGCGGCAAAGGTTTTTGCGTTGATGCCTGCGAGCAGCGCCACCGCCATCATTCCCATCGCCAGCGGGCGACGAATCAGAGAGAAAGCCATGTTTACCCCGTTATTATCTGTTGTGTGTGTCAGTGCAGGTGCGTCGCGTGACGCACCCTGTAACAGATAGCGTAGTCTTATTATGAACGCCACAGAAATTGCATCTCCGTGGTGACGTTACGCCTCTCTGTGGCAGCGATTATAAAGCGTTTCGTCAGCCTGTCTCATACCGAAGGATGATAAGCAAATAACGCCGGTGCGCCGCCGGTATGCACAAACAGCAGCGGCCCTTCGCGCCGGAAGCGCTTCTGGCTGATACCGTCAATCAGACCGGCCATCGCTTTACCGGTATAGACCGGATCCAGCATGATACCTTCCAGCCGTGCCAGCAGGCGCACTGCCTCCATACCCTCTTCGCTGGGTTCGCCATAGCGCGGCGCGTAGTACTCATCCCAGAGCGTGATCGCCGCCTGCGGCTTCAGCTCCAGCTCCTCTGCCAACGCGCTGCGCAGCCGCTCCACCACCGGCAGCTGCGCGGCTACGCTGCGTGACACTGTCACGCCAACCAGCTCGCTTTCCGGCAGCAGCTGCTCCAGCCCTATCGCCAGACCGGCATGGGTACCGGCGCTGCCGGATGCCACAACCACTGCCGCGAAATCCACCACGCCCTCGCTCTGATGGGCGATCTCCTGAGCACACTCTACGTATCCCAGCGCGCCCAGCGCATTTGAGCCGCCGACCGGCACGATATAGGGGCGATACCCCTGCGCTTCGAGACGTTCTGCGTAGTCGCTGAGCTGCTGGGGCGGATTATCCAGTGCCGCCACCATCTCCGTCTCCACGTCCATCAGATCCAGCAGCAGGCGGTTGCCGTTGGAGAGATAATTTTCTGCCGTGGTGCCAATCGGGTTTTCCAGCAGCGCCACGCACTTCAGGCCGAGTCGCGCCGCCACTGCGGCCGTCTGGCGTACGTGATTGGACTGGATCGCGCCGGCGGTCAGCAGCACATCCGCCCCCTGGCGGAGCGCGTCCGCGGCCAGAAACTCCAGCTTGCGCAGCTTGTTGCCGCCCAGCGCGACCGGCGTAACGTCATCGCGTTTGATAAAAATATCGCGGCCAAGGTAATCGGACAGACGCGGCAGATGCTCCAGCGGCGTAGGTGCGCCAAGCAGCTCAAGACGCGGGAACTGATGCAGAAGATGTAGGGACAATGCAGGCCTCCAGGGCAGTGTGAAGATATCCCTGTAGTGTTGCAGAAGATGCGCTGAGGCGCATCCGGAATTGCGGGATAGCAGCAGCCCGCTGCGGCACCGATCGCCGCAGCGGACATGAATCATTGATCAGCCGCGCTGCCAGCCGAGGAACTGATCGTATTTGCGCAGCGCAATACGGTAGTTGTTATTACCGGCATCGGGCAGATCGTGCTGCAGGCACTCATGCCAGCTGTTGCCGGATAGATTTTCTGCCGGGAAATTTCTCGCTTTCAGCATGTCATCAAGTCGACGCAGGCGCACCACATACTCCCGAATCGTACTGTGGTTCATCTCGGTCTGTTCAAACAGATACTGTTTAAACGCCATGATGTCGAAGTAGTTCGGATGGGTATTACAAAAAATATCGCTGCAGAAACGGCATAGCGCTGTCAGTTCGGGCTGCAGCTTCATCCAGACCTGATCGTCAATCATCTGGTCCATGCGGGCTATCGCCTCTTTATTGATAATCTGGCCACGAAATACCAGCGCCATACGATCTAATACTTTGCCACAGTGTGAACAGTTGCTTTGGCTATGTTTATAGTCTTTAAGATAACGACTTAATGGCCTGACTTTAATTTTGGCTCCCATCGCTGAGTCCCCGGTTTTTTTATTTTTGTTTCCCCAGGACTGAGTCTGTCAGCGCGCTCCCGCTAACCGGGCACGCAGGCGTTTAATCGCCTGACTGTGCAGCTGACTGACGCGGGATTCCCCCACCTCCAGCACCGCGCCAATCTCTTTCAGGTTCAGTTCTTCCTGGTAGTACAGTGTGAGCACGAGCTTTTCGCGTTCGGGCAGCGCCTCGATTGCGTCAATCACGCGTTCACGCAGATTCCCTTCCATCAGCTGATGCAGCGGATTCGCCTCTTCATGGCCCTCTGTCACCAGCTCTGCGCTGTCACCGTGCTCTTCCCGATACTCGTCATAGGAGAAGAGCTGGCTATTGTTGGTATCCAGCAGGATCTGCCGGTACTCCTCCAGCGACACGTTCAGCTGCTGCGCCACCTCCTGCTCCGAGGCTGAGCGGCCGAGCGCCTGCTCCACCTGGTGCATGGCACCGGCCACCTCGCGCGCGTTGCGCCGCACGCTGCGCGGTGCCCAGTCGCGGCTGCGCAGTTCGTCCAGCATGGCGCCGCGAATACGCTGCACGGCGTAGGTGGTAAAGGCGGTGCCCTGCAGCGCGTCGTAGCGCTCCACGGCATTCAGCAGTCCGATGCCCCCAGCCTGCAGCAGATCGTCTAGCTCCACGCTGGCCGGCAGGCGCACCTGCAGACGCAGCGCTTCATGCCGCACGAGGGGAACGTAGCGCTGCCAGAGCGAATGTTTATCCATCACGCCGCCGGCGGTATAGAGATCGTTCACGTTGACTACCCTGCGTTAATTAAGTTATCGGCATGATTATCCAATTCTGTAGCGGTTTCGATTGGCAGAATAGGCGGGCAAAAGCGAGGTTATTTCAAATTAGTGATGGATGGCGGTGGCGTGCACCGCCGTTGCGGACGCTATCTGTTGCGCTGCTGCAACCGCTGCCTTGTGGCAGGCGGCACCGCGGGCCACAGCGCGCAGATTTTGCCCGCCAGCGGCTGATAAGCGAAGCCGTCTTCCGCTTCACTCTCCAGCGCCGCGCTGAGCATCACCTGCCCGGTTTCACCATCAATGCTAATCAGTTTATTGCGGAACAGGCGCTGCAGATCGCTGCGTAAAAACAGGCCGTTATCGACGCTATTATCCGCCAGCAGCCCCGCCTCGCTCTCGTCGGTATTGATATGGCACGCCTCCACCCACGGCCAGCCGTGTGGTTCTGTAAGCGGCGTGCCGGTGATGACGCAGGCGCCGTAGCGCGCTTTTACCGCCGCCAGAAACGCCGCCTGGCTGGCGTGCTGCAGCACGCGGGTTTTCACCCGCCGCCCGACTTCGGTGCCGGGCATCACGGCGGCGGGCGCCGGCTGCTGCGGCGTGCTCAGCACCACGATAAACTGCACCGCGCGCGACAGCGGAAAACAGGGGTGCGCCTGCGCGTCAAACAGCTGCCAGTACGCCTCCTCCTCCTGCTGACGCATCAGCACCAGCCGGTAGCCCCGGCTGGTGAGCAGGTTCTGCGCCGCCGCCGAGTGCGGATCGAGCATCGCATAGACCCGGCTCTCGCCCATCACTTTCCAGCGTCCCGCCTGGCTCACGTCATCGCTGCGGCGAAAATAGAGAAACGCCTGCTGCGTTTTCAGGTAGTGCTCAAAGCGGCGCAGGTAGTTTTTGCGCTCATTGTCATCGCTGATAAACAGCAGTTCGTCGAGCGGACTGTTCAGCGCCTGCTGCGCAAACAGCGCGCGGATCGTCAGCTGCCGATAGCTCACCGGGGGGCTCAGCAGACCGCGTGCGGTAAGCGTTTTTTCGCCGGGATGCTGCTGCGCATAACGCAGCGCGATCTCCTCAAACGAGAGCAGCTCACCCGGTAACAGATCGTAGTTGAAGCGCATCGCCCCTCCCTGAGTGTAAAATATGATCTATAGCGGAATGGTTCTGTAACAGATTATCGGCCGCGCGGCGGCAGGCTGTAGCAGGTGATACCGGTTTTACAGGCAAAAAAAACCCCGCCGGAGCGGGGTTTTGATGCTTACGCGGAGAGCGATTAGCCCTGCAGCAGAGAGAGAACCTGCTGTGGAACCTGGTTCGCTTTGCCCAGCACGGAGTTACCCGCCTGCTGAACGATCTGCGCTTTAGACATGTTTGACACTTCAGTGGCGTAGTCCGCATCCTGGATACGAGACTGCGCTGAGGTCAGGTTAGTAGTGGTGTTGTTCAGGTTGGTGATAGCAGAGTTCAGACGGTTCTGCACCGCACCCAGGCTTGAACGGAATTTATCTACAGATGAGATAGCTTTGTCCAGCAGCGCCAGTGGATCGTTGCTTGCTGCACCAGCGAATTCAGCCGTTGCCGCAGTAGCGCCGTTCTGGCTCAGCTCGATTTTAGCCTGGTTACCAGTACCACCATCAATAGTGACTTTAGTAGCGGCTACAGTGTTATCCGCGCCGTTGGCATTTACCAGTGAACCGGTTGCGGCAAAGTTTTTGCCCTGTACGGTAACGAAACCAACCGCGTTACCATCTTTATCAGCGCCAACCTGTACCAGGCTACCAGTCTGAGTAGCGTCGGCAACGCCGTTCGCTTTGTCGTTATAAGTGACGTCTGCTTTGTTCAGCTTAACGGTACCGTCCTGAGCAACAGAAGCCGCATAGCTCTTATCACCATTCTGTACCACGTAAGTTGAAGTCGCTGCGCCATCTTTAGTGACGTTGCGCAGGGTAAGTGCGCTGGCATCAGTAACGCCCAGGTCGGTTGCTACTGAAGCATCCATCTTCACTGCGATTGGTGCACCAGCGCCGCTTGGGATCTGAGTGATTGGTGCGCTTGTTTCCAGCTTGTTGTTTGATACAGAGAAACCGCTCAGGCCCAGAGTAGATGAGTCGATTTTTTTCAGGTCGATAGAGATAGTTTCGCCATCGTTCGCGCCAACCTGAATCTTCATGCTGCCATCTTTCGCCAGCACGTTTACGCCGTTGAACTGGGTCTGACCCGATACGCGGTCAATTTCGCCCAGACGGGATTTGATTTCGTCCTGGATTGAAGAGAGGTCTGAGTTTGAGTTGGTGCCGTTCTGTGCCTGTACGGTCAGTTCACGTACACGCTGCAGGTTGTTGTTGATTTCAGACAGCGCGCCCTCAGTGGTCTGCGCAGCTGAGATACCGTCATTGGCGTTACGGGCTGCCTGAGTCAGGCCTTTGATGTTAGACGTGAAACGGTTAGCGATAGCCTGGCCTGCTGCGTCATCTTTCGCGCTGTTGATACGCAGACCAGATGACAGACGCTCCATAGAGGTAGAGAGAGCAGACTGGTTTTTGTTGATGTTGTTCTGAGTGATCAGCGAGAGGCTGTTAGTGTTAATGACCTGGGCCATGATAAAGTTTCCTGTTTAATCAAGTCTTTCGGTTAAGGTGTGGGCTTCAACCCGTCGGCTTCATCGCCGTCAAAGTTGTTATCGTCTGCCCCTGAACAACCTTTAGATTTTTTTTAGGACCGGGTGAATTTTTTCGCTTCACCTGCCATGCTTCTGGTTATCGCCACCCGTTTGCACTTCTTTAGCCCCGCTTACCTTTTTTTAGCGCCCGAATTACCTCCTTTACGCCCCTCTATTCCGTTTATCACTCACCGGTCATTAATTCTAAACTTTGCCGCGTTGACGCCGATAATTGCGCTATTCACTCTTTGCAGCGACAGGAAAAGGACACTACATGGCCAGCATCTCTTCCCTCGGCGTCGGCTCAGGCCTGCAGCTTGGCGATATTCTCGATAGCTTAACTACCGCAGAAAAAGCGAGCTTAAAGCCGATTACCACCCAGCAGAGCGCCTATACCGCGAAACTCAGCGCCTACGGCACGCTCTCAGGCGCGCTGACCGCGTTCCAGACCGCCAATAGCGCGCTTAACAGTGCCGATGTCTTCAGCGCCACCACCGCAACCAGCAGCAGCACGGCGTTCAGCGCCACGACCTCCGGCAGCGTGGTGGCAGGTAAATACAGTATCAACGTGACGCAGCTGGCACAGGCGCAGACGCTGACCTCCGCGGCGCAGAGCAGCAACAGCAGCGCGCTCGGCGACAGCGCCGCCAGCCGCACCCTGACCATTAAGCTTGCTGACGGCAGCAGCAAAGATATTGCGCTCACCAGCGACCAGACCTCGCTCACCGGCATGCGCGATGCGATCAATAAAGCGAACGCTGGCGTCTCTGCCAGCATTATTAAGAGCAACGACGGCGAGTACCGCCTGTCGCTGACCGCGACCAAAACCGGTGAGGCAAACGCCGTCTCGGCGGTCAGCGTCAACGGCGACGACACGCTGCAGGCAGTGGTCGGCTTTGATGAAAATGATATCGCAGCGAACAACAAGCTCAGCGTCAGCGTCGCGGCGCAAAACGCGCAGCTCACCGTGAACAATATTCCGATCGTCAATAGCAGCAACAGCATCAGCGACGCGCTGGAAGGGATCACCCTGAATCTGACCGCGACCACCAGCGGCAGCCAGACGCTCACCGTGGCGCAGGACACATCAAAAGCCACCACTGCGGTAACCAATTTTGTTAACGCCTATAACACGCTGCTCGATCAGTTCAGTTCGCTGACCAAATACACCGCGGTGGAAAAAGGGGCTGACGCGCAGGACAGCAGCAACGGCGCGCTGGTCGGTGACAGCACCCTGCGCAGCATTCAGACGCAGATCAAGGGGCTGCTGACCAACTCCGCCAGCAGCTCCGCCTATAAAACGCTGGCGCAGATTGGTATTACCTCCGATCCCACCTCCGGCAAGCTCACGCTGGATGACAGCAAGCTGAAAACTGAGCTGGCGAAAGATCCGGACGGCATTAAAGAGATGATTATTGGTGATGGCAAAAAAACCGGCATCACCACGCGCCTCGCTGAAAACCTTACCAGCTGGCTCGCCACCAAAGGTCCGATCCAGACCGCCAAAGATGGCGTCAGCAAAACGCTGAATGAGCTGACGCAGAAGTACAACGATATGAACACGCGCATCAACGATCAGATTGCGCGTTATAAAACCCAGTTTACCCAGCTGGATCTCGCCGTCAGCAAGCTCAACAGCACCAGCGACTACCTGACGCAGCAGTTTGACAGCATGACCAGCAGCTCGAAAAAATAAGGAGTGACCATGTACGGGGCAAATGGCACGCAGGCCTATGCAAAAATTGGCGTTGAGAGCGCCGTAATGAGCGCCACTCAGCCGCAGCTGCTGACGCTGCTGTTTGATGGCGCTATCAGCGCCGTGGTGCGCGCGCGTCTGTTTATGCAGGAGGGCAACATTGCGGGCAAAGGCAACGCCATCTCGAAAGCGATCAATATTATCGAAGCGGGCCTGAAACAGGGCCTGGACGAAGCCTCAGGCGATGAGCTGACGCTGAACCTTATCGGCCTCTATTCCTATATGGTCCGCCGTCTGGTTGAGGCAAACATCCGCAACGACGTGCCAGCGCTGGAAGAGGTTGAAACGCTGCTGCGCAATATCGCTGATGCCTGGAAAGAAGTCGCTTAATCTTAATTCTTAGGACGCTATGTTATGAATACTGCACCGCACCTGATGCTGGCCTATCAGCAGATCCTCACCCTCAGCCACGGTATGCTGCGCCACGCCAGCCGCGGCGAGTGGGACGATTTAATTACTCACGAAATGGATTACGTCAGTGCGGTGGAGCGTCTGGCGCAGAGTACGGAAAGCACGCCGCCGTCAGGCCAGCTGCAGGAGCAGCTGCGTCCGGTCCTGCGTCATATTCTGGATAATGAGAGCGAAGTTAAACGCCTGCTGCAGGCGCGGATGGATGAGCTGACGCGGCTGGTCAGCCAGTCATCAGTACAGAAGTCGGTGATGCGCGCTTACGGCCAGCAGGGCGACGTCTGGCTGCCGCAGGGCTGAATGCCTGCCCTCTCCCACCGGGAGAGGGTCTCTTACTGCATTACTGCGCGGTGTGCGCCGCAACCGGTTTCATCAGTTCTGGCTCAATATCCTGAATCACCGCCTCATCGGGCCGCTGCGCCACTTCCTCCAGCGCCTGCTGGCACTCCACGGTAGGCTGTTCCACTTTGCGCAGACGCAGACCATCATACTGCAGCTCACCGTTTTCCAGCACCAGCGGCATCACGCGCGACTGGCGATTGACGTTGACCCAGTCGTCGCTCAGACGGGTCAGCTTGCCCGGTTTCGCAATGACGCGCTGCCACTGGCGGCAATCGAGCGTATCGCCGTCGGCAGTGATAATCAGACTCCCCAGCGCCTGGCCGCTGATCAGCTTGCTCTGCGGCCCGACGGTCTGCCAGTTGCCCTGCAGCGCGGCCGGCGCCGGGGTTTTTACCGCATCACTGTAGCTGTTAATCTGCGCACATCCGCTGAGTGCGACGGCGGCCAGCACGATCCACTTTTTCATTTTGATTCCCTGTCCTCGCGTTAATGGCGGCTACGGTATAATTTTTCTCAGGCGTAAGGCAAGCGATCTGCAGCAAAACCCGGCGCGCCTGACAACGCGGCAGGTTGCAGTTACACTATGCGCCGAGTTAACGACCCGGAACCGAGCATGAAAACCCCTGAAGAGTACTATAGCCTGGCACGCAGCCTGTTTTTCACCGCCCACCCCACCTTTCAGGCCGCGCTGGATGAGCTGAGCGAAAGCGACGCCCGCGCGGCGAATATGTCACTGCGTGAACTGCGCGACTGGCACGCCGAACGAATCTACGCGGCCTTTATCCGGCAGAAAAAACTGGATGGTATTCTGTTCTCTATTCAGCTCGCCGAGCCGGATAAAGCGGTTGCCGCAGAGGCGATTGAAGCCTATCTGAAGACGCACGCTGAGGCGCTGGGTATGACGTGGGAAGAGTTTTGTATAAAGAATGAGCTGTAACGCTGAGTTACAGCCCAGAAAATTGTACAAGCCGAAAAATATAGTTGTACAAAGACCCGTTTTTGTATAAGTTACGCAGCATGACAACCGTCAAGGATTGTCCCTTAACGAATGGTGCGTTTGCGCCACCTCTGGAAGTGGTGCTGGTTTTCCACTTCCAGAGGTTCATTTTTTCCCCGGCTTTTTCCAGCGCTTTTCCTCACTTCGCCGATGCGTACACTTTTTTCCGCCTGCACCGCCCGCACCCCTTGCTACTGTTTTTATTTACAGTAATATGATGCCCTGACCTTATTTGATGGATGGTTCTGATGTTTGTAGAGCTGATTTATGACAAGCGTAATGTCGCTGGCCTGCCCGGCGCGCGCGAGATGATTCAGGCTGAGCTCGAAAAGCGGGTACAGCGCGTATTTCCGGAGGCTGAAGTGCGGGTAAAACCGATGGAGCGCAACGGCATCGATACCGATTTAAGCAAAAACGATAAAGCGACCGTTGCGCGCATTGTCGAAGAGATGTTTGATGAGGCGGATATGTGGCTGGTGGCCGACTAGGCCACCCTGCCGTGTGCGGTTAGCTCTCCTGCTCAATATGGTTAACCGCAATCTCTAAATCCTGAATAGTCTGATCGATATTCTCCAGCAGTTTGCTCTGCTCATTGATCAGCTGCTCAAATCGCCCTGCATACTCTTTATCTTTGTACTCGCCGGCATCAAACGCCAGCCAGTGTGCAGAGAGCGTTTCAGTGTTGGTCTGCGCGTAGTGACGCATCTCTTTAAGCTGTGAGGTAACATCGCGCAGGTACTCAGGTTTGGTTTTAATCGCTTCTGAATCGCTCATGCTATTTTCCTTTTTGCTTGTTTTGCCCGTTAAAATAACGTCTGAGTGATTAAAGATAGTCGATAATAGCGAAGCCGCATTAAGAATAGTCGGAAGTGGGTTTCAGGCCGGGGCTGACATCCCTGTCAGTACAGATGGCTGCGCATCAGAGGTATTTGCGCGCCAGCGTCATCAGTTCCGCTTTGGCTGCCTCCCCCAGCTGGCTCACGCCATGTTCAACAAACGTAAACGCCTGGACAAAATCTTTCACCCCGGCATCCAGCGCCGCGGCGGCTGGTGACGCACTCTCTGTCTGAGCAGGTGCTGCCACCTCTGCCGGCGCAGCATCAGCGCTGACGGATGCCGTTGTCAGGGGATCGTCTGCCACAGGCTGTGCCGTCGCGTCAGCCGGTACGCTCTCCTCTGTTGTCGCGGAAGCCTCTGCGCTCGTCGCCACCTCTTCCGTTACCGCCGGGCTGGCCGGTGCCGTCTCGTTAGCAAAGTTCTCCAGCGGAGAAACATCGTGTGGATCCACTGCTGCTGCCGGGTTAATGTTCTGTTGTTCGCTCATGGTACTCTCCTTCTTTCGGGTTAACGATCGCCGCTGCCGTAGCCATACTGCGATCTGACGGGTAATACTCATCACTGCCTCCCTGCCGCTAGCTGCTGCGTTTAGCCGGTCTGGCCTTTTCGCGCACCAGTATGCCGTCGAGTTTCAGCTGCAGCTCTGAGAGCTGTTCTGTCAGTTCGGCCACCCGCGCTTCGCGGCGGTCAGAGATTTGCCGGTACTCTTCCCGGATATTTTCAACGCGCTGGTTGGCCTCGTTGCTGACGTAGATAAACATCGCGGTCATGGCAATGCATATCAGCGATAACAGCAGCATCATTCCCCCCAGCAGCAGCTGACGCCGGTGATTTCTGATCGTGAATTCACTGTTTATCTGCACCATCACGGTTCTCCTCAAGCGTGGTAATCAGTTGATTGATCTGACTGCGAAATTTATCGCTGTGATCGGTTTCAGTCGTTGCCAGCAAAATGCCCAGCGCATTTTTTATCAGGCGCAGATCGGTCTCCAGCGAAGAGATGCGGCGCAAATTGCGATCGTGGCGAATGCGCAACTCATCATTCTCCTGCCGCATCAGCGCATGACTCTCTTTCAGTAACATCACCTGCTCTTTGTAACTGGTGATAATCTCCCCGCCTGCACGATTGCTGGTTACGATGGTTGCAATGCCGGCCAGTAATGGTTTCCAGAACACCGCTGCTGCACCACCGCCGAGAAGCAGTGCGCCAACGCTGGTGATGAGACTACTCTCCATGCCTTACCTCTCAGTACTGGCAAGGGCTCCGCCCGGAATACACTGACCTCCCCTTGCCAGTCATACGATCAGTGTATTTTAAGTTTACTTTAATCATTTAATTTAAGTATACTTAAGTAAACCATTCAGGAGTTGTCAAGATGCAGAATCAGGAAACGCCAGGCCAGCGCATTCGCGAACGCCGTAAAATGCTGAAACTGACCCAGCAGCAGCTGGCGGCAGACGTCGGCGTCTCGCACGTGGCTATTTCACAATGGGAAAAAAATGAGACGCTGCCGCGCGGCGAACATCTGCTCCGGCTGGCAGAGCTGCTGCAGTGTCCGGCGGCATGGCTGTTTGATGGTGAGGGGGAACCCTTTGCGGTTGTCAGCAGCCACAGCAGCGTGCGGGCTGTGCCACTGCTGACGCTGCAGCAGGTTACCGGCTGGCTGGATGAAACCCGCCTGCAGCTGCAGCGGGAAGCCGATCACTTTCTCTACTGTGACAGTGCGGTAAGCGACAGCGCCGTCGCCGTTCAGCTGGACGATCGTTCCATGCAGCCAGCTTTTCTGACCGGCGATCTGCTGATATTTGAACCACAGCGCTCTGCAGCGCCCGGTGAGGTGGTGCTGGCGCTGTATGCCGGGCAGGCGCTGGTCAGAACGCTGCGCGTACGTTCCCCTTCGCAGAATGAAGAGAATTTTTTATTGCGCCCGGTGAATGAAGATTATCCTGTACTCAGCACGGACAAACATGAGGTGCAGATTATTGGCGTACTGGCTGAAATGCGCCGGCACTATTACGCTGGCGGCCAGTAAAACCCCGCACCGGCCCGCTACAGCGTATCGGTCAGGCGATCGATAACGATGCGGCCGGCTGCATCCATCTGGGTAATACGGTAGTTCACGTTCCATGAGCGGCGGGTGTTGAACTTGTCGCTCAGCACAACGCTCCCTTTTGCCCTGCCCTGGCTGTCTGTGATCTGCCAGCGGGTAATGGCTTCCCGATCGCCCCGGGCTGCCTGTTTCTCCTGCTCAACAAGACGATCTTCTGCTTCCAGTTTCAGGTAATCACGTAACATTTTATTCCTCCGGCTGAAGCGGCTTAAGATACGCTTTTTGTTAATCAATTCAATCGAAAATATTTATCGTTGATGCAGATTCATTTCGACCGATTGATAAATTGAATTGACCCCTGTCTTGCCGCTGCGCTTACCAGATAAATCGGTAAATATTATGCCGATTTAGCTTCTGTGCACTGGACATCCTGGTCTGTTCGACGGTTAATGTAAGAGCTTAAATAACGTTCCGGCAGGACAATTGCATGCTGACCACTATTCTTTATCGCAGCCATCTTGATGAACACGTTCCCGTCAGAGTTCTTGAAGATATCGTGGCCCGCGCCAACACCAAAAATGCGCTGTCGGACATCACCGGCATTCTGTTATTTGACGGCCGGCATTTCTTTCAGCTTCTGGAAGGACCCGATCGCGCTGTCAGACATATCTATGATCGTATTCGCCAGGATGCCCGTCATCATAATCTGGTCGAGCTGATGCATGATTTCGCGCCGGCGCGCCGCTTTGGTAATACCGGTATGGAGCTGTTTGATCTGCGTCAGCATGAGAGAAGCCGCGTGCTGCAGGCCGTACTGGATAAAGGCACCTCGCGTCACCAGCTGACCTACGACGATCGTGCGCTGCAGTTTTTACGCACCTTTGTGGAAGCGCGTGAAAAAGAGAACTATTTTGAAATCCCGCCGGCAAACACGTGGGAGTTTGTCGCGGATGAGTCGACACAGTGTGAACTGGATGATTTTCAGCACTCGATTCAGGATTGCCGCTTTGCTTTCCAGCCTATTGTTGATCCCTTTTCACGCCGCATTGCTGCCTATGAAGCGCTAATCCGCACACCTACCGGCGGGGCGCCGGAGGAGTATTTTGCTGCTTTCGGCGGTGATGCTATTTACCGGGCAGATATTCAGTCAAAAAGCCTGGCTTTTAATCTCGCCAGTAAACTCGGCCTGGAGCAGCATACGCTTACCATCAATCTGCTGCCGATGTCGCTGGTCACCGTGCCTGATGCCGTGGATTTTCTGCTCGCAGAGATCCATGCCAGCGGCCTTATTCCCGAACAGATCGTGGTTGAAGTCACGGAGAATGAAATTATTTCGCGCGCTGATGCGTTCACGGCAGAGGTGCGGAAGTTAAAAGCGGCCGGTATCAGTCTGGCGCTGGATGATTTCGGTGCCGGCTTTGCCGGCCTCTCCCTGCTGGCAAAGTTTCAGCCTGATAAAATAAAAATCGATCGTGAAATTATCTGCGACGTCCATAAAAGCGGACCAAAGCAGGCAATCGTCCACGCGATTATTAAATGCTGCGCCTCACTGGAAATTGCCGTGGTTGCCGAGGGCGTGGAAAAAGCGGAAGAGTGGATGTGGCTTGAGGCAGCCGGCATTAATCAGTTTCAGGGCTACCTGTTTGCGCGACCGGCGCTGAATGGATTCCCGTCAATTGCGTGGCCTGAAATCAGATAGCCTCAGTCAGAAGCGTATCTCTGACGACGATTTACTGCGCCTGCAACTGCTTTGCAGGCGCATCAAGCCGCTCGCTCAGAATGACATATTTCATCATTTCAAAGGTGCGCTGCGTCATCGGCACTGCGCTGCAGGGACGAAACCAGCCAAACTGCCGCTGATAGAACCATACTTCCGGATAGCGTTCGCCATCTTTCACCCAGTAATATCCATCTTTCATAAGCCTGTCGCCTCTGTTGCAGAACTGACATTCACCGCCGCCGTTCGCGACATCATTAAGTGTAGCAGCTGTCACTCCGGACGGGATATATTGATATTCTGCTTGTCGTCCTGTCAGCTATCTGCAAAATACATTTAATTTTAAAGCGCAGAGAATAATCTGCTGCGGCAATAAGCTGTTATAAATTACCTTCAGCCCTGCAACGTTTTATTCCTGCATTTCTTCATACATTATTACGCTGTTAATTATTTAGCTGCATCGCTTATTCATTGATTCAGCGCCCTGCTCAGGCTGAGCCCGCACGATAACAATGCGTCTGGGATAGCATCACGCCTGACCCTCTAACTTATACAGGCGCCTTCTATCTGTATAAGTTAGATTTTGACATTTCATGTGGTCGGATGAGATTCTGCATTTTTACTTTAACCCCATCTGTTTTCAGGAATCCCGAATTTGTTCTGCCCGTCATGAGCTTACTCTGCTCAGACCTTTCTCTTTTGTATAAAAATAAGACGAAAGACAATGCATTTAGGCTGAGAGAAGCAGGATGTCAGACGCTTCTATACAGCCAGCGCAAACCTGTACAACTTTGAAAAACTGTACAACTTAGCCTGACTTTGTGTAAAGTGTGAAATCGATTTCGGCCGCTAAATTCAGGTTTGCCGGATAACGCTTGCGCTGTTCTGGTGCTGCGTTGCCGTTAATCGGGCAGCCTGTACAGAGTGGCGGTAAAAGCCGGATAACAGGTTTCTGCTGTGCCGTGCCTGATAAATGAAATTCAGATTCATAATGAACAGGAGCCCGGTTTCGATTAATGCAGATACGTATGTTGCGCAGAGGCAGAGGATATTCGGCGCCTCAAAAGGTAAGTTGTAAAATAAGCGAAGCGGTAAACAAGATTGATTATCGACTTTACCTGATACATCATTTTGCGGAAATTTAAGAAGGCGTGCCTTCATTCATTTCTGGAGAGCACTAATGGAAACGGGTTTTTACTGGGTGGGTAGCAGAACAACTGAGCCAGAGGTCTGGTTCTGGGATGCGGGGCGCGGCTTTTACCGGCCTATGGAGCCGATACCTCTCTCTCTGGCGCGCTTTAAATCTGCGGGCTTTGTCCTTCTCAGCGAGAAACTGACGCCTCCTGAAGAGCGCTGACGGCACATTTTTCTGTGCAGAACGGCGCGCAATACTTTTAAGCGCAGCGCAGCTGGACTATATTCCTCGCAGGAGGATAAGACGATGCAGGAAGGCTATTACTGGGTGGAGTCAGCCACAACGGAACCGGAAGTGTGGTATTACGCGGGAGAGCATAACCGGCAGTGGTTTGGGCCAGGCAAAAAAGAGCCGCTCGATGCTGATGCCTTTGCCGGTTCAGGTTATCGGGTTATCAGTAACCGGCTCTCGCTGACCTGAACGCGCTGAGCATAACCAGACGGCTGCTCAGCGCCATAAAAAAGCCAGACCGGGTGCTGGCTTTTTTATGGCCGCGCAAAAGCAGCCCTGTAACGCTTCCCCTCTGCTGTATACCTTTTGTTCTGCTGCTCGATTAATTTCACTGCGCCCCTGCTCCCTGGCGAAACCTGTGCCAGGCTTAACGGGTCGATTGATTTCAAGGAGAGTGACATGAACAAAACTACATGGGCTGCTGTGATGCTGTGTCTGAGCTTTGGCGCTTACGCTGAAAAAGGGGGATTTGAAGCGGGTGAAACGCCACCGCCGCAGCATAAAGAAGATGCAGGCTATAAAGGATCGGAAGATACCGGTCAGACGCGCGTGTCGCTGATTCGCGATTTCCGTCAGGGCGGATATGTAACGCTTGAAGGTTATATTATCAAAAAAGTGGGCGATCACAGCTATCAGTTCCGCGACAGCTCAGGCACCGTACGTATCGATGCTCCTGCTGAAACCTTTAAAGGTAAAACCTATGACGCCACGGACAAAATCCGCGTCAGCGGTAAAGTCTATGGCAAAGGCGACAGCGCGCACCTGAAAGTCGCCCGCATTGATGAACCCTGATACCAGGCTGAAAAATAACTGCCGATCGCAACGATCGGCAGTGTTTTATCAGGCGCTGATTTGCCGGTAATACTGTACTGCGGTGTTTTTTCTGCTCTTTACCCGGTAACGCGCGTGGTTGATCACCGTGATCCACGAAGGGTGAGCCGTATTGCGGCTGCAGCTATCGAGAATCGTCAGCAGCTCACCCCACATTTCGATTTGCACCATTTTATCAACGGCCATCTCCTCTTTCATCGCCTGGATAACTGCATCGACCTGATGTTTTACGTCGCTAAGATCTTCCCCTGTCTGGTGAGCAGCAGCAAGTTTACGGATTGCCAAAGCGTACACGTTGATACTGACCTGTTGTGAGTGCATGCGCACCTCTGTTGATTATTGGTCTGAGCATTAAAAGTAGCCTGACTTGCAGATTTCGCGCTGCGTTTAGCAAAATAAAATGAGCGCATAATCGTTGCCCGCTCCTGCCTGGTGACCAGCTCGTAAAATTTCTCTTTCAGCCGCGCTCGCGTACAGGCTGCACGTTTTGATTTGCCCCTGGCTAACCTGCTGCTTATAAAGGAAATGATCGTTCTAAAAAATAGCGCAACTGTTTTGATGCATATCATCTACACGTACGACCACACAAAAGGGCGGCGAGTTAGTTGTACAACTATAGAAATCTTGTATAAGTTTATTGCAACGCGGTGGTCATGCATTGCTTCCACTGCCAGACAATAACACAGACGATTTCCCCTTTTTTGTGAGGCTTAATATGAAACAGCTTGCTACCCCGGAGTCTCAGCTCAGCGACTACTTTAAAACTACCGGTGAACAGTATCTGAGTGAACGCGTTATCATCTCTGAAATCCGGCTTGAACTGACCACGCGCAAAATCCGCGTGACCAACAAAGATATCATTCTGGCACTGATCATGCGGCTTGAGGCGGAACAGGATATTGTGAAGCAGGATATCTACCGCAACGCGCTGGAGATTGTGATCCAGCGTACGCCTGAAGATATGGGCAACTGAAAGCCAGCGCAGGACAGATGAACAGGGACGTTATTTCGCGACCGGCAGATCGGCATAGCGCGTCGTGTAAAACGGAGACAGCATTTCCCGCTTCATCGCCCAGGGTTTCGCGACCCCCTGCCCTGCAAACCACAGCTGCCCCCTGCCTTCCTGGTTTACCTTATCCATCACCTGCATCAGGGCTGCGCTATTTGCACGCGGCTGAAACTCATCAAATAGGTTGAGCTGCGCTACGCCCTGACTGAAAAAATCGCCCAGCATCACGCCCGCTTTCATATATCTCCGGCCATCCAGCCAGATACGATCCAGTGCGTCTGTCGCGACACGGATAATATCCCGGCTGTCGCTGGTCGGGATCGCCAGCCTGCCGAGCGCCTGATTGCCGTAAAATATCTCATCGCCGGCGTGCGGACTGGTACGGATAAACACCGCTATCTGCCGGCAGTACTGGCGCTCTGCTCTCAGCTTCTCTGCGGCCCGCACCGCAAAGTTGCAGATAGCCTCGCGCATATCGCGATAATCAGTGATGCGTGAGCCGAAAGAGCGCGAGCACACTATCTGCTGTTTGTCAGGCGCTAACGCTTCCAGCTCCAGGCAGGATTCACCGCGCAGCTCCCTGACCGTCCGCTCCAGCACCACGCTGAAGTGTTTGCGGATAACCCAGGGACTCTGGTCAGCCAGATCTTTAGCCGTCATCACGCCCATGGCGTTCAGCTTTTTACTGATCCGGCCGCCCACGCCCCATACCTCCTCTACCGGCACCAGCGCCATAAGCTTGCGCTGTCGCTCTGCATCCGACAGATCCACCACCCCGCCGGTTTTGGTCCACTTTTTGGCCGCATAGTTAGCCAGTTTTGCCAGCGTTTTAGTCTGAGCAATACCCACTCCGGTCAGCAGATGCATTTCCCGGTATATCCGCTGCTGGATCTCTCTGCCATACGCTTCCAGCGGCTTATAACGTCCGAAACCGGTCAGATCCATGAACGCTTCATCAATCGAGTAGATTTCAACGGCGGTTGCCATCTCCTCCAGCGTGGTCATGACCCGGTCACTCATATCGGCATAGAGCGCATAGTTCGAGCTGAACACCCGCACATTGTGCCGCGTCAGTTCATCTTTCATTTTAAAATAGGGCGCGCCCATTTTGATACCCAGCTTTCTGGCCTCAGCCGACCGGGCGATCACGCAGCCATCGTTGTTACTCAGCACCACAACCGGCTCGTCTTTCAAATCTGGCCGGAATATCTTTTCACACGACGCATAGAACGCGTTAACGTCCACCAGCGCAAACATTTACGGGCCTATCGTCTTGATGGCGTGTCTGACCACACCAAAAATCTCAAACTGATCGGCGTCCTCAATCGCAATGATCGCGTGCGCCGCATTCATGGGCCTGAGATGCAGGAACGGGCGCAGCATAAGCTGCTTAACCGTAAATTCGCCACAAACTGAAGCAACTACCACATCACCGTGTCCGGCTTTGATTGAGCTGTCTACCACCAGCATATCGCCGTCGTTGATGCCCCCTTCAATCATTGAGTCACCGCTGACCTTAATGAAATATGTCGCGCTGGGATGCTGCACCAGCAGCCTGTTCAGGTCGATTCGCTGCTCAACGTAATCCTGAGCCGGCGAAGGAAAACCGCACGGAACGCGGCTGACGTAAAGCGGTAATTCAAGGATGGCGCGGATGTCCGCCGGGTGTAAAAGCTCCATATCCATGGTCTCAAAATGATTACTGTATATAAATACAGTAATAGCAGATCCCGTAAACGATCAAGCAAATACGCCTGATGTTTTTGTAAAGCCTGAGCGGATAAGACAAATTGAGTGAATTACAGGCGTTAATCGATGAATGTTCACGCAGCTGGCTATCTGGCGCGCGGGCAGAATCATAAAATAAGCGCAGTGCTGAAAAAATTATTAACGTATTCGCAATTTGCATAATCGGATATTTTTTCCAGGCTTAACAGGTAACCCTGACTAAGGAGAAGATATGCTGGATCAATACAAACAGTGCCTTGAAGCCTGCTACCTGTGTGCAGCCGCCTGTGATAACTGTGCCGCTTCATGCCTTAAAGAGGAAAACCTGGAGATGATGCGCGAGTGCATTCGCATGGATATGCAGTGCGCGAATATCTGTCGTCTCGCGGCACAATTTATGACGCTGAAGAGCGAATTTGCCCCCGCGCTCTGCCAGCTGTGTGCTGAGATCTGCCAGAAATGCGGCGATGAGTGCGGCCAGCATCAGCACGATCACTGCCAGGCATGCGCAAAAGCCTGTCATCACTGTGCAGAACTGTGCCGTCAGATGGCCGCGTAATGGCAAAGCCTGAAAACCCGCTTACCGGCGGGTTTTAATCTACAGTGCATTGTGTTTTCCTGAAGAAACAGCGGTAACGTTAAGCTTTTTATTGTGTAATCAGAAAGGATGAGTCTCAGCTTTAAAATCCATGTCCAGCACAGGCTATTGGCTTAAAGATGTGCAGGCATTATTTTTTAATTGTTCGCTATCCTGCTTTCCATAAAAGTCACATCACGCTGTTCTATATATCGAAAAGAAAGACACTGTTTATCTTATATACGTATCATATCCCGCTGATTATTTTCTGTAGTGCAACGGCCAAATTTAATGGCGCACTCTCTTTCGTTTTTCTGTTGTCAGGCTGCGGTGATTCATGCTACCCGGCCTGAGTAGCTGCTTCACCGTTCTGGATGCGACGTGTCAGTTAACGCGCTTCAACGCTTCTGTGTAGCAGGCGTAGCCACTGGGCAGGCCTGATGGTTCACGCTTAGTGGCGCTGTTGTGATTACCCTGTTACCAAAGCTTTTTTTATGCGATTGTTCCTAAAGGGTTGCAGTCTGTTTCACGATGTATAAGATCGTGCAACTCTTAACTTAAGCTAAACGTTATGCTCAAACTATTTTCGCGCTATCTCAGTATCGGCGTACTGAACACCGCTATCCACTGGGCAGTCTTTTATCTGATCCTCTGCACCTCTGATGCTACTCAGTCGCTTGCTAACTTCGGCGCCTTTTGCGTGGCAGTAACGTTCTCATTTTTTGCAAATGCCCGCTGGACGTTCAACTCTGAGACAACAACCCTCCGCTACATGATTTATGTCGCCTTTATGGGCTCTCTGGCCTCTGCTGTCGGCTGGGCGGCGGATAAGTCGGGATTGTCGCCACTGATTACCCTGGTAGTTTTCTCCGCGATAAGCCTGTTCTGTGGCTTCATCTATTCAAAATACATCGTTTTCAGGGAAGCAAAATGAAGATATCCCTTGTAGTCCCCGTTTTTAATGAAGAAGACGCGATACCTATTTTCTATCAGGAAGTACGCCGGGAACTCACCGCGCATGAGATAGAAATCGTGTTTATTAATGACGGCAGCAAAGACGGAACTGAGGCAATTATCAATGCCCTGGCGGTGTCAGATCCTCTGGTTAAAGCGCTCTCATTTACGCGCAATTTTGGTAAGGAACCAGCACTGTTCGCTGGCCTGGAGCATGCAACTGGTGATGCGGTTATCCCGATTGATGTTGATCTGCAGGATCCGATCAATGTCATACCACAGCTGATTGAGCGCTGGCGGGCAGGAGCTGATGTGGTACTGGCGAAGCGTGCAGATCGCAGTACAGACGGGCATATGAAGCGGAAAACAGCGGAGTGGTTCTATCGCCTGCATAACAAAATCAGCTCGCCAACGATTGAAGAGAATGTTGGTGACTTCCGCCTCATGTCGCGTGAAACGGTCGAGCACATCAAACTCCTTCCGGAGCGCAACCTGTTTATGAAAGGTATCCTGTCCTGGGTAGGCGGCCGTGTAGATGTGGTTGAATACACCCGGGCTGAGCGCGTGGCCGGCACATCAAAGTTTAATGGCTGGAAGCTGTGGAATCTGGCTCTGGAGGGCATTACAAGCTTTTCAACCTTCCCGCTGCGTATGTGGACTTATATCGGATTGTTTGTTGCAGCAGTATCATTTCTGTATGGCGCATGGATGATATTTGACACAGTAGTTTTTGGTAACCCGGTAAGGGGATATCCATCTATCCTGGTATCCATTCTATTCCTTGGCGGCGTGCAGCTTATTGGGATAGGGGTGTTGGGTGAATACATTGGAAGAATTTACGTGGAAACAAAGCAAAGGCCACGATTTATAATTAAATATCGTAAGGATATAAAATGAAGAAAATATTTAATGTCAGGACGGACATTTGGTTTCTTACCTTGCTTTGTCTTTTTTTGATAGCAACAACCAAAAACGTTTACATGCTTAATACGGGAGATTTTCATCGGGCAATATTCCCATTCATGCCACCAATACCATCATTCAGGCATGATATGTCGTTAAAATACCCTTTATACGAAGAGTTTTGGGGTATTGGCAAGTATGCTTACAGAAGCACTTATTCTTACATCCTTTATTTCGTAGCAGGAATTTTCAAACTAGCGACAGATCAGCTGGATGCGCGCATCCTGTCAGCAATTTTAAAATCAGCATATGTTGTGGTTTTATTTACCTTATATAAGAAAATCTGTGCTCATAAGATAGGCATTATCGATTACTTGACATTTGTATTTCTTGCCATCTTTATGTGCTCATCGTCAAACATAGCCTTTTTCCCATCATTCTATCAGGAGCAAGTGTTACTTCTTTGCATGCCTGCGATGGTTATATGTTTACTGCACCGCAAGAACTCTCTCCCCACCGTGTTTGCTTTTGCAATATCTGCATTTATTATCGGAGGCAGTAAAAGCCAATTTTTCTATTTACCTATCTGCTTATTAGCTTTCATCTTTTATTTCAATAATTACAAGAAGACCTTAGCGGTATCTCTTTTGATCGCCCAAGTATTTAGTATTGCATTTGTTCTGCACTCCTCTGGCGCGACAAACTACAACAAATATCATTCGGCATACTATGGAATTTATGCTTTTGAAAAGATGAATGGCATCAAGCCTCCTAAAGAAATCGATGATAAGTGTATAGGGATAGACGCATGGGGTGGTCAACTTGACAAAGAGCGAGGGTCCCATCGCTCTGCATTTGGAGAGTCTTGCTATAATAAGAATAGAGATGTATCGTTTATGGATTCCATAAAAGAATACATCAAGCACCCTTCCATAATTTTAAAGTTACCCTTTGACAGCATAGTCAGGGATAACCTTGTCACTGATTATATTCATGTAGCAAAGACAATAAAAGTTATCATTGATGACAAAGATTCATGGTCCTCAAAAGTGACACGAGCAAAAGATGATGCATTTGGCATTTATAGAATGATCATAATGCTCGCGATAGTGCTAGTGTTTTTCTCTATAAAATCACTTAGAAGCATGTCAGTCCCTATCGCTTTCGTAGGTGTATTTGGCATCTCACAATTTTATATATCCTTCCTTGGTGAAGGTTACCGAGACCTGTCAAAACATCTGTTTGGTATGTCATTTTCATTTGATTTGATGCTCTTTATAACAGTAGCATTTCTATTAGCTAAAATAGTTAAAAAGCCCCGCTAGGGGCTTAAATTTTTATTTGGCGGATTTTAGTCTTAGCTTGTATCAAATGCTGAATACTAGAACCAGCACCTGCAGCATTAGTTTAAAAATTGACAATATCGAATAAAAAAATGATATACCAACAGAAAATCATTGAGTCTGGGTTCCAGTTATGACATGTATTGTCCAATCAATAAGCTATCAGCCCGTAGCCTGCTCAGATTGGCATAGTACAGGATTGTCCTGTCACGAGGTTTTTACCTAAATTTTAATATAAGGTTGTACTGTTTGTGACCCTGTATAAGATCGGCTTTACCTGATAAGTAATGAACACGCCGAAAGCACACATTGCGCTGCGGCCCTAAATTAAGCAAAAAAGGTCAATGCAAAGGATGATCAAGTGACTCATTTTAAAAAGAACTTAACCATATCCACTATCTTGATATTAATATTCTACATCCCTATATTTTTAATAGATAAGCCGTTCACAGATGATTATGCGAGAAATATAAAAGGTTATTTTGGATGGTCTGGTGATGGCAGGCCGTTAGCTGATTTATTTATATATATTATAAATTTCGGATCCACATTAACTGATACATCACCGTTAAGCAGCATCTTGTCCATGATAATTTGTGCAACTGCGTGCGCAATTATTTCCTATAAAATTATGAAAAGCACAAGTCTTTCGTCTGTTGCTGCATCTTGTGCGCTTATCGTATCTCCCTTCTTTTTTCATAATGCGTTATATCATTACGACTTTTTTACCATGTCGTTTTCAATCCTCTTCTGCGTGATTCCATTCTTGCTGATCGAGAGGAATTATATAGCTGGAAATGCGCTGGTATTTATTTGCATGGTTTCAGTTCTTTGTCTTTATCAGGCTAGCTTCCCGCTGTTCTTTAATTGTTTAATGCTAATGTTTATTGCGAGGAAAGTTGATGGATTTAACTACTTTTACCCTTGTTTCTCAGCAGGAGCTGCATTAGTTTTTTATCAGTTATTAATAGGGCCGGCATTTATCCATGGAGATTACGTAGTAAATCATGCAACGCCTGTCAGCCTGGATAAGAATGGACTAAAAGAAGCTGTAGAAAATATTAAAGGATTAGCTCTATATCTTCACAAGCTGGTTACTCCAATATGGGCCGTTGTATACTTTCCTGCTGCGATTGTCGCATCAGCTAGCATCTATAGGCAGATAAAGATACGCAAAATAAGCACTAAGTCTGTTTTTTATTTTTCCTGCATTACATTTGGCATGGCATTATCATGCCTTATGTTCTTTTTGACCAAAGATCCTGCATATTATCCGAGGGTAATGATAGGTTTCAACTCTTTAACAATGCTGATTCTTTGCATTTGTTCATTGTCAAGCTTTAGGATTTCATTACTGCCAGCATGCTCCATCCTCCTGGTTTTGACTTTTAATTTGTCAGTTGTAACAAATTTAATAAATTACACAAAAAGTATGTACCGGTTTGAGTCTCAAACCGTGCAGTCAATGAAGTCTGATATGATTACGCTTGGAGCTATCTCCCCACTTATAATTCACGGCTACCCGCCAATGCCTCAGATAGCCAATAGAATAAACGCTCGTTATCCATTTGCTCAGGATATTGTTCACCCAGATCTTGGTTGGAGTATCACTCGCATGTATGCTGAGATTGAAGCACCATTTTTCAAAGCCGAAAAAGGTAGCTATAAAGGCAAGATGGAAGAGGTATGCGGAACTGTTGAAAAGCCATGGAACGGTGTATACACAATTACCAAAATCAGTAACTCATATCATGCCGTGTTTAGAAACGAAGAATGTAAATAATAAATCAACCCCGAAAGGGGTTGTATTTTATTTATTTAAAATCCTATTCTACAACTTCTGTTGAATATGGAAGCTGGCAATGATTTTTTTCTTTGTAAAAGATGCTTTTATTAAACCATACTTTCATATAGTATATTAAAAACATCAAATACAGCCCATCTCAGATGATGTAAAATGCTACTGCTTATTACCTATCATACCAAGGTTAGTAAGGTACAAAATCGCCCCGCTGCTAGAGCTTTTTAAACGCGTTGGTAATGAGCAGATGCATTAGTAGACAAGATAATTCTTTCAAATTTTTCCAGATCAAAATGCATTAAAAAAATACAATTGTCACTCTGCTGATTTTAATATATTTATTAATTCCCATTTAAAAATGATGCCGCCTTATCTGGAAAATCAGTAAATACTCCATCAACATTCGCTTTATTGTAAAGCATTTCATATAGTTCATTAACTGAAGTAACATAACCAGGCAATCTATCTGCAAGAACTGAAAATGGGATTACCTTAAGGTTATGTTGGTGCGCTGCTTTTACTATATCTGAAACAAAAACACCTTTTCCTTTAACATTTTTTTCAAACAACATATGGTAATCAGGAGATATGGCATCAGCATAACTGGAAATATCCTTCATTGAAGAGGGATTCAACATCCAGTCATAACTATAATTAATCCACTTTCCATCTTTCAAGTATTTGGTTTCATTCCAGTCTGTGTAGGCAATTAATTGGACTAACTTTACATTCACTCCAGATTTAGGACCCAAGACAAATTTAATTCTCTTAAGCTCATCGGCATCAAAACACTGAAGATAAATATTATCATTTTTAGATGTATAACCATATTTTTTTAGGACTTCTAAAACCTTTATGATGATATCTTTCCCTTCTTTCTTATGAAACCATGGGGATTTTATTTCTGGGAATATGCCAACCTCTTTGCCTGTTGATTTATTTAGGCCTTGAACAAACTCAATTTCTTCTTCAAATGTGTGTAGCTTAAAATCAGACTTAAACACTGGAAAGCGGTTTTTGAATCCAGGATTTATTTTATTATCCTTATAGCTATACCAATTAGTTGCTCTTAGCTTCCTAATCTCTTCAAGAGTGAAATCAATCGCATAATAATGACCATCATTCCTTTTTTTGCTTAGGAATTTTTTGTCGACATCTGTAACATTATCCAGAATAAGACCGTGCAGAACTATCAAATGATTATCTTTAGTCATTACTAGGTCTTGCTCCAGATAATCTGCCCCCTGAGCATAAGCCATGGCTTTAGCTTCAAGCGTATGCTCAGGCAGATAACCACTTGCTCCCCTATGTGCTACAATAATTTTAGTTCCCTTAGAATGAGTGGTTGATAAGATCAACATGGGAGAAAAAATCAGAAAAAAGGAAGCAATAATGATGACTTTTCGCACGGCTTAATCTTCTATATTTAAGTAGTTGATTATTATTTTATATCTAGCACAATATATGTGTCAACATAGCCAAGAGAAAATCGAGCTTTTTACATACCAAAAACCTTTTCCTCTCTATATTTTCCATTGCCGAACCACACATACTCTATAGCAGTACTATAATTGTTGATAGGTCACGGAAAGAAATATTTTTTATTAATCACTTCAAATTTTCATTTATAAAAAACCAACAGGCAATATCAATCCACTCAAGCCAACTATCAATATTTTTCTAACCTTACTTTCAGGATACTTAAACGCCTAATATATATGAAACACCTTATAGGCTCACATTGCAACCTATGACCATAAATAAAATAATGATTTTACATTTATTATAAAATATAAAGCCAGAAAGTTAGAAAAAGCCATATTTATTTTAAACCATCTAATTCAAAAATATCACACCACTTCAATCACTGATTTTTTTGCAACTAAGCTTTATAACGCAACTCTCAAGCAATTTAAATATGAAAATTTCATTTAACTCTCATTGATTGATTTCGAAATAAGAGGAGGTCGATAATTGCTTTTATTCGGCATTTAATGCTCGACTAAAAAGCAATTAGAATATGCCACATAAAATGTTGAGCCGCGGCTTTATGTAGTCCTGCACCGGTAAAGGGAATCCCATTAGAGGCCATCGTTAGAGTTGAACCGGAACTACGTCATATTTTCACCCGCCTGCTTTGAGGCGTCACGGAAGTTGGTTGTGTGGCTCCGTATCCAATTGTTCGCTACTTTGGGCATGCAATGCCAGTTGACGTACTTCAGCTCCTTTACAAAGCCTGCAGTGGTCATAATGCTGCGACCGCTGGATGAAACTAATGAATGCTTCTTTAATTTGGTACTCGGGTGGTATGGTCAAATCCTCCTCTGATAATAACTGCATATAGATACAGTAGTATTGTTCTATAGATCTGATCAAGATGCGCCAGATGTATGCGAACCTATTAGCTAGTATGAATATTTATTTGCTGCGACCGGCGTGAATGATTTAGTCTCCCACATCATAATCTGCTCAGATCGGCGCGGCACAAAATTGCATCGTTGCCAAGGATTTTTTGATAACTATGTGGTTTTCTTTGCTTCCATTTTAAACAATCTGTTGCGCTTGATTCTATCAGATAGCTTATGTCCCATTTTTATTGTTGGCTTCTCAATATAGTTATACGTTGCATATGAAATGCATAATGTTATTATCACTAATGAGAATAAAATAAAAAAGCCATCACCGCCGCCAAAAAGATTAAGCGGACCAATATATGAAAATACCACTTTTTTTACTACGACGTGATTGATGTAAATTGAGTAAGACATCTCACCAATATAAACGAGGAGTCGTGGGTAAAAAATGTTTAACTCTCTCGAAATGATAAGTATAGATAGCACTATGACAGCTGAACACCATCCCCAATATAAAGGTCCGACAAGACTGGTAGCTTTAGACAGCATGAATATTAAAGAAATTGTGAAGGCTAATATCGATAAAAATGTGAAATGAATGCTGCCATTGAATTTGTCAATATAGAAAAGATAGATATAGGCCACAAGCATGCCTAATACAAAATCTATAATTATGGGATTGGATACGAAAAGGAAATTATAATGTATTCCATGAAAGCTGTTTTCCCCGGATAGCGCTTCAAAGGTGAAAACACCATTCATATGCTTCTGCAAAGAAAAAATAATTGTGAGAATCAACACAGAACATATCACAGCCCTATATTTATGGTTTATAAGCATTGCTAGTGAAAAAACCATATAGAAATATGATTCATAGGTCAGGGTCCATGCGGAATATATTGTACTCATTCCAAACCATGGAGCTTTGCCGTTGTAGTCTATAGGTATAAGAAGATAGCTCTTTATTATATTAACAATAGTAAAAGACTCTTCACGAGAAGAAAGAAGGTAAACTGTCAGAACTACAAAATACAGAGGGTAGAGACGAAAGAATCTCTTTATGGCGAACTCTGCAAAAGTGTTATTTTCTTTATTACGTGATGCGTAAACGATTATGAAGCCGCTAATCACGAAAAAGATATCAACACCAGCTTCGCCGAAAAGAAAAAGCCTGTCCCCAAGATCCTTTAACGGGTATACATTGTTAATGTAATGCCTGAAATGGAAAAGAACCACAAGCATTGCGGCTACACCCCTGAGCACCTGTATGCTGTCCAATCTACCTTTAGCCAATTTACCCTCACGTATAAGCCATATTTATATATGAATCACTGATTATGCAACCTGAGGACCACAAGCGCAATTGATTCATTGATATGATAAATGGTTAAAATGGCACTTCTGGTCCTTGGAAATCCGGAGCATCGTTGTTATTCATCCGGTTGAGGAGCAATCTGTACTTTTCAATCCTGCTAGTTCTTTAACCTCTGAATTGATAGCTATATCCAAATCTATCACATCCTCTGTAAAGGAAGAATTCTTTAACTTTTTTTGCATCTGTGGGCCATAAACCGGCTGATATGCATACATCAACCATACTGCCATTGAAAAGCATATTGGAATTTAGAGAGTAGAAAAGGCCATAATTTTGGAATCCTATAGCTAAATATCGGATTGTTTCTGCAACTGCAACTGCAACTGCAACTGCAACTGCAACTGCAACTGCAACTGCAACTGCAACTGCAACTATATTATTCAGGTGAGACGCACAATCTGCTAAAAATCCAGAACTGTTAAGCCAACCCCTAACAGTTGACGCCTATGGAGCAGATCGTGACGGGGTGATTTGTTCAGTTAGCGTAACTAAGAAACAGCCATTTTGGAATTGAATAGGAAAAGAGACTATTGCGCTGGCAACCCTGACAGCAAAGCCTGTCGCATATACCACTGATACGCATCTTTGCTTTGAGAGCGAACTGAAGATAGGCGATATTTGGGCTGGACCGTTTAATGAAGCTGTTGAGGTGCCACTGTATCGAAAAACCAGAGATGTAGCCATGCTCATCGGCCTCGTCATTGCTATAGTCTCTGTTCTTCCCGCTCCAGTATCTGAGCGCATCTATCCAACCATTGAAGCCTGCGAGCAGATAAAGGCTCGGCTGCGTGGGCGCCGGCCACTGGTGCAATTAGAGTGCATCGAGGTGCTCCGGTAAGCGTGCAGGCTTAACTTACCGTAAGCCAGATCAGTCCAGACACACATACGCCTGCTGGTCACTTTCTGCAAGGGCAAACCCCAACTTTATCGCCAGTCAGATGGGACACGCTAACGCACAGATGGTTTATCAGGTGTACGGTTCCTGAATAAAAGAAAATGATGAGGCCCAAAGGAGTCTTCTGAACGAAAAACTGAATGGTTTTGTCCCATCACTGTCCCACATTAAAGCCATCTGACCAATAACTATATTTACATCATATAGTTAACCTGACTAAACCTGCATATTCATAATATCGCTGTACGCACTCACCAGCTTGTTGCGTACCTGGATGCCCATCTGCATAGAGATAGAGGACTTCTGCAGATCGACCATGACGTCGTTGAGCTGCACGCCAGGTTTACCGAGCTCAAAATCCTGCGCCTGCGCGCGGGCGGTGGTCTGGGTTTCACTGATCTTATCGAGTGCCGCTTTCATGGTGGCACCAAAATCGAGCTGGCTGGAGGAGTGCGTATCCTTGCCGGCCGCCTGCAGTGAGGTCATCTGCAGCTGCTGCAGTACGCCATCTATTGCCTGAATTGACATCTTTATACCTCGCAGAAAAAGGGAGTGAATTTTTTACGTCTGCAAAGTTAGCACAGTGTCAATAGGACAAAGGCGCTAAATAGCCCCTAAAACCCCGGCTTATTCAGCCATCGAAGTGATGCGATTCATCAATAATGCCTGCCATAAGATTGGAATTTCATTTTTACCCTAAAGTTTTTGCGCCGCGGTCCGAAGGGAAACGCCCGTGCGGGGAGCTCACTTAGTCAGCTACCGCCGGCACTCTGCAGGCCAGCAGCGCAAAGACCGGGTAGACGTATCAGGGAGTCTGTTTTGTTACCACAACTTACCCGGTCAATTATGTCAGGCAGGAATCGGTCATGAATGCGAGTGCAGCCGCTACACAGGAATCAGCAAAGAAAGGCATAACAGACCTTTTCGCCCGCCTGCGCGCTAATCCGCGAATTCCCTTAATCATCGCCGCGGCCGCAGCCATTGCGGTCGTGCTGGCGCTGGTGCTCTGGGCCAAAGCGCCCGACTACCGCGTGCTCTATAACAACCTCTCTGATGAAGATGGTGGCGCCATTGTCACCCAGCTGACGCAGATGAACATCCCCTACCAGTTCGCCGAAAACGGCGGCGCCCTGATGGTGCCGGCCGATAAAGTGCATGAACTGCGCCTGCGCCTTGCGCAGCAGGGTCTGCCGAAAGGCGGCTCGGTAGGTTTTGAGCTGATGGATAAAGAGAAGTTTGGTATCAGCCAGTTCAGCGAGCAGATCAACTACCAGCGTGCGCTGGAAGGTGAGCTGGCACGCACTATCGAAACGCTGGGTCCGGTCAAGGGCGTGCGCGTGCATCTGGCGATGCCGAAACCCACCCTCTTCGTCCGCGAACAGAAAGCGCCGTCGGCTTCAGTGACGCTGACGCTGCAGCCTGGCCGGGCACTGGATGAAGGTCAGATCCAGGCGATTCAGCATATGGTCTCCAGCAGCGTCGCGGGCCTGCCGCCAGGCAACGTCACCGTGGTCGATCAGACCGGCCGCCTGCTGACCCGCTCCGACAGCGAAGGACGCGATCTCAACGACGCCCAGCTGAAATATGCCGCTGAAGTTGAAGCGCGTTATCAGCAGCGTATTGAAGCGATCCTGAACCCGATCGTTGGTCAGGGTAACGTGCATGCACAGGTCACCGCGCAGATTAACTTCGACCGCAGCGAACAGACGGATGAGAAGTATCAGCCAAACGCTAATCCGAACAACTCGGCGGTGCGCTCGCGTCAGACCAGCACCAGCGATCAGAACGGCAGCGCCTATCCGGGTGGCGTGCCTGGTGCGCTCTCTAATCAGCCGGCGCCCGCTAACAATGCACTGGTGACAAATCCGCAGCAGCAGAATGCGGCTAATGCCCAGAACAATGCGGCGCAGAATGCCGGTACCACCACCAGCACCGCAGGCCAGAGCAGCGGCCCGAGCAGCTCCAGCCGTAATGATACGGTGAACTATGAGCTCGATCGCTCAATCCGCCACACCAAACTCAACGTTGGCGACGTGCAGCGTCTGTCGGTCGCCGTGGTCGTGAACTACCGCGATGACGGTAAAGGCAAAGCGGTCGCGCTGAACGATCAGCAGATCAAACAGATTGAAGATTTAACCCGCGAAGCGATGGGCTATTCACAGACGCGCGGCGACAGCATCAATGTGGTGAACTCGGTCTTCAATACCACCGAGCCTGCGGGTGGCGATCTGCCGTTCTGGCAGCAGCAGTCATTCTTCGATCAGCTGATGAGTGCCGGTCGCTGGCTGCTGGTGGCGCTGGTCGCATTCATCCTCTACCGCAAGCTGGTGCGTCCGCAGCTGCTGCGCAAACGCGAAGCGGAACAGGCCGCTGCAGAAGCCGTTGCCGCCCGCGCCGCTGCGCAGGAAGAGCAAGCCGCTTACAGCGTGCAGATTAATAAAGATGAGCTGGATCAGGAGCGGAAGTCTTCTAACCGCATGAGTGCCGAAGTGATGAGCCAGCGCATCCGCGATATGTCTGAAAACGATCCGCGCGTCGTGGCGCTGGTTATCCGTGAATGGATGAGTAACGAACTATGAGTCTGACCGGTACAGAAAAAAGCGCCATCCTGATGATGACTATCGGCGAAGAGCGCGCAGCTGAAGTGTTTAAACACCTGAACCAGCGTGAAGTGCAGCACCTCAGCGCGGCGATGGCCAACATGAAGCAGATATCGCACAAGCAGCTGACGGAAGTCCTGCGCGAGTTCGAGACCGACGCTGAGCAGTTCGCGGCGCTGAGCCTGAACTCCAACGATTACCTGCGCTCGGTACTGGTCAAAGCGCTGGGCGAGGAGCGTGCTTCCAGCCTGCTGGAAGATATTCTGGAAACGCGCGAAACCACCAGCGGCATGGAGACGCTTAACTTTATGGAGCCGCAGGCGGCCGCCGATCTTATCCGCGACGAACATCCGCAAATTATCGCCACCATCCTGGTGCACCTGAAGCGTGGTCAGGCGGCCGATATTCTGGCGCTGTTTGATGAACGCCTGCGTCACGATGTAATGCTGCGTATCGCCACCTTTGGCGGCGTTCAGCCAGCGGCGCTGGCGGAGCTGACCGAAGTGCTGAACAGCCTGCTGGATGGCACCAACCTCAAGCGCGCGAAGATGGGCGGCGTGAGAACTGCGGCCGAGATTATCAACCTGATGAAAACGCAGCAGGAAGAGGCGGTCATCGAAGCCGTACGCGACTTCGACGGCGAGCTGGCGCAGAAAATCATCGACGAGATGTTCCTGTTCGAGAACCTGGTGGAAGTGGACGACCGCAGCATCCAGCGTCTGCTGCAGGAAGTGGAGTCCGAGCAGCTGCTGATTGCGCTGAAAGGTTCCGAGCAGCCGCTGCGCGAGAAGTTCCTCAAGAATATGTCGGCGCGTGCAGCCGATATTCTGCGCGACGACCTGGCCAACCGCGGCCCGGTACGTATGTCTGCGGTAGAGAACGAACAGAAAGCGATTCTGCTGGTGGTGCGTCGTCTGGCAGAAGCGGGCGAAATGGTCATCGGTGGCGGCGAGGAAACCTATGTCTGATGCATTTTCTGCCCGTCCGTGGCAGCGCTGGCTGCCTGACGATCTGGCTGCGCCGCTGAGCAGCGTGCCCGAACTGCCACCTGCAGAACATGATGCTGACGCCGTGGCGTTCAGCGAAGAGGATGAGCAGCGCCAGCAGCTGGAGCTGATGCAGCAGCAGATGCGCAAAGATGCGCAGACGCAGGGCTACAGCGAAGGCTATCAGAAAGGATTTGCGGAAGCGCAGCAGAATGGCTACGACGCCGGCTTTCAGCAGGGTCTGGCTGACGCACAGCAGCAGCAGGCGCCGCTGCAGGCGCGCATGCAGCAGCTGGTAACGGAGTTCCACCATACGCTGGAAGCGCTGGACAGCGTCATCGCCTCACGGCTGATGCAGCTGGCGCTTGAGGCCGCCCGTACCGTTATCGGTCAGGCGACGCAGGTGGATGGCAGCGCCCTGCTACGGCAAATCCAGCAGCTGATCCAGCAGGAGCCGATGTTCAGCGGCAAACCGCAGCTGCGCGTGCATCCGGACGATCTGCAGCGCGTGGAGCAGACGCTCGGCCCCACGCTGGATCTGCATGGCTGGCGGCTGCTGGCTGACAGCACGCTGCACCCCGGTGGCTGTAAGCTCAGCGCTGAGGATGGCGATCTCGACGCCAGCGTGGCTACCCGCTGGCAGGAGCTGTGCCGCCTGGCGGCACCGGGAGCACTCTGATGACGTCTCGCCTGTCGCGCTGGCTTGGCGCACTCGACTCCTTTGAACAGCGTATCAGCCAGGTGCAGTCCGTGCGGCGCTATGGGCGCCTGACGCGGGCCACCGGTCTGGTGCTGGAAGCGACCGGGCTGCAGCTGCCGCTGGGCGCAACCTGCATTATCGAACGCCATGACAACGGCCACATCACTGAAGTAGAGAGTGAAGTGGTGGGTTTTAACGGGCAGAAGCTGTTTCTGATGCCGCTGGAGGAAGTTGACGGCATTTTGCCTGGCGCCCGCGTCTACGCACGGATGAACGGCGATCACAGCGGCAAACAGCTGCTGCTGGGGCCAGAGCTGCTGGGTCGCGTGCTCGACGGCAGCGGCAAGCCGCTGGATGGCCTGCCCGCACCGGAAACCGGCTATCGCGCACCGCTGATCACCCCGCATTTTAACCCGCTGCAGCGCACGCCTATTCATGACGTGCTCGACACCGGAGTGCGCGCCATTAACGCTCTGCTGACGGTGGGACGCGGTCAGCGTATGGGCCTGTTTGCCGGTTCCGGCGTGGGCAAGTCGGTGCTGCTCGGCATGATGGCGCGCTATACCAAAGCCGATGTGATCGTGGTCGGCCTGATTGGCGAACGCGGCCGCGAAGTCAAAGAGTTTATCGAAAATATTCTGGGGGCCGAAGGCCGCGCCCGCTCGGTGGTGATCGCCGCGCCGGCCGATGTCTCTCCGCTGCTGCGCATGCAGGGTGCCGCCTACGCCACGCGCATTGCGGAAGATTTCCGCGATCGTGGTCAGCACGTGCTGCTGATCATGGACTCGCTGACGCGCTATGCGATGGCGCAGCGTGAAATTGCGCTGGCAATTGGTGAGCCACCGGCAACCAAAGGCTATCCCCCTTCCGTATTCGCCAAGCTGCCGGCGCTGGTGGAACGGGCGGGGAACGGCATCGACGGCGGCGGTTCAATCACGGCGTTTTATACCGTGCTGACCGAAGGTGACGACCAGCAGGATCCAATCGCTGACTCCGCGCGCGCCATTCTGGACGGGCACATTGTTCTGTCGCGCCGTCTGGCGGAAGCGGGCCACTACCCGGCAATCGATATCGAAGCGTCAATCAGTCGCGTCATGACGTCGCTGATTGATGAAACGCATTACGCCCGGGTGCGGCAGTTTAAGCAGCTGCTGTCGAGCTATCAGCGTAACCGCGACCTGGTGAGCGTCGGCGCCTATGCCGCCGGCAGCGATCCGATGCTGGATCGGGCTATTACGCTCTATCCGCAGATGGAAGCGTTTCTGCATCAGGGAATTTTTGAACGCAGTGAATATGATGACGCCTGCCTGCACCTGCAGACGCTGTTTGGTTAACGTGGTTATCAGACGAGGCTAGCCGATGAAAACCGCCAGTGCAATTGACACCCTGCGCGACCTGGCAGAACAGGATCTGGATGACGCTGTGCTCCATCTGGGCAATATGCGGCGCGGCCAGCAGCAGGCCAATGAGCAGCTCAGCATGCTGCTGGACTATCTGGATGAGTATCGCAACAAGCTCAATCAGGATATGTCCGGCGGTATTACCAGCATGCGCTGGAGTAACTATCACCAGTTTATCCAGACGCTGGAAAAAGCGATTGACCAGCATCGCCAGCAGCTCAGCCAGTGGGATCAGCGCACGGAACAGGCGCTGGGCAGCTGGCGGGAAAAACACAAGAAACTCAATGCCTATCAGATGCTGATCACCCGCGCTGAGGAGAGTGCATTGCGTCAGGAAAACCGTCTCGATCAGAAACGAATGGATGAATTTGCCCAACGGGCCGCACTGAGGAAAAGCGAATGACTACGCTGCAAGCCCTGCTTACGCATACTGCAAAAGTCGCTAAAACAGCTGCCGCAGCTGATGCAGCGCCAGAGAGCCAGGCAACGGGTGACGGCCTGCCGTCCCACTTTATCACCGAGCTGGGAAATCAGCTGCTGGCGCTGGCTAAACAGCAGGGAAAACTGCAGCCGGGTGAGACCCGTGGCGCAGGCGACGTTGCCGGTAACGATGATAAAGCGTCACTGAGTAACCTGCTGCAGGCACTGGACAAACCAGACGCCTTAAATGCACTTTTCCAGCCGGCGGGATCTAAAGCCGGGCTTAAATCCGCCGATGATAGTAGTGAACATGCTGTAACGCCGTTAAGCGCCAGCGACTTACAGAATGTGCAGGCGCTGTTTGCCATGCTGCCGGCGATGGTGGAAAACCGGCCGCCGCTGGCTTCGGGCACGCCGCCACAGGCTGCGGCTGATGCCGCCGCAGGCACGCCGCTGAACGCCGCGCTGAGCGGTGCACTGCTGCCGGGCACCGCACCGGCAACTGAGCAGGCAGAGGCGGCGACACCACACACCCGCAGTCAGGATACGCCCGCGCTTACCGCGCGCGCTGATGGCCCGGCCGCCAGCAGCCACGGCAGCACGGCGCCCGCCAGCAGCGCTGCACTGACGCTGGATGAGAGTTTCCGGCAGATGCTGGGAGGACTCAGTAAAAGCGATGAGCGGCAGGCGCTGTCAGCCGGCCAGGAGCAGCCAGCGGCCCATCTCAGCGCCATGTTAAGCAGCAGCGCGCCGGTCAATACGGCCAGCGCCAGCCTGCAGGGCACCCCGTCAACGCCGATGCTGAATGCGCAGCTTGGCAGTCAGGAGTGGCAGCAGGCGCTGGGGCAGCAGATTGTGATGTTCAGCCGCAACGGACAGCAGAATGCTGAACTGCGGCTGCATCCGGAAGATTTAGGCGCGCTGCAGATCAGTCTGACCATGGATAAGGATCAGGCGCAGCTGACGCTGGTCTCAGGCCACAGCCATGTCAGGGCGGCGCTGGAAGCGGCCCTGCCGCAGCTGCGCAGTGCCCTAGCGGAGAGCGGCATTAATCTGGGCCAGAGCCAGGTGAGCAGCGACGCATTTGCCCAGAGCCAGCAGCAGCACGCCGGACAGCACGAGAACCAGCGCGATGGTCAGTATGGCCGTTTTACTCAGGCGCTGGAGAGTGACAGTGAGATAACGCCTGTGGCCGTTCCGGCGGCCCTGCAGGCGCGCGCCGCCGGCAGCGGTGGCGTCGATATTTTTGCCTGACAGCGGCTAAACGCTGAAGGTAAGCGTAAAACCCGCGTCTTTTCTTCCCATTGTTTGACTTAAGACGCGGGATAATCTGTTCAGGTAAGCCGAGAGGCTTGCCCATAATTCACAGGAAGTACTGCAAACATGTCTGATAACGCGAAAGCAAAAGGCCGCAAACGTTCATTACTGATTCCGGTGTTACTGATTGTAACGCTGGCCGCTTGCAGCGTAGCAGGCTATGCAGTCTGGCGAATGATGAATAAACACGAGGGTGACAAACCGGAAGCCGCGAAAGTTGAGCCACCGCCCGCCCCCGTCTTTTTTGCAATGGATACGTTTACGGTTAACCTGGTCAATCCTGACAACGATCCCGATCGCGTGCTGTACGTAGGCTTTACCCTGCGTCTGCCGGATGAGGATACCCGTCGCCGGTTGAACGATTACCTGCCGGAAGTGCGCAGCCGTCTGCTGCTGCTGCTGTCGCGTCAGAACGCGGCGCAGCTGGCAACCGAACAGGGCAAACAGGCCCTGGTTGGACAGATTAAACAGGTAATGGCGCCGCCGCTGGTAACCGGACAACCTGCACAGGTGGTCAGTGATGTGCTGTTTACCGCCTTCATTTTGAGGTGATTTAATGGGCGATAGCATTCTCTCCCAGGCTGAAATTGATGCGCTGCTTAACGGCGACAGTGACAGCGCGGAAGTAGAGAAAATTTCCACCGGGAGCGATGGCGACATTCGCCCTTACGACCCCAATACCCAGCGTCGTGTGGTACGTGAGCGGCTGCAGGCGCTGGAGATCATCAATGAACGTTTTGCGCGCCATTTTCGTATGGCGCTGTTTAACCTGCTGCGCCGCAGCCCGGATATCAGCGTAGGGGCGATAAAAATTCAGCCCTACCACGAGTTTGCCCGCAATCTGCCGGTGCCAACCAACCTGAACCTGATCCATCTGCAGCCGCTGCGCGGCACAGCGCTGGTGGTGTTCTCGCCGAGCCTGGTGTTTATCGCCGTGGATAACCTGTTTGGTGGCGACGGGCGCTTTCCGACCAAAGTAGAGGGGCGCGAGTTTACCCATACTGAACAGCGCGTGATCCGCCGCATGCTGAAGCTGGCGCTGGATGGCTACAGCGACGCGTGGAAAGCGATCTACCCGCTGGAAGTGGAGTATGTCCGTTCAGAGATGCAGGTGAAGTTCACTAACATCACCACCTCACCTAACGATATTGTCGTCAACACCCCTTTTCAGGTGGAGATCGGCAACCTGGTTGGTGAGTTTAACATCTGTATTCCGTTTTCCATGATTGAGCCGCTGCGCGAGCTGCTGGTCAATCCACCGCTGGAGAACTCCCGCCAGGAGGATACGCACTGGCGCGATAATCTGGTGAAGCAGGTGCAGCACTCTGAACTGGAGCTGATTGCACATTTTGCCGAAACCTCAATGCGCCTGTCGCGCATTTTGCAGCTTAAACCCGGCGATGTACTGCCAATTGAAAAGCCGGATCGCATCATTGCCCATGTGGATGGCGTTCCGGTACTGACCAGTCAGTACGGCATGCTGAATGGCCAGTACGCGCTGCGCGTTGAACATCTGATTAACCCGATTTTGAATTCGCTGAATGAGGAACAGCCCAATGAGTGACAGCAAAAACCCGTCCGACGATATCTCCGCGGACGATCTGTGGGCTGAAGCAATGAACGAGCAGACCAGCAGCGGCAGCGCACCGGCCGCCAGTGAAAACGTGTTTAAGGCGTTTGAGAGCGCCGGCGCCAGCGGTGCCATGCAGGATATCGATCTGATCATGGATATCCCGGTCAAACTCACCGTTGAACTGGGCCGTACCAAAATGACAATCAAAGAGCTGCTGCGTCTGACGCAGGGATCTGTGGTGTCGCTGGACGGTCTCGCCGGTGAACCGCTGGATATTCTGATCAACGGCTATCTGATTGCGCAGGGTGAAGTCGTGGTCGTGAATGATAAATATGGCGTGCGTATCACCGATATTATTACGCCTTCTGAACGCATGCGTCGTCTGAGCCGCTGATCATGCAAAACAGCGCACAAACCCTGCAGCCAGCACACGCGCAGCCGGTGGTCTCTACCGGCTCCGTGGTGAGCCAGGTCGGCACCATGCTGGCGGTGATTGTTCTGCTGATTCTGGCCTGCGGCTGGCTGGCGAAGCGCATGGGCTTTGCGCCAAAAACGGTTAATGCACAGGCGCTGAAAGTCAGCGCCAGCGTACAGGTCGGGCGTCAGGAGCGGGTGGTGATCGTTGAAACCGCCGATGCGCGCCTGGTGCTGGGGGTAACAGCGCAGCAGATCACCCATCTGCATTCGCTGCCGCCACTGCCGCCTGAAGAGCACCCGCAGGCTCAGCCTGTACCACCGGATTTTCGTCAGATCCTCCACAACCTGGTTAAACGTCCCGGAAAACCTTAATGATGCGTCGATTACTCTCTCTGCTGCCGCTGCTGATGCTGCTGGCTCCGGCTGCGCACGCGCAGTTGCCTGGTCTGGTCAGCCAGCCGCTGGCTAATGGCGGGCAGAGCTGGTCGCTGCCGGTACAGACGCTGGTGTTTATCACCTCGCTGACCTTTATCCCGGCCGTACTGCTGATGATGACCAGCTTTACACGCATCATTATCGTGTTTGGCCTGCTGCGAAACGCGCTGGGTACCCCTTCGGCCCCGCCTAACCAGGTGATGCTTGGCCTGGCGCTGTTCCTGACTTTTTTCATCATGGCGCCCACGTTCGACAAAATCTACGCGGATGCCTACCTGCCCTTCAGTCAGGACAAAATCAGTATGGAAGTGGCGCTGGATAAAGGTGCCCAGCCGCTGCGTGAGTTTATGCTGCGCCAGACGCGCGAAGCCGATCTGGCCCTGTTTGCCCGTCTGGCCAATACCGCGCCTATCGACGGCCCGGAAGCGGTACCGATGCGCATTCTGCTGCCCGCCTACGTGACCAGCGAGCTGAAAACCGCATTCCAGATTGGCTTTACGGTTTTTATCCCTTTTCTGATTATCGACCTGGTGGTCGCCAGTGTACTGATGGCATTAGGTATGATGATGGTACCGCCGGCGACAATTGCGCTGCCGTTTAAGCTGATGCTGTTTGTGCTGGTCGACGGCTGGCAGCTGCTGGTGGGATCGCTGGCCCAGAGCTTTTATTCCTGACCCTTCATTAATTTTTTCCCTGACAGGAGCACAGTATGACCCCGGAATCAGTAATGGTAATGGGCCAGGAGGCGATGCGCGTCGCGCTGATGATGGCGGCTCCGCTACTGCTGGTCGCGATGGTAAGCGGGCTGATCATCAGTATCCTGCAGGCGGCAACGCAGATTAACGAACAGACGCTCTCTTTTATTCCCAAAATTCTGGCGGTGGCGGCCACCGGCGTGATCGCCGGACCCTGGATGCTGAATCTGATGCTGGATTACATTCGCACTCTGTTCAGCAACCTGCCTTATATCATCGGCTGATGGTTACCCTCGACAGCAGTCAGCTTATCCACTGGGTGGCGCAGTTTTTCTGGCCGATGGCGCGCCTGCTGGCGCTGTTTGCCAGCGCGCCGGTGCTGAACGAGCGCAATATTCCCAAGCGGTTAAAGGTGGCGCTTGCGTTTGTGATCACCTGGATTTTGCTGCCGCTGTTGCCACCGGTGGACGTTACCCTGTTCTCACCTGCCGGTTTCTGGATGCTGATCCAGCAGCTGCTGATTGGTGCCGGTATCGGTCTGACCATGCAACTGGCGTTTTCAGCCGTAAAGCTGGCGGGTGAAATCATTGGTTTACAGATGGGATTATCTTTCGCTACGCTGCTGGACCCGAACACGCGGGTTAACATGCCGCTGCTGGCGCGTTTTCTCGATATGCTGGCGATGCTGCTGTTTCTGACCTTTAACGGACATCTGTGGCTGATCTCGCTGCTGGCAGACAGTTTTCAGACCTTGCCCGTCAGTGCAGAGCCGCTGAGTGCTGATGCCTTTATGGGACTGGTCAAAGGCGCCGGGCTAATTTTCCTTAATGGCATGATGTTAGCGCTGCCCTTAATCATTTTGCTCCTCACGCTAAACCTGGCACTGGGTTTGTTAAACCGTGTTTCACCTCAACTGTCGGTTTTCGCTATCGGCTTTCCCGTGACCTTAACGGTCGGCATCCTCTCTATGGGTATGCTGATGCCGCTTCTTGCCCCATTCTGCGAACATCTGTTCAGCGAAGTCTTTGATTTACTCGCCCGATTTGTCTCAGAACTTTCCCCTGCACGTTAGTTAACGATACTGTTACCATTCTGAAGTGATAGTTAAGCAGTCAAAATCATTCCGTATACTTTTCAAACCATTTTTTTCAGAAATCAACTGAGGAAAATCTGATAAATCGATATTTATCGTGAAAAACATTCTTATTAAACGGCCCGTGGAGTATTTTAGTCAGACGATTCTTAAGGTGGTTTCCCTGACGAATCGGTTGGCAAAATGCTCAAGGGTATGTTTTTAAACAAAAAAAATTTAAAAGCGATTTTTCTTGTCTAATTTCCCTTTTTCCGGCATTGTCAACACTCGCTGAAGCGTCACACTTTCGCGAAACAAATGTTTTTAAGATTTGTCCTATCAGAATTGCCTGTAACATGCGCGATAGTGACACAGCTCTCAAAAACAGGGCGGAAGGTATACTTAAAGCAAATTCCTGGTGATTCCCGCTATCGCCGGGGAAAGAATGACGTGGATGGAACACAAAAAACTTCGCAGAACGGGTCAGGGAAGAGTCATGATGGCGCAGGGATATAATTTGCCAGACTGCAAAGCAGAATAAAAAAGTGTCTTTGAAAATTTCTCTCGTACCGCAAACGCGTATTCATCGTTGATTTAAACGGATAACAAATTGGTGAGGGTCGCTATAATGCCAACGATTATTATGGATTCATGTAACTACACACGCCTGGGACTGTCGGACTATATGTCGGCAAAAGGAGTTAAAAAGAAAAACATTACTGCAGCCACGGATATCGAACAGCTACAACAAAAATGCGAGCAATTAAAACCTGGCGTAGTATTTATTAACGAAGATTGCTTTATTCACGAAGCCGATTCCAGCGATCGCATTCGTGCTATTATCACACAGCACCCGGATACTCTTTTCTTTATCTTTATGGCGATCTCAAATATCCATTTTGAGGAATATCTCTACGTTCGTAAGAACCTGATTATTACATCAAAATCGATCAAGACATCGACTCTGGATTCACTGCTGGGTACTTACCTGCAAAAGAAACTCAATGCGTCACCGCGTATTTCCGCCGGGATGGATATTCATCCACTGACGCTGAGCCAGACCGAATCAAATATGCTGAAAATGTGGATGTCAGGCCATGACACCATTCAGATTTCAGACAAAATGCAGATTAAGGCTAAAACCGTTTCGTCACATAAAGGCAATATTAAGCGTAAAATCAAAACGCATAATAAACAGGTTATCTATCATGTAGTACGTCTGACAGATAATGTAACCTCCGGCATTTATGTTAACGTGCGATAAACTGTCTGCTACATAATTTATGCTGCCACAGGGCTGGTCTGATGACCGGCCCTGTTGTTTTTTAACGCTTTTGCGATCGCGATCCCATATTCTCACCTAAGCCTTTACCCTGCCCTGCCGATGTTTGCTTTCAGAACCCTTACCACTATGAGAGCAAGGAAATGAAAACAGCATCGACCGATGTAGATAATAAGCTCAGCCTCTGGCAAAACCTGCGCCTGATGCCATTGTTCAGCGTGATATTCGGCGGCATTCTGCTGCTTTTTGCTCTGTGTATTGGCCTCGCCAGCTATTTTCTCATTCAGAGCAACAATTCGCTGAACGATGCCACTGAGGAGATTCAGGTGCGCATGGGCATCTCCAACAGCTCTAATCACCTGCGCACTGCCCGCCTTAATATACTGCAGGCGGGCGCGGCGACGCGTATTGGCGAGATGGATAGCTATCGCGCCGATCTGGCGCGGACAGAAACGCGCATTAAACAGGCGCGCGAAGGATTTACGCTTTATATGGCGCGCGATGTTAAAACGCCCGCCGATCTGGCCCTGGATGCGCCGCTGACCGCCAGCTTCAATCAATATATCGATAAAGGCGTGAAGCCGATGATCGAATCAGCGCGTCAGGGTAGTTTTGAAGGCATTGTGGCGCAGGAGACCGATGTCACCCGTAAACTGGATGATGCCTATAATGCACTGCTGCTGAAAGCCATTAAAATTCGTACCGACCGGGCCGAAGCGATTAACGCTGAGGCAGCGCATCAGGCGCGCCTCGGCTTTATCGCCATGGCAGCGGCGTTTGCGGCTGCATTAGTGCTGGTCGGACTAACCTTTATTTTTCTGCGGCGGATCATTATTAATCCTCTGCGCCAGTCGGTCGTCCGCATTGAGCGAATTGCCCGGGGTGATTTGACCGCCGCCGATGTGCCGTGCGGGCGTAACGAAATCGGCATGCTGTTGCATAATCTGCAGCTGATGCAGGCGGCGCTGGTACGCACCGTGGGCAGCGTGCGCGAAGGAGCGGAGGCTATTTATCAGGGAACCAGCGAAATCTCCGCCGGGAACACCGACCTCTCTTCCCGCACCGAGCAGCAGGCATCCGCGCTGGAACAGACCGCGGCCAGTATGGAGCAGCTCACCGCGACGGTGAAGCAGAATGCGGAAAATGCCCATCACGCCAGTCAGCTGGCGGCTGACGCCTCTGATAAAGCGCGCAACGGTGGCGATCTGGTCAGCGGCGTAGTGAAAACCATGAACAACATCTCCGGCAGCTCGAAAAAGATCGCCGAAATCACCAACGTGATTAACAGCATCGCTTTTCAGACCAATATTCTGGCGCTTAACGCTGCGGTAGAAGCCGCCCGGGCGGGTGAACAGGGCCGCGGTTTCGCCGTTGTCGCCAGCGAAGTACGCAGCCTGGCACAGCGCAGCGCTCAGGCGGCGAAAGAGATCGAAACGCTGATCGCCGAGTCGGTCGCGCTGATTGGTGACGGATCGCATCAGGTGGGCGAAGCGGGAACCACCATGAGTGACATCGTTGAAGCCGTACGGCGCGTCACCGATATCATGGCAGAGATCGCCGCAGCGTCAGATGAGCAGAGCCGCGGTATCCAGCAGGTCAGCCTGGCGGTAACGGAGATGGATAATGTGACGCAGCAAAACGCCTCGCTGGTTGAAGAAGCCTCTTCTGCAGCGGCCTCGCTTGAAGATCAGGCGGGTAAACTGACGCAGGCGGTGGCTGCATTCCGCCTCAGCGACAGCGCTTACGCCACAACGAAGGTTACGGCGCCGGCCAACGCGGTGCCAGCAGCTCAGCGCACGGTGCGTCCGGCACTGGCGGTATCCGGCAGCGATAACTGGGAGACCTTCTGACAGCACGCGCCCCGCTGAATCGTCAGATGGGGCGCGCGGTTTGGTTTGCTCAGCCGGTGCTGGCAGGCTCAACGAATACGCCTTCGGCGTGGTCGCTTTCGTTAAAAAACCAGATGCCCAGTGGATAATCCTCCAGCGCCACCAGATACATGGTCCCTTCGTTAAACGGCTCCACCGCCAGCAGTTTACCTGCGCGGCGCGGGCCGCCGTCTGTTTTCACCGTTACGTGTTCACCTACCTGCATTGCGACCTCTCAGCGACTGTTTTGCGTCAGTGTAACGTAAACAGGCGGCGAAATAGTGATCGCGATCAGCGACGGGCGATAACCCAGACAGCGTGGACGATGCCGGGAATATAGCCACAGAGCGTCAGCAGAATGTTCAGCCAGAACGCTCCGCCAAAACCCACCTGCATAAATACGCCCAGCGGTGGCAGCAAAATAGCGATAATAATGCGCAGCAAATCCATACTAACTCCTTGTTATCAATAATAATCAAACAGCATTAAGCATAGCTGCTTCCGGTAAAAACAGGAGCGATGTCAGGTAAAGAACTGTCAAAAGCCGCTTTTTCACTCTCTTAACGTTTTACTGCGAGAACCCTGACGGAGAAAACGCTTATCATCATTTCGCTGCATCAACCCCAAAGAAGCAGCCAACCTAAAAGTAACAAGGATTTTTGCCCGCGCAGCGCGGGCTTTTTTTTGCCTGTCGCGCTGCGCGCGTATGCGCGTGCCGCACTATACTCAAGACTCACCCTGGCTTTGCGGAGTCCCCGTATGCGTGCAGAAGAAACCCGCTCTCGCTCCCTGTCGGCAGGCAATCCGGAACAGGAAAAAGAGCGCGACCCGGAGTGGTTTGATTCATCAGGTAAAACCGTGGATCAGGCGCGCTGCCTTTCTGAACAGTGCGAAGTGGATATTCACGATTGCAGCTTTTGCGAAGCGAATCGCTGAGAGTAATTTAAAAAAAACCCGGCTCAGGCCGGGTTAAATTTATCAATGGATTCGTTACACCAGGAAACGGTAATGCCGTTTCAGATTACGCTCACTGTGTATGAAGGCAACCGGCTTTTGTGCATATAAAGTGCAGAAATATGCATATCTCCTGGCGTTAAACCCGTCAGAGAGCCGTACCGCCTGCGCTTTACCCTGCACACTTTATGCACCGGCAGTCGGAGTAACGCTGCCTTTTAAGATTATTCCTGGTTGTCGCGTTCGCTAAGCCGGAAAAACGTGCAATCCTCATAACGCTATTATACTGATTACTCTCTGCTTTACTCACCTCTGTGGTGTAAGGAGTATGACGATGATTGATCCCGATTCCCCTCTGCTGGTGGTAACCGACCTGGACGGCTCGCTGCTGGATCACCACGATTACAACTGGGAAGCCGCCCGCCCGTGGCTGGACTATTTTGCCGCACGCCAGATCCCGGTAGTGCTCTGTTCCAGCAAGACCGCTGCAGAGATTATCCCGCTGCAGAAGCGCCTGGGTTTAAGCGGAGCGCCGTTTATCGCTGAAAATGGTGCCCGCATCAGCTTTGGCGATGACGTTACGGTTAACGATGAGCCAGGCGCTGACTATCTGGCGCTGTGCGACAGGCTGGCTGCGCTGAAAGCGGAATTTCGCTTTACCGGCTTTCACGATCTCAGTGATAGCGACGTGGCGAGCTTTACCGGTCTGGCGCTGAGTGACGCCCGGCTAAGCCGCCTGCGTGACGCCTCGGAGGTGATTTTGTGGCGCGACGAGAGCGATAAGCTGGAGGCGTTTCGCGCCGCGCTGGCCCGGCATCAGCTTGCGCTGACGCAGGGTGGCCGCTTCTGGCACGTGATGCCGGAAAACTGCGGTAAAGGTATTGCGCTGACGCAGCTGCAGCAGCAGCTGATGCAGCAGGATGGCGTAAGCCGGATAACGCTGGGTCTGGGTGACGGCCCCAATGATATTCCCATGCTTGAACAGGCGGACTACGCGGTCATTATCAAAGGCTTCAGTAAGTCGCCGGTTGAACTCAGCCGTACCGATAGCGACCATATCTATCGCACAACGCAAACCGGGCCAAACGGCTGGAGCGAAGGCATAGATCACTTTCTGGCCCCCCATAAGCCGTAATCAGAGGATGAGACGATGAGTGACTTTTATCAGAATGGCGTCATTACGAATTTCCATAACCTCACCCATCGCCACGTGGAGTCGCTGGAAAAAGAGATGGTGCAGTTTGCCCGCCGGCGTAAAATGGGCCTGATCCTGCCCTCACTGTTCTCCGAGCTGGAGGGCCCGGCGCTGGATAATATTGTCAATGAACTGGCGCAGGTACCCTATCTGGAAGAGATTGTGATTGGTCTCGATCGCGCCGATCGCGATCAGTTTCTGTTTGCCCGCGACTTCTTCTCGCGCCTGCCCCAGCGGCACCGCATTCTGTGGAATGACGGACCGCGTCTGAAAGCGATTGATGCTGAGCTGGATAAAGAGGGTCTCTCGCCCAGCCAGCCGGGCAAAGGGCGCAACGTCTGGTTCTGTACCGGTTACACCCTGGCGTCCGATCGCACCCAGTGCGTGGCGCTACACGACTGCGACATTGTGACCTATGAGCGCGGCATGCTGGCGCGTCTGCTCTATCCGCTGGCCAACCCGGCGTTTCAGTATGAGTTTTGCAAAGGGTTTTATGCGCGCGTCGCGGATGGCAAGCTCAATGGCCGCGTCGGCCGTCTGCTGGTCGGACCGATGCTGCGTTCGCTGCAGCAGGTGTATGGCCACTCCGAGTATCTCGACTACCTCAGCAGCTTTCGCTATCCCCTCTCCGGCGAGTTTGCCATGCGCACCCATGTGCTTAACGGCATTAAGATCCCTGGCGACTGGGGGCTGGAGATCGGCGTGCTGTCTGAGATCTATCGCAACTATACAACCCGCCAGAGCTGTCAGGTCGAGATCGCCGATCACTATGACCACAAGCATCAGCCGCTGGCCGAAGAGGATGGTACCGGGGGGCTGAAACGCATGAGCAGCGATATTGTCCAGTCGCTGCTGCGCAAGCTGGCGACCATGGGCGTGCCGCTGACCAGCGACTCTTTTCGCGTGCTGAAGGCGACTTATTACCGTAACGCGCTGGATATGATGGAGATCTACCGGCATGAAGCCACCATGAACGGCCTGTCGTTCGATCAGCACAAAGAGGAAGCTGCGGTGGAGATGTTTACCCAGGCCATTCTCGACGCCGGTCAGTCGTTTATTGAACGCCCCAACGATAAGCCCTTTATTCCGAGCTGGAGTCGCGTTCAGTCGGCGTTTCCGGATATTCTGCAGCGGATTTACCAGGCGGTGGAAGAAGATAACGAGGGAAAAGTGTAACGGGATACGGGACGGCAAAACCGTCCCGATCAGATTCAGCTGGCGAGCCGGGATTCCGTCGTCATGTGACTCAGTTCATCACTATGGAATGCCTCACGGCGCACGCTATAGCCATCATACCAACGACACTCAACCATTCCGCTGGCATAGCCGGTTACCACCATCGTGGGTCCGCCCTGTTTGTGCTGAACTTCATCACTCACTGCAAAGGTCATACCGCGCCCTCCCTTTTACCGTTGATTGAACGCTTAAAGGTATAGCAGCCGGACAGACAATTTGCCTATAGGATAATGTTATTAATGTGATAAAAGAGGAATAAGCAGTGCAAAATCTGGTTCATAAACAAAGCCGGTAATGTTTATTACCGGCTTTGAAATTTTTAGCTGCGACCGTCAGATTTTGCAGCCTTCGCACTCAGCATCATCACTGAGTTCAGCCGGCACTTCGCTGGCTTTTTCCGCCGCTTTCGCTTCAGCCTGTTCCAGCTGGGCATCGATATCAAACTCAAACATATCGTCGTTCATCATCACTCTCCTGAAAATTAGTGTGGCGCGCGTTATATCGCATTGCCAGAGATAAGCGGTAAGCGGCTTGTGCGCCGCTCGCCGCGCTGGCCTGTTATGCCGACTTACCGCGTACTTTGGCGACGAGGTTAACCACCAGCAGCACAATCGCGCCGACGATAAACCCAAGTACCAGGTTGGCCCCGTTGCTCAGCAGGCCGGAAACCAGACCGTTAAAGCCGCTGCTGTATTCGCTGATAGCGTGGTGCAGCGGCGTGATACCATGCACAATAATGCCGCCGCCCACCAGAAACATCGCCAGCGTGCCGACGACAGTAAGAATTTTCATCAGCCACGGCGCCATCGCCAGCAGAAAACCGCCCACCGCCTGCGCCAGTGAAGAGGACTTTTCCCGCAGCCAGTAGCCGAGGTCATCGATCTTCACAATCATCGCCACAATGCCATAGACACCGATGGTCACCAGAATGGCGATACCGGCGAGGATCAGCACCTGGTTAAGCAGCGGCGCCTCTGAAACGATGCCCAGCGTAATCGCCACGATCTCCGCTGAAAGAATAAAGTCAGTGCGTACCGCCCCTTTAACCTTGCTCTTCTCATACGCGCGGGGATCCTGTTTTGCCAGATTGTCGAGTCGCTGCTGACGCGCCTCCGGGCTCTTTTCCTCTTTATCGTGCTGCAGGCTGTGTAACACCTTTTCCACCCCTTCATAGCAGAGGTAGGCACCGCCCAGCATCAGTAACGGCGTGATAAGCCAGGGAGCAAACGCTGAAATCACCAGTGCCAGCGGCACCAGGATCAGCTTATTCAGAAATGAGCCCTTCGCAACGCCCCAGACCACCGGCAGTTCGCGATTGGCTTTGACGCCCGTGACCTGCTGCGCATTAAGCGACAAATCGTCGCCCAGCACGCCAGCGGTTTTTTTTGCCGCAACCTTGCCCATGACTGAAATGTCATCCAGCAGCGTTGCGATATCATCCAGAAGCGTAAGTAAACTGGTTCCTGCCAAAATGGTAATCCTTATTCCGGTTAGTGTTCCTGACAACAGGGGCAGCGCTCAACCCACGTCACCGACATGTCGGCGATGCCCTCACAGTCCCATTCAACGCGTAACGTTTTTCCCTGCGTATCCGCTGCGTGCAGATATTTACTCACCGGGCTTTCGGTCATGCCGCTGATCTCTTCGGTGGCAATCAGCCGATCGTCGAGCCAGATGCGTGCCGTGGCCTGTGTCGCCACCAGCCGCTCGTCACGCAGCTGATAGAGCCGTCTGACCGTCAGTTTAATACTGCTCATGGTAGTGCTCCGCGTCCCAGAGAAAAACGTGATCTAAACGGTTATTGCCGCGAAAAGCAATCATCGCCGGCTAGAGCGGCTGGTAATGATGCAGTCCCTGATGATCCAGCTCCGCGCTCTGCCCGGCGGCCAGCAGCCACTCCTCAAGGCGCTCAATCAGCTGATTGTCATCCAGCCGCAGCTTACCGCGCAGCGCGCACTCCCAGACTATCAGTACCTTCCAGCCGGTCTCCTGCAGCTGCTGCACATAGCGCCGGTCACGCTCAACGTTGCTGTTGATTTTGCCGTTCCAGAAACCGGTGCGCGTGGCGGGCATTTTAAACAGATAGCAGTGATGACGATGCCAGAAGCAGCCGTGCACAAAGATGATTGCCTGCTGCTCAGGCAGCACGAAATCGGGCCGCCCCGGCAGCGCTTTATCCTGCACGCGAAAGCTGAAGCCGCGATCTTTCAATATCGCGGCCACGCGCTGTTCAATCGCCGTATCCTGATTGCGGATCGCGCGCATATTTTTACTGCGGATCTCTTGTGAGTGAACGTCAGCCATGCCGTTTCCTTTTCCTGCGGGCCTATTCAACTTTAGCGTTTTACGGCAAAAGCGAAAGCGGCAGCGTAAAAGAGTGCGGCACGGCACGCAGCGCGACACGACACGCTAATTTCAACCCTGCCAGATGAGTGGTAGCATAGCCGCTCAACTGTTAAGGAAAAACGCATGCTCGTTCCCGATCCCGCCGCACCGGCTACCCCCTCTTCGTTAACCGCTGCGCAGGATGATTTAGCGCTGTTACTGCAGGTACTGGATATCTACGCGGCGCGCGATGTGATGCAGACCCTCAACGCCGCCGGCTCAGGTCACTGGAGCGTGGCGAAGCTGAACCGTCTGCGCAGTGGCAAAGCCGCGTCGGTAATGCTTCTCCCGTCTGAGATCGCCAGCCTGCGCGCCCTGCTGCCATCGCGACCGGCCCACTATGAGAGGCCCGCCTTTCAGTTTATCGATCTCTTTGCCGGTATCGGCGGCATCCGGCGCGGCTTTGAGCAGGCCGGCGGCGAGTGCGTTTTTACCAGCGAATGGAATAAAGAGGCGATCCGCACCTATAAAGCGAACCACTATTGCGATCCGCTGCGCCACCGGTTCAATACCGATATTCGTCTCGTCACGCAGCCAGCCGGCCTCACTGAGGAGGCGGCTATCTATCAGCATATCGATCGCGCTATCCCCGATCACCAGGTGCTGCTGGCCGGCTTTCCCTGTCAGCCTTTTTCACTGGCGGGCGTCAGTAAAAAGAACGCGCTCGGCCGGGCGCACGGCTTTGAGTGTGAGGCGCAGGGCACGCTGTTTTTTGACGTGGCGCGCATTCTCGCGGCTAAAAAGCCCGCGTTTTTTGTGCTGGAAAATGTCAAAAATCTGAAGAGCCACGATAAGGGCCGCACCTTCGCCATTATTATGGCAACGCTGGATGAGCTGGGTTATGACGTGGCGGATGCGGAGGATAAAGGCACACCGGACGCCAAAGTGATCGACGCGCGCTATTTTCTGCCGCAGCACCGTGAACGGATTGTGCTGGTCGGCATCCGGCGCGATAGCGGCGTTAAGCAGCCCTTTTCACTGCGCGCGTTGCCGGCGCTCTATCCGCCGCAGGTGCCGCCACTGCAGAGTTTGCTGGACGCCGAGCCGGGTGAAAAATATACCCTGTCGCCCACGCTCTGGCACTATCTCTATCGCTATGCGCAAAAGCACAAGGCGAAAGGTAACGGCTTTGGCTTTGGCCTGAACGATCCGCAGAACCTGCACTGCTGCGTGCGCACGCTTTCAGCGCGCTACTATAAAGATGGCTCAGAGATCCTGATTGACCGCGGCTGGGATCGCGCGCTGGGTGAACAGAACTTTACCGCTGCTGAGAATATGGCGCGGCGACCGCGCCGGCTGAGTCCGCGCGAGTGCGCGCGCCTGATGGGGTTTGAAGCGCCGGGTGAAGCGCAATTTCGCATTCCGGTTTCTGATACCCAGGCCTATCGTCAGTTTGGCAATTCCGTGGTGGTGCCGGTATTCGCTGCGGTCGCGAAATTACTGCTGCCGCTGATTGAATACTACAGGCTGAACGCGCCAGAGCAGGCTAATAGCTGATCGCGTATAAGAAATAGCTCACCCGCCGGGCGGCGGGTGGCAGAGACTACTTCTTCTTCTTGCTCTTTTTCAGTAGCGCACGGATCTGACGCAGTTCCGTAGCGCTTAACCGATCGTCCGGCGTCTCATCGGAGTGCAGATTATCTACCGCCGTCTCCTGCTGCGGGGCACTCTGCAGGCTCGCCTGCAGCCGGTTAACAATCTCCTGACTCATTGAAAGCTGATTGTCAGCGGCAAGCTGCTTAATCTCCTCTTTCAGTGCCGGATCAATTTTAATCGTAATGTTCACGGTCTCAGTCATTTCCACACTCCCTGCTATTTTTTTCACAAACGTAGCGGAAGATGATGCGAGTTAACAGCCTGTCATAAAAATTTAATATTCCTGTAACGCACAGCAGAAGTCGCGCAGTACGGATTCATCAACCCCTGCCAGATTCCCCTGCAGTTCAGCGCAGAGTTTAGCCATATAGTGCACCAGAAAATCGGCGTTATATTCAGCCAGACGACGTCCTGCGGCCGTTTGCATGGTTTCAGGCAGGCGCAGCAGCTTTTTCTGAAAGTGATCCAGCGTCCACTTCACATCGTCGAGTTCGCGATCGCGACCTAATGGATCGTCACTGTCAAACAGCGGCCGGCCCAGTGCGCCAGCCGTGTAGAACACGCGTGCCAGTCCGATAGCCCCCAGCGACTCCAGACGATCGGCATCCTGCACAATTTTTGCTTCTGCGGTCAGCGGCGTAATGGCAGCACTGAAACTGTGCGCCTGCACCGCGTGCGCAACGCTATCTATAAGTTCAGCGGGAAAATCGGGAAAATCCTGCTGCAGAATGCGGCGCGTCTCTTCAGCGGCAAACGTAGAGGCGAGATGACGCTGGGGATGATTCTTCGGCAGATTCACCACGTCATGAAAATAGCTGGCGGTCAGCACCACCTTGGCATCTGCAGGCGTCTCCTGCATGATACGTGCCGCGCTCATCCAGACCCGGCGCAGATGCCCCACGTCGTGCGCCTTATCGTCATGCTGCCAGTTCAGCCGCAGCCAGTGTTCATAACGTTGTTGCCAGTGTGTAATGGACATGATGCTTCTCCTGTTATGACATGTGATGCGCGGCGGGAGCTCTTCAGACTCAGCCCTATCTTAGCGGGCAGGTCATGACACTTTTCTTACAGCATTTTTAGTGTGAGAAGGAAAAATCTGCGATCCTGATCATGTTATAGCGTTGTTAAGCCCGCTTTCCCAGTAGCCTTTTTGTTTTCAGCTTTTCCTTATGCCGTCCGGCTGCAACCAAATTTAGTTAACATAGTTTATGTGTCGCGCTTAACTGCGATGCCAGCGCGCGGTTAACTTAAGCCTCCAGCCCTCGCTGACAGATAGCCAGTGATTAGCGGAGAAAAAGGTGAAATAGTCTGAAAATATTTCTATTTTGGCCGTTATAACGTACTGTATAGGGGAAATTTCCGCATTTCGCCGGCAAGTTGAGCGATCTGCACCCCACTTTTTGCCTGGATGTTTTTTTAATACCGGAACAGGAAGAGAACGCCTGATTATCAGGAGACAAATTATTAAGCAAATTTGTTTGAAACCTTTATGCTAAGGGTCTCGTCCTGTACAGGATGTAACGTCAACGCTTTCCGGGTTCGTGATATAACAAGAGGTAAAAAATGAAAGAACGGCCGATTCTTTTTTCCGAACAGCGGGTTCGCGCCCTGCTGGTTGGCCAGCAAACACAGACCCGACGCATTATGAAAACGCAGGCATTTGGTCCAGGACAGGACCACCATGAAGGCGTTCATGCGTTTGATGTCAGTGCGAATCATCTCCACGGCTACAAACTGATGTCGATGTCCGATATCAGCGCGCACTGTCCGTTCGGGCAGGTTGGCGATCGCCTGTGGGTGCGTGAAACCTGGCGCGGCCCGATTGTGCCGGAGGCGCAGCTGGCAGAGTACGATCGCGATCCCCAGCTGTTTCGCCATCCCGACTTCTGCCAGTATCGTGCTGACAGCAACGAGTTTGGTCAGCTGGAGGACGATCTGCAGGACGCGGAGCAGTTTGGCTGGCAGACGGCCATTCATATGCCGCGCTGGGCAAGCCGCATCGATCTGACCATCACCGCGATCCGGGCTGAAAAAATCCAGGATATCAGCGAGGATGACATCATGGCAGAGGGCGTCCAGACGGACTCGCACTTCCTGAACAACTTCTTTACCATGAATATGAATTCAGAGTCGCCCAAAGAGGCTTATCGCAAGGCGTGGCAAAAGCAGTATGGCGCGACCAGCTGGGAGGTTAACCCCTGGGTCTGGGTCATTGAATTTGAACGCGCTGCACGCGAAAGCCGACCGCTCTGAGCATGCGCCCGCGCCTCTTCTTTTCGCCGGAAGAGGCGCTTACGCCCCGCCCCGCTTATTTTTGCTTTTCACTTTGCAAGCGCAATCACAGACACCGTCCCGGCTAACAGGTTGAATAACAGGTTTGACGTCTGGCACATTCTGTCCCGTCGGCACTCCTTTTCTCCTTCTACAGGCGCTGCGATGTTTAAATGGTCCCGGAACGCGCATAAATCCGATGCTGTCGCTGAACTGCCCTGGACGCAGGCGCTGCGGCAGCCTGTGTTTTCTCTGCTTAATCATGATGAACATGCCGTTCTGATCGGCATGGCGCAGCGCTTTCTGCAGCAGAAAAAATTTGTCCTGCTGCAGGGCACTGAACTGGATGCGCTGCACAGCGCCCGTCTGGCGCTGCTGTTTTGCCTGCCGGTGCTGAAGCTGGGCGTGGAGTGGCTGGATGGTTTTCACGACGTGCTTATCTATCCTGAACCCTTTGCGGTTGATGACCGCTGGGAAGATGAGAGCGGGCTGGTGCATCAGGCGCCCGCTGTACACGCCGGGCAGAGCTGGACGCAGGGGCCGGTGGTGCTCAACGCGCTGGATATTTCCGACGCGTTCGATCTCTCAGGCTATAACCTGGTGATCCATGAAGTGGCGCATAAGCTGGACGCGCGCGGCAGCGGCTACACCAGCGGCATCCCCGCTATTCCGCTGCGCGAGGTCGCTGGCTGGGAGAAAGATTTGCTGCAGGTGATGCAGGAGATTGACGATGAAGTGGCGCTCGCGGGTGAAGAGGCCGCGACCTTTGATCCTTACGCAGCCAGCGATCCGGCCGAATGTTTTGCTGTGCTCTCAGAGTATTTCTTCACTGCGCCCGACCTGCTCCTTCAGCGCTTTCCGGCGATGTATCGTCACCTGCAGCTGTTTTACCGTCAGGATCCTGCTGCCCGGCTTGCGACGCTGGCGGCGGAATCTGCCTGATCTCTGTGCGGGCTGTATCTTTGCTAGCCAGTTGAATGCAATTGCGTTTTAAGCTGTTGACAGGCTCGTCCGGGGCCACTACTATTCGCCTCGTTCACACGATTCCTCTGTAGTTCAGTCGGTAGAACGGCGGACTGTTAATCCGTATGTCACTGGTTCGAGTCCAGTCAGAGGAGCCAGAATCTGAAAAGCCCGCTCAGGGAAGCCTGAGCGGGCTTTTTGCTGTCTGCGCCGGCGTTAAATCACCGCCACCCCGCCGGTTACGGCAATGGTTGCCCCTGAGATATAGCTGGCTTCATCGCTGGCCAGCATGACATAAGAAGAGGCCAGCTCAGCAGGCTGCCCCATACGCTGCAGCGGCACCTGGCTGCCAAAACTTTCGACCTGCTGCGGCGGCATGGTTGCCGGGATCAGCGGCGTCCAGATAGGTCCCGGTGCGACTGCATTGGCACGAATGCCCTTATCCGCCAGCAGCGCGGCAAGGCTGCCGGAAAAGTTAATGATGGCGGCTTTCGTCGCCGAGTAGGCAATCAGTTTCGGTTTAGGCTGATCGGCGTTGACTGACGCGGTGTTAATAATGGAGCCGCCGGCTGGCATATGCGGTACCGCGGCTTTGCAGATGTAGAACATCGCATAGAGATTGGTTTTCATCGTGCGGTCAAACTCATCATCATCAATCTCATCCAGCGAGTCGCGCGTCATCTGGAAAGCGGCGTTGTTGACCACAATATCAATTTTGCCAAAACGCTCCGCCGTCTGCGCCACGATGCTGCGGCAGTGCTCCGCCTGCATGATATCACCCGCAATCAGCAGCGCCTGCTGCCCGGCGGCTTCCACCAGCTGCGCGGTATCTTTTGCATCTTCATGTTCATCCAGGTAGGAGATGACCACGTCGGCGCCTTCACGGGCGTAAGCGATGGCCACTGCGCGGCCAATACCGGAGTCGCCGCCGGTGATAATCGCGGTTTTGCCTTTCAGCCGCCCGCTGCCCTGATAGCTGGTTTCGCCGTGATCGGGCACCGGCTGCATCTCGCGAAAGCTGCCGGGCCACTGCTGCTGCTGCGCCTGTTGCGGATTTTCTGGACGATCGGTCATAACGCGCTCCTTTTTTCAGCGAAGAAGTAATCTGGCTCAGGTGAACAGCATCAAGTGTAGCAGTCATAACCAGAATGCAAGGCGGAGTGATAAGCGTAACGGCTTGAGAGATAAGCCTATTTCTGCGCAAAATCCGGTCTTTTACAGGACATCAGGTGGTGGCAGATGCTGACAAAATCAGCAGGTTGCTGCAGGAAGCAGCAAACAACTGCCGGGCGCTAAATCACGTTTTGACAGCCGCAGAAGAGTTGATTATTATGCGCGCCGAAACACAATTCCTCTGTAGTTCAGTCGGTAGAACGGCGGACTGTTAATCCGTATGTCACTGGTTCGAGTCCAGTCAGAGGAGCCAGATTAAAAAAGCCAGATGTCAGCTGACATCTGGCTTTTTGCTTTCCGGCGGTGCGCGGCGGGTCAGAATTCCACGACCACATTCCCTTTCGGTACGCTGCAGCAGGAGAGGATATAGCCCTCTTCGGCATCCTCGTCGGTAATGCCGCCGTTATGGTTCATCTCAACCTCACCTTCCAGGCATTTCACCTTGCAGGTGCCGCAGATCCCCATGCCGCACGCTTTCGGTATATGCAGGCCCAGCTTGGCAGCGGCGGCGTGAACGGTTTCACCCGGCGCAATTTTCACACTCTTATCACTCTGCGTAAACGCCACGGTCAGCAGCTCGGAGCTGCAGAGCGCATCGGCCAACTCGGCCGCCTCTTCCGCCTCCTGCACCACCTGCTCCTGTACCACCTCTGGCGTGGCACCAAACGACTCTTCATGGTAGTGCGCCATATCGTAGCCGACGTTTTCCAGAATCGCTTTCACCGCGCGCATATAGGGCGTCGGTCCGCAGCAGAAAATCTCCCGCTCCATAAAATCAGGCGCGATCATCTGCAGCATGGCGTGATTCAGAAAGCCGCGAAAACCTGCCCAGTACTGTCCCGATTCGTAGCGTTCGCAGATGATGCTCAGTTTGAAGTTGGGAATACGCGCCGTCATATTTTCCAGATCGCGGCGGAAAATAATATCTTCCGGCGTGCGTGCGCTGTGCACAAACACCATGTCCACATCGGCGTTGGTGTCAAAATACCAGCGCGCCATCGACATCATTGGCGTAATGCCAACGCCGCCGGAGAGAAACAGCGCCTTATCGCCGGGATAATCGATGCAGTTAAACTGCCCTACCGGGCCGTGTACCGCCAGATCCATGCCTTCACGCATATTCGCGTGCAGCCAGTTAGATACCACGCCGCCCGGCACCTGTTTTACCGTGATCGAAAAGCTATACGGCACGGAGGGAGAGCTGGAGATGGTGTAGGAGCGAAACACGGTCTGCTCCTCAATTGTCAGCTCCAGCGTGACAAACTGCCCCGGCTTAAAGAAGAACATCACCGGCTGCTCTGCCATAAAGCAGAAGGTTTTCACGTCCCAGGTTTCCTGTATGACCTTAACGCACCGCACTGCATGACGGCCGTTGGTCCAGGTCTGCGTGGTGACAGGCTCAAAAGCATTGGTATTCAGTACCGTGATATTTCTCTCTGTCATACATTTCATTCCCGTCAGGATTGGAGTGATCAATTGCCTGTATCGACGCATGGATAACCACAGGCTTTTGAGCCAGAAACTGCGATTCTCCGTGTAACCCCGCCACAGCATTTAGTTATGCGCGACACGGAAATGCCTGAAAAAACCACATTCGCAGGAAATTCTGCACGCGCGTCTTTAATAGAGGGGATTTATGTCGCTGGCAGAACATTGACGGGCGCCGGACCGGTGCAGCATGGATTGCATCTGTAATCCGTAGCGATCTTATGGGCTTCCGGTAACGCGGAAGTCCGGTTTTGTTGATATCCGGCTGCGCCTGTCGGGCGCGAACCACTCCCTTTTCAACCGCGCGAGAAGAGCAACATTATGAGCCACAACGATCTGCTGAATATCACCTGTACAAGCCTTGTCGATGCGAGCGATCGCATGCAGGATCTGCTCGAAAAACGCCAGCCCAACTATTCGCTGCCGCAGGCGCTCTATAATGACCCGACTCTGTTTCGCATTGATATGGAGGAGGTATTTCAGAAAGAGTGGCTGTTTGCCGGCATGAGCAGCGAAATCCCGAAAAAGGGCGACTACTTCACGCTTGAGGTCGGACAGAACCCGGTGCTGGTTCTGCGCGATGCAGAGGGCAACATCAACGCGTTTCACAACACCTGTCGCCATCGCGGCTCGCGCCTCTGCTCAAAGGAGCGCGGCAAGGTGGCCAATCTGGTCTGTCCCTACCACCAGTGGACGTACGATTTAAAGGGCAACCTGCTCTTCGCCGGTTCAGAGATGAATCAGTCATTTGACATGAAGCAGCACGGCCTGAAAAAAGCGCACTGTAAAACCGCCGGCGGGTTTATCTTTATCTGCCTGGCAGAGACGCCGCCGGAGTCTGACTTCGATGAATTTCTGGCCACGCTGGCGGAGTATATGGAGCCCTATGATGTGGACAACACCAAGCTGGCGGCAGAGTCCCATATGTATGAAAAAGCCAACTGGAAGCTGGTGCTGGAGAATAACCGCGAGTGCTACCACTGCGCCGGCAGCCATCCGGAACTGCTGAACAGCCTGCTGGAGTGGGATGACACCAACGATCCGCGCGCGCCGCAGAGTTTCCATGACTACTACAACAAGCAGGCGGCGCTGTGGGATGAGCAGGGTATTCCGCATCGCCATCAGAGCTTTGGTCTGCGCAACCGCATTGTGCGTATGCCGCTGAAAGAGGGCACTAAAGTCATGACCATTGATGGTCGTGAGGGATGCACCCGGCTGCTGGGGCGTTTTACCAGCCACTATCAGGGATCGATGCGTATTCTGCACCTGCCCAACTCATGGAACCATATGCAAAGCGATCACTTTATCGTGTTCCGCGTGCTGCCAATCTCCGCGCAGGAGACGATGGTAACGACAAAATGGTTTGTGCATAAAGACGCGGTCGCCGGTGTCGATTACGATCCGGAGCGTCTGCGCACCGTCTGGGATGCCACCAATGAGCAGGATCGCGTTCTGGGTGAAGAGAACCAGCGCGGCATCAACTCCATTGGCTATCAGCCAGGCCCCTATTCTGAAACTTATGAGTTTGGCGTGATTAACTTTATCGACTGGTACAGCGAAACCGTGCTTAAAAACGTAAAAGGCTGACCTGATAACAGAAAACCCGGCTGGCGTTGTTAACCGCCAGCCGGGTTTTTTATCGTTCAGGCGCGCCGCTAGCGGATCACGCCCTCCTCCAGCAGCAGATCAAAGACTGCCTGCGCCATCTCATTCACCGGCTTATTCTGCAGCACTTTGCCACCTTCGCTCTGTGACTTCGCCGTGGCCGCTTTAAAGCGATCCGCCGCCGTTTTCGCTTTCACTTTTTTCAGCCGCTTCGGCCGCTTACGCGCCGGCGCTATCTCCCAGGCTGCCATCGCTGTATCCGGCACGTCCACGCCCGCAGCGGTGGTGATCTCTGCCCGGTTTGCCGGGCCAAACGCGCTCTGGCGCGGCGCGGCGGCGGCCATGTCCACGCTGGCGATAAACGGCAGCGCCACGCGCAGCAGACGCCGCTGACCGCGCGGCAGCGCCTGCAGCACTTCAGCGTCGGTGCCGTTCAGGCTGACAATCTCCGCCACGCCGACCACTACCGGGATCTCCAGCGCTTCTGCCAGCAGAAAAGGCAGCATACCGGATGACTCGCCGCGCTCCGCCCGGCCGCCGGTGAGGATCACATCCGGGTGATCCTGCTTAAGATAGTGACTCAGCACCGCCACCGCATCGCCCTGCTCTGTCATCGGCAGCACGCGCAGCGTCCTGACACCCATGCCCGCGTAGCTGCGCAGCGCCGCATTGTGCGGATCGCCGGCGTGAAGAAGCTCCAGATCGCCGGAAGCCAGCGCCAGCCCCATCTCTACCGCACGCGCATCCTGCCCGGCGCGGCGCGCCCTGCCCGACTCGGGATGGAGTCCGACGGATATCAGCGCCGTAATGCGGCAGCCGCTGTGGTGTGCTTTATGCTGCATGGTTAAGCTCCTTATTACGCCAGGCGCGTGCCAGGCGCGCCAGTTCAGCGAGAATCGCATCGCTGTCGCCAATCACGCTCAGTGACGCGCGGCTGACCATATCGCAGCCGGGATCGGTATTAATGGCGATAACCCGGTCGCACTGCGCAATCCCCTGCAGATGCTGCACCGCGCCGGAGATGCCCACTGCAAGATAGACCCGCGCCGTCACCCAGGTGCCGGTAGCGCCCACCTGCCGGAAACGCGGCATATGGCCATTATCCACGGCCACGCGGCTGGCGCCTTCGGTCGCCCCCAGAAGCTCTGCGGTAGCGTGAAACTGCGCCCAGTCGCCGACGCCGTTACCGGCAGACAGAATAAACTCCGCCTCGCCCAGCGGCACCGCCGCCGGATCGACCGGCATCAGTCCGCAGTCGGTAATGCGCGCAGCGCCAATGCTTCGCAGCCCGACGCTCACCGGCAGCACTTCATGGCGGGTCTCATCCACCGGATCGGCGCACTCTGCGGTCAGCAGCATGACGCGCGCAACCGGACGCGTAATATCGGCGCTGCCGCCCGCCGCCCGGCTGATGCAGCTGTCGCCCTCTATGCGCCACACCTGCGTGGCGGGTCGTTCTCCGCAGCGTGCGGCAAAGCGACAGCCCAGTTCAAAGCCGCCGGCAACACTGTCCGGAAACAGCCAGAAGCGCGGTGCCAGTTCGTTTTCTGCCGCCATCAGCGCATGGATGCGCTGCTCCGGGCTGTAACCCTCATAGCGATCGCCGCTGAAATGCAGCAGCCGGTCAGCGCCCGCGGTGGCAAAGCTCTCTTCCCGATGCTCACCAAATACCACGGCCATGACCACGCCTGCACCGCCGGCATCACGCACCAGCTGATGCGCCTGGCCCAGCACGTCGCGATCGTGGCTGGTCAGGCGGCCGCCGGTCATATCCAGTACCGCCGCCACGCAGTACTCTGGCTGCGTCACGCGGTGCAGCGGCAGCTCAGCGACGTGCGGCGTGCCGGCGCTGCGCCGGCCGGAGAGCTGGGAAAACGCGTTGACGTTCTCACGATCGATGCGCACCAGTCCGTTTGGCCCGGTAAAGCCGACGGCGTGCGGATTTTTACGCAGCAGCCCGGACGGGCCACGGCTCTCCTGCATCGGCTGCATCAGCTCTGCATGCTGCGGATGCAGCCGGTTGCGGGCAATCCACTCAAGACGCGGATCGCGGCGTACAGGGGTTTCCATCAGATCACCTCCACAGCAATTTGGCGCTCGCGCAGCTTCGCCGGCAGCGGTTTTTTCGGTTCGCTGAGGGCTTCCGCCACCAGTTCAGCGATATCTTTGACCTCCGGACGCGGCCCGACAACACCTTCCAGCATCGCGGTACACTGCTGGCAGCCAACGGCAATCAGCTCTGCACCGGTCTGTTTGGCATCCTCCATCCGCATGTCAGCGATACGCCGCTCCCCCGGAATATCCGTAATCGGCGCACCGCCGCCGCCGCCGCAGCAGCGTGAGCGAAAGCCGGAGCGGTCCATTTCGCTGAGTTTGATCCCCAGCTCCGCCAGCAGCTCACGCGGTGATGCATATTCACCGTTGTAGCGGCCGAGGTAGCAGGGGTCATGCCAGGTTACGCTGCCGCCTTTGTAATCTTTCAGATCCAGCAGCTGCGCCTTAACCAGCTCATTAATGAAGGTGGTGTGATGCAGCACCTCATAGTCGGGCTGCGTGCCTGCCGGATAAAAATCGGGATACTCATTTTTCAGACAGTGAAAGGCGTGCGGATCGGTGGTTACGATGCGGTTAAAGCGATAGTGTTGCAGCGTGGCGATATTGCTGCGCGCCAGCCGCTGAAACGTGGCGTCATCGCCCAGGCGTCGCGCAACGTCTCCGCTATCGAGCTCCTCATCGCCCAGCACCGCAAAATTCACGCCGGCGGCTCTGAGCACTTTGACAAACGCACGCAGAATACGCTGGCTGCGCATATCAAACGCCCCGTCGGAGACCCAGAACAGCACGTCGGCCTGCCCGACATCCCGCATCAGCGGCAGGTTCTGATCGGCTGACCAGTGCGTGCGGCTGCGCGGATTAAAGCCGCCAGGATTATCCGTCTGGCAGAGGTTATCCAGCACCTCTGCGCCCTTGCCGGGCGTTTGCCCCTTCTCCAGCGTCATAAAGCGGCGCATGTCCACAATCGCGTCGACATGCTCAATCATCATCGGACACTCCTCCACGCAGGCGCGACAGGTGGTGCAGGACCAGAGCGTCTCTTCTTTAATGAGACCGCCGACAATCGGCTGATGCGGCGCTCCGCACGCTTCTCCCACCGGCACGCCCGGATAAGGGCTGCCGGCAAAGCGCGCGTCGCTGCCGCCCGCCATTCCGATGACCATATCCTGAATCAGCTTTTTGGGATTGAGCGGCTGACCCGCCGCAAACGCCGGGCACATCGCTTCACACTTGCCGCACTGCACGCAGGCGTCAAAGCCCAGCAGCTGGTTCCATTTGAAATCGGCCGGTTTTTCAACGCCAAGCTTTGAGGCAGCCAGATCCACCGGCTTCAGACCCACAGAGCGGCCGCCGCCAAAGCGGGCCGGACGGCGATGAAAGGCAAGATGCAGCGCGCCGGCGAACGCGTGTTTCATCGGCCCGCCCCACGCCATGCCAAACACCATCTCGCCCAGCCCCCAGCAGATCCCTGCCAGCAGCAGTGCCGCCATCACCCAGCGTCCCGCTTCGCCAAACAGATCGGAGACCGGCAGCGTGGTGATAAAGAACGTCGCCGCAAAGACCAGCAGGCTCTTTGGCAGCCGCATCCACGGCCCGCGTGACAGACGGGCTGGCGGATTGCGACGGCGATACCAGATAAACAGCGCGCCGCTGAACATCACCAGCAGCGCACCCGCCAGCACCCCATCCACCAGCGTGCCGCTGACGCCCGCCAGATGAACCACGAGGATCAGCAGCATCGACAGCACAAAGCCGCCGGCGGTGGCCACATGGCTGCGCGACATATATTTATCGCGTGCCACTACGTGATGCAGGTCAACCAGATAGCGGCGGGGCATCGCCATCAGGCCGCTCAGCAGGGCAACCTGTTCCGGTTGTCCGCGCCGCCAGAGCAGGACGCGCCTGACCATACCCACGATGGCCAGAATCACCGCGCCAAGAAGTAACCAGGGGAGTATCCGATCAAGTACCATGATGTGCCCTTTCCAGACAATTTCTGTTAGATGCGGCGTGCGGTACCGCTTCCGGAGACCGCACGCTTTACGTCGGCGACGGCGAAACTACAGGTCCTTGCAGAGACGCAGCGCGTCGTAGATCGCGGCGTGAACATTGCGCTGCGAGACGCAGTCGCCGAGCCGCCACAGGATCATGCCGCTGCCCGCCTGCGCCAGCACCGGCTGTGGCCGGATATCAAACAGCGCCTCCACGTCAATCTGCCCCTTATTGCGCGATTCCGCTTTCAGCGCGTAATAGAGCTCCTCATTGGGACGGGTGCCGTTTTCCACCACAATCTGATCCACCACCCGCTCCTCTTTCTGCCCGGTGTATTCATTTTCCAGCACCGCCACCAGCTTCTCGCCTTCGCGATAGACCTTCTCCAGCGCCAGGTCGGAGGTCATCACCACCGCTTTTTCATACAGGCTGCGGTAGTAGGTCGGAAAGGTGGTGCCGCCAATGCCCACGCCGGGCTTGATATCGCCGGTTACCAGCTCCACCAGCGCACCGCGCGCGGCGAGGAAATCGGAGACGGACATCCCGGAAAATTCACAGATAGAGTCATACACCAGTACGTTTTTGCCTGGCTCCACGACGCCGTTCAGCACGTCCCAGCTGGAGACCACCAGCCCTTCCGCCGCTCCCCACTCCGGGTTCTGCTCAAGGAAGGGTTCCCCGCCGGTAGCCAGGATGCAGACGTCGGGGGTGAGATCGCGGATCATCGCCATATCCGCTGTGGTACTGGTCAGCACCTTCACGCCGAGACGCTCAATCTCCATCGCCAGCCAGCGCGTGATACCGGCCATCTGATCGCGCTGCGGCGCTTTTGCCGCAATCGTAACCTGCCCGCCCAGCTCGCTTGCGCGTTCAAGCAGCGTGACCTTATGCCCGCGCTCTGCCGCCACGCGCGCTGCCTCCAGCCCGCCCGGTCCGCCGCCAATCACCACGACGTTGCGCACCGGCCCTTCGGTTTTAGTGATGATATGCGGCAGGCCCATATATTCGCGCGAGGTGGCCGCGTTCTGAATGCACAGCACATCCAGCCCCATATATTGCCGGTCTATGCAGTAGTTGGCGCCGACGCACTGGCGGATCTGATCGACCTGATTCATTTTGATCTTGGCGATCAGGTGCGGATCGGCAATATGCGCGCGCGTCATCCCGACAAAATCGACGTAGCCCGCTTCGAGGATACGCTGCGCCTGGTTGGGATCTTTAATATTCTGCGCGTGGATCACCGGCACCGTGACCACCTCTTTGATACCCGCCGCCAGGTGCAGAAACGGCTCGGGCGGATAGCTCATATTCGGAATAACGTTCGCCAGCGTGTTATGGGTGTCGCAGCCGGAACCGACCACGCCAAAATAATCGACCATGCCGGTTTTATCGTAGTAGGCGGCGATCTGCCGCATATCTTCATGGCTGAGGCCGTCGGGATGGAACTCATCCCCGGTGATGCGCATGCCGACCACAAAATCGGGGCCGACCGCGTCACGCACCGCTTTCAGCACCTCAATGCCAAAGCGCATTCGCTTTTCAAAACTGCCGCCCCACTCATCGGTACGCTTATTGACGCGCGGTGACCAGAACTGATCGATCATATGCTGATGCACGGCGGAGAGCTCCACGCCGTCGAGGCCACCCGCTTTGGCGCGCTGCGCCGCTTTGGCGAAGTCGCCGATAACACGCCAGATCTCCTCTTCCTCAACGGTTTTGCAGGTGGCGCGGTGCACCGGCTCGCGGATGCCGGAGGGTGACATCAGATTGGGCCAGTTCTCGCCATCCCAGCGCGAGCGCCGCCCCATGTGAGAGATCTGGATCATGATCTTGCCGCCGTGCTGGTGCACGGCATCGGCGAGATTCTGAAAGTGCGGAATAATCCGGTCGGTACTCAGGTTAACTGAACTCCACCAGCTCTGGGGACTGTCGATCGATACCACGCTTGAGCCGCCGCAGATACAGAGCCCGCAGCCGCCCTTGGCTTTCTCTTCGTAATAGCGCACATAGCGATCGGTGGTCATCCCGCCGTCAGTGGCATACACCTCGGCGTGGGCGGTGCTGACAATACGGTTGCGGATAGTCAGTTTATTAATTTTTAATGGCTCAAACAGCAGATCAAACTGTGACATAGCTTCACCTTAATTCCGTTCTGATATCCGGCCCGCCAGCCTGCGGTTCAGTTGTTGTGCGGGGTACGCAGCCGGCGCTGCGTACCCGGTCTTATACTGGCGAAACGGTAAAAATGCCGTACTCACATCCCTCTTCGGCCGCGCTCTGCGTCTGCACCGCCCGGGTTTTCACGCTGTAGCCGAGGCTCTGCGCAATCTGATCCATCGCGCCGGCAAACCAGCCGGTGAACATGTAGTCCACCTTGCGGTTGACTTTGCCGTACTGATAGACAAAGGCAGAGTGATCGAGCCGGATACGCGCCGTGCCCTGTTTCAAATCGAGTGCTTCAGTGGAAAAAAATCCCCAGCCGCGCTGTGACAGGCGTTTCATGTAGTGCTCAAATACGGCGTCGCCAGAGAGACCGTGCAGCGCAGCCTCTTTTTCACACCAGTGCCAGGCCGATTTATAGCCCGCTTTGTAGAGGATGGCGGCGTAGCGTTCAGCGCCAATCTCCTCTTCAATGCCCATATGGTTATTCACGAAGAAGTGCCGGGGCACGTACAACATCGGTAACGCATCGGTGGTCCAGACGCCGGTTTCATCATCGACGCTGATTGGCATTTCAGGCGCATGTGCCATGGTTTACCTCGCTTAGTGGTGTGAACAGGTCAGACGATCACTCATGCCAGACATTTGCCAGCAGGTTGAGCCAGTTCTCGCCCATAAATTTGCGCACCTGCTTCTCGGTAAAGCCGTGGCGCAGCAGTGCAGCCGTTAAGTTCGGGAATTCACCCAGCGTGCGAATGCCTTCCGGGTTGATGATTTTGCCGAAGTCGGTGAGCTGGCGGGCGTAGCCTTTGTCGTGCGTCAGCCACTCGAAGAACGCCTGACCGTGGCCCTGCGTGAAGTCGGTGCCGATGCCGATCTGATCTTCACCCACCAGGTTGAAGATGTAGTCAATCGCTTCCACGTAATCTTCAATCGTGGAGTGGATGCCATTTTTCAGGAACGGGGTAAACATGGTGACGCCCACAAATCCGCCGTGATCCGCTATAAACTTCAGCTCTTCATCAGATTTATTACGCGGGTGATCTTTCAGGCCGGAGGGAAGACAGTGGGAGTAACAGACCGGTTTTTTCGACGCGAGGATCACCTCTTTTGAGGTCTGCGCGCCCACGTGCGAGAGGTCGCACAGCATGCCGACGCGGTTCATCTCCGCCACGACCTCATGACCATAACCGGAGAGGCCGCCGTCACGCTCATAGCAGCCGGTGCCGACCAGATTCTGCGTGTTATAGGCCATCTGCACCACGCCGACGCCCAGCTCTTTGAACACCTGAATGTAGCCCAGCTGATCTTCAAACGCGTGCGCATTCTGGAAGCCCATCAGGATGCCGGTTTTGCCTTCATCTTTGGCGCGCCGGATATCGCGGGTGTTGGTCACTTTGGTGACCAGATCGGCGTTCTGCGCGATCAGGTTATTCATTTCCACGATATTATTAACCGTGCCCTGAAATCCCTCCCAGACGGAGACCGTGCAGTTGGCGGCCGTCAGCCCGCCGCGGCGCATATCCTCAAACAGCTCTCTGTCCCATTTCGCAATTACCAGCCCATCGATGACAATCGCAGAATTGTGCAATTCAGTAGCGTTCATATCTTCCTCTCTGGTTTGATTCATAACCGGGTGCGGCCGAATGAAAACAGAATAGGGTTTACGCTGCGGATGAATTGTTCTGAAAACGTCACTTGCCTGACAGCTGGCGCAGCCCCGGAAAGTGAACGGATGGTTTAAACCGATGAGCGGACATAAAAAAGCTGCCCTGAAGGCAGCGTTTTCAGCCGGCGCGGATCACAGGCAACGGGTCGCGTCAGACATCCGTTGAGAGTGCCACTGAGCCAAAGGTTGGCTCAAAGCGTGCCTCATTCAGGATGCGCAGAGAGGCGGATACCGTGCTCTCCTGCTGCCAGTTAGTCAGGCCGGGCATTTCCGCCATAAAGAACTGCGTCAGCGTTTTGCCGCCTCCCTGACTGTGTACGCCCCGTCGCTCTTCACGCGGCGGCACGCCAAGATGTTCGCGATAGCATTTGCTGAAGTGCGGCGTAGAGACAAAACCGCACGCCAGGGCAATTTCAATAATCGACATGGAGGTCTGTTTCAGCAGCTGACGGGCGCGGAACAGCCGCAGCTTCAGATAGTAACGTGAAGGCGAACAGCGCAGGTATTTCTGAAACAGCCGCTCCAGCTGACGGCGCGACAGGCCGACATAACCTGCCAGCTCATCCAGATCGATCGCCTCCTCAATGTTGGCCTCCATCAGCGATACCGCCTCTACAAGGCTTGGCTGCGCCGTGCCGAGTACGTGACGCAGCGGGATACGCTGATAGTCTGATTCATTGCGTACGCGATCGCAGATAAACATCTCTGAAATGCCGGCGGTGAGCTGGTGGCCAAAATGGCGCTGGATCATGGTCAGCATCATATCCATCGGCACGGTGCCGCCGCTGCTGGTCATGCGATCGTGCTCAATCACAAATAGCTGGTTGGTGCAGATGACTTTAGGGTACGCCTCCTGCATGGACGCAATACACTCCCAGTGCGCGCTGCAGTGATACCCATCCAGCAGCCCGGCTTCCGCCAGCAGATAGGGTCCGGTACAGATGCCGCCAATCAGAATTTTGCGGCGCGCCATGCTCTGCAGCCAGCTTACCTGACGGCTGGTATAACTGCGGGTAATGTTGACACCCCCGACCACGATCAGCACATCCAGTGCTGCCACGTTAGCCATAGAATGATCGGGCGTAATTGAAATACCATCACTTGCCACAACGGGCGCACCCTCTTCACTGACGGTACACCAGCTATACAGCTCTTTGCCGCTTAGCTGGTTCGCCATGCGTAAAGGTTCAACTGCGGTTGCCAGAGCCATCATGGTGAAATTATTGACCAGTAAAAAGCCTACGCTGCGCTTTTTAATATCAGTAGAGGGACTTTTCAAAATTGCGTCTGTGTCGAACATGTGCGCTGACCTCTATTAGGCTAAACAGAAACATTACCCGGGGGCATCTCCCCCAATCGCTTTCCATCACCTATAGAGTAAGCAACAGACATGCCATTCGTCACCAGGATAGCCCTGCGGAAAATGACACACAGTTAACATAAGCGAAACAAATGTTTGTTCAGCTTCACAGATTTGATCATTGCTGCATGAACCGCCCCCTTTAGCCTCAAAACAGTGCAGACGCTGACCTGTTTTGGTTAAGTCAGCGCATTTTGCACCCTTTTAAATCACTGTTCACTGCCTGCCCGCATGGCGATCCGCATAAGCTGCCGTAACCAATTAGTTACACAGCATTAACATTCAATCGCATTGACCGCGAGGCCGCCTTTCGATGTCTCTTTATATTTATCCTGCATATCGCGGCCGGTATCGCGCATGGTACGGATCACTTTATCCAGCGAAATAAAGTGCTGACCATCGCCGCGCAGCGCCATCTGCGCGGCATTAATCGCTTTCATTGCTGCAATCGCGTTGCGTTCAATACAGGGAACCTGCACCAGCCCGCCCACCGGATCGCAGGTCAGGCCAAGATTATGTTCCAGCGCAATTTCCGCCGCGTTCTCAACCTGTTCCGGCGTACCGCCCAGCACGTCCGTAAGGCCAGCCGCCGCCATTGCACAGGCGGAGCCGACCTCGCCCTGACAGCCCACCTCAGCGCCGGAAATAGAAGCATTCTTTTTACACAGCGCGCCGACCGCGGCGGCGGCCAGCAGAAAGTCCACCACATCCTCTTCGCGCGCGCGGGGTTCAAACTGCATGTAGTACATCAGCACGGCCGGGACAATGCCGGCGGCGCCGTTGGTCGGCGCCGTCACCATGCGCCCGCCCGCGGCGTTCTCTTCGTTGACCGCCAGCGCATAGAGATTGATCCAGTCCATGGCGGAGAGCGTCGAGCTGATGACATTCTCCGCTGAGGCGCGGCGCAGGGACTGATAGAGCGCTGGCGCACGGCGGCGCACCTGCAGGCCGCCCGGCAGGATACCTTCCTGAGCCAGCCCGTTAGCGATGCACTGCTGCATCACCTGCCAGATCTGCGCCAGCCCGCTGCGGATCGCCGCTTCGTCACGCCATACCTTTTCATTTTCCAGCATCAGCGCGCTGATACGCAGCCCCTTTTCGCGGCAGTGAGCCAGCAGCTCCGCTCCGCTGTTAAAGTCATAGGGCAGCGTGCACTGCGGCACCAGGTGTGCAGTGGCCGTGGCTTCCTCTTCATCCAGCACAAAGCCGCCGCCGATGGAGTAATAGACCACTGAGAGGCTATCGCCGGTGCGGAAATAGGCGCTCAGCCGCATGGCGTTCGGGTGATAAGCGAGCACGTCGTCCACAAACAGCAGATCCTGATGCCAGTCAAATTCAATGTTTTCCCCCCACGGCAGCGTCACCGAACCGGTTTCGCAGATCGCCTGTACCGTGGCGTCAATGATGTGCGGATCGATGGTATCCGGTGAGGCTCCCATCAGCCCCAGCAGCACCGCTTTGTCGGTGCTGTGGCCGCGTCCGGTTGCGCTCAGCGAACCAAACAGCTCAATTTTGATGCGGCAGAGCGCCTGCCGTCTGGCACTCTGGCCCAGCTGCTCAACAAAGCGCTGCGCCGCGCGCATGGGCCCGACGGTGTGCGAACTGGAGGGGCCAATTCCGACCTTAAATAAATCGAAGACGCTAATACTCATTCTGCTCTCCCGGGCTCACGGCCATGTAGTGTTTACCTGCTGCATTATCGGTGGCGTAAAAAATCGATGGATGCCGGAGAACGACGCATTCCACCGTGAACTCGCCATTTTCCGCCCGGCGTAGCCGCCTTACCCTGCCGCACGGTGGCGGGCAGCGCCCTATGTCGCAAATTGACATAGCCCCGGCGTTACCAAACATCCTGGCCGCAATGGCGCTGGGTATTATCAACCCACACTCAATTCATCGCTGCCCTGAATGGCTCAGTTCCGGAGCAGGCGCCGCGCGATTATCCGGGCAAGGAGAGAGCATGTTTGCGAAGAGCGACACCATTCAGAGCTTTGACAGTGAACTGTGGCAGGCGATAGAGCAGGAAGCGGTGCGTCAGGAAGAGCACATCGAGCTTATCGCCTCAGAAAACTACACCAGCCCGCGCGTTATGCAGGCGCAGGGAACGGTGCTGACCAATAAATATGCGGAGGGCTACCCGGCCAAACGCTACTACGGCGGCTGCGAATATGTCGACATCGTGGAGAAACTGGCGATTGAACGTGCCTGTGCGCTGTTCGGTGCCGATTACGCCAACGTGCAGCCGCACTCCGGCTCGCAGGCTAACGCGGCGGTCTATATGGCGCTGTGCCAGCCGGGTGACACGGTGCTGGGCATGAGCCTGGCGCACGGCGGCCATCTGACGCACGGCGCACACGTCAACTTCTCCGGCAAGATCTATCACGCCGTGCAGTATGGCCTGAATGAAGCAACGGGCGAGATCGACTACGACCAGGTGGAAGCGCTGGCGCTGGAGCATAAGCCAAAAATGATTGTGGCTGGCTTCTCCGCCTACTCACGCGTGGTTGACTGGGCACGCTTTCGCGCTATCGCCGATAAAACGGGCGCGTGGCTGTTTGTCGATATGGCACACGTCGCAGGCCTCGTTGCCGCGGGCATCTATCCTAATCCGCTGCCGTTCGCTGACGTGGTCACCACCACCACGCATAAAACTCTGCGCGGTCCGCGCGGCGGTCTGATCCTGGCGAAAGCCAATCCGGAGCTGGAGAAGAAACTGAATGCCGCCGTGTTCCCCGGCGGCCAGGGCGGTCCGCTGATGCATGTTATCGCCGCCAAAGCGGTAGCCTTTAAAGAGGCGATGCAGCCTGACTACGCACACTATCAGCGCCAGGTCGTGAAAAATGCGCAGGCGATGGCGGAGGTCTTTATTGCGCGTCAGTACGATGTGGTCTCGGGCGGTACCGATAACCATCTGTTTCTGCTGAGCCTGATCAAACAGGGCCTGACCGGCAAAGCGGCGGACGCCGCGCTGGGCCGCGCCAATATCACCGTCAACAAAAATGCTGTTCCGGGCGATCCGCAGTCGCCGTTTGTGACTTCCGGCCTGCGCATCGGTGCACCGGTGATCACCACGCGCGGCTTCAGCGAGGAGAACTGCCGCACGCTGGCAGGCTGGATCGCAGACATCCTCGATGTCATGCACAACGAGGAGCAGCTGGAAGCGAAAATTGCGCAGGTGAAACAGCAGGTGCTGTCGCTGTGTGCAGACTTCCCGGTTTACCGCTAAGCCAGAACGCCCCCGGCCTGCCGCGGGGCGCCGTCTTACCCTCTGTCCATTCGCACATGCGGTATCGTTACGGGAGTAGATAAACATGCAACGCTATTCAGGATTTGGCCTGCTCAGACACAGCCTGAGCTTTCATGAGAACTGGCAGAAGGTCTGGCGCAACCCGACACCGCAGAAACGCTATGACGTAATTATTATCGGCGGCGGCGGTCACGGGCTGGCCACCGCTTATTATCTGGCGAAGGAGCACGGCATCACTAATGTGGCGGTGCTGGAAAAGGGCCATCTTGGCGGCGGCAACATCTGCCGCAACACCACCATCGTCCGCTCCAACTACCTGTGGGATGAGTCCGCTGCGCTCTATGAGCACTCCATGAAGCTGTGGGAAGGCCTGTCGCAGGAGCTGAACTACAACCAGATGTTTTCACAGCGCGGCGTCTACCACACCTGCCATACGCTGCAGGATCTGCGCACCAATGAGCGGCTGGCGAACGCCAACCGCCTGCAGGGCGTTGATAACGAAATGGTCTATGGTGACCAGCTGCAGCGCGAGATCCCGGCGCTGGACTGCAGTAAAGATGCGCGCTATCCGGTACTGGGCGCCTCGGTGCAGCGCCGCGGCGGCAACGCCCGCCACGATGCGGTAGCCTGGGGCTATGCCCGCGCCGCCGACAGCCTGGGCGTGGATCTGATCCAGAACTGTGAAGTGATCGATATGGAGATCAGCGACGGCAAGATCACCGGCGTGAAAACCCGTAACCACGGCGTGATCAAAGCCGATCGCGTGGGCTGCGTCACCGCCGGTAACTCCGGCGTGATGGCAAAAATGGCGGGCTTTGAACTGCCGGTTGAGTCGCATCCGCTGCAGGCGCTGGTTTCCGAGCCGATTAAACCCTTTCTCGATACGGTTGTGATGTCCAACCACGTACACGGCTACATGAGCCAGTCTGATAAAGGCGATCTGGTGATTGGTGCCGGCATCGACGGCTGGGTCGGCTATGGCCAGCGCGGATCCTACAGCGTGATTGAGCATACGATCCAGGCGATTGTTGAGCTCTTCCCCTGCACCAGTCGCGTACGCATGAACCGCCAGTGGGGCGGCATTGTTGATACCTGCCCTGACGCCAGCCCTATCCTTTCCGCGACCCCGGTACGCAACCTGTTTTTCAACTGCGGCTGGGGCACCGGCGGCTTTAAAGGCACCCCCGGCTCCGGCAACCTGTTTGCCCACCAGCTGGCGCACGGCACGCCGCATCCGATAGCTGAACCTTTTGCCCTCTCCCGCTTTTATACCGGGGCTCTGGTTGATGAACATGGCGCTGCGGGCGTGGCCCACTAAGGACTTTTAGCATGCTGCACATTTACTGTCCTCACTGCGGTGAGTATCGCGAAGAAGAAGAGTTTCATCCGCGCGGTCAGGCGCATATCGCCCGGCCCGCCAGTCCGGATGCCTGCAGCGACGAGGAGTGGGGAACCTTTCTCTACTTTCGTAAAAACCCGCGCGGCATGCACAACGAACTCTGGGTGCACAGCGCCGGTTGCCGCAAATTTTTCAACCTGACGCGCGACACGCAGACGTATGAGATCAAACGGGTATATACCCTCGACGAACAGCCTGAAACCGGCGAGCAAGGGTAAGGAGCGCAGAGCATGAGCCAGAAAAATCGCCTGCCGTCCGGCGGCAGAATCAACCGTTCCACCACGCTGAACTTTACCTGGAACGGCCGTCAGTATCAGGGCTACGAAGGCGATACCGTCGCCTCTGCCCTGCTCGCCAACGGTATCGATATCGTCGGACGCAGTTTTAAATACAGCCGCCCGCGCGGCATCGTTGCCGCAGGCGCGGAAGAGCCTAATGCGGTGCTGCAGCTTGGGGCCTCAGAGGCGACGCAGGTGCCCAACGTGCGCGCCACGCAGCAGACGCTCTATGAGGGCCTGGTCTGCTCCGCCACCAACGGCTGGCCCAGCGTGGAATCCGACCTGATGGGGCTGGTGGGAAATCTCGGCGGTAAAGTGATGCCGCCCGGCTTTTACTACAAAACCTTTATGTATCCGCAGTCAATGTGGCCGACCTACGAGAAATTTATCCGCAAGGCCGCCGGTCTGGGCCGCGCGCCGCGCGAGAAAGATCCTGATATCTACGACGCCATGAATCAGCACTGCGATGTGATGATCGTCGGCGCCGGTCCGGCGGGCCTGATGGCGGCGCTGACCGCCGGCCGCAGCGGCGCACGTGTGATCCTCGCAGATGAGCAGAGCGAACCGGGCGGACATCTGCTCGCCAGCCGCGAACTGATTGAGGGCAAGCCTGCCGCTGACTGGGTGGCTGAGGTGGTGGCCGAGCTGGCCACCATGCCGGAAGTGACGCTGCTGATGCGCGCGACGGTAAACGGCTATCACGACCACAATTTCCTCACCATTAATGAGAACCGCACGGATTACCACGGCGACCGCGCGGCAGCCGGACAGGTACGCCAGCGCATGCACCGCGTGCGGGCGCACTGGGTGGTGCTTGCCACCGGCGCGCAGGAGCGCCCGCTGGTCTTCAGCCATAACGATGTGCCCGGCTGCATGATCGCCTCCGCCATCTCCGTCTATATCAACCGCTACGGCGTGGTGCCCGGCAATCAGCTGGTGCTGATGACCACGAACGACAGCGCCTATCAGACCGCGCTGGACTGGGCCGATGCCGGACGTGAAGTGGTGGCCGTAGTGGATACCCGCGCCGCCACCAAAGGCGAGCTGGCCGCCGCCGTGCGCCGCCGCGGCATTCGGGTGATCAGCGGCAGCGCGGTGATCGACGTGCAGGGCAAAAAGCGCGTCAGCGGCGTTACCATTGCCGCCATCGATAAAAAAGGCGACGCCCTTACCGGTAAGCCCTTTACCCTCTCCTGCGATACCGTCGCCAGCTCCGGTGGCTGGAGCCCGGTGATCCACCTCGCCGGACATACCGGCAGCCGTCCGGTCTGGAACAGTGAAGTGATTGGCTTTCTGCCCGGCCCGACCGCGCAGCAGCAGCTGACGGCAGGCGGCATCAACGGCCGCTACGCGCTCGACAATGTGCTGCAGGAAGGGATCAAAGCGGGTCAGGATGCCGTGCTGAAACTCGGCCTGACGCCGGTTGAGGTCGCCCTGCCCGAGGTGAAAAAGTGGATTGAGCATCCGCCCGCCGCGCTGTTTCATATTCCGCACACTAAACCGATCAGCCGCGCGCCAAAGCAGTTTGTTGATTTTCAGAACGATGTCACGGCGGCCGGCATTGCGCTGGCAACGCGCGAAGGATTTGAGGCGATTGAGCATATCAAACGCTATACGGCGATGGGGTTTGGTACCGATCAGGGAAAGCTCGGCAACATCAACGGCATGGCGATTGCCGCCAAAGTGACGGGCAAAACCATTCCCGAGACCGGGACCACGGTGTTCCGTCCGAACTATACTCCGATCGCTTTTGGCGCTATCGCGGGGCGTAACTGCGGCGAGCTGTTCGATCCCAAACGCTTTACCGCGATGCATAAGTGGCACGTGCAGCAGGGGGCGAAATTCGAGGATGTCGGACAGTGGAAGCGCCCGTGGTACTACCCGCGTCCGGGTGAAACCATGCAGCAGTCGCTGGATCGCGAATGCCGTGCGGTGCGCAGCGGCGTCGGCATCCTCGATGCCTCTACTCTCGGCAAAATTGATATTCAGGGTAAAGATGCGCGTGAATTCATCAGCCGCGTCTACACCAACGCCTGGGCTAAACTCGGCGTCGGCAAGTGCCGCTACGGCCTGATGTGCGGTGAAAGCGGCATGGTGTTTGATGACGGCGTAACCTCCTGTCTCGCGGAGAACCACTTTCTGATGACCACCACCACCGGCGGTGCGGCGCACGTTATGGAGTGGCTGGAACTTTATCATCAGACTGAGTGGCCGGAGCTGGAGGTGTTCTTTACCAGCGTAACCGATCACTGGGCGACCATGACCATTTCCGGTCCGGGGAGCCGCAACCTGCTGGCGGAACTCTGCAGCGATGTGTCGCTGGATAAAGAGACCTTTAAGTTCATGGACTGGCAGGAAGGCACGGTCGCTGGCGTACCGGCGCGTATTTTCCGCATCTCGTTTACCGGTGAGCTCTCGTTTGAGATCAACGTGCAGGCAAACTACGGCCTTGCGGTCTGGGAGAAGCTGTTTGAGCACGGCGCGAAATACGACCTGACGCCGTACGGCACGGAGACCATGCACATTCTGCGGGCGGAGAAAGGTTTTATTATTGCCGGTCAGGATACGGATGGCTCGGTGACGCCACACGATCTCAATATGGGCTGGTGCGTCGCCGATTCAAAGCCATTCAGCTATATCGGCAAGCGCGGTATGGCGCGGGCAGACTGCGTGCGCGAGCAGCGTAAACAGCTGGTCGGCCTGAAAACGCGCGATCCGCTGGTGGTTCTGCCGGAAGGCGCGCAGGCGGTCGCCAATCCGCAGCAGCCGGTGCCGATGGATCTGCTGGGCCACGTCAGCTCCAGCTACTGGAGCGCCAACCTGAACCGCAGTATCGCGATGGGCTTCATCAAAGGCGGTCTGCAGCGTATGGGCGAAACCGTGTTTTATCCGCTGGCAGATGGCCGCGTGGTGGAAGCGGAAATCTGCAGCCCGGTCTTTATCGATCCGAAAGGAGAACGTCAACATGTCTGAAACCCTCTTACCTGAAACCAAACCCGCAGAGGCCGTCAGACAGGTCGCGGTAATGAACCAGAGTGCGCCGCAGGTACGTGCTGAATCGCCGCTGCATCATGCCGATCGCGGTAACGTCACTGTCAGCCAGTCGCAGCAGGCGGGCGTTGAACTGCGCGAGCTGGCGCTGCGCGGGCATCTGGTGCTGCGCGGTTCGCAAAACAGCGCGAGCTTTATGCAGGGCTGCCTGACGGTATTAGGCGTGCCGCTGCCCACCGCGCCGCTGACCTCTGCCGAAGATGGCGATATCTCCGTGCGCTGGCTGAGCCCCGATGAGTGGCTGGTCGTACTGCCGATGGATCAGCTGTTCCCGGTGGAGAAAGCGCTGCGCGCTGAAATCACCGGCCACTTTTCGGTGGTGAACGTCAGCGGCGGGCAGACTATTCTGGCGCTCTCCGGTAAACACGCGGTCGATGTGCTGAAAAAGAGTACGGTGCTTGACCTGCATCCGTCACAGTTTCCCGTCGGCAAAGTTGCCGGATCGGTGTTTGCGAAGAGCAGCGCGTTGATCCGCCGCACCGGTCCGGAGAGCTGGGAGCTGGTGATCCGCCGCAGCTTTGCTGAGTACATCTGGCTCTGGCTGCGGGATGCCAGCCGCGAATATGGGCTGAAGATCAGCGCGTAATATCCGGCCGTGCCGGCGCGGCTCTCTCCGCCGGCACGCCTTTCCCTTATTATCAGGAGTCGCCCATGAGCGTGCTGCCCGATTCATGGATTTTTACCGCCAGCTGCCCGAGTAAATTAGGCACGGTGGATGTCGTGACCCGGTTTATGGCGGAATCGGGTCACTATATTAATGAGATTCATTCGTTCGACGACCGCGTCAGCCACCACTTTTTTATTCGCGTCGCTTTCTCGCCAGCCGCGCACTTCAGTACCGATATATTTCGCGATAATTTTACGCCGCGCGTCACCCCATTTGAGATGCAGTGGCAGCTTACCCCGCCGCAGCATCGCGAACGCGTAGCTATTCTGGTCTCTAAATTTGATCACTGCCTGAACGATCTGTTATTCCGGCATCGCACCGGGCAATTAACTATCGATGTGCCGCTGATTATTTCAAACCACCCCGATCTCTGCTCACTCGCGGAATGGCACGGCATCCCCTGGTACCACCTGCCGGTAAATAATGCGAATCGCGCAGAACAGGAAACGCAGATTCTGGCTCTGCTGGAACAATATAATATCGACCTGGTGGTTCTGGCACGTTACATGCAAGTTCTTTCACCGCGGATGTGTGAAAAGCTCGACGGTAAAGCCATTAATATTCATCACTCTTTGCTGCCGGGATTTAAAGGCGCACGTCCTTATCATCAGGCGTGGGAGAAAGGAGTCAAAATGGTCGGTGCCACGGCGCACTACGTTAATAATGATCTGGATGAGGGACCGATTATTACGCAGGGTATTCAGAGTGTGGATCACGCGCTCTATCCCGACGATCTTATCAGCCGCGGACAGGATATTGAACGCGTCACGCTATTTAATGCGGTACGTTATCACGTCGAGAAACGCGTATTTTTAAGCGGCAAGCGCACGGTGGTATTTAGTTAGCCGGTGCAGTGTTGAATATAACTGTGCAGCGAATGCACCAGCAGGCTGCACGCTTTTATCTTTTTGCGGAAAACAGGGTAATCAGGGATTGATCACGACATTAAGCGTTAAATAAAACAGAACCTGGCCTGACAGCAGCGCCGGTTTTTAACAACAACACGTAAGTCGCGAGGAAATCACTATGGCGGATTCCAGAGATCCGATGACGCCTGATGGCGAAGTATCGCCCTATGATACTGACTATCAGGTAGGGCAGGATAATATTATCGTGAACGTCGGGCCATTTGGCCTCGATATTCACAACCGGGTATTCGCTATATCCGGCATCGCCGTAATCGTATTCGTTATATTAACGCTGGTGTTTCAGAGTGATGTTGCCCCGCTGTTTAAAGGCATGTTGAGTTGGCTTACCACCCGACTCGACTGGTTCTTTCTTTCTGCCGGTAATATCTTCGTGATCATCTGCCTGGGTCTGGTTTTCTCCCCGCTGGGCAAGGTGCGTCTCGGCGGCACCCTCGCCCGACCCGATTACAACTATGTCACCTGGTTTTCGATGCTGTTTGCCGCCGGTATGGGCATCGGCCTGATGTTTTACGGCGTCTCGGAGCCGCTGTCACACTTCTCCAGCGCGATGGGCGGCACGGTGGCTGAAAATGGCGCACGTACCGACTGGGCGCCGCTGGGCGGGGCCGGTGGTTCGGCAGAGGATGCGACGCGACTGGCTATGGCAGCGACCATATTCCACTGGGCGCTCCATCCGTGGGCAATCTACGCCGTTCTCGCTTTGGGGCTGGCGCTCTTCACCTTTAACAAAGGCCTGCCGCTAACCATCCGCTCGCTCTTTTATCCGCTGCTGGGGGACGCCGTATGGGGCTGGCCCGGTCATCTGATCGATATTCTTGCCGTGCTGGCCACGCTGTTTGGCCTCGCCACCTCGCTCGGGCTGGGTGCCTCGCAGGCCGCATCCGGACTCAATTTCCTGTTTGATGTACCGCTGGGGCAAACCACGCAGATTGTACTGGTGATCGCGATTACCGCTATCGCCACCTTTTCCGTGGTTGCCGGACTGGATGCCGGAGTACGGCGCTTATCAGAAGCGAACATGATCCTCGCCGGTCTGCTGCTGCTGTTTATTATCGTGGTCGGCCCGACCATGCTGCTGTTCAGCGGCTTTTTCTCCAATCTCGTCTCCTACATTGAGTTCCTGCCCGCGCTCTCTAATCCGGTCTCCCGCCCCGACAGCAACTTCGCCGCCGGCTGGACCTCCTTCTACTGGGCGTGGTGGATCTCCTGGTCGCCGTTTGTCGGCATGTTTATCGCGCGTATCTCACGCGGCCGCACCGTACGGGAGTTCATTGTCTCAGTGCTGCTGGTGCCGTCGCTGGCGTGTGTGCTGTGGATGACGGTGCTGGGCGGCACGACTATCCATCAATATTTTACCGAAGGGTATCAGAGCATTGCCGATGCGATTCTGCCGCTGCAGCTCTTTACCATGCTCGACACGCTGCCGCTGGCAAAAATTACCTGCGTGGTTGCTATCATTCTGGTGGTGGTGTTCTTTGTCACCTCGGCTGACTCCGGCACGCTGGTGATCGATATCATCGCCTCCGGCGGTAAAATCGAGTCCCCTACCGCGCAGCGCGTCTTCTGGTGCGTGTTTGAAGCGCTGGTGGCGATTGCGCTGATCCTCGGCGGCGGGCTGGATGCCCTGCAGGCGATGGTGGTCTCGACCGGATTGCCCTTTGCGCTGGTGCTGCTGGTCGCGTCGGTCGCGGTTGTAAAGGGATTGCTCTCTGAGCCACGCCCGACGCGCCCGGCTCCCGCCGTGCGCAATCAATAGCACGTAAGCAGGCGGATAGCCGACCGGGCTATCCGCCGCTACCGCTGCATAAAGGGAGATCGTCATGCAGGCCGGACATCAGGAAATCATCGATTTTATTCAGCGCTATCCGCCGTTTAACACCCTGCCGCTGACGGCGCTGGCACGGATCGCAGCCACTCTTGAGGTGAGCTATTTCAAAGCCGGCACGCCGATCCTCACCTTTGGTCAGCAGGTTGACGCCTGGTATCTCATCCGCAGCGGCGCAGTGGAGATTTATCGCCGCAACGGCGACCTCTATAATCGCCTCAGCGCTGGCGGCTATTTTGGTGAGTTCGGCTTATTGCGTGAGAACAGCGTGCGCTTTCCGGTTACCGCTCTGGAAGATACGCTGACCTATCTGATTCCCGCCCCGGTTTTTAATGAGCTGTTCAGCAAATATGAAGAGTTTGCCGACCTGGTAGAGGTGGAAGATCGCACCCGGCTGCGGCAGACCGTCGCGCGTAGCGAAGAGGCGAGCGGCCTGATGACGTCGCGCATCGAGGCGCTGATCAGCCGGCCGCCGGTGACCATCGACAGCCGCGCTACGGTGTGTGAAGCCGCACAGAAAATGAGTAAAGAGGGCGTCTCATCCCTGCTGATTGTCACCCCGGAGGCGGATGGAGAGCGCTCCCGGAAACTGACGGGCATCGTCACGGATAAAGATCTGCGCGACCGGGTAATTGCCCGCGGCCTGAGCTTCGATACGCCAGTCGCGACCATTATGACCGGGCAGCTGACACACGTCAGTCACCACCAGCTGGTGTTTGAAGCGATGCTCATTATGATGCAGCACAACATACATCATCTGCCGGTGCTGAAGCAGGACCTGCCGGTAGGGGTGATTTCCCAGTCAGATATTATCCGCTATGAGTCGCAAAACAGCCTGTTTCTCGTCAGCCGTATTTTTCACTGCAACAGCATCAGTGAGCTGAGCGCGCTGAAAAATGAGGTCCGCGCCTGCTTTAGCCGCATCGTGCGTGAAGACGCCAATTCGCAGATGACGGGCCGCGCCATGGCGGTGATTGGACGCAGTTTTACGCAGCGGCTGCTGGCGCTGGCTGAAGCGGAGCTGGGGCCGCCACCGGTGCCCTACTGCTTTATCACGCTGGGGTCGATGGCGCGCCAGGAGCAGCTGCTGGTCACCGACCAGGATAACGCGCTGATCCTCGACAACCGGTATGATGCATCCCGCCATGAAGCCTATTTTATGGCGCTGGCGCGCCGCGTCTGTGACGGCCTGGCGGCGTGCGGCTATCACTACTGCAGCGGTAATATTATGGCCACCAACGGGCGCTGGCGGCAGCCGCTGGCCGTCTGGGAGGGATACTTTGATGAGTGGATCGACACCCCTTCCCCGCAGACATTGCTCGACAGCGCGATCTTTTTTGACCTTGATGCCGTATGGGGTCAGCTGGCGTGGGGCGAGCAGCTGAATAAGCGTATTATGCATAAAGTCCGGCACAACTCGCGCTTTCTCGCCTGCATGGCGCGCAACGCGCTGCTGCGTAAACCGCCGCTGGGGTTCTTTAAAAATTTTGTGATGGAGCCTTCCGGTCAGCATACGCAGTCTATCGATATGAAACGGCGCGGCACCGCGCCGCTGGCGGATCTGATCCGCGTGCATGCGCTGGCGGCCGGTTCAGCGGCTCGCAACTCGTTTGATCGGCTGCAGGATATTATGCAAACCGACCTGCTGCCGCACGGGCGCGGTCAGGATCTGCGCGACGCGCTGGAATTTATCTCGATGGTGCGTATCCGCCATCAGGCGCAGGATGTGGAGAGCGGTCAGGAGCCGGATAACCGCATTGAACCGCTTAATCTCTCTGAGTTCGAACGCAAAAATCTTAAAGATGCGTTTCAGATCCTGAGCAACGCACAAAAATTTCTCAAATACCGTTACCAGCCAGGCCGGAAAGTGTGAGGTAAACATGCTGCATATCAGTAAAGAGCTGCTGCGTTCCGCCCCTGCGCCAGCGCCGCGCACGGGAGTCGCGCCCGCGTGGCCTGCACTGCTGGCGCAGCAGGCCGCAACGGCACGCCACCCGGCGCTGCAGCACTACTATCGGACTGGCGTACCGGACGCCGCGACGCCGATCGGCGAGGTGCCGCTGCTGGCAATGGATTTTGAAACCACCGGTCTGAATACCCGGCGTGACGATATTGTCAGTATCGGCCTTATCCCTTTCAGCCTGACGCGTATCCGGCTGAGTGAAAGCGCACACTGGATCCTCAACCCGCGGGCCGATTTACGCCATGAATCGGTGGTGATCCACGGCATCACCCACGCGACGGTCGCGCAGGCGCCCGATCTGAGCGAGCGGCTGCTGAAGCTGCTGACGATGATGGCGGGCCGCGTCATGGTGGTGCACCATCGCGGCATTGAGCAGCATTTCCTGAACGCGGCGCTGCAGCGGCGCATCGGAGAGGGCATTATTTTTCCCTGTATCGACACGCTGGCGCTGGAGGGGCTACTCTGTCAGCACGCCCCGGTCAGCCGTCTGAAGAGACTCTGGCGCGGCAGATCACGTCCCTCGCTCTGCCTGCCGGAGAGCCGGGCGCGCTATCATCTGCCGCACTATCCGGCCCATAACGCGCTGACGGACGCGCTGGGCTGTGCCGAGCTGCTGCAGGCGCAGTGTGCCCACCATTTCCCGCCGCAGACGCCTTTGCGTGAGTTATGGTGCTGAGCCAGCCGCTTTTGCTACCATACGCCGGTAGTTATGCAGCCACTTGCCGCTATTGAGCCGCCACCAGAAGCAGAGACCGCGCACCGTCCAGTCCAGGAACATGCCAAGCCACACGCCGATCACCCCCATGCCCAGTTCGATACCCAGCAGGTAGCCTGCCACCACGCGGGCGCCCCACATGCTGAACATCGATACAAACATAGTATAGCGTGCATCGCGGGCGCCTTTCAGTCCGGCAGGCAGCACCCAGGAGGCGGTCCAGATCGGCATAAACGCGGCGTTGAGCCAGATCAGATGTTTTGTGACTTCAATCACTTCCGGATCGCGGGTATAGAAGCGCGCCAGCGTACCCGCCAGCGGCACGGTGATCAGCGCCAGCGTACAGAGCCCGACCATCGCCAGCCAGAATACATGCCTGATCTGCCGCTCCGCCTGAAACACCTGATTCCGGCCCAGACGCTTGCCGGTAATAATGGTAGAGGCCGAACCCAGCGCGTTGCCTGGCAGGTTAATCAGCGTGGCGATAGAAAAGGCGATAAAGTTGCCGGCGATTTCATTGGTGCCCATACCGGCGACAAAGATCTGCGTCAGCAGCTTACCGCCGTTAAACAGCACGGACTCAATACTCGCCGGCACCCCGATGCCCAGCACCTCCATCAGAATGGCGCGATCCCAGCGGCGAAAGTAGCTGCTGAGCGTAAGCTTCAGCGCCGGGCTGATACCGCGCCAGAGCGCATAGAGCACCGCCAGCGCCCCGATATAGCGCGAAATCGTCAGCCCGAGGCCTGCCCCGACGAAGCCCATCCCTTCCCAGCCCAGCGCGCCATAAATCAGCACGCTGCTGATAATGATGTTCAGGATATTCATGCCACCGTTGATCAGCATCGGGATTTTGGTGTTGCCCGCTCCGCGCAGGGCGCCGCTGCCGATCAGCGCAATCGCCGCCGCCGGGTAGCTCCAGGCGGAGGTCTGCAGATAGCTCAGCGCCAGCTGTTTAACCTGCGGATCGGCGCTGCCGGCGATGACGTCGATAATCAGGTGTCCCCAGAACTCAATCGCCAGCGCCAGCACCAGCGCCAGCACGGTCATCAGCCCCAGCGACTGCCGGGTGGCGGCGCGGGCGCGTTTACCGTTACGGCGCGCCAGGCTAAACGCCACCACCACCGTGGTGCCGAGATCGATAGCGGCAAAAAAGGAGATGATCACCATGTTGAAGCTGTCTGCCAGCCCGACACCCGCCATCGCCTCTTTGCCCAGCCAGCTGACCAGAAACGTGCTCAGCACGCCCATCAGCATCACGCAGAGGTTTTCAATAAAGATAGGGATCGCCAGCGGCGCGATCTCACGCCACAACAGCGTGCGGTACATCCGGCGCCGCGGATACCACGCCGTATTACGCACCGCCCGCATTACTGCCACACCGGGATTTTGCAAGAGAGTACCAAATCACTTTGGATAAGAGAGGAGAGGTAATGATGATAGGCGTCCGGCGATTATGCAAAGTCTTTGCAGCGGCCATTTAATCATTATTACAAACTTTTTATTTCTGCCCGCTTTGCGCAGCCGCGTTAATTTCTGCCTGCAATCATTCCGCTGGCAGAGCGTCACAGATTCTTAATTATGTCAGCCGCTTTATCCGCTATGCTCTGCTCAACCTGATCCATTTTCCTGAAGGAGAATCTATGCAAACACAACGGAACGGATTGACTGCCCATCAGGCACTGGATGAGCTGGAGCGCAGCTATGACGCAGCAGTGGACGCACTGCGCAACGCCATTCGCGACTTCACTGAACGGGGCACGCTGCCTGACGCAGAGCAGCGGCAGCAGGGGCTTTTTGTCTACCCGGAGCTGCGTCTGACCTGGCAGGGAGAGGGTCCGCAGCAGAACCGCACCCGCGCCTGGGGCCGCTTTACCCATACCGGCCGCTACAGCACCACCATCACCCGTCCTGCGCTGCTGCGCCACTATCTCAGCGAGCAGCTGCAGATGATTGAGAAAGAGTATGAGGTGCTGATTGAAGTGGGGCCGTCGCAGCAGGAGATCCCCTACCCTTACGTGATTGACGGTTCGGATCTGTCGCTGGACCGCTCAATGAGCGCCAGTATTGCCCGCCACTTTCCGACCACCGAGCTGTCGCAGATTGGCGATGAAACCGCCGATGGCCTGTTCAACGCCGATGCCCGCTTCCCGCTCTCCCACTTTGACGCGCTGCGCACCGACTTCTCGCTGGCGCGTCTGCGCCACTACACCGGCACGGCAGTAGAGCATTTCCAGCCTTTCGTGCTGTTTACCAACTACACCCGGTACGTCGATGAGTTTGTGCGCTGGGCGATAGAACAGGTGCAGGATCCCGCCACGCCGTATGACAGCCTCGCCTGCGCCGGCGATGTCGTGATCACGGCGGAAACGGCCGATCCGGCGGCGATGATGTCCGATCTGGCGTGGAAAAAGCATCAGATGCCCGCCTGGCATCTTACCTCGCCTAACCGGCGCGGGATTACGCTGGTCAATATTGGTGTAGGCCCTTCCAATGCCAAAACGATCTGCGACCACCTGGCGGTGACGCGTCCGCACGCCTGGCTGATGATTGGCCACTGCGGCGGCCTGCGCGAAAGTCAGAACATCGGCGACTATGTGCTGGCGCACGCCTACCTGCGTGATGACCATGTGCTCGACAGCGTGCTGCCGCCGGATATTCCGGTGCCCAGCATCGCCGAAGTGCAGCGTGCGCTCTATGACGCAACCAAGTCAGTGAGCGGCATGCCGGGTGAAGAGGTTAAACAGCGGCTGCGCACCGGTACGGTGGTGACCACGGACGATCGCAACTGGGAGCTGCGCTACGCCGCTTCCGCGCTGCGTTTCAACCTGAGCCGCGCCGTGGCGGTGGATATGGAGAGCGCGACCATCGCGGCGCAGGGCTACCGCTTCCGCGTGCCTTACGGGACGCTGCTGTGCGTATCAGACAAACCGCTGCACGGTGAGATCAAGCTGCCGGGTCAGGCGAATCGCTTTTATGAAGGGGCCATCTCTGAGCATCTGCAGATTGGCATCTGTGCGGTAGAGCTGCTGCGCGCCGAGGGCGATAAGCTGCACTCCCGCAAGCTGCGCACCTTTAATGAGCCGCCGTTCCGCTAACGCGCCGGCCAGCCATTATCAGCAGGGAAGCCCGGACGGGCTTCCCTTTTTTTCATCAGGCGCTGAGCCAGCCCAGCTTGATGACAAACAGCAGCGAGAGGATCACCAGTGCGCTATTCACTTCCCGGGCGCGGCCGCTCAGCAGCTTAACAACGGTCCAGGTAATGAAACCGAAGGCGATGCCGTTCGCAATTGAGTAAGTCAGCGGCATGGTCAGCGCCGTTACCGTTACCGGTGCCGCCGTCGTCACATCTTTCCAGTCAATTTCCGCCAGGCCCGATGCCATCAGCACGGCGACGAACAGCAGCGCCGGGGCGGTAGCCCAGACCGGTACGCTACCCGCCAGCGGCGAGAAGAACAGGCTCAGCAGAAACAGCGCGGCCACCACAATGGCCGTCAGGCCGGTGCGTCCGCCAGCGCTGACGCCAGCCGCAGATTCCACATAGCTGGTGGTGGTTGAGGTACCGAGCAGTGAGCCAAACAGCGCCGCCGCGCTGTCAGCAATCAGTGCGCGCCCCATTTTTGGCACGTTGCCCTGCTCATCCGCCAGACCTGCGCGTTTGGTTACGCCCAGCAGGGTGCCGGTATTATCAAACACATCAACAAACAGAAAGGCAAAAATAACGCTTACCAGCCCCACATTAAAGGCACCGGCAATATCGAGCTGCATAAAGGTCGGTGCGATTGAAGGCGGCGCGGAGAAGACGCCGCCAAACGGCGTCAGACCGATACCCATAGAGATAAAGGTCACCACCAGAATGCCAATCAGCACTGCGCCGGTCACGCGGCGCGCTTCCAGTACCACGATGATAAAAAAGCCGAGCAGCGCCAGCAGCGGCCCTGGTTTGGTCAGATCGCCCAGCCCGACCAGCGTTGCCGGGTTATCCACCACAATGCCGGCCCCTTCCAGCGCAATCAGCGCCAGGAACAGGCCGATACCGGCAGCGATGCCGGCGCGCAGCGGCAGCGGGATGCTGGCAATGATCCACTCGCGGATTTTAAAAATCGAGAGCGCAAAGAAGATCACCGCCGACAAAAACACCGCGCCCAGCGCAATCTGCCAGGTGTAGCCCATATGCAGCACCACGGTGTAGGTAAAGAACGCGTTCAGCCCCATGCCGGGCGCCAGCGCAATCGGATAGTTAGCAATCAGTCCCATCAGAATCGAGCCGATCGCCGCCGCCAGACAGGTCGCCACAAACACCGCCCCTTTATCCATGCCGGTCGCACCCAGAATAGAGGGGTTAACAAACAGGATATAGGCCATGGCGAGGAAAGTGGTGATCCCCGCCACGATCTCCGTGCGCACGGTGGTGTTATGCGCTTTAAGCTTAAACAGTTTCTCTAACATCATTTTCTCTCATGAGCGGAGACGCAGCGGCTGCGCGTTCTCACTGGCCAAAGTGGTTAACAGCTGATGGTTGTTGCTGAAAGCGAGCCTGCCGGACGTGAGGTGCCCCCTCCGCTTTCCCCTGTCCTGATAGCAATTGCTGTGCCATCTCCTGCGCAATCGTTTACGTTTTCCGTTGCGCATCCGGTTAAGAAAAGTCTGAACCAGAAAGAGGCGCGATTATGGTGCATTGCCCCGCTGCTGCGCAATCGTTTTCCTCGCTATCCGCTAAAGCACAATAATTTTGCGGTGCCGCACGCTTTCGCATTCTGCCTGGCGATATCGCTCACGTTTCTGCTGCACGATTCAGCAGGCTAATAACAGCAGGTTATAGTGCCTTTACTCTCTGCATGATAACGAGGCCGCACCATGAAGCCCGCGATACTGATCGTTGACGATGATCGTGCCATCTGCGAACTGCTGCACGATGTCTTGAGTGAGCACGTTTCCGCCGTGTATCGCTGCCACCTCGGGCGCGATGTTCAGGCGCTGCTGACGCAGCATGCGGATATTTCACTGGTGATGCTCGATATGATGCTGCCGGATACAAACGGGCTGCTGGTTCTGCAGCAGATCCAGCGCGAGCGGCCGGATGTGCTGGTGATCATGCTGACCGGAATGGGATCGGAAGCGGAGATGGTGGTGGGCCTGGAAATGGGTGCCGATGACTATATCGCCAAACCTTTCAATCCGCGCGTAGTCGTGGCGCGGGCGCGCGCCGCACTGCGCCGCAGCGGCAGGCAGGATGAACCAGGTGCTGTTATCCCTGCGGGCTGGCAGTTTAACGGCTGGCAGCTGGATGAGGTGCGCTGCCAGCTGCTGAATCCGCAGCGTGAAAGCGTGCCGCTGACGCAGGGGGAATATACGCTGCTGCGCGCGCTGGTCGCTCACGCCCGCAAAGTGCTGACCCGCGACCAGCTGCTGGAGCTGACGCACAGCGAAACGCTGGATGTCTTTGACCGCACTATCGACGTGCTGATCATGCGGCTGCGGCGCAAAATCGAAGCTAACCCGCATCAGCCAAACCTTATCCGCACCATTCGCGGCCTCGGCTATGTATTTTCAGCCGACGTGGTGCGCCCGGCAGCGCGCGTATCGCAGATCGCCTGATCCATCCAGCGCTGCATCTCCGGCAGCGGCCGGATGCCATCCAGCGCGTTCGCCGCGCGCAGGTTAAAGCAGGCGCAGGTGTGCGCCAGCTGCAGCGTGGCTGACAGCGTAAAACCTTCGTGGCTGGCGTACAGCACACCGGCGCAGAAAGCGTCACCCGCTCCCACGCTGCCGACAATGTCGCTGGCTTTCAGCTGCCACGCCGGCTGCCAGCACGCCTCTCCGCCCCTTTCTGCCCCCCACGCCCCTTCCGGCGCGTGGATCACCACGCGCTGACGCACCCCCTGCTGCAGCAGCCATGCACCCGCGGCGGCAAACGTCTCGGGCGGAGCAAGAGTGCCGCTGTGCCGCAGCGGGATGCCGGTCAGCGCCGCCGCCTCCAGCTCATTAATGATTAAATAGTCGAGCCAGCGCAGCGCCGGCAGCACCAGGCTGCGGTGATCGCCGGCGCGGGAGACCAGATCGAGCGAGGTCAGATAGCCGCGCTGCTGCATCTGCGCCAGCAGCCGCGCGCTGCGCGTGCCGAACTGCGCGTCGGGCCGGTCAAGCTGGTCGAGCAGCAGCAGATAGCCGAGGTGAAAGATGCGGTGCGGAGTAGTGAGGTCGCGGAAATGCGCCACATCAAGCAGCGCGCTGGCGCCGCGCGCGTGAAAAAAGGTGCGCTGACCATCCGGCGCGGTCATCACCTGCGTCATAGCGGTAGCCGCCGCGCGGGTGCGCGTTACGCCGCGGCAATCCACGCCCTCCTCACGCAGCCGCTGCAGCAGATAGTCACCGTCCGCATCCTCGCCGGTGATACCCGCAGCCGCCAGCGGTAAACCTGACTGCATGCGCGCCAGCGTCAGGATCACATTCGGCACCGCGCCGCCGCTGCAGCGCTCACGCGCCACAATTTCGGTCAGCCAGCCCTGCTCCGGCCAGTGCGTTATGCGCTGGACATGATCGACCAGCAGGGTGCCGGCGGCCAGAATGCCGCTGCGCGCCGTCATCTCAGGCGCGTCCGCTGCTGCCGAAAATCTGCATCTGCTGCGCGACCACGCTGCTGATACTGCGCTCCACCGCCATAAGCAGCTCAGCAAAGCTGTCATAGCGGGCGTCGCGCTGGCCAATCTGCGTTTCTATTGCGTCCAGCGCCGCCTGGGACATGCCGGTGTAGAAGTTGATTTTATGAATGCCGAGCGTAATGGCGCGGCGAAAATCGGCGTCGCTAATCCCCGAGCCGCCGTGCAGCACCAGCGGAATACCTGCCGCGCTGCGGATCGCTGCCAGCCGGTCAAAGTCGAGGCGCGGTTCGCCTTTATATTTGCCGTGCGCGTTACCGATCGCCACCGCCAGGCAGTCGATGCCGGTGCTCTGCACAAAATCAGCCGCCAGCGCCGGATCGGTAAATTTTGCGCTGTCCGCCTCACCGGTCAGCGCCCCGCCCTCGTCGCCCCCCACTGCGCCCAGCTCCGCTTCGACCGAGACGCCCACCGCATGACAGAGTTTTACGACCTCCTGCGTCTGACGCACATTCTCATCATAGCTCAGCCCGGAACCGTCAAACATCACCGAGGTAAAGCCCAGGCGCACCGCCTGCACCACCGCCTCAAAATGCAGACCGTGATCGAGATTGAGCACCACCGGAATCGCGTGCCGCGCCGCCTCGCAGCGAATCGCCGCGACCAGGTGATCGAGGCTGACATACTTAAAATGTACCTCTGCGAGGTTGATGATAAAGGGTGAACGCTGCTGCTCTGCTGCCTGAAACAGCGCGCGCAGAAAGTGAGTATCGAGGACATTAAATGCGCCCAGGGCGTAGCCGTGCTGCTGCGCATGGGCCAGCCCCTGCGCCAGAGATATCAGTGCCATGAAGTGCTCCCGTCACGTGAGGAGTAAATGGATGGTGCGGCGGTCAGGCAACCTGCCTGCCGCCGCGGCCCTCTCCCGCAGGCAGGAGAGAGGTTGCAGCCGGAAAATCTGCCGCGTTATTTTACTGTCCAGCCTTTGTAGCTGCTCACGTTGTCGCGATCGATCATCGTTACCGGAATCAGCACCGGTTTGTCGGGTGCAGCTTTGCCTTGTAGTATGTTGTAACCAATTTCCACCGCTTTCTCCGCCATCACCTGCGGGTCCTGCGCCGGGGTCGCCACAAACAGCGAGCCTTTACGCTTCAGCGCCTCTTCCCCGTCTGGCGAACCATCGACCCCGACAATAAAGAATTCGCTGCGCTGCGCCTGTTTTGCCGCCAGGTCGGCGCCGATGGCGGTCGGGTCGTTGATGGCGAACACGGCGTCAATTTTCGGATTAGCGGAGAGCAGACCGGTCATCACCTCCAGCCCGCCTTCACGGCTGCCTTTGGCGTTCTGGTTGTAAGAGAGCAGCTTAATATCGGGGTGCGTCTTCAGCTCGCTCATGCAGCCTTCAACGCGGTTCTGCACCGCTGAAACCGGCGGTCCGTTGATGATCACCACATTGCCCTTCGCCTTCAGCCGGTCAGAGATATATTTACACGCCATCGCGCCGGCCTGGGTGTTATCTGAGGTAATGGTGGCGTTAGCGCCATCTGCGGCCACGTCCACCGCCACCACGACAATGCCGGCGTCGCGCGCCCGCTTCACCGCTGGCGCAATGCCTTTGGAGTCGGCGGCGTTGAGGATGATCATATCGACTTTGGCGGCGATAAAGTTGTCAATTTGCCCCACCTGCTGACCGAGATCGTAGCCGCTGGAGACCAGCGTCACGTTAACCTTGTCACCTGCCAGCTCGCGGGCTTTCAGTTCGGCACCTTTAGTGATCTGCACAAAGAACGGGTTGGCGAGATCGCCTACGGTTACCCCTATCGATTTCAGCTCTTTTGCCTGTACCAGCGGCGCGCTCAGCAGCGTGGCGGCCAGCAGTCCGGTTATAATCGGATTAAAACGCATAGTTGATGTTCTCCTGCCTTTTTTATTGTCAGCGGTCCGCGGGATCGCCACCTGGAAATGTTCTGCCGGTCTTCAGCTGACGTGATGACGGGTACGGTATTTATCGATTAACACGGCGACGATGATCACGCCGCCTTTGATCACCAGCTGCCAGAAGTAGGAGACGCCCATCAGCGTCATGCCGTTGTTGAGCGTGGCAATAATCAGTGCGCCAATCAGCGTGCCGGTGATGGTGCCGATACCGCCGACAAAGCTGGTGCCGCCGAGGATCACCGCAGCAATCGCATCCAGCTCATAGCCCACGCCAAGGTTGCCATTGGCGCTGTAGAGTCGTGAAGCGCTCATCAGCCCCCCCAGCCCGGAGAGCAGGCCGCTCATGGCGTAGACAAAAATCAGTACCGCGCCGACTTTAATCCCGGTCAGACGGGCCGCCTGCATATTGCCGCCCACCGCATAGATATGGATGCCTAAAGTGGTCCGGCGCAGAATGAACCAGCAGAGCGCGATGACCGCAAAGGCGATGATGATCAGCCACGGCACCGGCCCGAGATAGCCGTTGCCTATCCATTCAAAATTGATGCTGGAGTTAATGACCGTTGTACCGTCAGCCAGCAGATAGGCGGCCCCGCGCAGAGCGGTATAGGTGCCTAGCGTGACGATAAACGGCGGCAGCCCGGCCCAGGCGACCAGAATGCCGTTGAACAGCCCCATGATCAGTCCGGCGCCCAGCGCCGCAGGGATCGTCAGGTTGGCAAAGGCGGGATCGAGCGACACCACCATCGCGACCACTGCCGTGGTGCCAAGCATGGAGCCCACTGACAGATCGATACCGCCGGTCAGAATGACAAACGTCATCCCCGCCGCCAGCACGATGTTGATAGAGGCCTGCCGGGTAATGTTCAGCAGGTTCGCCTCGGTGAAGAAATTAGGTGCGATAAAGCCAAACACCGCCACAATCAGGATCAGAATCGGCAGGATCCCCACCGTCTGCAGCAGGTCGCTCATTAACGCCCGTTTCAGCGTCGGGCTGGTTACGCGTGCGGTTTCGCTGGTCATTCCTTTCTCCTCAGGCTGTAACCGGCTGAGCGCCGGTGGCCAGTGTCATGATATTTTCCTGGCTGACGGCGTCGCCGCTCAGCTCGCCGGCAATGGTGCCTTCACGCATGACGTAGACGCGATCGCTCATGCCCACCACCTCCGGCAGTTCGCTGGAGATCATCAGAATCGCCACGCCCTGCTGCGCCAGCTGATTCATCATGCGGTAAATTTCACTCTTCGCCCCGACATCCACACCGCGCGTCGGCTCGTCCAGAATCAGAATGCGCGGCGCAATAGATACCCAGCGGGAGATCAGCAGCTTCTGCTGGTTGCCGCCCGATAGCCCGCCCGCGCGAACCTGCGCATGCGGCACGCGAATATTGAGTGAGGCGATAGCGTCAGTGGCGATCTTCTGCCCCTTACGCCGGTTCAGCAGGCCGTAGCTGGCGTCGCGCTCCAGCGTCGCCATCACAATGTTTTCGCGGGCGGCCAGTTCCAGAAACAGCCCCTGCTCTTTGCGGTTTTCAGTGAGAAAGCCGATGCCGCGCGCAATCGCCTCGCGCGGGGAGCGGATGTGCACTTTTTCCCCGTCAATCCAGATCTCGCCGCCGGCGGGCTGCTGCACGCCAAATATCAGCTGCGCCAGCTCGCTGCGCCCGGCGCCCACCAGGCCGGCGAGGCCGACAATCTCACCGGCCCGCACCGCCAGGCTGCTGGGGTGAACCTTGTTGCGGTCAGTCAGGTGGTTGACCGCCAGACGGATAGCGCCAAACGGAATGTCGCGCGCTTTGTTAAACAGATCGCTGAGCGGACGCCCGACCATCATGCGCACCAGTTCACTGGCATTGAGCTGCTCACGCGTCAGGCTGCCGACATACTCGCCGTCGCGCAGCACGCTGACGCGATCTGACAGCTCATACACTTCAGCCATGCGGTGACTGATGTAGATAATCGCCATGCCTTCGCTGCGCAGCCGCTTGATCAGCGCAAACAGCTGCTCTGTTTCCCGACTGGAGAGTGCGGCGGTAGGTTCATCCATCACCAGAATGCGGCTGTTGCGGTGCAGCGCGCGGGCGATCTCCACCTGCTGCTGTTCGGCGATGCTCAGACGGCCGACCAGGTCGGTGGCGCTGAAGCGCGCGCCGAGCCGCGCAATCACCTGCTGCGCCTCTTCCGCCATCTGCCGGCGTCTCACCAGCCCGCCGCGCGCAATCTCACTGCCGAGAAAAATGTTCTCTGCCACCGTGAGGTTGGGTGCCAGATTGATCTCCTGATAGATCAGCGTAATGCCCGCCGCCAGCGCCTCTTTAGGGCCGCGGATGGCGTACGGCTTGCCCTCAATCAGGATCTCTCCGCTGCTGGCGCTGTAGGCACCGGCCAGAATTTTCATCAGGGTGCTCTTGCCGGCCCCGTTTTCGCCCATCAGCGCGTGTACTTCACCCGGCCAGATAGTGAGATCCACGCCCTTCAGGGCGTAAAAGCTGCCGAAGCGCCGGGTAATACCGCGCATCTCCAGTATCGGTGCTGTCATTGCCGCGCTCCTGCTGCCGGATAGTGCTGAGCAGTGTCGCCGCGCAACATAAATGGAAAATGTCAGCGCCCGTTCATATTTGTCATATTGCCTCTGCGCGCCACTTTTATACTCGGCTGACGTTCCGCATTGCGAGGGGTGGCGCATGAGTCAGACTCTGCCGTGGTATGCCGGTGCCCGTGGTCGCCTGCTGCTGTTTAATCTGCTGGTGGTCGGCGTGACGCTGGCGGTCAGCCTGGTGGCGATTACCGGATTTCGCCACGCCGGCACGATTCAGGAACAGGCGCAGGCGCAGACGCTGGCCGATATGAATGGCAGCCTGGCGCTGGCGCGTGATACGGCCAACGTGGCGACGGCGGCGGTACGCCTGTCGCAGGTGGTGGGTGCGCTGGAGTATCAGAGTGAATCGGCCCGCCTGCAGCAGACGCAGCAGGCGCTGCAGCAGGCGCTGACGCAGCTGGCGGCGGCACCCGTGGCCAGGCAGCAGCCTGCCCTGCTCAGCCGCATTCGTGAGCGCAGCCAGATGCTGGAGCAGAGCATCACGCTGCTGCTGCAGCGGGGACATCAGCGCCACCTGCAGCGCAACACCATGCTGAGCGGGCTGTGGCAGGCGCAGCTGCTGCTGGACCGGATCTCAGCGCTTGCGAGCGACGCCGCTTTTCTGCCGCTGCGCCAGCAGAGCGAGAGCCTGCTGGCGGTGGCGATCCGCTCCGCCGCGCCGCAGGCTGCGGTGCAGCAGCTCTCATCCATTCTGCCGATCTGGTCAGCCCTGCCGCTGGAGGGCGTACTGGCGCTGCAGCGGGCGCGCTTTGTCCATGCCCTTCGCGCGCTGGAGCCGGTCGCCGCCGGGCTTGAGGAGAGCGACACCGGCATCGCCTACGCGACTTACCGTATCAAGGCGCTGGTGGCGATGCTCAATGAAGATATTACCCGCTATGTACAGCAGGTGGCGCAGCAGAGCGATGCGCGCAGCGCCAGCACCCACCGTGAACTCAACTCTGTCATCGGTTTTATCGCGCTGTTTATGCTGCTGGCGCTGCTGATCACCGGTTACGCCGGCTACTACATCTACCGCAATCTCGGCTCCGGCCTTACCGCTATCGCCCGCGCGATGACGCTGCTGGCGCAGGGGGAGAAAGGCGTCAGCGTACCCGGCCAGACGCGGCGCGACGAACTGGGCGATCTGGCGCGGGCGTTTAACGTTTTTGCCCGCAACACCGCCTCACTGGCGCACACCTCTTCACTGCTGAAAGAGAAAAGCACTCAGCTGGAGTCAACCTTTCTCGCCATGCGCGACGGCTTTGCGCTGTTTGATAACAGCGGTCAGCTGGTGGTCTGGAACGCGCAGTATGCGCAGCTGCTCGGTATTGCGCCGCATGAGCTGCGGCGTGGCCTGCACTATCAGCAGCTGCTGGCACGGCTGGATGTGCAGCTGCTCAGCCTGCAGGATGCGCAGGAGGTTAGGCTTTCAGACGGGCGGACGCTGGAACTGCGTTTCAGTCCGGTGCCGCGTCGCGGCATGGTCAACACCGTGCTGGAGCGCACCTCGCGAAAAGCGCTGGAAGAGGCGCTGCTGCATAGCCAGAAAATGAAAGCGGTGGGCCAGCTGACCGGCGGACTGGCGCACGACTTTAATAATCTGCTGGCGGTAATTATCGGCAGCCTGGCGCTCACCGCCGATCAGCTGCCGGCTGGCACGCTGGCTACCCGCATTGAACGCGCCCGCCAGGCGGCGGACCGCGCCGCGCAGCTTACCCAGCGACTGCTCGCGTTTTCCCGTAAACAGGCGCTCTATCCGCGGGCGGTCGCGGTCGTGGATCTGGTAGAGGATCTGCATTCGCTGCTGCAGCACACCCTGCTGCCCGGTCAGCAGCTGGTAACAGAAGCAGCACGCCCCGGCTGGCCGGCATGGATCGATGTCGGTCAGCTTGAAAATGCGCTGATGAACCTGGTGGTTAACGCGCGCGACGCGCTGCAGCAGCAGCCCGGTGAGATAGTGCTGCGCGTCTGGAACCAGCGCAAAGCGTCCGCGACGGGTAAACGCGAGTGGGTAGTGGTTGAAGTGATCGATCGCGGCTGCGGCATGTCAGCGGAGGTGCGTCAGCAGGTGTTCGAACCCTTCTTCACCACCAAGCCCACCGGCAGCGGCAGCGGGCTGGGGCTGTCGATGGTGTATGGTTTTGTGCGGCAGTCAGGCGGTGAAATTGCGCTGGAGACCGCGCCGGGCCAGGGTACCACGGTACGCCTGCTGCTGCCGCGTGCGGCTGAGGCGGTACAGCCGGTGGCGGCTCCTCCACCCACGCTGCCCGGTGCGAGCCGCGACCGGCTGGTGCTGGTGCTGGATGATGAACCCGCCGTACGGCAGACGCTGTGTGACCATCTGCATCAGCTTGGCTATCTGACGCTGGAGTGCGGCGACGGTGCCAGCGCGCTGGCGCTGCTGCAGCAGACCCCCGATATCGATCTGCTGATCAGCGATCTGATGCTGCCCGGTGCGCTCAGCGGCGCCGATGTGATACGTCAGGCGCAGCAGCAGTGGCCGCAGCTCGCCACGCTGCTGATCAGCGGGCAGGATCTGCGCCGGTCGCAGGTTACGCTACCGCTGTGCGAGCGGCTGGCGAAGCCCTGGCAGCAGGCGCAGCTGGTTCAGGCACTGGAGCGGGCCTGGCAGCGCAGCGCACGGCTTAATCGCGCGCGGCAGGCTGCTGCCACACCGCTTTCCCGCTGATAGCCTGCGTTCAGCACACCGCCACCCGGACAGTATGCGGCAGCGCCATGAGCGTTTCGCCGCAGGTAAAAATGAGATCTGACCGCTGCCGGTCGGGATGCGGATGCTCACGCAGATAAGCGAGCACTGCCGGCGGCAGCTGCGGTGCAACCGCGCGCGTTTCACGCAGCCCCTCGCCGCTGAGACGCAGCGTCAGGCCGCCGTTCAGGCCTGGCAGCTCAATAATCAGCGTGCGGTTATGCCCGGCGGCAGCCTGCCCGGCCATCAGAGTGGCGGGATCGGGATTCGCACGGGCGTGACTCAGGGCCAGCGAGGCGTTGCAGGCGGCGACAAGCGGCATGCCGGTACAAAAATGCAGCGAGCTGCGCAGCGCCACACTCTCAATCTGCGGATCGAGCCACAGCGTATCTGCTCCCTCTTCCCGCGTCAGCAGCAGCGCGCTGGCGGCAGAGGAGAGTTCGCGCTGCCCTGGCATCAGCGGCAGCGACACGATAACGCCTGGCTCGCTCATCGCTTTGCGGACGCGGCGTGACGCCTGCTGAGCATCCGCGACGGAATAATGAAAACTGGCCAGTAAAGTCATGGGTCCTCTCCGGATGCCGGAATAAAAAATAAACAGCCGGGCGCTTTCAGCGCCGTGTCCGGCTGCCCCGCCCGTTTTGATGAACGCTCAGGATGCGCGCGGCAGATGACAGCGCGGTGAAGATGGCGTGACGGCATGATGAATCAGCCGCGGCTGCTGAGGCTAACGCATCAGGATGATTAATAAATGCATCTCGCGCCGCGCCGCTCTCCGCCAAGCACAAACCCGTCTTTCTGCTAACTTATTCAATACGGCCGCCTGTTTATATGAAGAAAAAATAATGAATTCAATCAGAACATCCCGTCAGTTCCGGCACAGTTTTTTGCGTCAGGTGGTCGCGCCGCTGCTCGCGATTCTGGTGCTGTCGTTTGCCGGGGCCGGCAGCGGACTTTACTGGGGGACATCCGTAACCAACAGTGAAGCGCGTGAGCAGCAGCAGCGTATGATTGCCGCCTCATTCGACCAGAGCCTCAGCGAGCATTTGCGCCAGCTGCGCAGCCTGACGCGCTGGTCACCGCTCGCCACTCATCTGACGCTGCGTGACGCCGACCGGGCGTGGCTGGATCAGAACGTCGGCAGCTGGCTTTATGAGATGTTTGCCCATCAGCTGATTCTGCTGCTGGACAGCAGGCAGCAGCCGGTTGCTGCCTGGCGCAACGGTGAGCCGGTCAGCCTGCAGGCAGTCGGCCCGTGGCTGCGCGACCTGCTCGCCACGCCGCTGGTAGCCAGCGCGGCGGGCGCAGACGATCGGGCCGATTTTGTGCGCATCGCCGGTCGTGCTGCTGCACTGGCCGTGGGTGAAATCAGCGCGCCTGATACAACAAACCGGTTTAGCCTGGTAAGCGTCGCGTTTCTTGACGACGGCTATCTGCGCCACCTTTCCGATCGCAGCCAGCTGGCGCAGCTGCACTTTAGCAACGCGCCGCCCACCGATAGGGAGATGGCTTTCTGGCCCCTCGCATCGCAGAGCGGGCAGCGGGTAGGCTATCTGAGCTGGCAGCCCGATAAGCCCGGCGCGCAGATGCTGCGCACGATCGTGCCCTCAACGCTGCTGTCGGTGCTGATTATCACCCTGCTCTGCCTGTTTATGGTACGGCGCATCTGGACCTCCTCGCTCAGCCTGTCGCAGTCGCTGGTCCGGCTGGGTGCCAGCGAGGCGCAGGCGCAGCACCTTGCGTTTCATGACGTGCTGACCGGCCTGCCCAACCGTGCGCTGGTAGAAGATCGCCTGACCCAGGCGCTGGCCGCGGCGCTGCGGCACGATCGCCGCGTGGCGCTGCTGCTGCTCGATCTCGATCGGTTTAAAAATATCAATGACACCTGGGGCCATCACGCCGGCGATGAACTGATCCGCGAGGTAGCACGGCGCCTGAGCGAGATTGTGCGCACCAGCGACACCGTGGGACGCATCGGCGGCGATGAGTTTATTATCGTGATGCCGGATACGGAGACTATCGGCCAGGTGCATACGCTGGCGCAGCGCATTATCAGCACGCTCAGCGCCCCTTATCATCTGCTGGGCAATGAGCTGTGGGTTGGCGTCAGTATCGGCCTGGCGCTGGCACCGAAAGATGGCGTGGACCGGCTGGAGCTGATGCGTAAGGCGGATATCGCGCTGTATGACGCCAAAAATCACGGGCGCGGTCAGTTTCGCCAGTTTGAGAAAGCGATGGATGAGTCGCTGCGTACCCGGCAGGAGCTGGCAGCAGAGCTGCGTCAGGCGCTGGTTAATTTTACCGGGCTGGCCGTCTGGTATCAGCCGCTGATGGAGATTAACGGCGAGCGCGTTGTCGGCGTTGAGGCGCTGCTGCGCTGGCACCATCCGACCCGGGGCGATATCTCCCCGTCTGACTTTATCGCTATCGCCGAAGAGACCGGGCTGATCCTGCCGCTCGGCGAGTGGGTGCTGCGTGAAGCGTGTAAGACATCGCTGAAGCTGCCGCAGGTGGTGGTGGCGGTGAACGTTTCACCGGTGCAGTTTCGCAGCAGCGGCTTTGTCTCCCGGCTGCTGGAGATTGTTGCGAGCGAAGGCGCCGATCCGCAGCGCCTGGAGCTGGAGATCACCGAAGGTGTGCTGATTGAGGATGAGCATGCGGCCCGCAGCTCTATCATTGCGCTGCGCGAAGCGGGCTTCCGTATCGCGCTGGATGATTTTGGCACCGGCTACTCCAGCCTTAACTATCTGAGCAGTTTCCCGGTCGATAAGATTAAAATCGACCGCTCATTTACCCAGTCGCTCGGCGTGGCAGATAACTCAACCGCGATTATTGAATCAGTCGTTCGGCTGGGGCACGCCATGGGCCTGACCGTCACCGCCGAAGGTGTGGAAACTGAAGGACAGATGCACGCCCTCGCCAATGCCGGCTGTAACCAGCTGCAGGGCTATCTGTTCAGCCACGCCGTGCCGCTGACCGAGATTGAAAAAATGGTATAGGTGCCAGGGACGCATAAACGATGCCAGGGACGCATTAATGCGTCCCCTACGGGCACCGGGGATACGTTATTTATCGCGCCCACACACAATTTTGTAGGGGCGCCATTTATGGCGCCCTGGTAACAACCGGGCTCGGCGCATAAACGGCGCCAGGGACGCATTAATGCGTCCCCTACGGCAGCACCGGAGATACGTTATTTATCGCGCCTGCACAAAATTTCGTAGGGGCGCCATTTATGGCGCCCTGGTAACAACCGGGCTCGGCGCATAAACGATGCCAGGGGCATATAAACGATGTCAGGGACGCATTAATGCGTCCCCTACGGACACCGGAGATACGTTATTTATCGCGCCTGCACACAATTTCGTAGGGGCGCCATTTATGGCGCCCTGGTAACAACCGGGCTCGGCGCATAAACGGCGCCAGGGGCATATAAACGATGTCAGGGACGCATTAATGCGTCCCCTACGGCGGCACCGGAGATACGTTATTTATCGCGCCCGCACAAAATTTCGTAGGGGCGCCATTTATGGCGCCCTGGCTACAGTCGGGTACGGCATATAAACGATGCCAGGGACGCATTAATGCGTCCCCTACGGCGGCACCGGGGATGCGTTATTTATCGCGCCCGCACAAAATTTCGTAGGGGCGCCATTTATGGCGCCCTGGCTACAGTCGGGTACGGCATATAAACGATGCCAGGGACGCATTAATGCGTCCCCTACGGACACCGGGGATGCGTTATTTGTCGCGCCCACACAATTTCGTAGGGGCGCCATTTATGGCGCCCTGGCGACATCCAGGTACGGCGCATAAATGATGCCGGGGGCGCATAAATGCGCCCCCTACGGCGGCATCAGATAGGGCGGGATCAGCGTTTGGGGCGTATAAGCTGGCTGGCAGTGTCACCGATAATCTGGGCCACGCCGCGATCGCCTTTAACCATGGAGGCCATAAAGGATTTCGCCTGCTTAAAAGTGATATGCGGCGGCAGCGGTGCCACTTCCGGATCGGTTTTCACCTCCAGCACCACCGGGCGGTTTGCGCTCAGCGCCTGCTGCCAGGCGGCGGCTAACTCATCCGGATTATCCACCACGATCCCCTGCAGGCCAAGACTCTCGGCAAAACGCGCGTAGGGCACATCCGGCAGCTGCTGTGACGCTTCGAAGCGCGGATTGCCTTCCATCACGCGCTGCTCCCAGGTCACCTGGTTAAGATCCTGGTTGTTAAACACGCAGACAATCAGCCGCGGATCGTCCCACTGCTGCCAGTATTTCTGAACAGTGATCAGCTCAGCCATATTATTCATCTGCATCGCCCCGTCTCCGACCAGCGCCACGACCGGTTTATCGGGATAAGCAAATTTGGCGGCGATCGCGAACGGTACGGCGGCACCCATGCAGGCAAGACCGCCGGAGAGCGTGGCGCGCTGCCCCTGCTTCACGCGATAGTCGCGCGCAAACCAGTTGGCACAGGAGCCGGAATCTGAGGTAACAATGGCGTTGTCTGGCAGTTGTGGCGACATCTCCCACACTACCCGCTGTGGATTAACCGGATTAGCTGGCGCCAGCGCCCGCTCCTCCATCAGCTGCCACCAGTCGCGCACCTGCAGCGCAATCTGCTCCTGCCAGTGGCGATCGCTTTTGTGCTGCAGCAGCGGGATCAGCGCCCGCAGGGTTTCAGCGCTATCTCCGTGCAGGTTGACTTCACAGGGGTAGCGCAGGCCCAGCATCGCCGGATCAATATCAATCTGTACCGCCCGCACTTTGCCCTCGGCAGGCAGAAACTCGGTCCACGGGAAGCCGGTGCCGATCATCAGCAGCGTATCGCACTCCTGCATCAGATCCCACGACGGTTTAGTGCCGAGCAGGCCGATCGAACCGGTGACAAAAGGCGCATCGTCCGGCAGCACATCTTTACCCAGCAGCGCTTTAGCGACGCCCGCACCGAGCAGGTTCGCGACCTGCACCACTTCCACTGCCGCGCCGCGCGCACCTGCGCCAATCAGTATCGCCACCTTGCTGCCGGCGTTGAGGACCTCTGCCGCGCGCTGCAGATCTGCCTCATACGGCACGATTTTCGGACGCTGGTAGCCAGGACCGGAGTGGGTAAAGCCGTGTGCGTGCTGCGGTGGCTGCCAGGTTTCATCCTGAATATCTTTCGGCAGGATCAGCACCGCCACGCCGTTCTGCGCTTTCGCGATGCGCACGCCGCGATCGACCAGATGCTGGATCTGCGCCGGTGCGGCCGCTTCCTGAACAAAATTAGCGACATCAGCAAACACGCGATCGAGGTTCATCTCCTGCTGATAGCTGGCGCCGCGCGCGGTCACTTCAGCCTGTCCGGCGATCGCCAGCACCGGTGCATGATCCATTTTGGCATCGTAAAGACCGGTCAGCAGGTGGGTAGCGCCCGGCCCGCCGGTGGAGAGGCAGACGCCGAGCTCACCGGTAAATTTGGCGTGACCGGCAGCCATAAATGCCGCCATCTCTTCATGCCGTACCTGGATAAACTCAATCCCGGCACCCGCTTTATTGGCGCGCTGGATAGCGCCCAGCACGCCGTTGATGCCATCGCCCGGATAGCCATAAATGCGCGTGACGCCCCACGCCTGCAGGCGCTCGACAAAAAAATCGCTGGTTTTTTTACTCATCCCGCTGCTCCCTTAAAGGCTGTTGTCAGCTTTTAAGGGTAGCTGACAGAAACGGGCGTGCAGAGGATCTGCCGGATTATGGCCTGACTGCGCCCGCTGGCTGCCTAACCCAGCGCCGGGGAGACCAGCGCAAAACAGTGCATATCTTCTGTCGGGCGCCAGGGGGTGCCGTGCACCATAATGTGCGGCGCATCGACCTGCTGCAGACCCAGCGTTGCCAGCCACTCCGCCAGACTGGCGTCTGGCGTATCCAGCCGGACAAACTGGCCGGTCAGCGTCTGCAGCAGCGCGGTAACGAGCGCCTGCGCCACGGTGCCGTCACGGGCGATAACCGGGCCGATGGTCCAGCCGCGGCCAAAGCGACGCAGGCTGGCAAAACCCTGTACTCCCTGCGCATCGCGTGCCAGCACGCTGCCAGGCAGCAACTGCTGCAGCAGACGCGCACGCTGCAGTCCGGTCGCCTGCCAGTCGGACGCGCAGAGTTCCGCACAGGCTGCGCTGCATGCCGGCTCCAGGCTTAGCGCTGGCGGCAGCGTTATAGCGGGAGGCGCGGCGAATGCCGCCGTCTGGTACTGCCATACCTGACCACACTCCCTGAATCCCAGCTGTGCATAAAGCCCTTTACCCATTTCCGTTGCATGCAGGCGCAGCGTGCAACCGGCGAAGCGCGTAATCAGCGCCTGCATTAACTTGCGGCCGATACCGCGTCCGCGCGCCTGCTGATCCACCACCACCAGACCGATGGTGGCTGCGCTGCTTCCCCAGCGCCAGCCAAGCGCGCAGCCGGAGAGTCGTCCCGCCTCCTCCATCACCACGCCTTCACCCAGCGCAATCAGCTGCTGCCAGTCCTCAGGACGGTGTGGCCAGCCCACCTGCTGCGTCAGGGCATAGCCCGCTGCGGCGTCGGCCGCCGTAATATCACGCAACGTCATGCTCATGCGGTTCCCCCTTAATGAATGCAGAAGAAGAGTGCCACACCGCTGCCGCGCCTGACAGCCTCAGATCTGAAAATCGAGCGCCGGCTCTTCTTCACTCTCATAGGAGAGCGCCTGTCGCTTGATCTCCTCCAGCGACAAATTAGCGTTGCAGAGCTCCAGAAACTGCCAGACATAGTTGCGCTGCAGCTGTCCGCGCTTCAGACCAAGCCAGACGGTGTTAGCTTCAAACAGGTGACGGGCATCAATCTTGACCAGGTTTTCGCCCTGATAGATATCACACGCCTGATCGGCGAGTACGCCAACGCCCAGCCCCAGCTCAACATAGGTTTTCACCACGTCAGAATCCTGCGCGCTCAGCACAATATCGGGCCGCAGGCTGGCCGCCTGAAACGCCCGATCCACGCGTGAACGACCGGTGATCCCCTGCCGGTAGGTGATTAACGGCCAGGCGCTCAGGCTTTCAAGCGACACCGGCTGCTGCTGCTGCAACTCATGGCCGGACGGCACCAGCAGCGAGTGATGCCAGCTGAACCAGGGGAAAGCCGCCAGGCTGGCGTGGTTAACCAGCTGTTCGGAGGCGATACCAACATCCGCCTCGCCGGCCAGCAGCATGGCGACAATCTCCTGCGGCGAGCCCTGATTCAGCTCCAGCCGCACGTTGGGATAGAGCTGGCGGAACGCTTTGATAACGCGCGGCAGGCTGTAACGCGCCTGCGTGTGGGTGGTGGCAATTGTCAGCACGCCGCTGGTCTCGTTGGTAAACACATCGGCCAGACGCCGTACCTTGCCCGCCTCATCGAGAATGCGTTCGGCTATGGTCAGCAGCGCTTTGCCTGGCTCCGTCATGCCCAGCAGACGTTTTCCGCGCCGGATAAATATCTCTACGCCCAGCTCATCTTCCAGATCGCGGATATGCCGGCTGACCCCGGACTGCGAGGTAAACAGCGTGTTGGCGACTTCAGTCAGATTGAAGTCGCAGCGGGCGGCTTCCCGAATAATTTTAAGTTGCTGGAAATTCACACCCTCTCTCCCTTCTGGCACGGTTTTCGCCATGGTAGGGAGCAGGCATCAATACAACAAATAATAAAAAACCGCCTGTTATGCGGTTTAGTAATAAGGAGCGTTATCGTGGCGCTGTAGTTTTTAGCCCACCAGCATCAGCTCGCGATCGGCAACCGCTGGCTTATTCAGCAGCGACAGCAGTATGGTTTTGACCGCCTGCGCCGCGGGTGAGAGCGGCAGCTGCGCAGACATATTGAGCGACAGCGGCAGCGTCAGCGACGGTGAGGTAATGCGTGCCATCCAGGCGTGCGTTGAGCTGACCAGCGCCCGGGCCGCGGATTCAGGCAGCACGGTTACGCCCAGCCCGCTGGAGACCGCCGCGGTCAGGGTGGCGATCGATTCAATTTCGCCGATGATGCGCGCGCTCAGGCGGCGCAGTGAAAACGCTTCGTCCACCCGCTTGCGCACCGCGCTGTAGTCGCGCGGCAGGAACAGGTTCATCTGCGCCACATCGGCCAGATCCACAGCCGATCCCGGACAGGCGGTGGCGCCGACCAGATAGAGCTCCTCTTTCAGCAGCGGCAGGCTGGTCACGCCTGCCGCCGGCGAGCGATCGTAGAGCACGGCCATATCGAGCTGACCGTTCAGCACTTTATCATTCAGCGAACTGCCGCTGTTTTCATGCAGATACACCAGCACGTCAGGATATTGCTCGCGCATGGTCTGCAGCAGCGGCATGGTCAGAGAGGAGGCGGCCGTGCCGGGTGCGAGACCGATAGAAACCTGCCCGCTCAGCGTCTGGCCCGCTTTGCTGACAGCGGCCTGCGCCTGTTCACACTGGCGCAATATGGTGCGGGCGTGCGCATAGAGAATTTTACCCGCGTCGGTGGGCGTTACGCCGCGCTTGGTGCGGATCAACAGCTGCTGATCCAGTTCGCTCTCCAGCGTTGCCACCTGCTGACTGAGCGCCGGTTGCGCAATATGCAGCACTTCGGCGGCGCGGGTCAGGCTGCCGATATCGACGATGTTCACAAAATACTTCAGCCGTCTTAAGTTCATGTTGCCTCCGTCAATCCGGTTATCCCCTGAAGGGCGCGTGGCCTGCTGGCCGATAAACAGAGTTTTGCAATAAGCAGGCCAGTTATTTCATCGCGGAAAAAAACGGCGGACGGTAGCGATTAAGAGACTGGAAAATAAGCTTTTGTGATTACCTGAAAGGAAACGGTGTGTACTGATGCCGCAGCGGGCGGGTAAAGCGGAAAATGGCATGCACTCTGCTGGTGCAAAACCTGCAAGGCAGACGTGCAAAAAAGTGATGACAGAGAGGCGGTAGCGTTGCTTGCTGCCTCCGGCCTGACCCCGGTTATGCCGGGGTCAGCCATGCCGCAGAGCGAGGTGACTCAGCGTTTTTTGCGGTTGCGATGCATATCAATGGAAACCGCAGCCACAATGATCATGCCTTTGATAATGTCCTGCACATAGGCGTCCACACCCACAAAGGTAAAGCCGCTTTTGATAAGTCCCAGAATCACGGCACCGATCAGCGTGCCGGTAATACGGCCCACACCCCCCATCAGGCTGCTGCCGCCGATAACCGCTGCGGCGATAGCATCCAGCTCATACGCCATCCCCATGCTTGACTGGCCGCTGCTGACGCGTGCTGCCAGTACGACGCCTGCCAGGCCCGAGAGCGCGCCGGCGATGGTGTAGACAATGATCAGATACTTGTTAACGTTGATGCCGGACACCTTGGCTGACGTCATGTTGCCGCCAATGGCATAGACATATTTGCCGTAGCGGGTATGTTTCAGCGCGATGTGGAACAGGAACGCCACCACCAGGAAGATGATCACCGGCATGGCGCCCTGACCAATCGAGGTAAAGCTGTCTGACAGAAAGCTGATCGGATTACCCTGCGTATAGTACTGCGCCAGGCCGCGCGCGGACACCATCATCCCCAGCGTGGCGATAAAGGGGGGGATACCGGTGCGGGTGATCAGCACGCCGTTAATAACGCCGCACAGCAGTCCGACACCAATACCGGCGCCGATAGGGATAGCCGCAGGCAGGTTAACCAGCGAGGGGAACATCGGCGACAGGCTTTCTGAGGTTTGCGCCAGGCTTGCCGCCACCACCGCCGTCAGGGCGATAACGGAGCCGGAGGAGAGATCGATGCCGGTGGTGATGATGACCTGCGTAACGCCAACCGCAATAATACCGATGATCGCAACCTGCAGGACAATCAGAACTAAACGGTTGGTGTTGAGCAGAAAAGACTGATCGCGTACGTACCAGCCGGCAATTTCAAAAATCAGCGCAATGCCTAACATCACCACAAAAATGCCGGTATCTTTCGGCAGTTTATGGCGCAGATTACTGAAGAAGGAGCTTTGTTCAGTGGCCTGCGGGGCCGTAGCTTTTACATTATTCATAGGGATCTCAAGCCTCACTCAGATGCCAGCGACAAAATGGTTTCCTGATCGGCCTCTTCTTTACTGAGGATGCCGGTTATGCGCCCGCCGTGCATCACCATGATGCGGTCACTCATGCCGAGAATTTCCGGCAGCTCAGAGGAGACCATGATGATAGCGACGCCGCGATTCGCGAGTTCGCTGATCAGGCGGTAGATCTCTGCTTTGGCTCCCACATCGATGCCGCGGGTCGGTTCGTCCAGAATCAGGATCTTCGGCTGTGCCAGCAGCCAGCGCGCAATCAGCACCTTCTGCTGGTTACCGCCGCTGAGGTTATTGATGATCTGATCCATGGTCGGGGTTTTGATATTGAGCTTGCGGATCTGCTCCATACAGTCCTGCGCCATTTTCACATGGCTGACAAAGCCGCTTTTGCCGGTGTAGCCGGGCATGTTAACGATGCTCATGTTCTCCATTACTGAGAGAACCAGAAACAGCCCTGACTTCTTGCGATCCTCAGTCAGAAACGCCATACCTTTCTCAATGGCCGTGGAGGGCGAATCGATGCTGACCGGCACGCCGTCAATCAGCACTTCACCGCTGTCGTAGCTCTCCATGCCAAACAGGCTCTCCATCACCTCACTGCGTCCTGCGCCCACCAGCCCGGCCACGCCCAGAATCTCTCCTCTGCGTACGCTGAAGCTGATATCGCTGAAGCGCTCTTTGCTGCTCAGGCCGCGCACCGTCAGCACATCGTCGCCGATGGTGCCGTTGAATTTCGGGAACAGCTGGGTCAGCTCACGCCCGACCATCTGGGTGATCAGCGACTGCCGCGTAAACGCGCTGGTATCGTTGCTGCCGACCCAGGTGCCGTCGCGGAAGATGCTGATCTCATCGGTAATGGTAAAGATCTCATCCATCTTATGGCTGATATAGATAATCGCCTTGCCCTGCGCCCGCAGGTCGCGAATGATAGTGAACAGGTGCGCCACTTCGGTTTCGGTCAGCGCGGAGGTGGGTTCATCCATGATCACCACGTCAGAGTTCCACGATACCGCTTTGGCAATCTCCACCATCTGCTGCGCTGCAATGCTCAGCTCGCCCACCATGCGATCCGCCTTGAGGCGGATATTGAGTTTGTTGAGCAACGCCTGCGTCTGGCGGTTTAGCAGGGCGTGATCAACGAAGCCAAACTTCATCGGTTCACGCCCGAGCCAGATGTTCTCCGCCACGGTCATGTGCGGCACCAGGTTCAGCTCCTGATGGATCATTGAGATGCCGGAGCGCAGCGCATCCATAGTGTCCTGAAACTGCACGGGTTCCCCTTTGATGCGAATGGTGCCCTTATCGGGACGGTAAATCCCGATAAGGCATTTCATCAGCGTGGATTTGCCTGCGCCATTCTCGCCCATCAGGGCATGTACCGACCCCGGCCTGATTCGCAGTGAGACGTTATCGAGTGCCTTCACTCCGGGGAAGAACTTGCTGATGCCTTCGGCTTCAAGCGCAAAAGCGGTCATACATCACCTCCATACGGCTTAAGGGGGGAGCGGTTATTTCTGGTTGCGATTCTCAAACTGCGCCATGTTCTCTTTGGTGATCAGCTGGTAAGGGATGTTGATCACTTTCTCAACTTTCTCCCCTTTTGCGAGACTCACCGCTGCCCGCACCGCGCCTGCACCCTGCCCGCTGGCATCCTGGAAAACCGTGGCGACCATTTTGCCGTTTTTCAGCATCTGCAGCGCATCCGGGGTGCCATCCACGCCGGCGATCAGGATATGGTTCGGGTTTTTACCCAGCGCCTGCAGGGCGCCAATCGCCATTTCATCGTTGTTAGAGGCGATAGCCTGGATGTCATCGCCGGCGGTCATCCAGTTGCTGACCACATCCACCGCGTCGTTACGGGTGAATTTTGCGGTCTGCTTCTGCACCACTTTGATATCAGGATATTTTGCTACTACCGCTTCCACCCCTTTGGTGCGGTCGCGCGTTGATTCGTTTGCTAAATCGCCCATCAGAATCGCCACGTTGCCTTTGCCGTTCATCGCTTTGGCCAGCGCTTCCATCTGCAGGCGGCCCGCCAGCTCGGAGTCTGAGCCGACATACGCCATTTTGTCCGTGAGTTCACCGGCAGGTTTACGGTTGACGAAGATCAGCGGAATGTTGGCTTTTTTCGCCGCGTCCATGATCGGTTTCACGGCGTTGGTATCTACCGGGTTAACGATGATGGCGTCCACGCCCTGCCCGATAAAGTTCTGCACCTGCTGCAGCTGCTGCGACACATCCCCTTTGGCATCTTCCAGCTGGCCTTTGACGTTATCTTTCTGCATCTCTTTCTGCATGGCCGTACGCAGAATGGTCAGGAAATTGTCGTCAAACAGCGCCATTGAGACGCCAACCTGCAGATCTTTCGCCATAACCGCAGCGGGCAACATGCAGGCCAACAGGGAAGTGACTAACGCTTTTTTAAATTTCATAGGGCACCTTCTACCTTCTTATTGTTGGTTAACGCACGCACAGCATGATGCATCAGGTAAATGAAAAAAATCTTTTGCCTTTGCGCACCGCGGCTGGCGTTATTTATGGGTACAGATTTTAGATAGTTGCACTTTTCGCGCTGAAGCCAGCTGATGTTGCTCTGAAGAACGCGCTCCTTATCAACAGGTTAATTTTGCTGTCACCGCCACCGGGTAAAAAATAGTTTCCGGCGTGATGATAAGCAGTTCATTTGTTTCATACTTGCTTTATATGAAATTTTCATCATAAAAGCACTGAAACGGTTGTTTTAAAATCAGCAAACCGCAAAAATTTGACACGCCTCTAACATCTCAGCGGAAATGCCTCTGAAGTGAGATCCTGTTGGCAGTTTGCTTTGCCGCCATATCAGGCAGAAAAGCAGCAGAATGGTGCTTTTGCGCGCACTTAAACCAAAAGTGTGCAGTGCGGCTTTGACAAGCGGGATCGGGCTCGCTACTATTCGCCTCGTTCACACGATTCCTCTGTAGTTCAGTCGGTAGAACGGCGGACTGTTAATCCGTATGTCACTGGTTCGAGTCCAGTCAGAGGAGCCAGAATCTGAAAAGCCCGCTCAGGGAAACCTGAGCGGGCTTTTTGCTATGTTATGTTTTGATGTGGTACTGGCTGGTGATGTACCAGGCTGGCCTGAAAGGTCAGGCTTTGCGAAGTGTTAACTGACTTTAACCGACAGGTCTTTGCGGTTTCGCATATTGTCATAAAGAGGTGGATGGCTTTCAGCATCTTCTTCAGGCTTATAATAAAAATTTAACGTTTCTTCACCGAAATGTACACTCGAAGAATTTTTTGCAGCAGAGTCAGAGTCAGAGTCAGAGTCAGAGTCAGAGTCAGAATTTTTCCGGGGTTCGATAAAAAAAACCACATCGTTGCTTGTTATGCTTTTTCCTAAGATATTTATCTTTATTTCTGGTTCATTGCTGCCAGAAATTTTAGTATTATGATTTATTCCTGATAATTTATCACAGTCAAGTTTTAACCTATCTACATTCTCTTCAGTTGTAATTAATTTTATCTGAGGAGGCACATTACTAAGAATCGAAACAACATCCTTTGAATTCAAATTAGCTTCATGAATATCTGTAAGATTAATTTCTCCTGATGGCATAAGAAGATCATTATCTCTACTGAGCCCTAATTTTTCTCTGAGCATGATCGATGAACAGAGAGCAGTAAAATTGCTGTCAGGTACAAAACCCTCTGCCTTTTCGTTTCCTTTTGATACGATAATCTGCATTGCGTTATACCGGCTATCGGGCCTTAACGTAATATCCATTTCATTGAGATTTAACTTTATTTTTTTCATATTTTGCAGCGAATCTGGCGTAATTTTTTTATCATGAAGCACGCTTCTAAGCTCAGATATTACTGACTTATAGACTTCCTCTTTTTCTCTTCTGACTCCGCCTAATGTAAAGACATCGATAACATGCTCCAGCATACCTTTGGGCCGGGTAACATCTTTCATATTTAATTCACTGCCGATGCCCATTGCATATGCGCTAAGCCGGGAAGCTTCTTTGGTACTGATTAAAGAGGGAACTGACATAACTTCTCCTGAATTGTGTCTTAAAAACAGCCCTATAGTAAAAATGATCTCCTCTCTGCGCGCTTTCTAAATTCGCTCCTTATGGCCTGAAATTCACCGCTGGCTTCGCGCCACACGTCGTGCTGTCCGGGCCGCAGGAAGCCTGTGTTATCATGGAGTTTTTGATCAATACTGTGAAAACCATGTCTGAAACCCCCGGTAAACGCAAAAACGATCCGGAAGGATTAAAGCGCCGTATCATTGCGGCTGCGCTCTCTGTTTTCGCTGAATATGGCCTGCCGGGCGCGCGCATGGAGCAGATTGCAGCGCTGGCGCAGACCACGAAACGCATGGTGGTGTATCACTTCACCAGCAAAGAGGCGCTCTACATCGAGGTGCTGGAGCAGGTGTATCGCGCCATGCGCGAGCATGAAACCAGCCTGCAGCTTGCCACGCTCGAACCGGAGCAGGCGATGATCAAACTGGTTGAGGCGAGCTTTGATTATCATGTGGCGCACCCGGATTTTATGCGGCTGGTCTGCAGCGAAAACCTGCTGCGCGGGCGCTATATCATGCAGTCTGAGCGGATCAAAACGCTTAACCGCAGCGCGCTCGATCTGCTTGAAGCGATACTGACGCGTGGCCAGCAGCAGGGTCTGTTTTACCGCGACCTCAACAGCGTGGATGTGCACCGCCTAATCAGCAGTATCTGCGTGCACCATGTGTCGAATCGCTACACCTTTCATACGCTGTTCACCCCTGACGACAGCGAAGCGGAAACCATCCGCCGCAATCGTCAGCTGGCCGTGGCGGCAACGCTGCGTTACATTCGCCAGGCCCCGTCGTCTGCGGGTTCGCTGTGATGGTCTACGCTTGATCTCATCAACGGGACCGTCACAGACCTGAGACTAAGGAACACTGAAGTGAATAAAGATGCCCTTCTCTATCCGTTACGCAACACCCAGGATACTGAACATGATACGGCCCTGTGGAACTGGGCGCAGAACTCTGTTGTGGGTCAGCGTCAGCAGCTGCATCAGCCACAAACGGAAGCTGAGCTGCAGCAGCTGCTGCGCGACACGCGCGGAAAAGTGCGTCTGGTCGGCAGCCGGCTGTCGCCAGGCCGGATGCTCTGCGTGCAGCCTGACGATCTGCTGCTTGACCTGAGCGCCTTTACCGGCGTGGTGGCTGAAGATGACAATTCCATCACTTTTGCCGCCGGTACGCTGCTGCAGGAAGTTTATGACACCTTAACCGCACGCGATCGCATGCTCGCCTCTTCGCCAGGCGTGATTGCCGTTCAGACGCTGGCCGGCGCGCTGGCAACCGGCACCCACGGTCAGGGATTACAGCAGAGCTCACTGGCCGATGAAGCGCTGCGCATCCGTATGGTGCTGGCTGATGGCAGCGTACGCGAGTTTACGCGCGGCGAGCCCGAGTTCCCGGCAGCGCAGGTTGCACTGGGTTCGCTTGGCGTTGTGACGGCGGTTACACTGCGCACCCAGCCGTTTCGCTTATTTACCTGCTACAAGTTTGCCGTCAGCGCCGATGGGCTGGAGCAGGATCTGCTGAAGTGGAACAGCGACTACGAGCTGAGCAAAGCCTGGTGGTTTGTCGATGACAACCTGATGCACGTCTGGAACGCTGAGCAGGCGAGCGATGAGGATACGCAGGCCTGGCACGCCAACGGACGTCAGGTGATTGAGCATGGCGATAACGCCGACAGCAGCCTGAACCATACGATCGATCAGACGCTGGCGCAGATGCACCGCGATACGCAAATCCACGGTAAAGGCGGTAAACAGTTCCGCACCGTCACCCGCTTCCGCGACTTTACCGATGTCAGCGGCGATATTTATCAGCTTTTTTGTCGCGGCATCGCGGTGCCGCAGATCAACGTAGAAATTGCCGTGCCGCTCGATAAGACGCCGCAGATTATCAGCAAAATCAAAGCCTGGTACGCTGAGCATCAGCCGCATATGCACTACCCGATTATCCTGCGCTGCACCGGCGCCTCGGAGGGCTGGCTGAGCCCGTCACATCAGCAGCCCTCCTGCTTCTTTGGCTTTGTGGTCTACTACGCGGATGATGGCTCGCTGTCGCAGGAGGGCCTGCATTTTCTGACGGAAGTGGAGAAGCTGCTGGTCGCCGAAGGCGGACGCCCGCACTGGGGAAAATATTACGATCCGCAGCGCTATCAGTGGCGCGATATCTATCCGCAGTGGGATGCGTTCCGCGCGGTGCGTGAGACGCTGGATCCTTCCCGTCGTTTCAGTAACGACTATACCACCGCGCTTTTTGACTGATGTTTGTACAGGGAGAGAGTATGTTCGCCTGGGTAACGCTGCTGACGCAGCCCGATTATGTTATTGGCGTGAAAGCACTGCACCGTTCGCTTCAGCGCAGTGAAACCCGCTGGCCGCTGGTTGTTATGGTAACGGATGCAATCGATGCTGACACGCGCGCTGCGCTGCAGGCTGCGGGCTGCGTGATCCACCCGGTCGCGCCGCTGATGCCTGACAGCGCGCTGGAGCAGCACTACGCCTCAGCACAGTTTGGCGAGGTGTGGAGCAAACTACGCGCATGGGAGCTGACCGATTATGAGCGCGTGGTCTTTCTGGATGCCGATATGCTGGTTCTGCAGAATATGGATGAGCTGTTTACGCTGGATATGGGTAAGTATGCGCTGGCCGCCTGCCACGCCTGCCGCTGTAATCCAAACCAGATTGCGAGCTATCCGGCCAGCTGGCAGCCGGAAAACTGCCACTATACCTGGCATGACCGGGGTGAAGCAGCACCCGCCACGCTTGATGCTTATCTCAACGGCGGTTTTCTGGTGCTGAAACCGGATAACGCTGTGTTCAGCTGGCTGCAGCAGAAAGTGCAGGAGATTGACGATCTTAAACGCTATCCCTTCTCCGAGCAGGATCTGCTGAATGAAGTGTTTGCCGGACGCTGGCTGCCGCTCTCCTATATCTATAACGCGCTGAAGACGCTGCCATTTCAGCATAGCGCTATGTGGCAGCAGGATAAGGTTAAAAACCTGCACTATATCCTCGCCAAGCCGTGGAAGCGCGATCTCAATCAGCCAGAAGAAGAGCGCGACCGCTATTATGCGCTGGACAAGCTGTGGTGGGAGCGCGGCACCGCTTGATGCCGCTGGGGTCGCATTGATGCGGCCCTCGGGTTCACATGCGACCAGGGCGCCATTAATGGCGCCCCTACGGTGACGGTATATGTAGGGGCCGCATTATTGCGGCCCTGGTTTCATGTGCGGCCAGGGCGCCATTAATGGCGCCCCTACGGTGACGGTATATGTAGGGGCCGCATTATTGCGGCCCTCGGGTTCACACGCGGTAAAGGGCGCCATGAATGGCGCCCCTACGGTGGCGATGTGCGTAGGGGCCGCATTATTGCGGCTCTGGTTTTATACGCGGCAAAGGGCGCCATTAATGGCGCCCCTACGGTGGCGGTATATGTAGGGGCCGCATTGTTGCGGCCCTGGTTTTATACGCGGCAAAGGGCGCCATGAATGGCGCCCCTACGGTGGCGATGTACGTAGGGGCCGCATTATTGCGGCCCTGGTTTCATGTGCGACCAGGGCGCCATTAATGGCGCCCCTACAGTGACGGTATATGTAGGGGCCGCATTATTGCGGCCCTGGTTTTATACGCGGTAAAGGGCGCCATGAATGGCGCCCCTACGATGATGATGCGCGTAGGGGCCGCATTATTGCGGCCCTGGTTTTATACGCGGCAAAGGGCGCCATGAATGGCGCCCCTACGATGATGATGCGCGTAGGGGCCGCATTATTGCGGCCCTGGTTTCATACGTGCCCAAGGGCGCCATGAATGGCGCCCCTACGGTGGCGGTATATGTAGGGGCCGCATTGTTGCGGTCCTGGTTTTATAAGCGGCAAAGGGCGCCATAAATGGCGCCCCTACGATGATGCGCGTAGGGGCCGCATTAATGCGGCCCTGGTTTCATACGCAGCCGGTTAACGCCAGCCGAGCGCCGGGGCGACGTGGGTGAGGATGCTGTCGATAACGTGCGCGCAATAATCCACGCCGAGCTGATTTGGAATCGTCAGCAGCAGCGTATCAGCCTCTGCGATGCCTTCATCTTCTGCCAGCATCTTTATCAGGCGATCCGGCTCGGCGGCGTAGCTGCGGCCGAAGATGGCGCGCGTCTTCTCATCCAGAAAACCGACTGAATCCTGATCCTGACCGCCACGGCCAAAATAGGCGCGATCGGTATCATTCATCAGCGCAAAAATACTGCGGCTCACCGACACGCGCGGCGTGCGCTGATGGCCTGCGGCAGCCCAGGCTGCGCGGTAGGCACGGATCTGCTGTGCCTGCTGCATATGGAAGGGTTCGCCGGTTTCATCATCTTTCAGCGTAGAACTCTGCAGGTTCATCCCCTGCTCTGCAGCCCAGACGGCGGTGGCGTTTGAACCGGAGCCCCACCAGATACGCTCGCGCAGCCCTTCAGAGAACGGCTCCAGGCGCAACAGCCCTGGCGGGTTTGGAAACATAGGCTGCGGATTTGGCTTTGCAAACCCCTCGCCGCGCAGCACGTCCAGCAGCGCCTCGGTATGCCGGCGTCCCATATCTGCATCGCTCTCGCCGGCGCGGGGATCGAAGCCAAAGTAGCGATAACCCTCAATCACCTGCTCCGGTGAACCGCGGCTCAGCCCGAGCTGCAGACGACCGTTAGAGATCAGATCGGCTGCGCCCGCATCTTCTGCCATATAGAGCGGATTTTCATAACGCATATCGATAACGCCAGTCCCGATTTCAATGCGGCGGGTCTTCGCCCCCACCGCCGCCAGCAGCGGAAAAGGTGAACTCAGCTGACGGGCAAAATGGTGGACGCGGAAGTAGGCGCCGTCGGCCCCCAGCTCTTCTGCCGCCACCGCAAGATCGATAGATTGCAGCAGTACATCCTGCGCCGAGCGGGTGGCAGAATGAGGCGACGGCGTCCAGTGACCAAATGAGAGAAAGCCAATTTTTTTCATGTTTCAGTGCTCCCCGCCAGCGACAGGACCGCCTGGCGTTACGTATGCATAAATCGATAAACAGAGGGTACGCCAGTGCGGCAGGCAGTGATAGCCAATAGTTTTCGTGCGCATCTTCAACTTTTTTGTACAATTGCAGCCACCCTCTCGCTTATCAATCTCAGCTATTCTTAAAGCACTGATTTGCCGAACAGGCTGATGCACTCAGGGATGCCCTATGCACCTTATCTCTTTACCTATGTATGACATCGACAGCGCGACAACGGCGGCTACAACCGATGCGCTGCTGAAACTGCTGGCAAAACGTGATGTGACAGCAGAGGTGATCGCCCCGGACAATCTGCTTAGCCACTGGCGCGACGACCATCTGCTGCTGAGCCAGACCTGCGGCTATGCGCTGGTCAGCCAGCTGCCGGAAGTACAGCTGGTCGGTACGCTGCAGTCGTGCGCAGCGGGCTGCCAGGATCTGCGTTATCGCAGCTGGCTGGTGGTGCGCCAGGCGGAGAATGCCCGCATGCTGGAAGATTTTCGCGGACGCCGTGCCGTATGCAACAGCGCTGACTCACACTCCGGTTACAACGCCCTGCGCTATGCGATTGCACCGCTTGCAGAGAACGGTAAATTTTTTGCCGAAACGCACTTCAGCGGCAGCCATCAGCAGTCGCTGGCAGCGCTGCGCCGCAATGAAGCGGATATCGCCGCCATTGACTGTATTACCTGGGCGCTGCTGCAGAAATATCAGCCGCAGGCGCTGGCCGATGTGGCCATTATTGGCGAGACGCCGCTCTGCCCGGCCCTGCCGCTTATTACCTCTGCCCGCACCGACAGCCTGCTGCTGGAAAAGCTGCGCAGCGCGTTATTTGAACTGGCCAACGTTGAGGATTTCAAACCGCTGATGCAGGCCAATCTGCTGGCCGGTTTCTCCGTGCCCCGCCGCAGCTACTACGATGAGGTGCTCGCGTGGGAGCAGCAGGCGGCAGCCATGGGCGTTACCCGGCTTTGAACAGCGCGGGAACAGGTGAGCAACGGGAAAATTTGTTACACTCGCCGCAGTCAATTCAGGAGAATGTAATGACCGCGCGCTCTGTAACGCTGGATGATGTCGCCCGCCTGGCCGGCGTCTCTTATCAAACGGTATCCCGGGTACTGAACCATTCGTCGCAGGTCTCGGCACGCACGCGCGCCCGGGTAGAGGCGGCGATGGCAGAACTCAGCTACGTACCCAACCGGGTGGCGCAGCAGCTGGCGGGAAAGGCAACGCGCACGCTGGGGCTGGCCACCAGCGATCTGGCGCTGATGGCGCCGGCGCAGATCGCCTCTGCGATTCAGCAACAGGCTGCCGCTGCGGGATATCACCTGGTAATCGCCATGGCTAACGCGCAGAGTGCCGCACCGGATACGGTCAATGAGCTGCTGGCACAGCGCGTTGATGCCCTGCTGATTAACCTGCCGCTGGATGCCGCGCAGGCGGCGCAGATTCAGCAGCAGTGCGGCAGTAAACCCGCCCTGTTTCTTGATGTCGAAGCCTGTGCGCCGGTGCCGCAGTGTCAGTATCAGAGCAGCTGCGGGGCACAGCAGGCGGTGGATCATCTGGTGGCGCTGGGGCATCGTGAAATCGGCGTGCTGAACGGTCCGGCGCGCTCAGCGTCTGCCCGCGCACGTTTTGCTGACTGGCAGCGGGCGCTGGCACAGCATCAGCTGCAGCCCTGCTGCATTCTGGAGGGTGACTGGAGCGCGGCGTCCGGCTATCAGGCGCTGCTCACCCTGCTGCCGAATCGGCTGCCACAGGCGCTGCTGGTGGCTAACGATCAGATGGCGCTGGGTGCGATGCGCGCGCTACATCAGCACGGCGTGGCGATCCCGGCAGATATCTCGCTGATTGGCTACGATGACACCGCAGAGAGCGCCTGGTATCAGCCCCCGCTGACCACCATCCGGCAGGATCTGCAGCAGCTTGGGCGTATCAGCGTGGACCGGATCCTGGCGCAGCTGGCCGGAGAGACGCTGCCTGCGCCGTTGCTCGAAACCGGGCTGATTCTGCGCGAAACCACGGCCGCTCCGCAGCGGGATGGCCTGAATAACAATGAGATTGCCCGCCAGCTGCAGGTTCTGGCGCAGGCATTAAAAAGGTCGCCATAATGGCGACCTCGTCACAGTGAAACCACATCGTTGAGCTTAGTGCCCTTTCGGTTCACCCATGCCTTTCAGCTTTTTCGACAGATCGCGGCGTTCTTTTGACAGATCGGCGTTTTTAATAATGTACTCATCCACGCGATCTTCATAGTCCACGCGCATAGAGGCGATAATCTCCTGGATCGCCTCCACGCTCATGCCGGGTTTAATATATTCACTCAGGTTATCCAGCAGCAACACACGTTTCTGGTTATCACGGATTTTCTTTTCGTTATCGTGAATTTCGCGCTGCAGTTTGTTTTTACGACGAAACATACGCACAAACTCCAGCACGTCCTGAAATGATTGCTTGGCATTTTCCATGTTGGCACCTTTCTTAAGGCCTGCAGCAGCAGGCGGAATAGTCATATAACGTCAAGAGTTGTAGCTTAGCGGCTGTTGAGCCGGGTTAGCAATTCTCACAGCAAATTTCAGACTGGCTCTTATCTTAGCGCAAAGAAAGGGCGATTCGCACTAAGTGGTTGCCGGAGAAAACTATTTACGCAGCGCCAGCCGGACCAGATCGGTCATGCGTTCCAGCTGCCGCGCCTGCTCCAGGCTCAGCCAGACGTAGCCGTAGATCGCCGTGGTTTCAAGCTGCGCGCTGCCGCTGGCGATCAGCGCCTCCAGCTCCTGCACGATCTCCTCGAGGGCGTGGCTGTTTGCGATAACCTGCTCCGTCTCGCCTTTTTGCAGCAGCAGCGCCAGCGCGTTCAGCGTCTCTTCGGTCATCTGCTGGGTACGCCGCAGCGCAGGTGCACTGAGCAGCAGCAGATGACTCTCGCGTGAGGCCCACCAGGCTTCAATCTGCATCTGCATGGTATTGACCATGTTACGGTTGATGGTCTGGATCGCTTCAAACACCGATTTTGGAATACGGGTTTCTTTGCTGGCGGGCTCAAGCAGCGCGCGCATTCTGATCACGCTGCTGAGCAGCTTCTGAAAGCGCGTATTGAGACGCGGCTTCTCGACCAGATTAGGGGAAAAGCCGGCGTGATGGATCTTTGCCATGCTGACAAACGCATCTGAAAGCTGTATACGCCAGTGGATATAGGCGCGCTGCGCCCAGATAGCGCTGAACAGCAGCGCCATCAGCGAGCCTAAAATCACATCGCCGCCGCGCCACAGCGCCACGGTGAAATCACCGGCTGGCGCCCCTACCACCACGCCGAGCGTGATGCCAATCAGCAGCGCCATATAGGGATGTTTGCCCAGCGTCAGATAGCCACAGACAATCATTACCGCAAAGCACCAGACCAGCATCAGCGGCAGCGAGATAAGCTCCAGCTTCAGCGCAATCAGACCGGAAATCAGCCCGGCAAAGGTTCCGCTGATGCGCTGGATCACGCGCGGCAGCACGTTTCCCCAGGTGGAGATAGGTCCCATTACCACCACCAGCGTAATCAGGGGCCAGGTACCTTCGGGAATATTTGTCAGCCTGACAAACAGAAAGCAGAGCACAAAGGCGATAGCGATACGCACGCCGTGTACGGCGCGGTAGTGACGGTAGAACCAGAATTCAATCGACGAGACAGGCTTGTCAGCGCGTAACATGGTGATCCGGAAACGGGAAAAATTTGCGCGCTATGTTACCCTGGCATGGCAGCAGGCTTCAGCCCCTGCTGCCGCTTTTTCCCGCTTTTTTTCTATCCGTACGCATCAGGTAACCGTGGCGTTACATTCTGCTTTCAATAAGGAAACGCAGTGGTAACGCCACGATTAAACCGGTCAGAGTTTACGCTTCACGTAGTCGCTGATACGGGTAAGGATGCCCGCCTCTTCAACCGTCTGCAGCGCATAGAGCGGATAGCTTGCCAGCTCTTTATCTTTATCCAGTACCTGAATCTCACCAATCTGCTCGCCCGCTTTCAGCGGCGCGGTGAGATCTTTGCGATCGATAACATATTTCGCCATCACGTTAGCCACTTCGCTGCGCGGCAGAGACAGATAGATATCCTGCGTGGTGCCTACTTCGACTTTATGCGGATTGCCATACCAGACGTTTTCACTGCCGATCTTCTTGCCGGCATGGAACAGCTGTACGGTATCAAAGTTACTCTGCCCCCACGTCAGCAGTTTGCGCGCCTGCTCTTCGCGTCCTTTGGAACTTTTGCCGCCCATGATCACCGCAATCAGCCGGTGACGGCCTTCAACGCTGGAGGCGACGATATTAAACCCGGCGCTCTCGGTATGGCCGGTTTTCATGCCGTCCACGTGCAGATGCTGATCCCACAGCAGGCCGTTGCGGTTGTTCTGCGTAATGCCGTTGTAGCTCAGGGTCTTTTCGCTGTACATAGCGTAAAAGTCCTGCTCGCCATTAATAATGGCGCGCGAGAGCACCGCCAGATCGCGCGCGGTAGTGTGCTGACCCGGCGCATCAAGGCCGTGCACGGTTTCAAAATGGGTATGCGTCAGACCGAGCTTCTGCACATAGTGATTCATCATGGTGACAAAGCTCTCCTGGCTGCCGGCGACATAGTCTGCCAGCGCCACGCAGGCGTCGTTGCCGGAGTCGATAATGACCCCGCGCATCAGATCGCGCACCGTGACTTTATCACCTGGCTTGAGGAACATCAGCGAAGAGCCTTTAAACACCGGATTTCCTGCTGCCCAGGCATCTTTGCCCACGGTGACAACATCATCCCGGGTAATTTTCCCCTGATCGACGGCGCGATCGACCACGTAGCCGGTCATCAGTTTGGTCAGGCTGGCGGGATTACGCTCCGCATCCGGATTGCCGGCAGTGAGGATCTGCCCGGTGGTAGCGTCCATTAATACCCATGATGCGGCATCAATACCCGGCGCCGTCACGGGAAACGCCAGGCTGTCATCCGCCTGCGCTATTGATGCCACAAACACTAATCCAGAAAGAGTTACCCACACACGCCTTTTCAACACATCGTCCTCAGTTTAAAAATGAATTTACCGCCGCACGTTGTACGGCAAATAGCGCTTTGATATCTGAATAAATTGAAAAAAAGTATGTCCCGTACAGAAAAAGCTCAGCCCCGCCCGCAGCGCAATGGATGAGGGTTGTGCTGACTGAAACGCCCGACTATTCTGTGGGTTGATTTTTCAATCCAGGATAACGCCGTGCCCGCCTCTGAGTTCACCTTTCTGTTCCATGATTATGAAACCTTCGGGAAGAGCCCGTCGCTGGATCGTCCGGCCCAGTTTGCCGGCCTGCGCACCGATGCCGACTTTAACCCGGTGGGTGAACCGCAGGTGTTCTACTGTCAGCCTGCAGATGACTATCTGCCGCAGCCGGAAGCGGTGATGATCACCGGCATTACGCCGCAGGTTGCGCGCGCGCGCGGTGTTACGGAAGCGGAGTTTGCCGCACGTATCCACGCGCTGTTTACCCAGCCCAATACCTGTGTTATCGGCTATAACAACGTGCGCTTTGACGACGAGGTCACGCGCAATATCTTCTACCGCAACTTTTTTGATCCCTACGGCTGGAGCTGGCAGAACGGCAATTCGCGCTGGGATCTGCTGGATGTGATGCGCGCCTGCTATGCGCTGCGCCCGGAAGGGATTGTCTGGCCTGAAAATGATGAGGGCTTTCCCAGCTTTAAGCTGGAGCATCTCACGCAGGCCAACGGCGTGGCGCACGAACAGGCGCACGATGCGATGTCGGATGTATGGGCGACGCTGGCGATGGCAAAACTGGTCAAAGAGAAGCAGCCAAAGCTGTATGCATTTCTGTTTGCGCATCGCAATAAGCAGAAGCTGATGACCCTGATTGATATTCCGCAGATGAAGCCGCTGGTTCACGTCTCCGGTATGTTTGGCGCCGCGCGCGGCAATACCAGCTGGATCGTGCCGCTGGCGTGGCATCCTGACAATAAAAATGCGCTGATCGTGGCGGACCTGGCGGGCGATATGACGCCGCTGCTGGAACTGGAGCCGGACGCGCTGCGCGAGCGCCTCTATACGCGGCAGAACGAGCTGGGCGATGCGGCTCCGGTGCCGATCAAGCTGGTGCACATCAATAAGTGCCCGGTGCTGGCCCCGGCCAGTACGCTGCGCCCGGAGGATGCGGAGCGGCTCGGGATTGATCGCCAGCACTGCCTGGCGAACCTCGCCCTGCTGCGCCAGCACGTCGCCGTACGCGAAAAAGTGGTGACGCTGTTTGCGGAAGCGGAGCCGTTTACACCGTCAGAGGATGTTGATGCGCAGCTCTATGATGGCTTCTTCAGCGATGCCGATCGCGCCGGCATGAATATTCTGCGTCAGACGGCGCCGCAGAATCTGCCCGCGCTGGATCTCACGTTTAACGACGCGCGCGTTAATCCGCTGCTGTTCCGCTACCGGGCGCGTAATTTTCCCGGCACGCTCGACGATCGCGAGCAGCAGCGCTGGCTGCAGCATCGCCGCGAAGCGTTAAATGCAGAGCGGGTTCAGGCATTTCTGCTGGAGCTGGAGTCGCTCGCCAGCCTGCACGAAGAGGATGCGGATAAGATGGCGCAGCTGAAAGCGCTTTATCACTACGCTCAGGCGCTGGTCTCCTGAGGAGAGGCGCTGCGGCGGCAGGGTGTTGCCCGCCGCCGCGCATATGTTATAGCAGTAACCAGATAAGCCAGGTCAGCGCAAATCCTGCCAGCCCCATCGCCGTGGTGAGTACGGTCCAGGTTTTTAGTCCGTCCGCAACTGACAGCCCAAGATAACGCGTGACGACCCAGAAGCCAGAGTCGTTAACGTGCGATAATCCCAGCGCGCCAAAGCAGGCAGAGAGCGCCACCAGCACCAGCTGCATTTCACCCAGTCCGGTAACCGCCGTAGTCAGCAGGCCGCAGGTAGTGACAATCGCGACCGTGGCTGAGCCCTGGGATGCGCGCAGCGCCAGTGAAAGGATAAAGGCAGCCGGGATCAGCGGCAAATGAATCGTGGTGAGCGACTCCGCCAGCGCTTTACCCACGCCTGACTCCACCAGCACTTTACCAAACGCCCCGCCAGCGCCGGATACCAGGATCACACCGGCGGCGTTGGCGATGGCGCTTTCTGACAGCGTCTCCAGCTTCTCTTTGCCCCAGCCGCGCCGGATGCCGAGCAGCCAGCACGCCAGCGCCAGCGTAATCAGCAGCGCCATGGCTGGTGCGCCAGCCAGCGTCAGCAGACCGTGCGCCATGCTGCCGGGCGTCAGGTGCGACGGCAGTAGCGTGCCCAGCATAATCAGCGCAATCGGCAGCACAATCAGGCTGGCGACCAGGCCGGCTGCCGGGGGCGCAGCCACCTGTTGCGCCGGAGCCTGCTGCTTTGTCAGCTGCACCTGCTCCAGCACGCTGACCGACAGCTGATAGTTTTTGCGGTTAAGCCACTTTGCCACCAGATAACCCACCACGCCCACCGGCACTGAAATACCAATGCCCGTCATCATCAGCCAGCCGATGTCCGCATTCAGCAGTGCGGCTGCGGCGGCCGGGCCAGGGTGCGTTGGCACCGCTACGTGTACCATCAGCATCACACCGGCCATAGAGAGGCCAAATTTCAACGGCGAAAGACGCAGCACTTTGGCGAAGCCGTAAATCAGCGGCACCACGATAATAAAACCCACATCAAAGAACACGGGCAGCCCCAGTATAAAGGCGACGGTGGTCAATCCGGCCACCATGCGCTGCGGTCCGAGCAGCGCCGTAAACCGCCTGGCAAGCGCATCAGCACCGCCTGACGCTTCAATCACCGCACCGAGAATCGCGCCCAGAACAATAATCGCGGCGATATTGCCCAGCAGACTGCCCATCCCACCCAGAATCACCGTCATGATTTTATCACCCGGGATACCGGTAGTGAGGGCAACAAACAGGCTGGCGACCAGCAGCGCAATAAACGGGTGTACCTTAGCTTTGATCACCAGCAGCAGGAGCAGCAGCACGCTGACCGCCGCGATCAGGAGTAACAGAGGGGTCGTCATGTCTTACCTCAGAGAAGTATTATAGTTATCAGCAGGTTTCTGGTGTTGACGCCGGAGCTCAGGGCTCCAGCCAGGGTTGCAGCCAGCCAAGGCCCGCCACCGTGTTACCGCGCGGAAAATATTCACAGCCTATCCAGCCGTCGTAGCCCACTTCATCCAGCAGGGAAAACAGCCACGGATAGTTGATTTCGCCCTCGTCAGGCTCGTGGCGATCCGGCGCGGAGGCGATCTGCACATGCCGGTAGCGCCCGGCAAAGGTGCGGATCAGATGGCTGAGGTTGCCGTCGACCAGCTGGGCATGAAACAGATCGAGCTGGGTAAAAACGTTTGGCCGATCAATACGCGCCATCATCTCCAGCGTCTGATACTGGCTGGCATAGAGATAGCCCGGCTTAGTGACCGGATTGAGCGCCTCCAGCAGCAGGCGGATACCGTGCGGAGCAAAGCGCGCGGCGGCGTAATGCATATTACGCACAAACGTCTCTTCATAGGCGGCACGCTCTGCACCGGGCGGCAGCGTGGCGGCCATGATATGTACCTGCGGACAGTTAAGTGCCAGGGCATACTCCAGCGCACAATCAATATCCCGGCGCGCTTCAGCCTCACGGCCAGGAATGGCGGATACGCCCCATTCACCTGCAGCGGTGTTACCGGCTGCGGTGTTAAATAACACCATCTCCAGCTGATGGCGCGTCAGCTCAGCCTGAATCACTTCAGCCGGATAGTCATAAGGGAAAAGGAACTCTACCCCGCGAAATCCCGCCTGCGCAGCGGCAGCGAAACGCGCCAGGAAGGGATATTCAGTGAACTGCGTGGATAAATTAGCGGCAAACTTTGGCATTAGCGGCTCCTCAGCTCAGCAACTTCATCTGCACTGAGGTAGCGGATTTTACGATCGCCCAGGGTAAACATCAGGCGTGCCGTCTCCTCAAGCTCTTCCGTATTATTTGCTGCCTCGCGCAGGGAACTCCCGGTGACTACCGGACCATGGTTTGCCAGCAGAAATGCGCTGTAGCGCGGTGCCAGCCGGGCAAGATCTTCAGCCAGCCTGACGTCTCCCGGTTTGTAGTAAGGCACCACCGGCACATCCCCTACCCGCATCACCACATAGGGCGTAAAGGGACGAATACAATTCTGCCGATCGAGATCGCTCAGGCAGGAGAGCGCGGTCAGATAGTGGCTGTGCAGATGCACCACTGCTTTGCATGCCGGGTTATTGAGATAGAGTGCGCGATGAAACGCGACCTCTTTGGAGGGTTTGTCACCGCCGATCCACTCCCCCTGCAGGGTAACTTTTGACAGCCGCTCCGCCTGCAGCTCACCCAGACAGGAGCCGGTCGGCGTGGCAAGCAGATGACCGTCGGGCAACAGCAGCGAGAGATTGCCCGCTGAGCCCGTGGCGTAGCCGCGCTGAAAAAAAGAAGCGCCAAGCTGCACCATCTCGGTACGGGCCTGTTGTTCAGTCATAAGTAAACTCCGTCTGCGCACGTGCAAAAAATTGTTCATCACCAAAATTGCCGGATTTCAGTGCCAGCGAGAGCGGTTGCTGCGTATCACGTACCCAAGGCACGCCCGGAGAAATAGCGGGTCCGATATGAAACGCTGTGACGCCGAGACTCTGTGCCACCACACCTGAGGTCTCGCCACCCGCCACAATAAAACGCTGCCAGCCACGCGCTTTCAGCTCACGCGTTACCGCCGCGAAGAGCTGCTCCACCGCTTCACTACTGCGCGCCGCACCATACTGTAACTGCACGGCCTGCAGCTGCTGCGCGTCAGCGGTAGCGTAAAGCATGGGTGCCAGCGGCCTGTCAGCGTGCGCGCTGATCCAGTCACACAGCTCACGGGCATAGGCAGCGGCTTCCGTGATACAGCGCTCAACGCTGATCGCCATGGCGGGCGCCTGCTGGCGATAGGCGGCAACCTGCTGATTGGTCATTTGCGAGCAGGAGCCGGCGATGACTACCGCGCGCCCCCCCTGCGGACGACCCGCCGCCTCCGCTTCGCCGGCAGCCTGCGCGCTGGCCCAGGCACGAGCGATGCCAATGGCGAGACCCGATCCCCCGGTCACCAGCCGCATATCGCGCAGCGCCGCGCCCTGCGTCAGCAGATGTTGCTCGCTGATAGCGTCCAGTACCACATAGCTCACGCCCTGCGCCTTAAGCGTGGCCAGCTCTGCCTGTACTGCCGCCGCCCCCTGCTCAATCCGTGCCACCGGGATCACTGCCGCGCGCCCCCGCGCCTGACGCATCATCAGACGCACAAGACTGCTATCCTCCATGGGCGTGACCGGATGGTGGCGCATACCTGACTCGTTCAGCAGCTGGTCGCCGACAAACAGGTGGCCCTGATAGACGGTACGGCCATTAACTGGCAATGCCGGAGAGATCGCCGTCTGCGTTTCGCCCAGCGCCGTCAGCAGCGCATCCGTTACCGGACCGATATTGCCCTGCGCGGTGCTGTCGAAGGTGGAGCAATATTTGAAATAGAAACGATCGCACCCTTGCTGCTGCAGCCACGCCAGCGCCGCCAGCGACTGCGCTATCGCCTGTTCCGGCGGACAGGAGCGCGACTTCAGACTGATAACCAGCGCCTGCGCCGTGGCGTCAGTATCCTGCTGCGGCACGCCGCTGAACTGAATAACCGGCAGCCCGTTTTGCGCCAGAAAGCTGGCGATATCGGTGGCACCGGTGAAGTCATCTGCAATAACACCCAAACGCATTACGCTTTCTCCCCGGCCTGTGGCAGTACAATGCCGCTGAAAATTTTAATCACTGCACTGTCATCTTCCCGCCCGTAACCGGCGTTACTCGCCTCGGTGAACATGTTTAGTGCAGTTGAGGCGAGCGGCAGCGGAAAATGCAGCGATTTCGCGGTATCTGCCACCAGGCCAAGATCTTTAACAAAGATGTCTACGGCGGATTTAGGTGAGTAGTCGCCCTCCACCACATGACGCATGCGGTTTTCAAACATCCAGGAGTTGCCTGCGGCATTGGTCACCACGTCATACATGGTTTCCAGCGGAATACCGGCGCGTGCTGCCAGCGCCATCGCTTCAGCCCCCACCGCAATATGTACGCCGGCCAGCAGCTGATGAATAATTTTAACCGTGGAGCCAAGGCCGATTTCGCTGCCCACGCGGTACACTTTTGCCGCCACCGCCTGGAGTACCGGCTGCAGGCGCGCAAAAGCGTCGTCGCTGCCGGACGCCATTACCGTCATCTCACCGGCCGCCGCTTTTACCGCGCCGCCGGAAACCGGTGCGTCCAGCATCAGCAGCTGATGCTGCGCCAGACGCTCTGCAATGGCCTGCGCATCCTGCGCAGAAATGGTTGATGAAACCATCACGACGGTACCCGGCTTCAGCTGTGGTGCCAGACCCGCTTCACCAAACAGAATGGCATTCACCTGTGCAGCATTAACCACCAGTAGCAGCATCGCCTCCAGCTGAGAAGCAAAGCCCGCTGCGGTGGTCTGTGCATCCTGCGCACCCGCCTGGCGCAGCTTCTCCAGCGCCTGCGGGTTGAGATCAACTCCCCACGTGTTGAGACCCGCACGAATACAGGATTGCGCGGCGCCCATACCCATCGATCCCAGACCAATCACACCTACATTAGTTACGGTTGCAGCCACGGCGCACCTCTCTTGTTAAATTAAGTGATATTTTGTTCAATGCTGTTAATTGTGCCTAAGAAGTGATGAACGGAAAGTGTTCCGCCTCACAAAAATTAACTAACAAAGATCTGGCATAACAACTTTTCACACCCGATAAATGAGGTAAGGCGCGGCTTATTTCTGCTGCGGACCGATTACAGATACCTTACAATGTGAAAAAATGGTAATTCAGGAAGTGTGAAATGATCCCTACTGAACGTCATCAACAGATAGTGGCGCTGGTGGCAGAACGCGGTGTGGTAAGTATTGCTGAGCTAACCGAACGTCTGGGCGTTTCGCATATGACCATCCGGCGGGACGTGCAGAAGCTGGAGGAACAGGGAGCGGTGATTTCAGTATCGGGCGGCGTGCGTACCGCGGAGCGTCTGGCGACAGAGCCGTCACATCTGGCAAAAACCAGCATGTACAGCGAGGAGAAGATGGTCATCGGCCAACGGGCGGCGCAGCATATCCCGCCTGACAGCTGTATCTATCTTGATGCCGGAACGACAACGCTGGCGCTGGCGCGTGAACTGCTGGCGCGTGACGATCTGCTTGTTGTCACCAACGATTTTGTTATTGCCCGCCTGCTGATGGAGGGGAGCGGTTGCCGCCTGATCCATACCGGTGGCAGCGTCTGTCGCGAGAACCGCTCCAGCGTGGGTGATGCGGCGGCGCGCACGCTGCGCACGCTGGCGATCGATATCGCCTTTATCTCGGCCTCATGCTGGGGGCCGCGGGGTCTTTATACGCCGGATGAGCATAAGGTGCCGGTTAAGCAGGCCGCCTGTGACGTCAGCAGCAAGCGCATTCTGCTTAGCGATAGCTCTAAATATAATAAGATTGCCACCTGGCTTGCATTGCCGCTGACGTGCTTCGATCAGGTTATTACCGACAGGGAACTGAGTAAAACAGGCAGGGAAACGTTAAGTGCGGGTAGCTGGGAGTTGGTACTGGCGGGACAGGAATAGTTAATAGCAGACCGGGTGCGCATCGCTGCGCACCCGGTCACGAACATCACATTTCTTCGCTGAACTGCGGGACCGGATTACGGAAAGTACGGGTCACGAACGCCAGGTAGATAATACCAATTGCGCCCCATACCAGACCCAGCACCATGGAAGTCTCTTCGAGATTGATCCAGAGCGCTCCCACCGTCAGCGCGCCCATCACAGGCAGCACCAGATAGTTGAGATGGTCTTTCAGCGTCTTGTTACGCTTCTCACGGATCCAGAACTGCGCGATCACAGAGAGGTTAACAAAGGTAAACGCGACCAGCGCACCAAAGTTGATCAGCGCCGTAGCGGTCACCAGATCAAAGTTGATAGCCAGCAGTGCCACCGCGCCGACCAGCAGTACGTTCAGTGACGGCGTGCGATATTTTGGATGCACGAAGCCAAAGATACGCTGCGGGAAGACGCCATCGCGGCCCATCACGTACATCAGACGTGAAACGCCTGCGTGTGCCGCCATGCCTGACGCCAGCACGGTCACTACGGAGAAGATCAGGATCCCGATCTGCAGCGCTTTACCGGCCACAAACAGCATGATTTCAGGCTGTGACGAGTCCGGATTCTGGAAACGCGAGATATCCGGGAAGTAGAGCTGCAGGAAGTAGGAGACCGCGATAAAGATCACGCCACCAATCAGCGCCGTCAGGAAAATGGCGCGCGGAATGGTGCGTTCAGCATCTTTGGTCTCTTCCGACAGCGAGCTGATACCGTCAAAGCCGAGGAACGAGAAGCAGAGAATCGTCGCACCGGTGATCATCGGCACCACCTGAGCATGCTCAGACCAGAACGGCTTCGTGCTCACCAGCGTACCGGAGCCAATACCGTGCGCCACACCGTAAACCACCATACCGGTGATCACGGCCATGACCACCACCTGCAGCACCACGATGACGCTGTTAAAGTTGGCCACGGTTTTGATACCACGCAGGTTGGAGATGGTCATAAAGGCCACCAGCAGCACAACGAAAATCCACGACGGAATGCCCGGCACCAGCGACTCAAAGTAGCTTTTTGCCAGCAGGATGTTGATCATCGGCATGAACAGATAGTCCAGCAGCGATGACCAGCCCACCATAAAGCCGACGTGCGGACTGATGGCTTTCTGAGCGTAGGTATAAGCGGAGCCCGCAGATGGGAAGCGGCGTACCAGCTTACCGTAACTCACAGCCGTAAACAGAATCGCAATCAGGGCGAAAGCATAGGCGGTGGCGACGTGGCCGTCGGTCAAACCTGACACAATGCCGAAGGTATCAAACAGGGTCATTGGCTGCATATACGCCAGGCCCATCATGACGACCGGAAGCAGGGTCAGAGTTTTTTTCAGATGTGCACGCTGAGGTGCGGCAGAGGTATTAAGCGACATTGTTCAGACCCCCTACAGCAGCAACTGATGTCAGTTGTACCACAGGGATACTGCGCAACGTGCTGCAGTGAGAAGTGATATTAGTGTTTGCGATTGTCGCCGCGCCGTAATCATCACGAAAGCGAGAACCAGCCAGTGCTGGTGCAATTGTAAACAGTCCCATCTTTGTTCCTCAAATCTCACGCAGAAGCGTGTTTCGGTGTCTATCTATCCGGATACGTGTCCGGCCTCGGTTATGTATGTATTAAAAACATTATGCAAAAAAATAACCGACGCTCAGTGCGTCGGCTATGTTCTGTCTTTTGCAGGGGGCATATTTTGCCCCAACTTATGCCATCGACACAAGACGTTAACGCAATTCTTCTGTGCGTCAGGCGTTCTTTAGCATCCAGTCAATCTCTGTGGCGGTGATCAGCCGTTCAAATTCGCGCAGCTCACACTGCTTGCAGCTATGCCACACGCGGCTGAAACGCTCTCCCAGCAGCTTCTGCAGCGGGTAGCTGCTCTCAAATTCATAGAGCGCGTCGCTCTGGCGAATCGGCAGTGCCAGCCCCTCCGCTGCATGACCATTCCCGGTCACCGCATGAGGTAAAGGTAGCTGATTATCCAAGCCGTGCAAAATACCGGCAAGAATTGTTGACACGACCAGATAGGGATTTGCATCCGCGCCCGCCACGCGATACTCCACGCGATGGTTCTCTTTGTCACCGCACGGAATACGCAGCGCCACGGTGCGATTGTTATGTCCCCACGACGCCTGCAGCGGCACAAACGACTCTGGCGAGAAGCGCCGGTAAGCATTGACGTTGGGCGCCAGCAGCGCCATTGACGCCGGCATCAGGTCAATCATGCCCGCCAGCGCGCGCTTCAGCAGCGGCGAGTTGCTGCCATCATCCAGTGAGAAAGCGTTATGATCCGCCGCGTCGAGCATACTGATATGCACGTGCATGCCGCTGCCGGCATACTCTTCATAGGGCTTCGCCATAAACGTGGCGGTCATACCGTGATTTTCCGCCACCTGCCGCACCAGTCGCTTCAGCAGCACCGCGTCGTCGCACGCTTTAAGGATATCCTGCGTGTGATGCAGGTTGATCTCAAACTGGCCCGGCGACGCTTCCGCCAGGGCGCCATCTGCCGGGATACCCTGCTGCTGCGCCAGCGCGTCGATATCGCGCAGCACGTCAGCAAAATGGTCGAGGTTATCCACGGAGTAAACCTGGCAGTGCATGTTACGCTCTGCGCTGCCCGGCGAGCACGGCGGCTGAATAAAGCCGTCGGCATCGCGCTGCTTATCAACCAGATAGAACTCCAGCTCTACCGCTACCACCGGAAACAGCCCGCGATTGCGCAGCTGCTGCCACAGCCGGTTCAGCACGTTTCGGGGTTCAACGTCAAAGGGAGTGCCATCTTGGTTGCACATCGTCAGCAGCAGCTGGGCGATGCGTTGCGGATCGGAAGCAGAAGGGATAAGCGTGCCAGGAACGGGAATACAGAGGTTATCGGGTTCGCCAAGCGCCTGTCCAAGACCGGCTTCCTCAACGGTGTTGCCGAGAATGTCCATGGCAAACACAGAGGCGGGAAAGTAACACCCTTTTTCCAGCTTTGGCAGCGCGGCGACAGGGATGCGCTTACCGCGAAAAACACCATTTAAATCATTTAACAGGATATCGACATATTGCGTTTCGGGATGGCGTTCCAGCCAGGTTTTCACCTCCAGCTGGAACGCGCTTGTTCGCTTCTCTTCACTGTGCCGCGTGAAATCTTCTACTTCCACGATATTCGTCATATACCACCCGCCAGTTACCGTTAATGAGGTTTGCGCGATGCTTTAATTCCGAACTACAGCTCTAACATAGCGCCAACACAAATAGTGTGCAAATGTAACAATCTGGTTTGCAGTTCGGCGCGGGCAGATTAGATTGAGAATAACAGGCTCGCTTAAACGCCTGCCTGAATTTGCCGGCAGAGCGTCAGCACTCTCAGCGTGGTAACCCGATGATGACAGATGCTGTAAAACCGCTGATCGGAATAGTGATGTGCCAGAACATGGCCGGTCCCCACCCCGCTCAGACGCTGCATAATAAATATCTGGATGCGGTGGTCGCCGCCGGTGGCGTACCGCTGCCGCTGCCGCATCAGCTGCTGCAGGCACCAAAGCTGCTGGCGCAAAGCATGGCGCTGCTGGACGGCCTGCTGCTGCCCGGCAGCCCCAGCAATATTGAACCCTGGCACTATGGCGAAGCGGGCAGTGAAGCGCACAGCGATCCGGGGCGCGATCGCCTGGCCTTTGCGGCCATTACCTGGGCCACCAGCCGGCAGATGCCGCTGCTGGGTATCTGTCGTGGCCTGCAGGAGCTGGTGGTCGCCAATGGCGGCGCGCTCTATCGTCAGCTGCATCAGGTTGACGGGTTTCAGGATCACCGTGAAGATCCTGCTTTGCCGCTGCCACAGCAGTATGCTGCGGCACATCTGGTCACGCCGGAACCGGGCGGGCTGCTGAGTCAGCTGCCTGACTGCCAGGCCCCCTTTGCCGTTAACTCACTGCATGCGCAGGGCGTTCGCACGCCGGGTCCGCAGCTGCGCATAGAAGCACGCGCCGCAGATGGTGTGATTGAGGCGGTGAGCCTGCGCCATCACCCTTTTGCGCTGGCGGTACAGTGGCATCCGGAGTGGCAGTCTGAGCAGAACCCGGTTTCACGCCAGCTGTTTGCTGCATTTATTCAGGCCGCCAGCGATTATCACCGGGCACGACCCTGAGGAGGATGTGATGCACCATGTGGAGAGCTATTACGCAGCCAGCGCTAACCCGCACGCCCCCTGGCCTGCGCTGCAGGAGAGTATTCAGTGCGACGTCTGTATTATCGGCGGCGGCTTTACCGGTCTCTCCTCGGCGCTGTTTCTGACCGAAGCGGGCTACGACGTGGTCGTGCTGGAGGCGGCCACCATCGGCTTTGGTGCCAGCGGACGTAACGGCGGTCAGGTGGTTAATTCCTATAGTCGCGACGTGGATGTGATTGAGCAGCGCTACGGTAAGGAGACCGCCGCGATGCTCGGCAGCATGATGTTTGAGGGTGCCGATATTATCCGCGACCGTATCGATCGCTACGCCATCAGCTGCGACTACCGGCCGGGCGGTATTTTCGCTGCCCTCAACCCGCGGCAGATGGGCCATCTGCGTCGTCAGCAGGCGAGCTGGGCGCGCTACGGCAATCAGAGCCTGGAGCTGCTGGATGAGCGCGGCATCCGGCGGGAAATCGCTACCGATCGCTATGTCGGCGGCCTGCTGGATAAGCGCGGTGCGCATCTGCATCCGCTGAACCTGGCGCTGGGGGAAGCGGAAGCGATCCGCCGCCACGGCGGGCGTATTTATGAACACTCCGCCGCCCTCGCCGTGCACTACGGCGCACCGCACCGCATTACCACCGCGCACGGGGAGGTGCATGCCACCTTTGTGATCTTTGCCGGCAACGCCTATCTGCCATCGCAGCTGGAGCCGCGCCTGAGCCGCAAAAGCATGCCGTGCGGCTCGCAGATTGTGACCACTGAACCGCTGAGCCGCGACCAGGCGCTCGGGCTGCTGCCTAACAACTACTGCGTAGAAGATTGTAACTATCTGCTCGACTACTTTCGTCTTACCGCGGATAACCGTCTGCTGTATGGCGGCGGCGTGGTATATGGCGCGCGCGAACCGGCTGATATTGACGCCCTGATCCTGCCCAAGCTGCAGCGCACGTTTCCGCAGCTGCGCAATATTAAAATCAGCCACCGCTGGAGCGGTAACTTCCTGCTGACGCTGTCGCGTATGCCGCAGTTTGGTCAGCTGGAGCGGAACGCCTATTTTATGCAGGGCGACAGCGGCCACGGCGTAACCTGCACGCATCTCGCCGGCAGGCTGATTGCCGAGGTGCTGCGCGGTCAGGCGGAGCGGTTTGACGCCTTTGCCCGGCTGCCGCACCTGCCGTTCCCCGGCGGACGCCGGTTTAAGGTTCCTCTGACGGCGATGGGCGCCGTATGGTATGCGCTGCGCGATCGGCTGGGCGTCTGAGCCGCAGCGGGAGACGCAGGTCTCCCGCCGGGTTTATGCCAGCGGCATGCGCGCCGGATCGGGATAGCGATACTCAAAGCCGAGCTCATCGCAGATTTTTGTGCCATCAATCAGTTTGCCGGTCGGACGGCCGGACTGCGCACTGAACGTGGGCGGCACCAGACCCAGCTTCTTCGTCACGTCAGGGTAAAACGTATCCCGCGACGGATGATGCGGCGCGCAGAGGTTATAGGTATTTCCGCCTTTGGGACGCTGCAGCAGCAGCATAATCGCCTCCACCACATCATCCAGATGCACCAGGTTCACGCCGTGACTGCCCTGTTCCAGCCCGGTTTTGCCGGCCAGAAAGCGGCCAGGATGGCGATCCGGCCCTACCAGACCGGCGAGCCGCAGAATATCCACGCTGGTGCCCGGCAGGCCATGCAGCCAGTGCTCCAGCTCGGCGAGCGTTTTGCCGGCAACCGTCTCCGGCTGAAGCGCGCTCTGCTCTTTCATGATCCCTTCGCCTGCGCCGTAGACTGAGGTGGAGCTGGTGAAAATAATGCGCGGCACCCGGCTTGCCAGCGCCGTGTCCACCACGTTTTGTACCGCCTGCATATAGGCGTCAGCCCCCTGCACGGTGCGGCTGGCCGGCAGCGTAACCACCAGCGCATCCACCTGCATCAGCGCCTCAAGTTCGTCAGCATCACACTCAATCTCCGGCGTCAGTTTCAGCTGATACGCCTCAATGCCGCAGCGCCGCGCGGCTTCAACACCATCCGGCGTGGTTTTCGTGCCGGTCACTTCCCAGCCCCGCGCCGTCAGCGCCATTGCCAGCGGCATCCCCAGCCAGCCCAGACCCGTAATCGCGACTCGTTTCATCTCTGCTCCTGCTGTTGCGCGCCATCGTTATCTCATCTTAGAGCGGCGCTGCCCGGCAAACCAGCGCAAAGTGTTGCGGAAGGTTCCGTAAACTGACGTTAAAAAAGGGTTGCCAAGCCGCGCCATCTTCGCTAGGTTAATCAGCACGCAAATGAATACTCATTCAGCAACGGAATTTATTATGACACGCGTTCAGTTCAACCATCATCACCACCATCACCCTGACTAGTCTTTCAGGCGATGTGTGCTGGGAGACGTTCAGGATCTTCCAGTGGTGCGAGCGCAAAGAGAGCCCCCGGAAGATCATCTTCCGGGGGTTTTTTTATGGGCGAACGCAAACGTAACACGTTCAGACAGGATCAAATAAGAGGACAGGAACCATGTTAGATAACACCCGTTTACGCATAGCTATGCAGAAATCTGGCCGTTTAAGTGATGAATCACGCGAACTGCTGGCGCGCTGCGGCATCAAAATCAACCTTCAGCAGCAGCGTCTGATTGCGTTTGCGGAGAACATGCCTATCGATATCCTGCGCGTGCGCGATGACGATATTCCCGGTCTGGTGATGGATGGCGTGGTCGATCTCGGTATTGTCGGTGAGAACGTACTGGAAGAGGAGCTGCTGACCCGCCGCTCGCAGGGTGAGGATCCGCGCTACTTTACGCTGCGTCGTCTGGATTTCGGCGGCTGCCGCCTGTCGCTGGCGATGCCGGTAGATGCCGACTATACCGGTCCGCAGTGCCTGAATAACGCCCGTATCGCCACCTCCTACCCGCACCTGCTGAAACAGTATCTCGACAAACAGGGCATCCCGTTTAAATCCTGTCTGCTGAATGGCTCGGTGGAAGTTGCGCCGCGCGCGGGCCTGGCTGATGCGATCTGCGATCTGGTCTCTACCGGCGCCACGCTGGAGGCCAACGGCCTGCGTGAGGTCGAGGTGATCTACCGCTCCAAAGCAGTACTGATCCAGCGCGACGGCGAGCTGCCGGCGGCGAAACAGGCGCTGGTCGACACCATGATGACGCGCATCCAGGGCGTGATCAAAGCGCGCGAATCGAAATATATCATGCTGCACGCACCGAGCGAGCGGCTGGAAGAGGTCATCGCCCTGCTGCCTGGCGCCGAGCGCCCTACCGTGCTGCCGCTGGCGGGCGAAGTGAGCCGCGTGGCGATGCACATGGTCAGCAGCGAGACGCTGTTCTGGGAAACCATGGAAAAACTGAAAGCGCTGGGCGCCAGCTCGATCCTGGTGCTGCCGATTGAAAAAATGCTGGAGTAACCGATGAGCACCCTGATGACCCCAATCAGCTGGCAGCAGTGTGACGCCGCACAGCAGCAGGCGCTGCTGCAGCGCCCGGCCATTGCCGCTTCTGCCACCGTCAGCGCCACCGTGCAGAACGTGCTGGCGGAAGTGAAATCGCGCGGCGACGCGGCACTGCGCGACTTCAGCGCGCAGTTTGATAAGGCGCAGGTCAGCCAGCTGCGCGTCTCTGCGGCAGAGATGCAGGCCGCCAGTGCCCGCCTGAGCGACGAGCTTAAACAGGCGATGGCGGTTGCCGTGCGCAATATTGAGACCTTCCACAACGCCCAGATTCTGGCCGCGGTAGATGTCGAAACGCAGCCTGGCGTGCGCTGTCAGCAGATTACCCGGCCGGTGCAGTCGGTAGGCCTCTATATTCCGGGCGGTTCTGCGCCGCTCTTTTCCACCGTGCTGATGCTGGCAACGCCGGCGCGCATCGCCGGCTGCGGCCGCGTGGTGCTCTGCTCGCCGCCACCGGTTGCCGATGAAATTCTCTATGCCGCACAGTTGTGCGGCGTGCAGGAGGTGTTTCAGGTCGGCGGCGCGCAGGCGATTGCTGCACTGGCTTTTGGTACCGAATCGGTGCCGAAAGTGGACAAAATCTTTGGCCCGGGCAACGCCTGGGTGACGGAGGCGAAGCGTCAGGTGAGCCAGCGGCTCGACGGCGCGGCTATCGATATGCCTGCCGGCCCCTCTGAAGTGCTGGTGATCGCAGATGAAGGGGCGACGCCCGCGTTTGTCGCCTCTGACCTGCTGTCGCAGGCGGAACACGGCCCTGACTCTCAGGTGATTCTGCTGACGCCGTCGCAGAGGCTGGCCGAAGAGGTAGCGCAGGCCGTTGAGGCGCAGCTGGCCGCACTGCCGCGCGCCGCCACCGCGCGTCAGGCGCTGGCAAGCAGCCGCCTGATTGTGGCGCAGGATCTGGCGCAGTGCGTGGCGATTTCAAACCAGTATGGTCCGGAGCACCTGATCATTCAGACGCGCCAGCCGCGCGATCTGGTCGATGCTATCACCAGCGCCGGTTCGGTATTTCTCGGCGACTGGTCACCGGAATCTGCCGGTGACTACGCCTCAGGTACCAACCACGTCCTGCCAACCTATGGCTATACCGCCACCAGCTCCAGCCTCGGACTGGCAGATTTCCAGAAGCGGATGACGGTGCAGGAGCTGACGCCGCAGGGCTTTATGAACCTGGCCGCCACCATTGAAACCCTGGCCGCCGCCGAGCAGCTTGATGCGCACAAAAACGCCGTTACCCTGCGTGTTGCCGCCCTGAAGGAGCAAGCATGAGCACTGAAATTGAAGCGTTAGCGCGTGCTAACGTCCGCGCCCTGACGCCCTACCAGTCAGCGCGTCGCCTGGGCGGCAACGGAGACGTCTGGCTGAACGCCAACGAATTTCCGCTGCCGGTGCCGTTTGAGCTGTCACAGCAGACGCTGAACCGCTATCCGGAGTGCCAGCCGCGGCTGGTGATTGAGCGCTATGCCGCCTACGCCGGTTTAACCCCGGAGCAGGTTCTGGTCAGCCGCGGCGCTGATGAGGGCATTGAGCTGCTGATGCGCGCGTTCTGCGAGCCGGGCAAAGATGCCATTCTGTTCTGCCCGCCGACGTACGGTATGTACAGCGTCAGCGCCGAAACCATCGGTATCGAGTACCGTACCGTGCCAGCGCTGGAAGACTGGCAGCTTAACCTGCCGGCTATTGCCGCTAAGCTCGATGGCGTAAAAGTGGTTTACCTCTGCAGCCCGAACAATCCGACCGGTAACCTGATCAATCAGGATGATATCCGGGCGCTGCTCGCCATGACCGCCGGTAAAGCGCTGGTGGTGGCGGATGAGGCATATATTGAGTTCTGCCCGGCCGCAACGCTTGCGGCATGGCTGCAGGAGTATCCGCATCTGGTGATCCTGCGCACGCTCTCAAAGGCGTTCGCGCTGGCGGGTCTGCGCTGCGGTTTCACCCTGGCTAACAAGCCGGTTATCGACCTGCTGATGAAGGTGATTGCACCTTATCCGCTGGCCACGCCGGTTGCTGACGTTGCGGCGCAGGCGCTGAGCGAAGCGGGTATTGCGCTGATGCGTCAGCACGTGGCTGAACTCAACGCGAACCGCGCATGGCTGTATGAACAGCTACCGCAGCTGCCCGTGGTGGAGCAGGTGTTTCCGAGCGAGACCAACTATATTCTCGCGCGCTTCACCGACTCGCCAGCCGTGTTTAAATCGCTGTGGGATCGGGGCATTATTCTGCGTGACCAGAACAAAAATCCCGGTCTTGCCGGATGCCTGCGCATCTCAATTGGTACCCGAACCGAGTGCGAGCGCCTGATCGCCGCGCTGCAAGCCTTTTCCGTGGAGCAAGCATGAGCCAGAAGATCCTTTTTATTGACCGTGACGGCACGCTGATTGCCGAGCCGCCCTCTGACCTTCAGGTAGATCGCCTGGATAAGCTGGCGCTGGAGAAAGATGTGATCCCCGCGCTGCTGGCGCTGCAGGAAGCGGGTTACCAGCTGGTGATGATCACCAATCAGGATGGTCTGGGTACCGAAAGCTTCCCGCAGGCCGATTTTGATGCGCCGCATACGCTGATGATGCAGATCTTTACCTCGCAGGGAATTAACTTCAGCGATGTGCTGATCTGCCCTCACCTGCCCGCCGATAACTGCGACTGCCGTAAACCCAAAACCCGGCTGGTTGAGGCGTGGCTGGCAGAGGGCGCACTGGATAAAGCCAGCAGCTATGTGATTGGCGATCGTCAGACCGATCTGCAGCTGGCGGAAAACATGGGGATTCAGGGCCTGCGTTACGGCGCCGAGGGCGAGAGCTGGGCCTCCATTCAGGCGCAGCTCACCAAACGCGACCGCTATGCGCTGGTCAACCGCAACACTAAAGAGACGCAGATCAAAGTGGAAGTGTGGCTCGACCGTGAAGGCGGCAGCAAAATCAACACCGGCGTCGGCTTTTTTGACCACATGCTGGACCAGATCGCGGTACACGGCGGCTTTCGCATGAATATCGACGTCAAAGGCGATCTCTATATCGACGATCACCACACGGTGGAAGATACCGGCCTGGCGCTGGGTGAAGCGCTGCTCAGGGCGCTGGGCGACAAGCGCGGCATTGGCCGTTTCGGCTTTGTGCTGCCGATGGATGAGTGTCTGGCGCGCTGCGCGCTGGATATCTCCGGCCGGCCACATCTTGAATACAAAGCGGAGTTCAGCTATCAGCGCGTGGGCGATCTCAGTACTGAGATGGTCGAGCACTTCTTCCGCTCGCTCTCCTACGCCATGATGAGCACGCTGCACCTGAAAACCAAAGGCCGTAACGATCACCACCGCGTGGAGAGTTTGTTCAAAGCCTTTGGCCGCACGCTGCGCCAGGCGATCCGCGTGGAGGGGAATACCCTGCCGAGCTCAAAAGGAGTGCTGTGATGAACGTGGTCATTCTCGACACCGGCTGCGCCAACCTCTCGTCGGTCAGATGGGCGATTGAGCGCCTCGGCTATACGCCTGAAGTGAGCCGTGATGCCGATGTGGTTCTGCGCGCCGATAAGCTGCTGCTGCCGGGCGTTGGCACCGCGCAGGCGGCGATGAACCAGCTGGCAGAGCGCGAGCTGATTGATCTGATCAAAGCCTGTACGCAGCCGGTACTGGGGATCTGCCTCGGTATGCAGCTGCTGGGACGCGGCAGCGATGAGAATGGCGGCATCAGCACGCTGGGTATCGTTGATGAGCCGGTGGCGCTGATGGATACGCAGGGCCTGCCGCTGCCGCACATGGGCTGGAATCAGATCACCGCCAAAGCGGGACACCATCTGTTCCGCGATATTCCGGATGGCAGCTACTTCTACTTTGTGCACAGCTACGCGATGCCGGTTAACGCCGCCACGATTGCGCAGTGCGACTACGGCCTGCCTTTTACCGCCGCGCTGCAGAAAGATAACTTCTTTGGCGTGCAGTTTCACCCCGAGCGCTCCGGCAAAGCGGGCGCGCAGCTGCTGAAAAACTTTCTGGAGATGTAATGATTATCCCCGCGTTAGATTTGATTGATGGCAAGGTGGTGCGCCTGCATCAGGGCGACTACGGTCAGCAGCGCGACTACGGTAGCGACCCGCTGCCGCGCCTGCAGGAGTATGAACGCCAGGGTGCCAGCGTGCTGCACCTGGTGGATTTGACCGGTGCGAAAGATCCGGCTAAGCGCCAGATCCCGCTGCTGACTACGCTGCTGCGCGGCGTCAGTGTGCCGGTGCAGGTTGGCGGCGGCATTCGCCAGCGTGATGATGTGGCGGCCCTGCTGGCCGCCGGCGCCACGCGCGTGGTGGTCGGCTCGACGGCAGTCAAACAGCCGGAAGAAGTGAAAAGCTGGTTCAGCGAATTCGGTGCCGACGCCATCGTGCTGGCGCTGGATGTGCGCATCGACGCGACTAACCGTAAAGAAGTGGCGATCAGCGGCTGGCAGGAAGCGGCGGGCGTCACGCTGGAAGAGGTGATTAGCTGGTATCAGCCGGTGGGCCTGAAGCACGTGCTCTGCACTGACATTTCACGCGACGGCACGCTGAGCGGCTCAAACGTGGCGCTCTATAAAGAAGTGTCAGAAGCTTTCCCTGACATCGCCTTTCAGAGTTCCGGCGGCATCGGCTCGCTGGCGGATATCGCCGCGCTGCGCGGCAGCGGTGCGCAGGGCGTGATCGTTGGTCGTGCCCTGCTGGAAGATAAATTTACGGTAGCGGAGGCGATTTCATGCTGGCAAAACGGATAATCCCCTGTCTGGACGTGCGTGACGGACAGGTTGTAAAAGGCGTGCAGTTCCGCAATCACGAAATCATTGGCGACATCGTACCGCTGGCGCAGCGCTACGCGCAGGAAGGGGCCGACGAGCTGGTGTTTTATGACATCACCGCCTCATCGGATGGCCGCGTGGTCGACAAAAGCTGGGTCTCACGCGTAGCGGAAGTGATCGACATTCCGTTCTGCGTCGCGGGCGGCATCAGGAGCGAAGAAGATGCCGCGCGCATTCTGCAGTTTGGCGCTGACAAAATCTCGGTCAACTCCCCGGCGCTGGCCGATCCGACGCTGATCACCCGTCTCGCCGACCGTTTTGGCGTGCAGTGCATAGTAGTGGGTATCGATACCTGGTTTGATGAAGCGAGCGGTAAATATCACGTCAATCAGTATACCGGTGATGAAGCGCGCACCCGGGTTACGCAGTGGGAAACCCTTGACTGGGTGCGGGAAGTGCAGAAGCTCGGCGCGGGCGAGATCGTGCTGAATATGATGAATCAGGATGGCGTACGTAACGGCTACGATCTGGTTCAGCTGCAGAAGGTCCGCGAAGTGTGCAGCGTACCGCTGATCGCGTCCGGCGGGGCCGGCACCATGCCGCATTTCCTCGACGCCTTTACGCAGGCAAACGTTGATGGTGCGCTAGCGGCGTCGGTGTTTCACAAGCAGATTATTAATATCAGTGAGCTGAAAAACTTTCTGATCGACAACGGTGTGGAGATTCGCGCGTGTTAACAGCAGACCAACTGGCCCGCCTGGACTGGGTCAAAACCGCGGGCATGATGCCCGTTATCGTGCAGCACAACGTCTCCGGCGAAGTGCTGATGCACGGTTATATGAATGAGGCGGCGCTGGAAAAAACGCTGGCGGAAGGTAACGTCACCTTTTTCTCGCGCACCAAAGAGCGTCTCTGGACCAAAGGCGAATCCTCCGGCCACTTTCTTCAGGTCGTGAGCATTACGCCAGACTGCGATAACGATACGCTGCTGGTGCTGGCGAACCCGATCGGGCCGACGTGTCATCTCGGCACCTCCAGCTGCTTCTCGCCCGCCGCACCAGAGTGGACGTTCCTCTATCAACTGGAGCAGCTGCTGGCGTCGCGGAAAGATGCCGATCCCGCCAGCTCCTATACCGCCAGCCTCTACGCCAGCGGCACCAAGCGTATTGCGCAGAAAGTTGGCGAAGAGGGCGTGGAGACCGCGCTGGCGGCCACGGTGAACGATCGTCATGAGTTGACCAACGAAGCCTCCGACCTGCTCTATCACCTGATGGTGCTGCTGCAGGACCAGGATCTGGATTTAAGCGCGATCGTTAACAACCTGCGCGCCCGTCATAAGTAATCCCGCATTTTCAGGGTCGCCACCAGCGGCCCTGCTTATCATTCCGGAATGCTCACTATCCGCGGCTGCATAATGGTAACGTGATGAAAATAATCCTCTAATTGCCATCCGCCACCGCGGGGGGTACTCTCGGAATACCCGCTTTTACAACAGAAGAACCCGTTTATGGCACACTCCCGTTTTACCGCGCGTCTGCGCAATACCGCAGCGCTGGCGCTGCTGGCTGGCTGCGCTTTTGGCGCGCAGGCAAAGATTGATCAGGTGCGTTTCGCGGTTGATCCGACCTATCCGCCGTTTGAGTCCAAAACCCCGCAGGGCAAGCTGGTGGGTTTTGATATCGATCTGGGCAACGCGCTGTGCGCGCAGATGCAGGCCAGATGCGTCTGGGTGGAAAGCCAGTTTGACGGCATGATCCCGGCGCTGAAGGCGCGCAAGTTTGACGCTATCCTCTCCGATATGGGCGTGACCGAAGAGCGCCTGAAGCAGATCGACTTTACCGAACCGATGTATGACACGCACGTGCAGCTGATAGCGCGTAAAGGCTCCGGCCTGCTGCCGACCGCAGAGTCGCTGAAGGGCAAAAGCGTGGGCGTGGAACAGGGTACGGTGCAGGAGCGTTATGCGCGCGCTAAATGGCAGCCGCACGGCGTCAATGTGGTGCCGTATGGCGACCAGGCACAGGTGGAAAGCGACCTCATCTCCGGCCGTCTGGACGCGGTGTTTACCGACGCTGCGCAGGCGGCTATCGGCTTTCTGAAGCATCCGCAGGGGAAAGATTTTGCGCTGGCCGGCCCGATTGTGCGGGACCCGCTGATTGGCCCTGGCACCGCTATCGGCCTGCGTAAAGGCGACACTGAACTGAAAGCGGCGCTCAACGGCGCGTTTGATGAGCTGAAGAAAAACGGCACGTTTGACACTATTCAGAAGCGCTACTTCGCGACAGATATCTCTGTCCAGCCGTGAATCTCCGGCGGCGCGTTTGCCGCCGCTTTTTTGACGGAACTATACTCTGTTCAGTCACCCTAACAGGCCTGCGCGCTACTGCAGCCTCAGAAACAGGACACCGGCCGCCCTATGCAACAACAACATCATCCATTACTGAGCGCCTCGCTGGGCACCCAGCGAGAGATAGTCAGCTTTCATTTCGGTACCGACTCGCAAAAGCGCGTCTATATTCAGGCCGCTCTGCACGGCGATGAGCTGCCGGGTATGGCGGTTGCCTGGTATCTCAAACAGAAGCTGCTGGCGCTGGAGTCCGCCGGCAAGCTGAAAGCCAAAATCACGCTGGTTCCGGTAGCCAATCCGCTGGCGCTGGGTCAGCACTGGCACGGCACGCATCTGGGACGTTTTCATACTCTCTCTGGCCAGGATTTTAACCGGCGCTTTCCGGCGCTGGGTGAGAAGCTGGCCGCTGAACTGGCGGGGTCTTTGACGCAGAGTGAATATGAAAACAGACGCCTGATCCGCGATGCTATCGATCGTTACTACCGCGATCAGATAGCCAGAACCGAGCTGGAGTCGCAGCGCTATACCCTGATGCGTATGGCAAGTCAGGCCGATCTGATGATTGACCTGCACTGCGACTGGGATGCGCTGCCGCACCTCTATACAACGCCTCACGCCTGGTCTGAGGTGGAACCGCTGGCGCGCTGGCTCGGCAGCGAGGTGCAGCTGCTGGCGCAGATTTCCGGCGGGGAGCCGTTCGACGAAGCGTGCTGCGAACCCTGGCTGACGCTGGCAAAACGCTTTGGCGATGACTATCCGATGCCGCGCGGTCTGCTGCCGGTGACGCTGGAGCTGCGTGGCGTCGCCGACGTCTCTGCGGAACAGGCGGAAAAAGATGCCGATGCGATCATTAATGCGCTCACCGAAAGTGGCTATATCAGCGGCGATCCGGGCGTCTCTCCTGCCCTGCGCCATCCCCCCACGCCGCTGGCGGGCTGTGAATACATTCATGCGCCCTACTCCGGCCTGCTGCTGAACCGGCGTAAGCTGGGTGAGTGGATTAAACCGGGGGAAGTGGTGGCAGAAGTGATCGATCCGGTCAGCGACCACATTACGCCGCTGGTGGCTGAGTATGGCGGCGTGCTCTACGCCAGAAACCTCACCAAGTTTGTCACGTCCGGGATGCTGGCGGTGCGGCTGGCGGGGGAAAGTGCAGGACGCAGCGGTGAGCTGCTGGTGATGTGATGGCATAAAAAAACCGGCTCAGAGGCCGGTTTTTTTATTTTAGTGACGACTGCGGTAGTTGCTGACGATGCTGCGGCCAATCACGATAGCCGAACCCAGCACGCCGCCCAGGATCAGGGCTAACAGTACGGTCAGGGTCTTTTTCGGGCTGTCGCGACGAATCGGCAGGTCAGCTTCAGCGATGTAGCGGAACGACTGCAGGTTATCCGTCTGGATGGTCACGTGCGTAACAGAGAGCAGCGCACGCTCGGCGGTATAATAATCATCATCAAAGGTGAGCGGCTTAGTGGTTTCGTTAGATACCATCGCGCGCAGCGCTTCACTGCCCAGCAGATAGAGCGTGTCATCGGAGAGAAACTCTGCCTGGCTCAGCTGCGATTTCACCTGGCCGGCTGCTTCCGCCACCTTCAGCGCCTGAGTAATCACATCAAGGCGATGCTGTTTTTTATTGATGGCAACCTGCTTGTGCGCATCCAGAATTTCTTTCAGCTCTTTGGCTTTCACGCCCAGATTGTGCTTTAAATCCTGACCATAATCGCTAACAACTTCATTATTGACGGTCGTAAGATACTTCTTCAGCTGCGCCTGCGCTTCTTTTGCACTCTGCGCAACAAAAGAGACCGTCAGCGCATCATTACTGCCTTTATTCACCTGACTGATTTTTAATGTTTCAGGCACTTCCTGATTTGCCAGGGCGCCAGCGAGCGCACTCAATGACGCGCTAAAGCGGCCAAACAGCTGGCTTTGTAAATACGTTATTGAGGGCTTCTCCTGGATGTTTTGCGCATACAGTGCACCCAGCGTGGCGTTATAGCTGGCGACCTGTCCCGCTGAAGGCAGCGTAACAATGGCCTCAGACGTCCATTTTTCCTTCGCCACGCTTAAATAGACAAGGCTTAAAAGCATCGTCACTACCATCGTCGCAATAATTATCCACTTGCCTTTCCACAGCTGGACAATTATGTCGAGCAAATCTATTTCATCATTATTTTTTGAAGCCAGAACGCCCGGATCGTTATTCAGTCCGGGCTTATTGTTTGCATTCATAAATTCAGTACTCGCCAATCATTGTCAGCATAGAAAAACACCTCCCGGACGGGAGGTGTTAAGAACAGTTACTCTAACCACTCGGTGTGGAATACGCCTTCTTTATCGGTACGCTTGTAAGTATGCGCACCAAAGTAGTCACGCTGCGCCTGAATCAGGTTAGCAGGCAGCACCGCTGAACGGTAGCTGTCATAGTACGCGATAGCTGCGGAGAAGGTCGGGGTCGGGATGCCGTTCTGTACTGCATAAGCCACTACATCGCGTAGCGCCTGCTGATACTGGTCAGCGATATCTTTGAAGTATGGCGCTAACAGCAGGTTGGCGATATTGGCATCGGCAGCATAGGCGTCGGTGATTTTCTGCAGGAACTGTGCACGAATGATGCAGCCGGCACGGAAGATCTTCGCGATCTCACCATACTGCAGATCCCAGCTGTACTGCTCTGATGCCGCACGCAGCTGTGAGAAGCCCTGCGCGTAGGAGACAATTTTGCCCAGGTAGAGTGCGCGACGCACTTTCTCAACGAACTCAGCTTTATCCCCGCTTACTGCCTGCGCCTGCGGACCGCTCAGGACTTTAGAGGCAGCAACGCGCTGCGTTTTCAGTGAAGAGAGGTAGCGGGCAAAGACAGATTCAGTGATCAGCGACAGCGGCTCACCCAGATCCAGCGAGCTCTGGCTGGTCCACTTACCGGTGCCTTTGTTTGCTGCTTCATCCAGAATCACATCAACCAGGTAGTTACCCTCTTCATCTTTCTTGGTGAAGATATCTTTGGTGATGTCGATCAGGTAGCTGCTCAGCTCGCCGTTGTTCCAGTCGGTGAAGGTTTCAGCCAGCTCTTCATTGCTCAGACCCAGCGCACCTTTCAGCAGCGCATAAGCTTCAGCAATCAGCTGCATATCGCCATATTCGATACCGTTATGCACCATCTTCACATAGTGACCCGCGCCGTTCGGGCCGATGTACGCCACGCAGGCGTCGCCATCTTCTGCACGGGCAGCAATCTTATCGAAGATAGGGGCAACCAGCTCATAAGCTTCTTTCTGACCGCCAGGCATGATAGAAGGGCCTTTCAGCGCGCCCTCTTCACCGCCGGAGACGCCGGTACCGATGAAGTTAAAGCCCTGCTCGCTGAGCTCCTGATTACGACGGATAGTATCTTTATAGAAGGTGTTACCGCCATCAATCAGAATGTCGCCTTTATCCAGATGCGGCGTCAGCGATGCGATGGTTTTATCCGTCGCTTCACCCGCCTGCACCATCAGCAGAATACGGCGCGGCTTTTCCAGTGACTCAACGAACTCTTCTACGGTGTAAAATGGAGCAAGCTTCTTACCCGGATTCTCAGCAATGACTTCATCGGTCTTTTCGCGTGAGCGGTTGAAGATAGAAACGGTGTAACCACGGCTTTCGATATTGAGAGCCAGGTTACGGCCCATGACTGCCATCCCTACTACGCCGATCTGTTGCTTAGACATTACATACTCCTGTCAGATGTATTTACTGCTGATGTGATTAGCAGCACAAAAGTACTTCGATGTTAACTCACTCATCTCAGATTTAGATAGCCTAAGATGCTTCACCCGGCTCATTTGCGTAAATGCCAGGCATGAAATCAGATAACCCAAAAAATGAATGGCTTAGTTATCTGCCCATGCCGGAGAGGCTTTTGCAAACGCAGGGTCAAACGGTCCTTCTTTGACCTCAAGCATCAGGGCGCGTTCTGAAAGGCATTCAACGCTATGAATATCACCAGGACTGAATTCAACCAGCGTGATACCCGAGCGTGGCCCCGCAACAAACTGACGTACCACAGCACCCTGTTCATCATAGAGCCGGATATCCAGCTCTCCTTCCAGCACCGTGAACAGCTCCCACTGATGCGAAAGCTCATGGTAGTGAGGCTCAACGAAGCTTCCGCTGACTAAACCAATCAGCAGACGCTGAACTTTGTCATCATGGGAAGCATGCATAAGAAGATGCGCGCGTTTGCGCACTGACAGCTCTGCATCCCGGTAGAGCTGCTCGGTAACGGCCTTATCAATGACTCTCATTATTCACCCCAAACGCGTTTTCAATCTGACCTGCGGCAGCGCCCACTGAAAATTGATCCAGCAGCAGCTGATAAGCAGCCGCGCCCATCTCTTTTCTCAATGTCTCATCCTGCGTAAAGTTTATTGCCGCCTGCAGCAGACGCTCATCTTCACCGTTGATGAAAATCGTTCCGGCTTTGTTAGCATTAACGATATCGGCTAGATCGTTACCTTTGTTGACGCTACCGAGGATAGGGATACTTTGCACCATGTAACCCAGCAGTTTTCCCGGGAAGTTATGTGAGGTATGGTTCGCTGCCAGAGAAAACAGACCGACATCAACTTCAGTCAGCAGATATTTAAACGTTTTCTGATCCACCGACGGCAAATAAGTGAAGTTTGTCAACGCCCATTCCTGAGCGAGTTTGTTAACAAGAGTGACTTCATCACCCTGCCCGACAAACAAAAAATGCGCCTGCGGAAAAGCCTGCATGCTCTTTACCAGCCGCATCAGGTTCGCCATATCCTGCGCATGGCCAATGTTGCCGCCGTAGAAAAACACCGTTTTATTCTGCAGGCCGGATGCGTTGATAATCGAATTGTATTCACTATCCCCTGCATGAGCAGGTTCAATGCTGGCCCAGTTGCGTAGCACTCCGGCCCTTCTCTGCGGATTATGCTGCATAAACAGCCTGAGGTTTTTTTCCGACATCAGGCCTATATCGCTGGCTTCATCGTAAAGGCTTTTCTCAAAATGGCGAAAATACTTTTCGGTTAGCGAGCCCTGCTTAATCATGCCCGCATCAATGGCCCACTGTGGAAAAAAGTCACGCAGAATCAGGTAGGATTTGCATGCACAACGCTGTTTGATCTTCCTGACTAAATATCCCCAGAAAACAGAGGGAGAGTAGTACACGACGCCATCGAATGAGTTTGCTTTTATCTTATGACGTACCGCTCTCCACGCACGCACTGACAGCAGGCTTTCATTCACTGCCCGCTGAATATGACTGATATCTTTTATGGGGCCCGTTCTGAAACGCCAGACGGTAACGCCCTCTAACATATCCTCCTGCAACGCGTGCTGCAGATTTGCATCCGGAGTAATAACCGTAACGCTATGACCACGCTGAATGAACTCCTGCGCCAGCTCATGGAACATTTTTGCGCCGACGCGGGTACTGTGCGGAAGATAATCGTCAATTATAAAAGCAAATTTCATCAGTACTCTTTCCAGACAACCCGTTTAATGTAGTCAGTGTAGGAGTGAATAATCCGGACGACTTTGTCTGATACATTCGGCATGCTGTAGTCATAGACCTGGCGCAGCAAGCGCTCTTCGCCGCGCGGCTGAGTCTCAAGCACGGTAAGCGCCTGCAGTACGCGATCGCGCTCCAGACCCGTCATCATGACCGAAGCTTCTTCAAACCCTTCCGGACGTTCATGCGCTTCGCGAATATTCAGCGCCGGGAAGTTCATGATTGACGACTCTTCAGTGATGGTTCCGCTGTCAGAAAGCACTGCACGGGCATGTTTCTGCAGGTGATTATAGTCGTGGAATCCGAGAGGTTTCAGCAGCTGAATTTTTTCGTGAAATACAATGCCGTTGGCTTCGATGCGGTTACGGGTACGCGGATGCGTAGAGACAATAACCGGCAGCTGATACTTCTCAGCAATAGTATTCAGAATATCCGCCAGCTTAGCTAATTGCTTCGGCGAATCGACATTCTCTTCCCGGTGAGCGCTGACAACGAAGAACTGATTTGCCTGAAGCTGCAGACGCTCAAGCACATCAGAGCCATCAATCTGCGGCATGTAGTGCGTTAACACTTCATACATCGGACTACCGGTTTTGATAACCCGATCTGCCGGCAGGCCTTCAGCCAGCAGATATTCACGCGCAATATCGCTGTAGGTGAGGTTAACATCTGCGGTATGGTCAACGATACGGCGGTTGGTTTCTTCAGGTACCCGCTGATCAAAGCAGCGGTTACCCGCTTCCATATGGAAAATGGGGATTTTGCGACGTTTAGCCGCGATAGCAGAGATGCAGGAGTTGGTGTCCCCTAAGACCAGCATCGCTTCCGGCTGGATTTCGGCAAACACCTGGTCAATCTTAATGATCACCTGGCCAATCGTTTCTGCCGCGTTTTTTCCCGCAGCATCCAGAAAGAAGTCCGGCTTACGCACATTCAGGTCGTTGAAAAAGACTTCGTTAAGCTCATAGTCGTAGTTCTGACCGGTGTGAACCAGAATATGCTCACAGTACTGGTCAAGTTTATCCAGCACGCGCGACAGGCGGATAATTTCCGGACGCGTTCCTACAACTGAAACAATTTTTAGTTTTTTCATAAATTACTTATCTAATTTAGAGAAAATAGTATCCGGATGAGAAGGGTCGAAGACTTCATTAGCCCAGACAATAGCTATAAGCTCTTCATCACCGATATTAGTCACATCGTGAGCCCATCCAGGAATTGTCTCTACCATCACCGGTTTATCACCGCTGGTAACCGTTTCATAATATTCATCAGTTAACATATGGCGAAACCTAAAACGAGCCGTACCACTTATGACCATAAATTTTTCAGTTTTGGTGTGATGGTAGTGCCCGCCACGTGTGATGCCAGGGTGAGCGGTAAAATAAGAAACCTGTCCGGAATCTTTACTCTTGAATAACTCGACAAAGCTGCCACGCGGATCGGTATGTTGTTTTACCGGATATGAGAAGTCCTGCTCAGGTAGATAGCTGACGTAGGTCGAATAAAGCGCTCTCAAAAAACCAGTACCGACGCGCTCGAGTTCCAGAGAATTACGGCCCTCACGAAAACCGGTGATGCTTTCGGCGATCTCACCTAACGCAACATTATATTCAGGAACAACCTTGATAAAATGCTGCTTATTACCAGGTTTTATTTCCTGCTCCAGTAAATCCGTGAACACCTTCACAACATCGTCTATGTATACGAGCCTGAGGAGATATTGCGGATCGTTGACGGTGACAGGAAGTTCATGCGCTATATTGTAGCAAAACGTTGCAACCACAGAATTATAGTTCGGTTTAGCCCACTTACCAAAGACGCCCGGAAGCCGGCTGATAAACACCGGGTTACCCGTTTCGCTGGCTAAAGTAGCGAAAACATTTTCTGCTGCTAATTTTGTCCGGCCATACTCATTGTCGGCAGACGCGTGAATTGAAGAACTAAATACAACCGGAATATAACGTCCGGTTTCGTTAACACATTTTTTAATCGCGTCGCAGACAAGAGAGGATAAATCAACATTGCCACGCGTAAATTCAGCGGGGTCCTGAGGTCGATTGATTCCCGCCAGATGGAATATAAAATCCGCTTTTTCGATCAAAGCAGAAAGATCTTCAGTTTTGCTTTCACGATTGAAAGATATTACCTGGATGTTCTGACGTTGTTGCAGGCTTAAAGCCAGGTTTTTTGCTATAAAACCATCAGACCCCGTTATCAGGACTTTCAAGGCTTACTCCTCCGCGTCAGCATACTCGCCATTTGCAATTTTATGCATAAACTCGAGTTTCATAAGGAGCTTAATCATCCCTTCAACGTCAAGACGAACTGTATTATGGGAATTATATTCTTCACCGCATAGAGCATCCGTAATTTTTTTCTCACCCTCTTCTACAAACTTCGCATAATTCAGATCGCGGGTATCTGCCGGAATACGGAAATAATCACCCATATCTTCAGCACAGGCACGTTCTTCTTTGCTGAGCAGAGATTCATACAACTTTTCACCGTGACGGGAACCGATGACGCTGACCTGGTGCTCAGGCTTATTCATCACTTTCAGGATGGCTTTGGTCAGAGTTTCAACAGTAGCCGCCGGCGCTTTCTGAACGAAGATATCACCATTGTTACCGTGCTCAAATGCATACAGCACCAGATCAACCGCATCCGCCAGGGTCATCATAAAACGCGTCATGCTGGGTTCAGTGATAGTAATGGTTTTGTCCTGCTGTACCTGCTGAACAAATAGCGGGATAACAGAACCGCGTGATGCCATTACGTTACCGTAGCGCGTGCCACAGATGACGGTGCCAGTGCCTTCAAGATTACGACTGGCCGCTACCATGACTTTTTCCATCATCGCTTTACTGATGCCCATAGCGTTGATTGGATACACCGCTTTATCGGTGCTCAGACAAACGACACGTTTTACGCCAGCATTGATTGCGCAGTTCAGCACGTTTTCGGTGCCGAGAACGTTAGTGCGCACAGCCTGCATCGGGTGGAACTCGCAGGAAGGCACCTGTTTTAGCGCTGCCGCATGAAAAACATAGTCCACACCACGCATTGCAGCAGCAATGCTGTTTTCGTCACGCACATCTCCCAGATAAAATTTCAACTTATCGCTGTTGAATTTTTTGCGCATGTCATCTTGCTTTTTTTCATCACGACTAAAAATGCGAATTTCACCAATATCGGTGTCAAGAAATCTTTTGAGAACTGCATTGCCGAAAGAGCCTGTACCACCAGTAATCAAAAGAGTTTTAGAGTTGAACATAAGCTGTACCCTTAATTAAACATATTTACTTTACTTAATGAGTTTTCTTAAAAAGAATATTTCTATAAGCCACTGCCCGATCAACTGCGGTGGGCAGCCGGGATTGAATGTTATACATAATTTCAATTTTTTCTTTTATCTTGTCAGGATTTTTGTATGCACTGGTTATCACTGATGCAATATTTATGCAATCCATAGGATCAAAATAAAAAGCACCATCTCCGCATATTGTTTTCGCGAAACTAAGATCTGAAGTAAAGATTGGTACTTTCATGAATCCTGCTTCAGGATATGAAGCGCTAAAGCATTCAAGTAAAGTAGGAAGGAACATTCCATCTGCATGCGAATAGACTTCAGGACATTGTGAATTTGTAATTTTCCCAAGCAGAATAAATCTGTGCCAAAACTTCTTATCAACATTTTTTAAAAATGAATCATCTAAAGTTAAAACAAACTTATAATGTTCTGGCAGTATTTTTATTAGTTGATGAATGATTTCTAAATTCTTATGAGGGTAATTATGGGATATAGTTAAAAGCCATATATCACCCGGCGCTTTTTTTAAGTCAAACTCTTTAGATAATAAGTAATCTCTCTTACGGTTAAAATAAGAACTTATTGTATTAGGAACAACAAATATATTATCTTCTGCAAACCCAACCTTCTTGCTCAATAAAATTTTAGCATCATCAGTTTCTACAATAATTTTATGTGCATTTTTTTTGTAAAAATAAGGCTGAAGCTGCAGCAAAAGCATTTTTTTAGCTTTCTGCAAAAATGATAGCTTTCTGAAAACCAGCTTCGTATCATATATAAGCCATGGGAGGGCAAAACCAACCGTATGGTTACCTACTTTAGGGCTCCAATAACTGGGTCCAAATACAGTAAATACACGCAATATTTTATAATCTGCCACCAATTTATCAAGCTGTCTGCGCGCTGCAAAGTTAAATAATCCGGAAGGACTTTTACTTATAACAAAGCATTTTTTTCTGGCATTGTGGCTTAATTGCTCGAAAACAGGTGGTGATACTGCAGCTATGAACTCATCTTCAATTTTAGCGAGTTCTTCAATCACAGAAATGCCTACCTGCATTCCACCACCTACATAAAGATTACTTGCATTGATCAATATCATTTATCGCTTTTTTTCCAATGTTCATAGACAGACTTTGCTCGTTCAGCATCATCTGTCTGCGCATCAATCATTTGAAGCAATGAATTAGAGTATGGTAAGTATTGCTTAGTAAAGTATTCGTTATCTGAAAACTTGAGCCAACTCAAAAATATTGCAACTATAAAAGCAAAAGAAAAAACAATTCTAGTAAATATGAAATATTTCACTCTGATTACATATGCAAATGATATTAACATTGCTGGAATAAAATACTCATCATATCTGGAGGTTATAGTTGAAAACGGCATAAAATATACGTCTATTAGCAACATAACTGCAAATAGTATTTCAACAATATTAATCATCGATGTAAGAATGCGATCTTTGGCTAAACTTTCTTTTATTTTACGCCTATTTAAGCAATACAAAGTAAATAGCAATAATTTAAATAAATAATTAAAAGTTATAGCTGTTTCTTCGCTAGCGTTTGTAGCATACCAAACTATTTTAGCTAAATAAGGATTACTAAAGGCGCCACTCAAAAATTTTATGATTTCAACTACAGGGAAAACTTTTGCAATAGCAAGAGCAAACCCACAAAAAGCGAATACTTTTATAGTGTTAAAAGCATTAGCTCTAAATATTAATGGCATAAATATAAAAGGCAATAATGAGATATGTAAGGAGGATCCCACCAAACACAAAATATAGTAATTTAATTTTCGCCCTTCAATAAAAAATTTAAGTGCAATAAAAAACAAGGCAACGGCAATTATCTGTCTCAATGCCTCGACGTTAAAGCCGAAAGAGATAATAAAATAACCACATAGTGAAAAAACTGGATAGGGAGAGTAACTATAAAAAAAGCGGTTTAACGCTAAGATTAGTATGCCGGTAACACATGCTGAAAAAAACCAGAAATTGAATATAAACGAGCTGAGCGAAGTTAGAAAAAGATACCCGGGCTCAATTGTAAGTTTTTTCTCCAGCCCTTCATAACTCTCCTGATAAAATAACCAGTCAACACCAACTTCATATCTAAGACCAATAAAAGTGAAAATAAAAAAAGAAGCTATTAACAATAGTTTATTTTTATGGCTGATTGATACTACATCAAGCAAAGCAAAAGATGCCATAGCAATAATAAAAATAAAATAAGATGTCATTCTAATCGCTCAGCTTTTTATGCAAATTAACTTTGAGGAGAAACGCTGTTATTAAACCAGACAAAATTGTTTTTATTGTAATTGCAATCCATAAAGTAAAGCTATTGTTTACAAATTCAGAAAAATAATAAGCAGCCATAAGGGCAAACAAATATATGACAATATAAATAAAACTAATACTGTTATTTTTTGTAAGGAAGGTTGATGAAAGATAGTGAAATATCGTTAACATCACGTAAGCAAACGCCGTAGCCCAGGCAGAACCAATTATTCCGTATTTAGGTATTAATAATATATTAAGGCCTACATTTATCGCCATAGCCAACATGGTAGCAAACGATATAAAAAAAGCTTTCTTTTTATAAAAGACAAAGTTGGCATAACACAAGTAAAGATGCGTAAAAGCATTGGCAATTATTATAATAGGTAATATTTCAATGCTTGAATAGTAGTTTTTATCTGCAACTAAGAGAATGACTTCTTTTGAAAAAAAGATACCAATAATACCTATAGCAAGAATAAGATAAGCACTGGCTTTAGTCGTATCAGTGATTTTTATCCCTGAATCCATCTCAATATGTTTAAATAATCTTGGTTGCCATGAAGAGTTCCATGCCATAATCAAAACCACCATTCCCATAGCGATATTATAGGCAAATGAGTAAATACCAGCCTCTCCTGGACCTATCATATTGTTTATGATAATTCTGTCGGCTTGTGATAAAAGCGAGTTAGAAAGAACGTGTATAATTAGCGGCACAGAAAAATACAATGCGTCTTTTAACTCACTTGAATTAAATGAACCATTGGAAATAGATTTTAGCTTCTTGAACAAGAAAAAAATCATAAACGTACTGATGATTAGCTGAGCATATATTTTTGAAAGATACTGTTCGCTGGTCATAAAATATGCGAAAGCGAATATTAATACAATCTCGCTTATTTTAGATAAAACATTTATTTTTACATAGACTCCACTTTGACGGGATGCCTGAAGATAACTGGTATATATATATATATAACTTAATAACACGCAAATTAGCATAACCCATAAAAAATCACTTTCACTAATGCCCAAAATCACAGCCATATATTTTGCTATGATTGGTGAAATACAAATTAAAAACACCTGGAATGGTATTAAAAATGAAAAGATGGATTTTAGATAGTTATTGAATCCTTCGGATTTTAGCATATATCTGTTAGTAACTGCGTTTTGAAGATTCAAACTCACAAATACATACATTATCATTATTGCGGTATTTATAATGGATAGCTTTCCATATTGTTGCGGATCCATTATTCGCGATAAGAGAGGCAGCGAAATAAACAAAAAACCCTTAACGAATACGTCTCCTAGAAAATAGTTTCTAAAGTCGCGAATCATTTTACTTTTCATAATTATTTACTTAGTGACTTTGTATAGGAGTCGATTTGAATCTTGCTATTTTCATTGATATCCATACTCTGCAATTCTTTTTTGAAATATAGATATAAATTGCTCATATCATTGATTGCACGTTTCAAGTCAGCCGCGCTATCACTGTTAAAGACAATTCCATTATTGCTTTTAACAATGTCCTTATTGCAACCAACCTTATCACTGACTATTACAGGTAATCCTGCAGCAAGCGCCTCTTCTACTACAAGCCCCCAAGGTTCTACAATCGATGGCAGAATGAAAACATCAGATTCAAGTAGTAAATCGCTAAGCGCTTCATTTTTTATATAGCCCGTAAATTCTATATTTTTTTCCGCTAGCTGTTTTAATTCGTTAGATTGCGGACCTTCGCCAACAACTTTTAAAGGGATTCCTGTTTGGTTGAAAACCTCAATTAATAATTTTAAGTTTTTTTCGTGAGATAACCTTCCAATATATATATATCTTAATGCTTCACAATTCGCTGTTATTTCATTTTTATTAGCTTTTAATTTATGATTGATAATCCCTACACCATGAGTTATGTGTACATCACCTTTAAAACTAACATTCTTCAAGATCTCATTTTGTAAGAAGCCTGCTGGATATGCTGATGACATTCTTTTTATATAAAGAGATTTTACTTTACCTTTTAATCCAGTAAAGTCACTCTCTATGACACTGCTTTCTATAGCGACAGCATTTTTATTTTTATTTGTCAATAATGAGTTAAAGAAAAACTCTTTTATTTCCCAGCCTGGGTAAATTAATCTTCCATATTTGATACTGGCTAGCTCTTTAGCAAGCCTAAAGGAGCATAAAAATTTATTTCTGGACTCATAATTTCCATCAGATAAAAATACATGCTCAAAATTCATATCAAAATTAAAGAAATCGTTATTTCTAATGCTTGATTTATTAGATACAAATATAACCTTTATATTAAGATATTTAGATAAGCCATTGAAAAGATTTACTTTATAAAAAGCAGGTAGGTTTGTTATAAAAACAATGTCAAATCTCTTCATTTATCACCCAATCTATCAAATGCTTCCATTGCTTCAGCACAGTATTAGCTCGAAAATCATCAATGCTCTCAGGAGCTATTTTATTTAATTGTTTGATTTTGTCTGGATTAGAAATCATTTTTTCTAACTCTATAGCAAGAGCTGAGACATCATTAGCTTTTACTAAAATTCCATTATTTTTATTAAGAATTGATTTAGGCCCGGCTGGGCAATCAAAACTAATACATGCCAGACCAAATGATAACGCTTCGACCAAAACCATACCAAGCCCTTCATAACGCGAACTCAATACAAAAACTTTTGCTTTGTTATAATAGTCTGCAATATTCTTTTCGAACGGTATTATGTTTGCGTTTTTTAACGATTTCTCTTTAATGAAATTGAGAAGATTGATTCTTTCTTCCCCATCCCCCACTATTAACAATTGCCAATCAGAGCTGTCAATTTTTTCCCAGGCACGCAATAATAAATCAAATCCTTTTTGATGAGTTAATCTGCCAACTGCTAAAACAACATTTTGTCGGGCATCAGGGGGTAAAATAATAACAGGATCTTCAACCATATTATTAATTACGAAATGTTTATCTTTCGGAAGCCATTTATATTTAATTTCATCTTCCAGGGTAAGGGATACAACAGCACTTATTTTTTTATAAAGCTTTATTCTTGCCTTCTTTAAAAGACTATTTATTACATCATACTCAAAGTGCTCAATTGCTATAATTTTTTCATACCCTGACTTTTTAATGAGTGCCGTCATTTTTACATCACAACTAATTGCCACAGCTGTTTCAGGGTTGATTATATTTCTTAACTTACGGGATTTTTTTATTATGTAGTAAACATCAAAAAATGCACCTTTCAACAGGCCCATTTTCCTGTTGTACATGCTTTTTTCTAACCCATCACTTAGGATTATCAACTCAACTTCTCTATTGATATTAAAGCTTACGTCTAAATTTTCTTTATATAAAGAAATTATTTTTACACGATACAATGAGCTCAATGCGTTTGCCAGAGATATTGTTACGCGTTCTATTCCACCTTTTGCTGAAACATCACCTAAAAACAGATGTATTTCATTTTCTTTATCTAATAAATTGCCTGAACACTCGCTCACTATTTTTATTATCCTTATGTTTATTTATCATTTCTGATATTTCGTTCCTCTTACCTGAAAATTTATCATTCCCTTGCGCCAATTCTTCGAGTTCTATAAGAAGTTCTTTTTGCGTATGAATTTTAGCTCCAGGCATCCAGGATTCTACTGGCTCTAATGTAAATCCACTCCTGCTTTCAGAATAAGCATTTAAATCAGGAATTAAAAAACAAATCGGTCTATTTAATATCATAAAATCAAAATAAGCGGAAGAATAATCGCTTATTAAAATATCCGCCTTTGCCATTAAATGATTAACATCAACGTCATGTTCTCTTAGAGTGGCAGTTGTTATAAGCGTTATATTCTCGCCGAGATTTATATCAATCAGTGATTTTTCTTCGTATGGATGTAGCTTAATAACAAGGTGGTAATTATTTTCCTTTAAAAAACAATTTAACTCATTCAAAGAGAAATCTGTTACTCTGAAAAAATTATCTTTTTCAATTTTTTTACCGTCCGAATACCTTTCAGCTTCTTGATTCTCTCTAAAGGTAGGCATGTAAAGTATAATTCTTTTATTTTCCTGCCTTCCTGATAATAAGCTATTTGCCTTATCTCCTTCGAAGAGATAATCGTTCCTGGGTTGTCCAGTGATATATACATTGTTTGCTTTTTCTCTAAAGCTTGCCGAAATGATTGAGCGCATTATCTCTGAAGAAGCTATTCGGTAGGCTGAGTAATCTTCCATTCCTTTATAGTCGTAATCCCCCAGATAGCATATCTTTTTCAGTGGCATGCCGTGCCATAAGCTAATATAAACCTGATTATTGCCTTTGACACCAATCATTTCATTATGTGTTGTAACGATATATCTCGAACGTATAAAACAAAAAAACCATTTAACTGATTTTGGCTTGACCGTTTTAAGATCAGGACGTGTGCTTTGATTTTCAATTACCCAGACAGGGTCAAACTCTGGATGATTTATTATTATAAACTCATAAAATGCTCTAGCATTGCCACTAAAATCAGGTCTACTTTTGAACAGAATTAAATTGCTTTTTTTAGGTATGACCGAATTAATCGCACAAAACAAAGCTTTCAAAAATTTGACAATTGCTTTTTTTATTATCATCTTTTACTCGACTTCACAACTTCAATGATTTCTGTGGTGGATATTGAAGGTGTTCTTGGCAGATAGATTACGTCACATACATCATTTACCCAATCAAATCGTCCAGCCCAATCATCACCCATGACCAAAATATTAGCATCATAATTGATTATATATTCTTTCTTTTTTTCCAAAGATTCTTCTATGAACACTTCATCTACATACTTTAAAGAGCTGATTATTTTACATCTGTCATTTTCGTTATATATAGGGTAACGCCCTTTCTTGCTGAAATTCAACTCATCAGAACTAACTCCTACAATCAGATAGTCCCCTTGCTTAGCGGCTCTTTCCAGAATATTGATATGTCCTACATGAAAAACATCAAAAGTTCCGAATGTTATAACTTTCTTCAACCCGAATCTCCTTAAGACAAATGAAAATAAAGCCTGTTGACCGGTATTAAAACCCAAAGAAAAATTGTGTTTTACCTATGATTTAAAGGATTTTTAAGAAAATGCAATGCTACCGCCCTTAGCTTAGCTGCCAAAAGCTCAGATCATTCAATTTGTTAAGCATCCATAATGCAAATTATTACTAGCAAGGATAATTGCTAAGCTTTCAATAAACAACCAAATTTAATCAGACATTGCTTCAATTTTAAACAATTAAGCTGTGCGATATAAAAAAACCCCTCAAACTACTGTATGAGTGTTACAGCGTTTGAAGGGTTTATTTATTAGTTTGATTTAATTATAACCATTCGGATTCTTCGACTGCCAGTTCCACGTATCGCGCATCATCGCGTCGATGCCGCGTGTGACGCGCCAGTCGAGTTCCTTGTTCGCCAGCGTTGCATCTGCCCAGAAGGCGGGCAGGTCGCCGTCACGGCGCGGTTTGAACTCAAACGGGATCGCTTTGCCGGAAGCTGCTTCGAACGCTTTGATCATCTCCAGCACGGAGAAGCCGACGCCACCGCCGAGGTTGTAGGCTTTATAGCCCTCAACCTTGCTAAGGTGATCCAGCGCTTTCAGGTGCCCTTCTGCCAGATCGACAACATGAATATAGTCGCGCTGTGCGGTACCGTCTGGCGTCTCATAGTCGTTACCGAATACGCCAAGCTTGTCGAGACGGCCAATCGCCACCTGCGCAATGTACGGCAGCAGGTTGTTCGGGATACCGGTCGGGTCTTCGCCAATCTCGCCAGACTCATGCGCGCCTACCGGATTAAAGTAGCGCAGCGCGATGGCTTTGAATTTGGGTTCCGCTTTGGCGAAATCGCGCATCACGAGTTCGGTCATCAGCTTGGAGGTGCCATAAGGACTGGTGGTGCCACCAATCGGCGTGGTTTCCACATACGGAACCGGGGCGTCAGCACCATATACGGTGGCTGATGAACTGAAGATAAAGTTCCAGACGCCCGCGTCACGCATCTCTTCAAGCAGGACCACGGTGCCAGCTACGTTGTTTTCGTAGTATTCCAGCGGTTTACGCGTGGATTCCCCAACGGCTTTCAGCGCAGCGAAGTGGATCACAGCAGAGATGCTGTGACTGGCAAACAGATCGCGCAGGCAGGCGCGGTCGCGGATATCACCTTCAACGAATACCGCTTTTTTACCCGCCAGTTTTTCAACGCGGTTAATCGCTTCGCGTGATGCATTGCAGAGGTTATCCAGAACCACCACGTCGTCACCGCGCTCCAGCAGCGCCAGTACCGTATGGGATCCGATATACCCTGCCCCGCCCGTTACCAAAATAGCCATGTCTACTCCTTGGAAACCGCGCAGGCTGCGCGGTATGGGAATGCTTACTTGTCCAGAATCTTATGAATCGCTTCGCGGAAGTCGCGGCCCTGTGCGTTGCTGCGCAGGCCATAGGAGACAAACGCCTGCATGTAGCCGAGTTTACGGCCGCAGTCGAAACTGGTACCGGTCAGCAGCTGCGCATCAACCGGTTTGGTTTTGCTCAGCGAGGCGATGGCGTCAGTCAGCTGAATACGGCCCCATGCGCCTGGCTCGGTTTTCTCAAGCTCAGCCCAGATATCTGCAGACAGAACATAGCGACCCACTGCCGTCAGGTCAGAGTTCAGCTCAGCGGCATGCTCCGGCTTTTCAACGATGCTGGTGATCGTACTGATATCGCCCGGGTTGTCGATAGGCTGCTCGGTGGTCAGCACGCCATACTCAGAGAGATCTTCATTCGGCATATGTTTTGCCAGAACCTGGCTGCGGCCGGTCTCTTCAAAACGCGCGACCATGGCGGCCAGGTTATAGCGCAGGTGATCGGCGGTAGAGTCATCCAGCAGTACGTCTGGCAGCACAACTACAAACGGGTTGTCGCCAATCATCGGACGCGCGCAGAGTACGGAGTGACCCAGACCCAGCGGATCGGCCTGACGAACGTTCATGATGGTAACGCCTGGCGGGCAGATAGACTGCACTTCGCTCAGCAGCTGACGCTTAACGCGCGCTTCCAGCAGGGCTTCCAGCTCGTAGGTTGTATCGAAGTGGTTTTCCACCGCATTTTTGGAAGCATGGGTGACCAGCACAATCTCCTTGATGCCTGCCGCCACGCACTCGTCAACGATATACTGGATCATTGGTTTGTCGACGATAGGCAGCATCTCTTTTGGAATGGCTTTAGTCGCAGGGAGCATATGCATACCGAGGCCCGCAACCGGGATTACTGCTTTAAGCTTGGTCATATTTGTTCCATTTTATGAAGTGTAGACATGCATCGATTATGCAGGAATGGCCGCTCGGGCAAGTATAATCTTTATCTGAAAAGGCGACACTAACTCTCTGTCACAACATCAAAAATTAGTTATTTGAGGCGATGCGCAGCGGTAATTTTTCGGGCAAATTCAAGCGCTAAAGGCGGTGAAAAGCGTGACGTAAATAACATTCGGGCATGGGGTTGAGACCGGCCTTTTTCAGAATGATACGACGTGCATAGGGTTGTCAGACAAAAAACAGGGGCGTCGTGAAGCGCACCCCTGCCGGTTGGATTCTGAGCCAGCGCGCAGGTACCCGGCATTGTCACACACATGACCCTGCCGATAGCCTGCCCGGGCGTTCATTCTGCTTACACCATCTGCTCCAGAATTTTCGCCAGTTCCCCGTAGGCAATGTGCTGGTTAAACTCTGTTTCCACTTTATGACGCGCGGCAGCGACTACCGGTGCCACATCTATATCCCCGCGCGACAAACGCAGCAGCGTGGCAGCCAGCTCATCAGCATCGTTCTCAGAGACCAGCCAGCCGCTGATGTTGTTCTGGATCAGCTCCGGGATGCCGCTGTGGTAGGTGGATACCACCGGCAGCCCTACCGCCATGGCCTCCATCAGCGCCACAGGGATCCCTTCCATATCACCGTCTGCGGCCGTTTTTGAGGGCAGGAGAAAAATGTCAGCGTCGTTGAGCGCCTGGCGGATCTCCTCCTGCGGCTTAAAGCCCGGCATGCTGACCATCTCTTTCAGGCCGGCACGGGCGATATGTTCGCGCATCATCCCTTCCTGCTCGCCATTGCCGATAATGGTGAATTCAAACTGGCCGCCTTTGTCGCGCAGAATTTCACTGGCTTTGACGGCAACGTCCAGCCCTTTTTTCTCGGTCAGGCGCGCCACAGAGACGATGCGCAGCGGCTGGTGAAACGCTTCGCGCGGGCGGAAGTTAAATTTCTCCGGTTCGATGCCCATCCGCGTCACGTGCACTTTTTCGCGCGGACAGCCCATCTCAATCAGCTTGTTCTCCCACAGGTGACTGATCGGCAGCATCAGCTCGCTCTGCTTAAACAGATTGACGTAATCCTGCTTGTGCTCTTCCAGAATATGGCGACGTGAGATATCAGCGCCGTGGAATACGGTCGCCTGCTTGCCTTTCAGCACGCCCAGTTCGCGTAGCTTGTTAGCCAGCGCGCCGGCGTAGCCGAAATGCACCAGAAAGACATCGGCGGTGAAGGTCCGTTTCGCGTTAGCGACAATCGCCGGCAGCAGCAGCTTCTTCGCCTGTGCACCGTAGCGGCCCACGTTGAGCGATTTGATCAGCGCCGGTTTGGCGATCTTCGGCAGCATCAGGCCGATACGCTGCGTGAGCTTGTCGAGGTTCGATACTTTCTCTTCCGGCAGCAGATAGTGTGTTTTTGCCGCCAGGTTATAGTCGTCGAACGCGGCGTGACGGTTGATCATATCACCCGGAAACACCGAGATGATTTCAACGTCATAGCCGGCATCAATAAAGTGAGTTACCTGGTTGAGGACAAAGGTCTCAGAGGCAACCGGAAAACGCATGGTGAAAAAGGTTAACTTCATCACTTACCCCAGTACAGTCAGAAGTTCTTCGGTGATGCGGTTGCCTGTTTCACGCGCCTGCGCGACCGCGGTATTTACGTTCAGTTTTACATTGCCGTCGTCAGCCAGCACGCTCTTACGCTTTACGCGAGCCATCAGGCTCCAGGACGTTTTCTGCTGCAGATGAAAGCAGGCCGGAGCAATATCACAACCCCGCTCTGCGTACGCTGCCTGCAGTGAGTCAGTCATCCCGTGCAAAATTGCGCCATCACCGCCATTCCCGCAGGTATGATTACCCGCCAATAAAATCCTCATACAAACTCCAGATGTATTTTTTGTAATTCTTACAAGCCGCCGCTTCTGTCCTGAGCAGCAAAGTGAACTCTGGCAAAAAAAACTGCAATGGGACAACGCCCGAAAAGTAATGCCAACTGCCTGTTATCTAACCTAAAGCTTCTTACGCGATTTCAGGGGCGCATAAATGCGCCCCCTACATATCCCGTAGGGGCGGCATTCATGCCGTCCTGGGTCAGCCGATTCCGCATCCAGGGGCGCATAAATGCGTCCCCTACATCAGTCCGTAGGGGCGGCATTGATGCCGCCCTGGGATCAGCCAATCCCGCATCCAGGGGCGCATAAATGCGCCCCCTACATTTCCCATTGGGGCGCATAAATGCGCCCCCTACATCAGCCCGCAGGGGCGGCATTGATGCCGCCCTGGGGCCAGCCGCTCCCGCATCCAGGGGCGCATAAATGCGCCCCCTACATATCCCGTAGGGGCGGCATTGATGCCGCCCTGGGTCAGCCGATCCCGCATCCAGGGGCGCATAAATGCGTCCCCTACACGATGCTGTAGGGGCGGCATTGATGCCGCCCTGGGGTCAGCCGATCCCGCATCCAGGGGTGCATAAATGCGCGCCCGACATATCTCGTAGGGGCGGCATTGATGCCGCCCTGGGTCAGCCGATTTCGCATCCAGGGGCGCATTAATGCGCCCCCTACATCAGCCCGTAGGGGCGGCATTGATGCCGCCCTGGGTCAGCCAATCCCGCATCCGGGGGCGCATTAATGCGCCCCCCTCCATATCGCGTAGGGGCGGCATTGATGCCGCCCTGGGTCAGCCGATTCCGCATTCAGGGGCGCATAAATGCGCCCCCTGCAGCGTTTATTTACCCTTTCAGGGCAAAATAGGGCATCGCAACCTGCTCGCCGTTGATCACTACCGACACAAACCCTTTTGGCTGACGCGTATCGACCTGCTCCGGTTTCAGCTCGCGTGACGCCATCAGCAGATCGCCCTGCTCATTGCCGCCGATGCCCGCTTTACCGTTATGCAGACTAAAGCGCTGCGGCGCCTGCTGGCTGCCGTTGCCTGGCGTGCCTTTAACCATCGTGGCGTCAACGCGCGCACAGCGTCCGGTCATAAAGCGATCTTTGGCGGTGCTTTTTATCAGCACCACGGTGGCCGGCGTCCAGCCCGCCAGCCTGACCCAGACTTTGGTATCGGTATCGGAACGCGCCACCAGCCGCACCTCCAGCACCGGGGAGCTGCCTTCGGCTGACCAGCTCGCCTCCGCTTTCTGCGTTTTGCGCTGCAGATGGATCACCGCCCGTCCGCCGGTCTGCTTGCCGCCGGTCACCTCCATCATCGGCGCATTATCAGTGCCCGTGCTGAACTGCGACTGGCCAAACAGCTCAATCTCCCAGCTGTCGCCCACGTCCGGCGAGTAGAAATTGCCCAGCTCAAACCACGTCGCCTGGTTGGTGTTATTGCTCAGGCGGAAGCGCGAGGTGATGTAGTTATATTTAAGGCTGCCGTCGATGGCGACGCCATAAGACTCCACGCGGGTGGAGCCCATCTCCCAGATGCTCAGCCAGCGCTCACCCTGCAGCGAGTTGTCGATCCAGCTGCCTGACTGCAGATTCGTCTGGCGCATATTGAGGCGTGAGTTGCGCGCATTAAGCGGGTTTTTGCAATCTTCCAGGCTCAGCGCGTCGATGATCCACTGTCCGTTAGAGATATCGCCGGGATGCTCGCTGTGCTCAATCCAGCCGTTATGAATAATCGACTGACTGCAGCGCGGCAGGTTCAGCACCATCCCGCCGGTACAGCGCTGGGCGTTAAAGTTAGAGAGCTCTATCGCCGTGCTGTGATCCCAGGCGCCCGCTTTCTGACCTGACCAGCCCGCTTTGATAACATCGCCGGTACAGGTGTCGGCATACCACTGGTCAATTTTGCAGTCGAGCGTATCGAGCAGGCTGATTGAGGTGCCTCCCACGCGGTTAAAGCGCAGGCAGGCGCCGCGAAAGAACTGGCCGCCCGGACAGGTGTTGCTGAACAACCCCTGCCGGTTGGGCCGCTTGTCATTCTGGCCGTTGAAGTTGAGGTTGGAGATCTCAGTCCAGCGCGCTTTGACTTTGAACACAAAGTCGGAGCGGCCATCAGAGACCAGCGTAGTCGCCGGAAAATAGCCAAAGTTAACCATCGCCCCGGAGATGCGGAAAAAGCGCTGCTCCTCCTCGCCGAAATCACAGCCGGTGACAAAGAACTTCCCGGCCGGAAACTGCACGCAGATTGGCTGACTGTTATCGAGCGACCACTGATACATCGCTTTAATGGCCGGCGCCGCATCCGTTTTGCCGTCGGCGATAGCGCCGAATTCAAACAGCGTCAGGCGGTTAAAATCCTCTACTACGCGCCGCCAGTAAAAACCGCTGCCGCTGAAGATAACGCCATCATCATCGCGCGCGTCGCCATACGTCCCGACAAATTCGCCGCCACCCACTTCCAGCCCTTCATGCCAGCTCTTGAGTTTGATCTTGGCACCGGCAAACAGCGGGCGGGTTTTACGCAGCTCCTCAACGGAGGGGATCTCGCCAATCAGCTGGTAGCCATTTGGCTGGGCCAGGCGCTGGCTGAAATTATTCTGGCCGGGGCGTGAGACATCAGTAATGGAGAAGAGCGTGTTGCCTTCGCTATCTTCCACCGCCATGGAGTGGGCCGGATTAGCGATCAGCGCAGCGTTATCATGGATAAACTGCGCAAAATTGCCTTTGTTCAGCGCGATCGGCTGAGTGATTTGCGCGACTTTACCGCTGGCGTCGCGCAGATATACCGGTATCTGATTGCCTTTCTGGCTGGCGTCACTGCCCGCTTTACCGATCCACAGCCTGCCTTCAAAGTTCTGCCAGAACTGCGGCGGCATGGTGTAAACATTTTCCGGCGTGAGGATGGGCACATCGCCCTGCGGCACGCTGGCCGGGTCGATCGGCTTAAGCGCGGGCTGGCCGCTTTTCGCCGCATAGCTGGAAAACGCGCTTACGGAAAGCGCGGTGACAATGGAGGAGGCGGCTGCCTGCAACACTTCTCTTCTTTTCATGCTGATAATCCCGTGGTCAAAGTCAGTGTGTCCCGGCAGGCATAAAAAGGCGTGACGCTTATACCAGCGCCAGCCAGCTCTGTTTGATCTGATTACCGTCAAACTTGAGTGCGGTCTCTTTTGTGTTATCGCTCAGGGCAAAGAACAGAGCGTCATCGCTGGCAAGCTGTTCCATCCGCGCCAGAAAAGTGGCTTTATCGTTCATCGGCACCAGGAAACCATCTTTGCCGTGATTGATGATCTCCTGCGGGCCGGTCGGACAGTCATAGGCTACCACCGGCAGGGACCAGGATTTCGCCTCCAGCAGCACCAGCGGCAGCCCTTCATAGCGTGACGTCATCAGCGCCATATCGCTGTCGCGATAGTAGTCATTGATATTGCTGACCTTACCGACAAAGTTCACGCTGTTGGTAATGCCAAGCGCGGCCGCCTGCTCATGCAGCTGCTGGCGCAGCTCGCCATCACCGGCAATCGCCAGCGTCCACTCCGGATGCTTTTTGCTGAAATCTGCCCAGATATCCAGCAGCAGATCGAACCCTTTCTGGTGATCAAGCCGCCCGACCGCCAGCGCCTGGCGGCTGCGCTGACGCCGCTCAAAGCCTTTGTACACCACCGGATTGGGGATCTGCTGGCTGCGGATATGCCAGCGGCTGAAGACCTGCTGATCTTTATCTGTCAGAACAATCACGCGATCGTAGTAGCGCAGTAGCAGCCACTTCATGAGCTTGATCGGCTTACTGAAGGAGTTGATAGCGATATGCTCACAGGCGTAGGCTTTAAAGGTTTTTTTCTTCAGCATCATCAGGTTCCAGAACGCAAACATGACGCTCAGACGGCCCATACTGATGAGAAAAACGCTGTCGAAACTTTCCTGATGGATACGTGCTACGGCACTTTTGATCGGGTTGCTGTGGCCTTCAAAACTGACGATCTCTTTTACGTGTTTAAAGGGGTAAAAGGTTTCGCCATGGCCCTCAAGGGAATAAACAGTAACGGCGTGCTCTTCACCGAGGCACTCTGACATGAAGTTACAGATGTTCTCGGTGCCCGCATAGGAGTAGGCATCTTTGATCACCAAAACGACTTTTTTCATTTAACGCTTTCCACCTCAAAAATAGTGAACGTAAAACCCCTACTGGCTGCATCACTGCACGCAAACATGCGGATTTCAGCGATGCTTCAGGGCGAAAAGGACGCCATTCACCATATACCAGGTGTAATAGTAATAGACTTTTAATGGGTTGTTTTTGTAGATAATTCTTAATAATTCAAGGTGCCATTTCGCTGCCTTGTTTTTGTTGCGCGACAGCGAATCACCCAGCTCGTAATAGTTCACCAGCGTTTTGCGGATCACCCGCGCCTGTTTGTAACGAGAGAAGAGCTCGTACAGGAAAAGAAAGTCTTCATGCCCTTTACGCTGGAAAAAGATCCCCTGCGGCGGACGACGGAAGCAGACGGATGAAAAGCAGACGCGATACTGCTTCTTCACGAAATTATCCTGCTGCAGGTAGGGTTTGCCCCAGGTGATATCGTGTTCGGCGCTCTGCGTTTTATAGTGGTAGTGGGTGATAACGAAGTCATCACCGGCGGCAATGGCCGCAGCCTGCTCAGCCAGCTTCTCAGCGTGCCACTCATCATCGCTGTCGAGAAACGCGATGATCTCTTCGCTGGCAGCACGCAGTCCGACGTTGCGCGTCTCTGCAGCGCCCTGATTAACCTCATTGCTGAGGATAGTAATGCGCGGATCCTGGCAGTGCTCACGCACCAGGGCCAGAGAGTCATCCGTGGAGGTGTCGTTAACCAGATAGAGATGCCAGTCGCTGTAGGTCTGTTTAACAATCGACTCTACCGCGCGCAGTACCGTTTTACGTGCGTTATACATCGGCATCACAATACCGATGGTGCCAACATGATTTGTCATTTTATTGCCCGGAGTGTCAGGAACCAAAAAAATTGCTCCCGCGCAGGGAGCAAGTGAATGTGTGTCAGGAGACCGCTTTTCTGCCGCCAAACCGCGATTTCACCTTATCTTTCAGGCGATTCATAAAGTAGGCGCGGTTGTCGCGGTTGGTCAGGAAAAAGTAGCGGGCAAAGCTCAGGCTCGCCTGCAGCGATTTACCGTCCATCTTGTAGCGCAGCGGCAGTTTGAATGCCTTATAAGTGTGGACGTCTCGCGTGGTCAGATGCGGCTTCATGCTATCCAGCCAGAAGTAGGAGTATTTTACCGACTCCCCTTTATGCTTAGAGCCAAATTTGGTCACCAGGTGATAGGTCGCCAGCGGTTTGGCAATCATCACAAACTCATAGCCCATGCGATCGGCGCGGATACAGAAATCGTAATCCTGATGGCGGATGTAGCGCGTATCAAACTGGATTTTCAGCGCATCCTCGCGCTTCAGCACGATGGTACTGGTCTGAATAAAGCCGTAGCAGCCAAACAGATATTCAGCGACGGTCTCATTTTTGCCCGGTGCCTGCATCGGCATCACTTTCAGAAAGTGGCCATCCTGGTGGATATTGACCTGGCTGAAAATGACGTAGCGTGACCGCCCCTGCGCTTCCAGACGCGCAATGGTGTCGCGTACCTCTGCGAGTTTGTTCGGGTGCCATTCGTCATCCGCATCGAGGAAGCTGATAAAGTCGCCTTCAGCCAGTTCAATACCTTTGTTACGGGCGCCGGCGCCGTTGAGTTTGACCTCAGAAAGCTCCAGCTTAATTGTCAGCTCCTGATAGCGTTCACCCCGCACCACCTGCGCCAGCTCGGCGGCATCAGCTGATTTGTCATCCACAATGATGACTTCAAAATTACGATAGCTTTGCGCTTTAACGCAGTCGAGCGTGGTGATAATCGATTCCGAGGCGTTATACGCCGGAATAACGATTGAGAAGCGAATGTCCTGCATTGCCAGCACCTCTTAAACAGCTGTTCCAGATCCAACGGTAGCGCGAGCAGGCCATAGAAAGAAATCGGTTTTATTCCGAAAAATCATACCGTTATTACTCTTTCTTCTGACACTGCCGCGTACCATTACGGAAATACCAAAGATTGTGCTGTGTGTCTTTTTTGCGGTGCAAAACGCACCAAAAAGGGGTGAGCCTGAAAAGCCCTGCCCTGCGGTAAGCCGCTATTCTTCACCATAAAAACGGGGCGGATAAACCGCCCCGTGAAGGTGTTATTTAGCTTTTGGCTTCTTTGCCGTACTCGTAGTTGTAGTAGTCGTAGCCATAACCGTAGGCGTTTGACGCTTTGCGTACCACGGCGTTGAGGATCACGCCCTTGATCTCGATGCCGTTCTGCGCAAAGCGCTTGTAGCTGACATCCAGTTCTTTGGTGGTATTGGTCTCAAAGCGTGCAACCATCAGCGACGTTCCAGCCAGTTTACCGATGATGGATGCATCGGTAACCGCCAGAATTGGTGGGGTATCGATCAGCACCAGGTCATAGTTCTTGCTCGCCCACTCCAGCAGCTCACCCATGCGACGATGCATCAGCAGCTCAGACGGGTTAGGTGGCACCTGACCGCGTGGCAGGAAATCAAAGCCGTAGACGCCGCGCTGAATCATCGCCGGGGAGAACTCAGTCTTACCGGAAAGGACGTTAGAGAGGCCCTGCTTGTTATCCGCACCCAGCAGCTCATGGGTATAGCCGCGACGCATATCACCATCGATAAACAGTACGCGCTGACCCGCTTTGGCGACCAGAGTTGCCAGGTTGGCACAGACAAAGGTTTTACCAATGCCCGGGCTGGCACCGGTGATCATCAGGATGTTGTTCTTCGCTTCCATCATCGCAAAGTGCAGGCTGGTACGCAGGCTGCGAATCGCTTCGATGGAGAGGTCAGTCGGGTTACCCAGCGCCAGCAGCGTATTGTGCGGATCGCTCTTCTCTTTGTGACCGCGACGCGCCAGTGCTTCGGTATCTTTCTTGCGCTGCCACTCAGAAAGCGGGACGCTGGCGTAGACGTTCATGCCCAGCTCTTCCAGCTGCTCAGGATTGTCGATACCGTGATGGAACAGCGCTTTCAGCAGCACCAGACCAACCGAGAGCACCAGACCCAGAATCAGGCCAGCCAGTACAATCAGCGTTTTCTTCGGTGCAACCGGGCTACCGGCTGTTTCAGCGTTATCGATGATACGCACATCACCTACGGTGCTCGCCTTGCTGATCCCCAGCTCCTGCTGACGGTTCAGCAGCTGCATGTAGATCTCCTGACCAGACTGTACGTCACGCGTCAGTCGCAGGATCTCCTGCTGCGTCTGCGGCATAGAGGAGATGCGCTTGTTCAGCTGAGCCTGCTCCGCTTCCAGCGTTTTGCGTTTATCCAGCAGCGCGCGGTAGGTCGGGTGATCTTTGGTGAACAGCTGTGACACTTCTGCTTCACGGAAGGTCAGCTCGTTCAGCTGGCTCTGCACGCTGACAGAGGTATCCAGCGCGGATTTCGCTTCCAGGGACATATCCACTGACGCGTTCTGACGACGGAAGGTGTTCAGCTTATCTTCCGCATCATCCAGCTTGGCGCGCACCTGAGGCAGCTGATTGCGCAGGAACTGCAAACTCTTTTCCGCCTGTTCAGATTTACGCTCAACGTTCTGCAGCAGGTAGTTGTTGACGATCTGGTTCAGGACACGACTCGCCTGCTCCGGATCTTCATCACGATACTCAAGGCCCAGTACGCCGGTGCTTTTGCCTTTATCGGCCACGGTCAGCGCGCCCAGAACGGTTTTGATCGCCTGCAGATCGGTCAGTTTCGTGACGCTGAAGGTCGTGCCTTCATCCGCCTGAATACCGCTGACCAGCATAGTGACTTCGCCATGCTGCTCCAGCTGACCCACGCGGCCCTTGAACAGCTCGTCGCCGTCGCTGCTCACGGTATAGGTATCTGCACCGGTTACTTCCAGCTCAACGGTACGCTTATCGATGCTGCGCGGGATTTCCAGGCGTGAGATAGCGATCTGGCCTGGCTTGTTACCCATCAGACGCGACAGGCCCTTACCGATAACCGGGAAGTAGTGCTGCTGCACCACGCTGTCCAGGCCCAGGTCCTGAACGGTTTTGCCGATAACCATACGCGATTCAAGGATCTGAATCTCGGTATCGGATGCCGGCATGGCTGGCAGAACGTCGGTCAGGTCATTCAGCACCGAAGCGGTGTTCTTCTGCTCAACCTGAACCATGGCGTCTGCGCTATAGATTGGCGTCGCAAACAGTGTGTAGAGCGTTGCCACCAGCATAAAGAAGGCGGTAACGGCAACAATGATCCAGCGGTGATCAACCAGCTGTCCCACAAGATGCGCCAGATCCCATCCATTCGAATCTTCTTTTGGCGCGGTCATGACCTTGTTTTTAATATTCATGGATAATCCCAACTATCGGCTTAATACGTTGACCCATTTCTGGGTTGCGTTGTCCAGTAACCCGTACACAGCGTCGAATGCCTCACGGCTCTTTCGGTACGGGTCCGCAATTTCCTGTTGATTAAGCCAGTGCCCCAGCAGCATCGTTTTTCCGCGCGCGGCGGGATCGATGCGGTTGACCTGCTCAATGTGGCGCTTCTCCATCACCAGAATCAGGTCGAAGTCACGGCACATCTCTGCCGTTAACTGCTGCGCCTGATGTCCGTCGAGCGAGAGGCCATGTTCAGCGGCAACCTCACTGGCCATCTTATCGGCCGGGTACCCTTCCAGGGCACCCAGGCCCGCCGAGGCCACGCGCGTTTGCGGCAGTGCACGCTTCAGCAGCCGCTCGGCGGTTGGCGAACGGCAGATGTTACCCACACAGACCACTAACACTGACTTAATCATGGTAAAACCTTAGTTCGACCAGTTGCGGAAGCGCAGCGCTGACGAGCTCGCATCGTCGATACCTACGATGGTCGGCAGCAGTCCGGAGATAACGCGGTTCCAGCGGGTAATCGGTGTCGCGGTGACGTAGACGATGTCATACGGTTCCAGCTGGAACTCCGTACCCATCACCATCGACGCCGCATCCTTGGTATTCAACTGATAGATGTTGGCGATTTTGGTGCGGTTCGCGCCGCGAATCGGACGGATAACGAACACGCCGGTTGCATCAGAGGTGGTCTGATCCATACCCTGCGCGTTGCCCAGTGCTTCTGCCAGCGTCATGCCGCTGCGATCCATCTTCAGCGTGGCCTGCTGACGCACTTCACCCATCACAAAGACTTTCAGGTCGTCATTACGCGGAACGTAAAGAATGTCGCCCGGATAGAGCAGATGGTTCTGGCTGAGGTCGCCATTTTGCATCAGCGCCTGCAGCGAGATACGCTGTTCGCGGCCGTTGTGGGTCAGCACGACGTTGCGCCAGTCAGCATCAGCAGCCAGGCCGCCCGCGGCGTTAACCGCATCCAGCACGGTCAGCGGCACGTTGGTGATAGGCTGCTGGCCGGAAGTGGTCACTGAACCGGTGATATAGGCTTTCTGCGAGCGGAAAGCCGCCAGGTTAACATCTACCTGCGGGCTTTCAATGTACTGCGCCAGACGGCGCGCAATCTCAGCACGCACTTCCGTTACGGTGCGACCCGCAACGCGTACCTTGCCGATGTACGGATAGAAAATTGTGCCGTCAGCCTGTACCCAGTTGCCGGTGTCGCTGGCGCTGCGGTACTGGCCGGCCGGGGTCGTCAGCTCCGGGTGATCCCAGACGGTGACATTCAGCACGTCACCCACGCCGATGCGGTATTCGTAGCTCTGAATCTCGTTCTGCAGCTGTGGGTTAGCCTGTGCAACCAGTGGCTTAGGACGCATCTGTTCAACCAGACGAGGAGTCATCGGGAAGACGTTTACGTATTTATCGATGTCAAAGTTGCTATCCTGTTGCTCAATGACATCTTTTCCGCTGGTCGTAAGGTGCGAACCTGGTTCAATGGTGCACCCGGAGAGAAAAGTTGCGGATACCAGTAAAGGTATCAATTTAGTTTTCATTATCATCTGGTTATTCGCTATCAGTTAATGATTGATAGAGGCGAAAACGCCGCTGTGTAAGCGTCTTACAAAAATTTAATTTAACGGGTTAAACACTGAAACTGTGGGTCATTATCATTGCTCCCTTGGTTTTTATGTTGTCACCGTGCCCCCGGACGACATCAATTAAAACGGAATAGTGCAGCTCAACAACCTCTCCGCTTTAATCAGGCTCGATAATGGCAGTGTTCAGATAACAAGACTCCCAGCACCGGCAGTTATTCAGCGAGAGAGGCACCCTCTCCCGCCTTCGCTGTCTATCAATATGCGCCGTCGCGCTTAAGCACTACGCCGACTGTCTTAAACAGAATCGCGATGTCATTCCACAGCGACCAGTTTTTGACATACCACGAGTCGAAATAGACGCGTGTTTCGTAGTCAACGTCGTTACGACCGCTGACCTGCCACAATCCCGTCATGCCTGGCTTCGCCATCAGGTAGTAATCTACATCCCCGGCATAACGGCAGAGTTCATCTTCAATCACCGGACGCGGCCCCACAAGGCTCATGTCACCACGCACCACGTTCCACAGCTGCGGCAGCTCATCCAGACTGGTTTTACGGATGAAATGGCCTACTTTGGTAATACGCGGGTCGTTCTTCAGTTTGAAATCTTTATCCCACTCCGCTCGCGCAACCGGATCGGTGCGCAGTACCTCCTCCAGCACTTCTTTGGAGTTGATCACCATTGAGCGGAACTTCAGGCATTTAAACTTACGTCCGTTCATACCGACGCGTTCGTGACCGTAAATCGGCGGTCCGCCATCGCGGCCAACCATAAAGCCGAGGACCAGCAGCGCCGGCGACAGCGCCACGATAATGCCGAGCGCACCGACGATATCGAACGTGCGCTTGAGGAAGCGAGAGGTGCGCTTCGCCAGGTTATTGTTCACGCGCAGGATCATCACTTCGTGGCTGAAGATATAGGCCATATCCGTGCCGTACAGCGGCACACCACGCAGCGTCGGAATAACGGAGACTGAACGGCAATTATGCATAGCCAGGTTTTTCAGCCACAGATCGCGATGCTGACTCTGCTCAGACTCAACCGCAACGATAAACTGCGTTTCGCTGTTGGTTAACTGCCAGAGCTCAGCTTCGTTATGCAGCACCGGTACGCCGGAAATGCTGGCCTGCGGACAGCTGCCGTCGACATCAAAGAAAGCGATAACGTCAAAGCCCATCACCTCTTCACTCTGCAGCGCCTGCCAGGCTTCCTGTGCGTTACGGCTGCTGCCAATGATGATGGTCTGTTTTTTCCACATACCAAAATGGTTCAGTACCCGTTTGGAAACGGCACGCGCCACCGGGATCAGGATCAGCGCCAGAATCCAGGTAAGCACCCAGACAAAACGCGACATCTGCCACTGCGATAATGCAGAAATAGACAAATCGATAACCGAGAAAATAAACACGGTACGGAATATCTCTTTCAGCTCAAACCAGAAAGGTTTGCGGTAAGTGTAATGGCGCAGACGGACCCAGAACCAGCCCGTACAGATAATTGACAGACAGATGTGAGTAGCAATTTTTAAATTGAGATCTTTTTCAGAGATATCAGCCAGTGGCGAGTCAGATAATGAATTAATCAGGGCGAGTGCAATAAACAACGCCGCGTTAAAACAAATTAAATCTGAGCACGCCAGTAAAAATTTGGTCAGAAGACTTTTATATGTAAATTCGTTATCGCGCATATTTAACTCTTTTATTTTATTTCCCTAATCCCTAACGCTACAGGCCTGTGTAATAAATGAGCGATACTCAGTCGGAGCCTGTTGAGCAAACTGCGGCGAACTCCCCGGTATTTAGGTCAATTCTCTATTGCTTTTCGCCAGAAAATTGTGATAAATACCAACGGATTAGTCTGAGTTCCATTGCCGCTACACCAGACAGTTCATTTCCTGTTTAAGCCGGTTCAGGCACGCTACCGCCCCTGGCTGTCGCTGCCAATACCGCCTGCTCATCCTGTTTTGCGCTTTTTTAACCATTTTTCCAGGATAACTCCTGGCAGGATCGTGCAGGTTCACAATTCACAACTTTAAAATGCATTACCCTGCGCGATTAACCAGATTGGCGCGGACATTTACTAACACGTTGCTATACTAGTTATTACTGGCTTGTTTACAAGTAGGGCCCGTGCCCCCTGTGCTATTTTAGGAAAAAGACTACCAGCCATTAGTAATGACGCCACATCTGCCGCGCAATCAGCGGTGAAAATTCAGAATTATTCGGATATACGATTGGTAAAATGTACGCGGCAAACCTTGCCATGTGGCATAACAATTAATTGTGCGTGACGCCCCTCCTCCTGCATTCTTAATCCATACATTTTGCTTATTTTGCCTGCTGCGCGCTGAACATTTTCCTGGTGAGCGCCTGTAACCTTATATCCGCAGGGCCGGCAGAGTTTTGCCCTGTTTCCGGCCGTTCACTATCATCAGATTAAACCCATTTTGAGACATTACGGTGACATGAGTATGTGGGAGTGGATCCTTGATCCGTCGCTCTGGGCGGGATTAGTGACGCTAATCATTCTGGAGCTGGTGCTGGGCATTGATAACCTGGTGTTTATTGCCATTCTGGTCGAAAAGCTGCCGCCGCTGCTGCGCGATCGGGCGCGCGTGATCGGCCTGATGCTGGCGCTGCTGACCCGCCTCGGGCTGCTGGCCTCGCTTTCATGGCTGGTCACGCTGACGCAGCCTCTGCTCACAATCTGGCAGCATAGCTTTAGCGCACGCGATCTGCTGCTGCTGCTGGGCGGTATTTTCCTGCTCTATAAAGCGACTACCGAGCTGAATGCGCGGCTGGAAGGGGGTGACGATGAAGGCGGTCAAAATAAGAACGGCGCTAAATTCTGGCCGGTAGTGGCGCAGATTGTGGTGCTGGATGCCATTTTCTCCCTCGACGCCGTCATCACAGCAGTAGGCATGGTCAATGAGCTGCTGGTAATGATGGCCGCGGTCACTATCGCTATTCTGCTTATGCTACTTGCCAGCAAGCCGCTGACGCGTTTTGTGAACAGTCATCCCACGATTGTGATCCTCTGCCTGAGCTTTCTGCTGATGATTGGCTTTAGCCTGGTTGCAGAGGGTTTTGGCTTCGTTATTCCTAAAGGGTATCTCTACGCCGCTATCGGTTTCTCTATTCTGATTGAAATGCTCAATCAGCTGGCGAGCTTTAATCGCCGCCGCTTTTTGTCAGCCGGCCGGCCGCTACGCCAGCGCACGGCAGAAGCGGTCCTGCGCATTCTGCGCGGAGAGGCGCAGCGTGCTGAACTGGATGCGGATACGGCCTCGCTGCTGAGTCACAGCGATGAAGGCGCTCTGTTTAATCGTCAGGAGCGGCTGATGATCGCCCGGGTGCTGGGGCTGGCGCAGCGGCAGATCAACACCATTATGACCTCCCGGCACGATGTGGAATCGGTTGATTTAAGTGAAGCGCCTGAAGAGATTATGGCGAAGCTCGATCGCAATCAGCACACGCGTATTCTGGTGACAGAAAATAGCCGCGATCCGCTGGGGGTGATACACGTTATCGATCTGCTGCATCAGTCGCTGCACAGTGATTCCCTTGACCTGCGCGCGCTGATCCGTCAGCCGCTGGTGTTTCCGGAGCGGGTAACGCTGCTGCAGGCGCTGGAGCAGTTTCGCCAGGCGCGCACGCATTTCGCCTTTATTGTCGATGAGTTTGGCTCTGTCGAAGGCGTAGTGACGCTGAGCGACGTGATGGAGACTATCGCCGGTAATTTGCCTAATGAAGGAGAGGAGCTGGATGCGCGCTACGATATCGAACCCGGCCCGCAGGGAGGCTGGATCGCAAACGGGCATATGCCGCTGGACGATCTGGCGCTCTATGTCGCGCTGCCGGTAAATGATAAACGCGATTATCACACGCTGGCCGGCCTGCTGATGGACACGCTGCAGCATGTTCCCGAAGAGGGTGAAGAGCTGCGGATAGGAAATTACCTGCTGCGCGCGCTGCAGGTGGAGAATCATCGGGTGCAGAAAGTGGAAATTATGCCGCATCCTTTATCAGAAGCGCCGTAGACAGCGCCCCCTACGGGATCCACAACGCGGCATCCGGGCGCCGTAAACGGCGCCCCTACAAAACGTAGGGGGCGCATTTATGCGCCCCTGGCATGTTGATGTGCCCCTGGTGTATTCATGCGCCCCTGGCATCTTTATGCGCCAGTCGCAATCCACAACGCGGCACCCGGGCGCCATAAATGGCGCCCCTACAAAACCGTAGGGGGCGCATTTATGCGCCCCTGGTGTATTGATTCGCCCCTGGCATCTTTATGCGCCAGTCGCAATCCACAACGCGGCATCCGGGCGCCGTAAACGGCGCCCCTACAAAACCGTAGGGGGCGCATTCATGCGCCCCTGGCGTATTGATTCGCCCCTGGCATCTTTATGCGCCAGTCGCAACCCATAACCCGGCATCCGGGCGCCGTAAACGACGCCCCTACAAAACCGTAAGGGGCGCATTTATGCGCCCCTGGTGTATTTATGTGTCTCTGACATGTTCGCGTCCCAGTCAGAATCCACAACCCGGCACCCGGGCGCCATAAATGGCGCCCCTACAAAACCGTAGGGGGCGCATTTATGCGCCCCTGGTGTGTTGATGTGCCCCTGGTGTATTCATGCGCCCCTAACATCTTTATGCGCCAGTCGCAATCCACACCCCGGCATCCGGGCGCCATAAATGACGCCCCTACAACCCCGTAGGGGGCGCATTTATGCGCCCCTGGTGTATTTATGTGTCTCTGACATGTTCGCGTCCCAGTCAGAATCCATAACCCGGCACCCGGGCGCCGTAAACGGCGCCCCTACAAAACCGTAGGGGGCGCATTCATGCGCCCCTGGCGTATTGATGCGCCCCTGGTGTGTTCGCGTCCCAGTCAGAATCCGCAACCCGGCATCCGGGCGCCATAAATGGCGCCCCTACAAAACCGTAGGGGGCGCATTTATGCGCCCCTGGCATCTTTATGCGCCAGTCGCAATCCGCAACCCGGCACCCGGGCGCCATAAATGGCGCCCCTACAAAACGTAGGGGGCGCATTTATGCGCCCCTGGCGTATTGATTCGTCCCTGGTGTGTTAATGCGCCCCCCGGTCGTTCGCGCACCTGGCGAATCAATGCGCCCGTGACGGATGGCGATCGAGCCACTGATTAAGACGCGATTTCGCTTCGCTCTGCAGCTGCTGGCGCACAACATCATCTATCGGCAGCGAATATTGCAGTTTGTCCCAGCGACCATACATACGGAGCGGAATGGGCTGCTGATTCAGGACTTTTGCCAGACGCTCATCCCCTTTCCAGCCGCGCAGCATCATATTGATGGTGACATCCAGCTGCTGTTGCACAACGTCAACGGTTCCGCGCGTCTGAAGCGCCAGCTGGCTGCTGCCGCCCTGCAGATCGGTAAACGCCACTTTCCCCTGCTGCAGGCTGATATGGCCCGCCAGCTGCTGTATGCCCTGGCTATCAGGCTGGTCGTTGGTGACCTGACTACTGGCGCGCGCGACGGCGCGGCGCACCATCTGTTGCAGATTAAGCTGCGTGAGCTGCAGATTGGTGGCCTCAAGATCGGCACTGCCCTGCCAGTTCTGCTTCGCCTCTTCTACACTCAGCCCGGCTCCGCTCACCTTACCCTGCAGCGATAGCGTCCCCTCAAGCGCAGCGGGCAGCGCCAGCGCTTTCAGCAGGGGGGCAATCGCAATATTCTCCAGCTCAGGCTGAAACGCAGCCCGGGTAACCGGCTGCCGGATATCAATCTGACCCGGCAGCGAGAAATGACCGTCACCCAGCCGCCCCTGTAACCGGCTGAGCGTCATCAGCCCCTGCTGATTGCTGGCGTCGATCTGCAGGTTACTGAGCGTCAGCCCGCGCCACTGGCTCTGGTCTGCCTTCAGGGCAAGCTGCAGATCGAGCGTATTGAGCGGCGAATCGGCGTTATTGCGCAGTACCGGTTCCGCAATAACCGGGGGCTGTACCGGCGCGGCCTGCACGGTCCCGCTGCCGCTGCTGACCGGGGTACTGACGGCGAGGTTATCGATGTTCAGCGAGGTTGCATGCAGCGCCAGGCGCAGCTGCTGCGGCATCGCAATGCGCCCTTCCGCACTGCCCTGCAGCGTACTGTCATTGGCAGTAAGCTGCATATCAGCCAGCGAGAACTGCTGTTTATCAGCGTTCCATATCGCCTTTCCGCTCAGCGCGCCTTTAATGCCCTGTACCGGCAGATTCGCGCCATCCAGCGCATAATCAAGCTGCGCCAGCTCGCCGCTGATCTGATGCGGATAGCGTGAGACATCCATCTCGCCCTGCAGGGTAACGCTGAGGTTGCGCTGGTTACGCGACAGGCGCGTGCTCAGCTCAATGTGGTTCTGTTTGCGGCTGTCCTGATCCAGGCTCAGATTAAGATTGCGGAAGTTGTACTCCTCCCCGCCTGGCTGCTGCCAGATAAGCAGGCTGTCAGCCACGCGCAGTTTCGCAATGGCCAGACTCCAGCTCTGTGAGGCGGCTAATGTCGGCTCGCTGTCGCCAGGGCCGATGGGAGCACCACCAGGTTTCTGCGGCGCGCTCTCCGGCGTGGCGCGGATAATCGCGTTTTTCAGCATCACCTGACTGACGCTGAGCTGATGCGTGAGCAGCGGCCAGAGATCGACATCCAGCCGCATGTTTTCGGCGGTCACCAGCGGCTGGCTGGCACCAGGTGCGGTAAGGCTCATACGTCCGGAAAGAATGCTGAGCTGAGGCCAGACGTGCCAGCGCAAATCGCTGCCCGTGACCAGCTGATAACCACTGCGCTGCTCTACCTGTTTTACCATGTAGGCGCGAAAGTCGTTGGGGTTAACCAGTAGTACCAGTGCGGCCATCCCTGCCACCACTACCACTAACAGGATGGCCAGCGTGGTTATCAATCTTCTCATTGCATCCTCAATGTGATGATCCGCGCCTCATCAGCCCTGCCCGGGCGCGGGTACAGCGATTAATCTTTATCGATACGGCTGGCGTCAGCACCCTGCTGACCGCGATATTTTGCATCTTCACGCCGGTTATAGGGACGTGCAGCCGGGCCCGATAGCGGTTCAAAGCTCAGCGCTCCAATCAGCATGCCGGGACGCAGCGCCAGCGGCAGCTTGCCGGAGTTGTAAAACTCCAGCACGATACGCCCCTGCCAGCCCGGATCGATGCGGTGTGCCGTAACGTGAACCATTAACCCTAGTCGTGCCAGGGAAGAACGTCCATCCAGCCAGCCGACCAGATCGTCCGGAATGGTCACCGACTCCAGCGTCACCGCCAGCGCCAGCTCACCCGGATGCAGGAAAAACGCTTCGCCATCCGGTAACACAATCTCGTCACTCATTACCCGATCCAGCGCGGCGCTTACCGCCTGTTTGGGCCCGCTCAGATCGATAAAGGCGGCAGTATGACCGCTGAAGGTACGAAACCCGTTGCCCAGCCGCACATCTACCGTGGCGCCATTGATGCGTTCCACCGGCGGACGCGGCTCAATGGCCAGCTTGCCGCTGTCGAGCCAGGCTTCAATATCGCGATCGCATAATCTCATCGCAGTAACTCCCTAATTAAGTGTAGCGAAAGGCCGCCAGCACGGTGACAGCCCTGACGCATTCGATCCATGCCGAAGCAGCGTATCAAAGATACTGATTAATTTTCGCTTTGAGAATATCGATAGCGATACGGTTCTTACCGCCGCGCGGCACAATAATGTCGGCGTACTGTTTGGAAGGCTCGATAAACTGCAGGAACATCGGACGGACCGTTTTCTGATACTGATTCATGACGGAATCCATAGAGCGACCGCGTTCATTTACATCGCGCTTCATGCGGCGCATCAGACAGATATCCAGCGGGGTGTCGACAAAAATAGAGAAGTTCATCTCCTGACGCAGGCGCGCGTCGGTGAGCAGCAGAATGCCTTCAAGGATAATCACTTTTTTTGGCTTCAGATGAATGCTCTCGCTGGTGCGGGTATGTTCAACGTAGCTGTAAACCGGCAGATCGATATCCTGTCCTGACTTGATCGCGCGCAGATGCTGCAGCAGCAGATCGTGATCCATCGCGCTTGGATGGTCATAGTTGGTTTTTACCCTCTCTTCCATGGTGAGGTGGCTTTGATCTTTATAGTAGGCATCTTCGGGGATCACACCGATATGCTCGTCACCGACCTGGTCACGGATTTCACGAAAGAGCGTGCTGGCAATAAGGCTTTTTCCGGATGCAGATGCACCTGCGATGCCAACGATCACGCACTGATGGGACTTGTCAGTCATACTTTTTTAAGACCTGATAACTGGGAGCACGCCTCTGCCGAAGCAGCAACGGGCCAAATGAGAGGGTTTGGTGGCGGCAATTATAGGTATTTCGCCGGTTTGACGCCAGAGCAAATGCGGCGGTGCCCTTTTTCAGAAAATCTCCTTTTGGCAGGCAGCCGCTGAACCGATAGACTGTCGGGCTGCCCGCGCCCGGTTTGTGCGGGTCGCCCGTTAGCCCTGCAAGGAAAAATATGAGCTGGAGAACACTGACCTATTTTGGCGACAGCATGCTGCTGATCCCCACCGCGGTGATCATCGCCCTGGTGCTGCCGTGGAAAAGCAGCAGCCAGCGTACCGTCTGGTACTGGCTGCTGGCGTTTGGTCTCGCCGGTCTGCTGGTCAGCCTGTCTAAAATTATGTTTCTTGGCTTTGGCATCGGCAGCGCACGCTTTAATTTCACCGGCTTCAGCGGCCACAGTGCGATGTCCTCCACGCTCTGGCCGGTAATGATGTGGCTGATCTCCGGGCGCTGGTCCACTTTCTGGCGCGCCGTAACGATCGCTATCGGGTACGCGATCCCGCTCATGGTGGGGTTCTCCCGCCTGGTTATTCATGCGCACTCCGTCAGTGAAGTGCTGGCGGGCCTGCTGCTCGGTTTTACCCTGAGCAGCGCGTTTCTCATCAGCCAGCGCCGCACGGTATTGAAAGGCTTTAGCGCCCTGCAGGTTGGCGTCGCCTTCCTGGTGCCGCTGCTGCTGATGGGCCACGGGCGCGTTGCCACCACGCAGCAGTTTCTGGAACGTTTGTCGGTCAAGCTCGCCGGACTGGAAAAACCGTTTAAGCGTGCCGACCTCTTTCGCTGAAAGCGTCATGACTTAAGCCAATTCAGCGTAAAGATCCTGTCTGAATGTGCTAGCATGCAGGGCAGAAACTGACTGGCGTATTTTCCCCATACCGGGTTGCGCGCTGCTGGACTGGTACATGATTGTTAAGATAGGCACCGCGCAGGATAAATCGCCAGGCCGCTGGCTGACTGCCGTTACGCTGAGCATACTGGCTTTTCTGCTTACGCTGTTTTGTCTGGAGCTGATTGTGGTCAGCGGTCGTATTTCGCCGCTGTGGTATTCAACGGCGCTGATGACCGGCGTCGTTTTCCGCGCGCCGCTAAAACATATTCCGCTGCTGCTGGCGGGCTGCGTCGCGGGCACGGCGCTGGCGAATCTGCTGGTTATTGGTCCTGCGCTCAGTAATGCTAAATTTGCCCTTCTGAATCTGATACAGGCGCTGCTGGCCGGCGGCATGCTGCGTCTGCTGCTGAATCGCCGCGCGCCGCTTAACGCCCTGCCCGACTGGATCCGCTTTGCCCTCTGCGCCGGCCTGCTGGCTCCCCTGCTGGGCGGAGTGATTGCGCTCTGGCTGCTGCAGGTGGAGAAGCAGGCGCTGCTCCCCTTCTTCTCGACCTGGGTGATTTCGGAAGTGATCGGCGTGCTGGCTTTTGGTCCGGTGGTACTGCTGTGGCCCGCTAAGCCGCTGCGTGAACTGATCGCGCCGGGCCGTCAGCTGGAGACCCTGCTGACGCTGCTGGTTACCCTGCTCGCCAGCTATCTCTCCCTGCGCTTTCTGCCGTGGCCGTTTACCTTTATCGTGGTGATCCTGTTCTGGTGTGCAGTCCGGCTGCCAAAATTTGAAGCGTTCCTGCTCTGCTTTATCAATGCCAGTTTCATCTCGCTGCTGCTGGCACTGGACTGGGTCAACCCGGTACAGAGCGGCGCTGCGCCTGGTCCGGTCTCTGCCTGGCTACCCTTTCTGCTGGTGCTGCTGCCCAGCCATGTCATGGCGCTGATCATGGACGCTTTCCGGCGTGAGAAAAATCATATCACCGAGAGCGAAGCGCGCTTCCGCAATGCGATGGAGTACTCTGCTATCGGTATGGCGCTGGTCGGCACCAACGGGAAGTGGCAGCAGGTTAACCAGTCACTGTGCCGTACGCTGGGTTACCGCGCCTATGAACTGACGCAGCTGACCTTTCAGGAGATCACGCATCCGGACGATCTGCACAGCGATCTGCAGCTGATGGAGCGTCTGCTGGCGGGCGACCTGATGTCCTATACCTTTGAAAAACGCTATTTCCGCAAAGATGGCGAAATCGTCTGGTCGCGTCTGACCGTCTCTATGGTGCGCGACGCCCAGCAGCAGCCGCTCTATTTTATCGCGCAGATTGTCGATATCTCCGAGCTGCGGCAGAGCGAGCAGCGCAACCGCCAGCTGATGGAGCGCATTACGCTGGCGAATGAAGCGGGCGGCATCGGCGTCTGGGAGTGGAACCTGAAAACCGGGGAGATGCTCTGGGACAAGCGCATGTATGAGCTGTTTGCACTGGATCCGCAGCAGAAACCCACTTATGACCTCTGGCTGCACCTGGTCGACCCGGCCGAGCGCGAAAGCCTGGCGCTGATTGTGCAGCAGGCGATTGAGCGCCGCTCGGCGTTTCATCTTGAGTATCGTCTCAACCTGCCGCACGGCGTACAGTTTATTCGCTCAGAAGCGAATCGTATCCTGAGCCAGGATGGACAGATCGAACGTATGCTCGGGATCTGCCAGGATATCACCTCACTGCGAACCCTTAATGAAGCGCTGTTCCAGGAAAAAGAGCGTATGGCGATCACCCTGGATTCGATTGGCGAAGCGGTGATCAGCACCGACGATGAGATGTGCGTGACCTTTATGAATCCGGTTGCTGAGAGCCTGAGCGGCTGGCCGCAGGAGCAGGCGGCCGGCACGCCGCTTAGCGAGCTGCTGAATATCACGCGCGGCGCTGACGGCCCGCGCATCGACAATTTGCTGCTCTGCACGCTGCCGGACGAAAAAATCTCTCCGGCACTGGATGAGGGGCTGGTGCTGCATACGCTGGCAGGCGCGCAGATAGAGATCCACTACAGTATTACGCCGCTGAAAACCCTGACCGGCAGCACCATTGGGGTGGTGATGGTCATTCAGGATGTCAGCGAGTCGCGCCAGATCATGAAGCGCCTGAGCTATAGCGCATCACACGATATGCTGACGCAGCTGCCTAACCGACCCAGTTTTGAAGATCAGCTGAAACGGCTGGTGAATGATGCGGCCGTCACCGGCACGCCGCATGTGCTGGTGTTTATCGATCTGGATAAATTCAAAGCGGTCAACGATACCGCCGGTCACGCGGCGGGGGATGCGCTGCTGCGCGAGCTGGCGGTGCTGATGCAGCAGCAGCTGCGCAGCAGCGATATGCTGGCGCGCCTCGGCGGCGATGAGTTTGGTATTCTGCTGCCGCACTGCGAGGTCGATCAGATCCGCGATCTGGTGCAGGGCATCGTTGATGTCGTCAATAACTATACTTTTTACTGGAAAACGCATCCTTATCAGGTGGGTGCCAGCGCCGGCATTACGCAGATTAATGCGCGCAACTGCCTCAGCAATGTGGTGATGTCGCAGGCCGATGTCGCCTGTTACAGCGCCAAGCATGCCGGGCGCGGTCAGTATCAGGTTTATCAGGATGCGGAGAGATAAAGCAGCGCACTGCATATTGCCAGCATGACCAGCCTGCGCTAAAGTCGCCCCCTTTTTTTCTGGCATGGGGCATAGGATGTATATCGGTTTTGACTACGGCACAGCGAACTGCGCTATCGCAGTAAGCGATAACGGCACGCCACGGATGCTGGCGCTGGAAAATGACCAGCCGCTGCTGCCCTCAATGATCTGCGCGCCGGTGCGCGAGGCGATCAGCGAATGGCTGCATCGCCACCATCAGGTGCCTACGCCCGCGAGCGAAAACACCGCCCTGCTGCAGCGCGCACTGCGCTACAACCGCGAAGAAGATATCGAGATTACGCCCGGCAGCGTGCAGTTTGGCCTGACCGCGCTGCAGCAATATATGACGGAGCCGGAAGATGTCTGGTTCGTCAAATCACCGAAATCCTTTTTAGGCGCCTCTGGCCTGAAGCCGCAGCAGATCGCTTTTTTTGAAGATCTGGTGTGCGCCATGATGCTGCATATCCGCCAGCAGGGTGAAGCGCAGCTCGGAGAGCAGATTGACCAGGCGGTTATCGGTCGCCCGGTCAACTTTCAGGGGCTGGGCGGTGACGATGCCAACCAGCAGGCGCAGGGGATCCTGCTGCGTGCGGCACAGCGCGCCGGCTTTCGTGACGTTGAGTTTCAGTTTGAGCCGGTGGCCGCCGGGCTGGACTTTGAAGCCACGCTAGACAAAGAGACGCGCGTGCTGGTGGTCGATATCGGCGGCGGCACCACCGACTGCTCGATGCTGCTGATGGGGCCGGAGTGGCGCCAGAAAACTGACCGCCACGCCAGCCTGCTGGGGCACAGCGGCTGCCGCGTCGGCGGTAACGATCTTGATATCATGCTGGCGTTTAAAACGCTGATGCCGCTGCTGGGTCTGGGCGGCAGCACCCGCAAAGGCACGGCGCTCCCCGCCCTGCCGTGGTGGAACGCGGTGGCCATCAATGACGTCCCGGCACAGAGCGAGTTCTACTCTGCCGCCTGCGGTAAGCTGCTGCAGGATCTGGTACGCGATGCAGAAGAGGGAAACCGCGTGGCGCATCTGCTCAAAGTATGGCAGCAGAAGCTAAGCTACCGGCTGGTGCGCGCGGCTGAAGAGAGCAAAATTGCGCTCTCAGCGCAGGCGGAAACGGATGCGTCGCTGGCGTTTATTGCGCAGTCGCTGCAGGCGGAGATCAGCACGGCGCAGCTGGAAGAGGCGATCAGCCAGCCGCTTGAGCGGATGCTGGAGCAGGTACAGCTGGCGCTGACCACCAGCGAAACCCGACCGGACGTGATCTATCTCACTGGCGGCAGCGCACGCTCGCCGCTGCTGCGTGCGGCGCTGCAGCAGGCGCTGCCCGATACCCCGATTGCCGGCGGCAACGACTTTGGTTCGGTAACCGCCGGTCTGGCGCGCTGGGCAGAGGTGATGTTCCGCTAGCGGATCGTAACAGGAGGCGCAGCCTGCGCCTCCTCCCCCGCCCGTCAGAAGTTGATATTGGCTGAGATGCCGCCGACAAAGGCATCTTTCACCTCTCCGACCGCGCCCGGCGCCACCACATACTGCAGGTTAGGCCGCAGCTGCAGCCACTTCGCCAGCTGCGCATTGTAGTAAATCTCATAGTTGTATTCCGATCCCGCCTGCAGCGGCAGATAAGCCGGGCTGTCAAAGCGCGTTTCACCACTGGCTGCGTTCTGCTGGCGCAGGGCGCGGCTGTAAGCGCTGTTAACGTGAATACGCGCGGCACCGATACCAATTTCATCCTGCGGACGCGCATCAAACGGCCCTTTCCAGGTAAAACTGATGGACTGATAATTATCGGTTTTCGACGTCTTGCGATCGTTCATGACCGCCTGCACCGTTATCCCCACTCCGCGGCTGGCATCTCCACCCTGCGCGGTCAGCTGCTGCTGCAGCAGCAGGTAGCCGCCATAAGCGTGATCCTGGCGCTGATAGCTCCCGTCCCGCCAGCTGCCGTAATTATCCCCGTTTACGGATGAGTAGTAATAGCCGAGTCGATAGTTGCCCGGCAGCCCCGCTGCGCCCAGGGTCGGTTTCCAGCCCAGCTCGACCGGCACCAGATTACCTTCTGAATGACGGGTATCCAGGCGGAAACCGTCGCCGCGATCGTAGTTGGCGCGATTCTGGTTGTAAAAACCGACCTGGAAGAAGAGCTCGGGCGTAATGTTCGCTTTCAGGCGTCCGCCCCACTGTGAAACCGGCCAGTTAAACCAGCGATCGCCGCGCCAGTTGCCTGCCTGACCGCTGCCAAAGGCAAGGTTCTGAAACTTGCTGTCGAGGCTGTCAAAATCTTCACCCACGGTGACCCGTCCGGCCTTGAGATTAACCCGATTGTCAAACAGCCCTTTGCTCAGCCAGAACTGCGTCAGACGCCACGTCTGGCCGCGGCCATAGACCTCCTGCACGGAGGAGAGCATGCCGGTACGGCGATCGGCTACCTGATCGGAGATGTTGCGCCCGTCGCGATTAGTGACGGTGACCTGGAACTGCGCATCCTGCCAGTCGAGCAGCTTTTGCAGATCGAGGTTCGCACCAAACGCCCACTGATCGCTGTAGCGCATTGAGGTGTGGCTGTCCGCTCCGCCGCCAAGATTAGCGGCGCTCTCCATGGTGTAATTTACGTCAAACTTCACGCCGGCACTCTCCAGCTGGGTGCGGCTGCCGTTCCAGTCGCCCAGCATCCAGGGCGAATCGTAGCTGAACGCCTCTGCCGCGCCGGCGGCAGAGCTGAACACAGCCAGCATCAGCGTGCCCGCAGCCAGTTGCGGCAGCGGGTGCAAAGCAAAAATTGTTTTCATCGTTGTTATCTTCTGCAAAGTTATAAGGGAAAACCGCGCAGAGGATAGTGCCGGGCAGCAGCAGGGTTTTGCAATTTCGTGTGGATTTACGCCCGATCAGACAGTGGATTAACGTATTTGTGATGAATATCTAAGATTTAAACATTTAAAATGTGACAGTGACTATTGATTGCTCTGTATCAATATACGGGGTGCCGCAGCACCCCGGGCGGGATCAGAGGTGACTGGCGCGCGCCAGCTCCTCAATTTCCTGTTTGCTCAGCTCCAGCTGGGTAGCTTTTACCAGCTCATCCAGCTGCGCCAGCGATGTTGCGCTGACAATCGGCGCGGTGATGCTGGGACGCGCAATCTGCCACGCCAGCGCCACCTGCGTGGCTGACGCATCGTGTGAGGCAGCGATATCCTCCAGCGCCTCGATAATGCGGCTGCCGCGCTCATTGAGATACTTTTCCACTATCGCCTGACCGCGCGGACTTTTACCCGCATCCTGCGGCTTTTTATATTTGCCGCTAAGAAAGCCGCTCGCCAGCGAGTAGTAGTTGATCACGCCAAGACCGTTTTTCACCGCCACCTGCTCCAGGCCGTTCTCATATCCTTCGCGATCGTAAAGGTTATATTCCGGCTGCAGCGTTTCATAGCGCGCCAGCCCCTCTTTACTGCTGACATCCAGCGCCTCCTGCAGACGCGCTGCGGAGTAGTTTGAGGCGCCGATAGCGCGCACCTTGCCCTCTTTGATCAGGGAATCAAACGCCTTCAGGGTATCTGCCAGCGGCGTCTGCTCATCATCGCGATGCGCCTGATAGAGATCGATCACATCCGTCTGCAGCCGGCGCAGGGAATCCTCTATCGCCTGGCGGATATACGCGGGCTTCAGCCCGGTTTTTTCCGGCGACAGCTCCATGCCGACTTTGGTCGCCAGCACGATCCGATCGCGCTTGCCGCTCTGCTTTAACCATTTGCCGATAATAGTTTCCGATTCACCTCCCTGATTGCCCGGCACCCAGCGGGAATAGACATCCGCGGTATCAATAAAAAACAGGCCATTTTCGACCAGCGCATCCAGCAGTGAAAAGGAGGTCTTCTCATCGACTGTCCAGCCAAAAACATTACCACCAAAAGTCAGGCGCGGAACGGTAATACCGCTGTCGCCCAGCTGACGGGTTGCAGGTTGTTTCATTGCGCTCTCCCTGATTAAACAAGATAGGTTTGTCTTTAAGCGTAGCAAATGAAAAAGTCGCACCGGGGTCTATTCATGCCAGAATAGTGTCAGCACCGGGAAATCCTTTACGCCGCGCTGAGCAGATATTCTTAATTCCTTCAATTTTCGCCTGGCGCAGGCGGCTACACTTATTTTCGTTTGCGCTGTCCGGATGTGGGCAGGCATATCAGGAAGACGACATGGCTGGAGAGCACGCAGAGTAATGAAGAGTCGAACCAAAACAGGTCTGTTAATTCTTATCGCGCTGGCGGTAGCGGCTGGCGGTTATTACGCCTGGCACTCGCGCGCCACGCCAGCACAGCCGGCGCAGGCTAAAGAGAAGCGCGGTGCCGCAAACCGGCCAGCCGCACCGGTACAGGCGGCAACGGCTGAACTGCAAAGCGTGCCCTACTATCTGAACGGCCTCGGCACCGTTACCGCTGCAAATACGGTTACGGTGCGCAGCCGCGTTGAGGGGCAGCTGATGGCGCTGCATTTTACGGAAGGTGAGCAGGTGGCTGCCGGCACGCTGCTGGCTGAGATCGATCCGCGCCCGTATCAGGTTGCTCTCACGCAGGCGCAGGGCCAGCTGGCCCGGGATCAGGCCACGCTGGCGAATGCCCGCCGCGATCTCAGCCGCTATGAGAAGCTGTCGAAAACGTCCCTGGTCTCACAACAGGATCTCGACACCCAGCGCGCGCTGGTGAGCGAAACGCTGGGCACCATTAAAGCTGATGAGGGCAACGTTGCGAGTGCGCAGCTGAATCTGACCTACAGCCGCATCACCGCGCCGATTGCCGGACGTATCGGGTTACGCAAGGTCGACATCGGCAACTACATTACCGCCGGCGACACCGATGGCCTGGTCGTGATCACCCAGACGCACCCGATTGATGTGGTATTCAGCGTGGCTGAGAGCTATATCAGCCAGATCCTGAAAGCGCAGAAAAGCGGTCAGCCGCTGGTGGTGGAGGCCTGGGATCGCAGCAACACCACGCTGCTGACGCAGGGCACGCTGCTGAGCCTGGATAACCAGATCGATACCACTACCGGCACCATTAAGCTGAAAGCACGCTTCAGCAATGAAGATGACACCCTGTTTCCCAACCAGTTTGTTAACGCACGGCTGAAAGCGGATACGCTGCAGAATGCGGTGACTATTCCGGCCGCCGCGCTGCAGATGAGCAATGAGGGCCACTTTGTCTGGGTGGTTAATAGCGAGAACAAAGTCAGCAAGAAACGCGTCACCGCCGGACTGCAGGATAGCCAGAAAGTGGTAATCAGTGCCGGACTGGAGGCGGGTGAGCGGGTCATTACCGACGGCATTGATCGCCTCACCGACGGCGCAACGGTTGACGTCGTGGCGCCGCAGAGTACGGCAACAGAGACCACGCGTGCCGCGCAGCCAGCCCGGGGAGAGCGTCAATAATGCAGGTGCTGCCTCCTGACGCTGGCGGCGGTCCGTCACGTCAGTTCATTTTACGCCCGGTCGCCACCACGCTGCTGATGATTGCGATCCTGCTGGCTGGCCTGCTTGGCTACCGCTTTCTGCCGGTCTCCGCCCTGCCGGAAGTGGACTACCCCACGATTCAGGTTGTCACGCTCTATCCCGGAGCCAGTCCGGATGTGGTCACCTCGTCGATTACCGCACCGCTGGAACGCCAGTTTGGCCAGATGTCCGGGCTGAAACAGATGGCGTCGCAAAGTTCCGGCGGCGCCTCGGTGATCACGCTGCAGTTTCAGCTGTCGCTGGCGCTGGATGTGGCGGAGCAGGAGGTGCAGGCGGCGATTAACTCCGCCACTAACCTGCTGCCTGGCGATCTGCCTAATCCGCCCGCCTACAGCAAAGTCAACCCGGCCGATCCGCCTATCATGACGCTGGCGGTCACCACGACCAGCCTGCCGCTGACGCAGGTGCAGGATATGGTGGAAACGCGCGTGGCGCAGAAGATTGCGCAGGTCTCCGGCGTAGGCCTGGTCACCCTTTCCGGCGGACAGCGTCCGGCGGTGCGGGTCAAAATGAATGCGCAGGCGCTGGCAGCGTTAGGGCTGACCAGCGAAGATGTGCGCACGGCTATCAGTAACGCCAACGTCAACTCAGCGAAAGGCAGCCTTGATGGCCCGGCGCGATCTATCACGCTGTCAGCAAACGATCAGATGACATCGGCTGAGGATTACCGCCGCCTGATTATCAGCTACAGCAACGGCGCGCCGGTGCGGCTGGGCGACGTTGCGACCATTGAATCGGGTGCAGAGAACAGCTGGCTGGGTGCCTGGGCTAACCGCCAGCAGGCGATTGTGCTCAACGTCCAGCGTCAGCCCGGCGCCAATATTATCGACACCGCTGATAATATCCGGGCGCTGCTGCCATCGCTTACCGCCACGCTGCCCAAATCGGTCGACATGAAACTGCTGACCGATCGCACGACCAATATTCGCGCCTCGGTATCTGATACGCAGCATGAGCTGATGCTGGCCATGGCGCTCGTAGTTATGATCATCTATCTGTTTCTGCGCAACGTACCGGCTACGATCATTCCGGCCGTGGCGGTACCGCTTTCGCTGATTGGTACGTTTGCCGCCATCTATTTTATGGGCTTCTCGATCAACAACCTCACGCTGATGGCGCTGACTATCGCCACCGGCTTTGTGGTGGATGACGCCATTGTGGTGATTGAGAATATTTCACGCTATATCGAGAAAGGCGAGAAGCCGCTCACCGCCGCGCTGAAAGGAGCGGGAGAGATCGGTTTTACCATTATCTCGCTCACCTTTTCGCTGATTGCGGTGCTGATCCCGCTGCTGTTTATGGGCGATGTGATTGGCCGGCTGTTTCGCGAGTTCGCCGTCACGCTGGCTATCGCCATTCTGATCTCAGCCGTGGTGTCGCTGACGCTGACGCCGATGATGTGCGCGCGCATGCTGAGCGCGGAGTCACTGCGCCGGCAGAACCGCTTCTCGCGCGCCAGCGAGGCGCTGTTTGAGCGGGTCATTGACGGTTACGGACGTGGACTGACGCGCGTGCTGCAGCATCCGTGGCTGACGCTCAGCGTGGCGCTCGGCACGCTGCTGATGACGGTGCTGCTGTGGGTGATGATCCCGAAAGGCTTCTTCCCGCAGCAGGATAACGGCATTATTCAGGGCACCCTGCAGGCGCCGCAGTCGGTCTCTTACGCCAGTATGGCGCAGCGCACGCGCGATGTTGCCTCAGCGGTGATGAAGGATCCGGCGGTTGAAAGCCTGACCTCTTTTGTCGGGGTGGATGGCACCAATCCTGCGCTTAACAGCGCCCGGCTGCAGATCAACCTCAAGCCGCTGAGCGAGCGCGACGACCGCATTCCGGTGGTGCAGGCGCGGCTGCAGCAGGCGGTGGCGCAGATCCCGGGCGTCTCACTCTGGCTGCAGCCGGTGCAGGATCTCACCATTGAGACGCAGAGCAGCCGTACCCCCTATCAGTTTACGCTGCAGTCTGGCTCGCTTGACGCCCTGAGCAGCTGGGTCCCGGCGCTGATCGGCCAGCTGGAAAAGGCGCCGCAGCTGCGCAACGTCAGCAGCGACTGGCAGGATCAGGGGCTGGAAGCGTATGTGCGCGTCGATCGCGACAGCGCCAGCCGGCTCGGGATCACCATGGCTGACGTCGATAATGCGCTGTATAACGCGTTTGGTCAGCGGCTGATCTCAACGATTTACACGCAGGCGAACCAGTATCGCGTGGTGCTGGAGCAGCATAACGCGCAGACGCCGGGACTGGCGAGCCTGGAGGGGATCCGGCTTAAAAGCAGCGACGGCGGCAGCGTACCGCTCAGCGCTATCGCCAGCACAGAGGAGCGGCATACCGCCCTCAGCATTAATCATCTCGATCAGTTCCCGTCCGCGACCTTCTCTTTTGACGTGGCCGATGGCTATTCACTGGAGGAGGCGCTGCAGGCCATTACCGCCGCAGAAGGGGCGCTGGGTATGCCGGCAGATATCGTCACGCAGTTCCAGGGCAGTACGCTGGCGTTTGAAGCCGCGCTGAGCAGCACCGTCTGGCTGATTGTGGCGGCCGTGGTCGCAATGTATATCGTCCTTGGCGTGCTGTATGAGAGTTTTATTCACCCGATTACTATTCTCTCTACCCTGCCCACCGCGGGCGTCGGCGCGCTGCTGGCGCTGATGCTGAGCGGCAACGAGCTCGATATCATCGCCATTATCGGCATCATCCTGCTGATCGGTATTGTAAAGAAAAACGCCATTATGATGATTGACTTTGCGCTGGCGGCGGAGCGTGAACAGGGCATGGCGCCGCGTGATGCGATCTATCAGGCCTGCCTGCTGCGCTTTCGCCCGATCCTGATGACCACGCTGGCGGCGCTGCTGGGCGCGCTGCCGCTGATGCTCAGTACCGGCGTCGGCGCTGAGCTGCGCCATCCGCTCGGCATCGCTATGGTGGGCGGCCTGATCCTCAGCCAGATCCTGACGCTGTTTACCACGCCGGTCATCTATCTGCTGTTTGATCGCCTGGCGCACGCTACCCGCAGGCGCTTCGGTCGTCCGGAGGCGCAGTCGTGAAGTTTTTTGCCCTCTTCATTCACCGGCCGGTCGCCACCATCCTGCTGACGCTGGCGATTGCGCTGGCGGGAATGCTTGGTTTTCGTCTGCTGCCGGTGGCTCCGCTGCCGCAGCTCGACTTTCCGGTGATTATGATTTCGGCCTCGCTGCCGGGTGCCTCACCGGAAACCATGGCCGCCTCGGTGGCCACGCCGCTGGAGCGCTCGCTGGGACGCATCGCCGGCGTGAGCGAGATGACCTCGACGAACTCGCTGGGCAGCACGCGCATCATTCTGGTGTTTGATTTTGACCGCGATATTAATGGTGCCGCGCGCGATGTGCAGGCTGCGATTAATGCGGCGCAGAGCCTGCTGCCGTCAGGCATGCCGAGCCGGCCTTCTTATCGAAAAGCGAACCCCTCGGATGCGCCGATTATGATCCTGACGGTGACTTCGGACGACTATAATCCGGGTCAGCTCTATGATTACGCCTCGACGCAGCTGGCACAAAAGCTGTCGCAGATTGAGGGCGTCGGCGACGTCACGGTAGGCGGCAGTTCGCTGCCCGCCGTGCGCGTCGATCTCAATCCGCAGGCGCTGTTTAATCAGGGCGTGTCGCTGGATGCGGTACGCAGCGCCATCAGTAACGCTAACCAGCGACGACCGCAGGGCGCAATCGACGATCGCCAGCAGCGCTGGCAGCTGCGCACCAATGATGAACTGCAGAGCGCCAGCGCCTATCAGCCGCTGGTAGTGCACTATAACAACGGTGCGGCGGTTCGCCTGAGCGATGTCGCCAGCGTGCAGGATTCGGTGCAGGATGTGCGTAACGCCGGGATGACCAACGGCAAGCCGGCGGTGCTGCTGGTGATCCGTAAGTCGCCGGACGCCAATATCATCGATACCGTGGATCGCATTCGCGCTGAACTGCCGGTGCTGCACGATTTCATTCCGGCGGCGATCGATCTGCAGATTGCCCAGGATCGCTCGCCGACTATCCGCGCTTCGCTGCATGAAGTCGAGCAGTCGCTGGTGATTGCCGTGGTGCTGGTGATTCTGGTGGTGTTTCTGTTCCTGCGCGACGGCCGGGCCACGCTTATTCCTGCTGCGGCAGTGCCGGTCTCACTGATTGGCACCTTTGCTGCCATGTATCTGTGTGGCTTCAGTCTTAATAACCTGTCGCTGATGGCGCTGACTATCGCCACCGGGTTTGTGGTGGATGATGCGATTGTGGTGCTGGAGAACATTGCCCGCCACGTGGAGGCCGGCATGAAGCCGCTGCAGGCGGCGCTGACCGGCGTCCGCGAAGTGGGCTTTACCGTGCTGTCGATGAGCCTGTCGCTGATTGCGGTGTTTCTGCCGCTGCTAATGATTGGCGGCATTATCGGACGCTTCTTTTCGGAATTTGCCATTACGCTGTCGGTGGCGATCCTGATCTCGCTGTTTATCTCCGTTACGCTGACGCCGATGATGTGCGCGTATCTGCTGAAGCCGCAGCCGGCACAGCCTGCCGCGCCCGGGCTGTTCAGCCGTCTGCTGCAGCGGACGCAGGATGGCTATGCCCGCTCGCTGCGCTGGGTGTTGCGCCACGCCATCTGGGTACTGCTGCTGCTGGGCGGCACGGTAGCGATGACCGTCTGGCTGTTTATTACGATACCCAAAACCTTTATGCCGGAACAGGATACCGGTCGCCTGAGCGGCTTTCTGTCTGCCGATCAGAGCATCTCGTTTCAGGCGATGCGCGGCAAGCTGGAAGATTTTATGAATATCATCAAAATGGACCCGGCGGTAGATAACGTCACCGGCTTTACCGGCGGCCTCGGCACCAACAGCGGCCTGATGTTTGTGGCGCTGAAGCCTCTCTCTGAGCGCAGCGAAAGCGCCCAGCAGGTGATCGCCCGCCTGCGTACCAAACTGGCTAAAGAGCCGGGCGCCAGCCTCTATCTCAACGCAGTGCAGGACATCCGCGTCGGCGGACGGGAGTCGAACGCCAGCTATCAGTACAGCCTGCTGTCGGACAACCTTGCCGATCTGCGTGAGTGGGAACCCAAAATCCGTAAGGCCTTCTCTGCCCTGCCGCAGCTCACTGACGTTAACTCCGACCAGCAGGATAAAGGCAGCGAAATGGCCATCACATACGATCGTGAAAGCATGGCGCGCCTCGGCATAGACGTTTCAGCCACCAACGATCTGCTGAACAACGCCTTTGGTCAGCGTCAGATCTCAACCATTTATCAGCCGCTGAATCAGTACAAAGTGGTGATGGAGGTGGATCCGCGCTATACCCAGGATATCAGCGCGCTCGACCAGATGTTTGTAGTCAATAGCGACGGCAAAGCGATTCCGCTGAGCGGCTTTGCCCGCTGGCAGCCCGCTAACGCACCGCTCTCCGTCAACCATGAGGGGCTTTCTGCGGCGACAACCATTTCGTTTAATTTGCCGGAAGGCGTGTCCCTGTCGCAGGCCTCCGCGGCGATCGATCGTGCCATGACGGCGCTGGGGGTGCCCTCCAGCGTGCGCGGCAGCTTTGCCGGTACCGCGCAGGTATTTCAGCAGTCGCAGTCCAGCCAGCTCTGGCTGATGCTGGCAGCTATCGCAGCGGTCTATATCGTGCTCGGCATTCTGTATGAGAGTTATGTGCATCCGCTCACGATTCTGTCGACGCTGCCGTCGGCCGGAACCGGCGCGCTGCTGGCGCTTAAGCTGTTTGATACGCCGTTCAGCCTGATTGCGCTGATTGGCATTTTGCTGCTGATAGGGATTGTGAAAAAGAACGCCATCATGATGGTCGATTTTGCGCTGGAGGCGGAGCGACAGCAGCAGCTGAGTCCGCGCGAGGCGATTTTCCAGGCGTGTCAGCTGCGTTTTCGCCCGATTCTGATGACCACGCTGGCCGCGCTGTTTGGCGCCCTGCCGCTGGTGCTGACCAGCGGCGACGGTGCCGAACTGCGGCAGCCGCTGGGCATCACCATCGCCGGCGGCCTGGTGGTCAGCCAGCTGCTGACGCTCTACACCACCCCGGTGGTCTATCTGCTGATGGATAAATTACGCCGCCGCAAAGCCGTCAAAGAGCCGGCAGCCACGCGGATTTCGTAGGGGGCGCCCCACCCGGTTTCGTAGGGGGCGCATTAATGCGCCCCTGGCAACCGAACGCGCACGGAACCAGGGCGCCATTAATGCCGCCCCTGCGAGGAACATCCGGTTTCCGTAGGGGGCGCATTTATGCGCCCCTGGCAACCGAACGCGCCTTATGCTGGAGGAGAGAAGATGAACAAACCTGCCACTACGGTACGCTGGCAGCTGTGGATTGTGGCGTTTGGCTTTTTTATGCAAACGCTGGATACCACTATTGTCAACACTGCGCTGCCCTCCATGGCGCGCGATCTTGGCGTCAGCCCGCTGCATATGCATTCCGTTATCGTCTCTTACGTTCTGACGGTTGCGGTGATGCTGCCGCTGAGCGGCTGGCTGGCTGACCGCTTTGGCGTGCGTAACATCTTTTTCAGCGCGATTGTGCTGTTCAGCATCGGATCGCTGTTCTGCGCCCTGTCTGCCACGCTTAACCAGCTGGTAGCGGCGCGCGTGGTTCAGGGCATCGGTGGCGCAATGATGGTGCCGGTGGGCCGCTTAACGGTCATGAAAATTGTGCCGCGCGAGCAATATATGTCCGCCATGACCTTTGTGACCCTGCCGGGCCAGATTGGCCCGCTGCTCGGTCCGGCCCTCGGCGGCGTGCTGGTTGAGTACGCCAGCTGGCACTGGATTTTCCTTATCAATATTCCGGTCGGCATTATTGGTGCTGTCGCCACGCTGATGCTGATGCCGAACTACACCATGCAGACGCGCCGGTTTGATTTTGCCGGTTTTCTGCTGCTGGCGGCCGGCATGGCGGCGCTGACGCTGGCGCTGGATGGCGGCGGCAGCGGCGCGCTGCTGCCCGGCATCCTGATTCTGGCGGGCGTGCTGTCGCTGCTGTTTTATCTGATGCATGGCCGCCATAATGACAACGCGCTGTTCAGCCTGCGCCTGTTTGATAACCGCCTCTATTCGATTGGTCTGCTGGGCAGCTTTACCGGGCGCATCGGCAGCGGCATGCTGCCGTTTATGACGCCGGTATTTCTGCAGGTGGGTCTTGGCTTTACGCCGTTTCACGCCGGGTTAATGATGATCCCGATGGTGCTGGGAAATATGGGCATCAAGCGGGTGGTGGTGCGCATTGTTAACCTGTTTGGCTATCGCCGCGTGCTGGTGGGAAGCACGCTGGCGCTGGCGCTGGTGGTGGCGCTGTTTGCTGTGGTCGCGCTGGCTGGCTGGATCTGGCTCCTGCCGCTGGTATTACTGCTGCTCGGCATGGTCAATGCCCTGCGTTTTTCCGCTATGAATACCCTGACGCTGAAAGATCTGCCGGATGATCTCGCCTCCGGCGGCAACAGCTTGCTGTCGATGATTATGCAATTGTCAATGAGTATCGGCGTCACGCTGGCGGGTCTGCTGCTCGGCGCGTTTGGCCAGCAGGCTGCCGCGGGCAGCGACATGGCGCAGCAGACGTTTGCCTGGACCTGGCTCTGCATGGTGGTCGTCATCGCCCTGCCGGCGCTGGTGTTCTGGCGGGTACCGGAAGCACTCAGTAAAAATGTTGATCTCAGAACCAGGAGTAAAAAGTGATGGCGCGTTTCCGGCCCGGCATTGGCGCCAAACTCTTTATGGCGATTTTTGGCACCTGCATGCTGGTCATCATCACGATGCACTGGGGCGTACGGCTCAGCTTTGAGCATGGCTTTGTTGACTACATTAAAAAAGGCAACGAACAGCGGCTGACGCTGCTGAGTGATGCGCTGGCAGATCAGTATGAGCAGCACGGCAGCTGGGATTTTCTGCGCCAGAACGATCGGCTGATCTTCACTATTCTGCGCTCGCTGGAGCAGAATCCAGGCAGCCACAACCCGCTGCCGCCGCACGGCTGGCGCACGCAGTTCTGGATCATCGATCAGCAATATAAGGTGCTGTCAGGCCCGCGCGCCCCGATCCCGCCAAAAGGATCGCGGCGCAACATTACCACCAGCAGCGGCAAAATTGTCGGCTGGGTGATTGCCTCGCCGGCGGAAAACCTGACGCGCAGCACCGACATCAATTTTGACCGGCAGCAGCGCCAGACCAACTGGATGATCGTCACACTCTCCACTCTGCTGGCGGCGCTGGTCACCTGGCTGCTGGCACGCGGCCTGCTGGCGCCGGTTAAACGGCTGGTAGAGGGCACCCATCAGCTGGCGGCGGGAAAATTTGCTACCCGGGTTGAGGTGGATAGCGGTGATGAAATTGGTCAGCTGGCGCGCGACTTTAATCAGCTGGCGCAGTCGCTGGAGAAAAATGAGAGTAACCGCCGCGCGTTCATGGCGGATATCTCCCATGAGCTGCGCACGCCGCTGGCGATCCTGCGCGGTGAACTGGAAGCGATTCAGGATGGCGTCCGGCCGGTCACGCCTGAGGCGATAAGCTCGCTGCAGAGTGAAGTCGTGGTGCTGACCAAGCTGGTGGATGACCTGCATCAGCTTTCGCTCTCCGATGCGGGCGCCCTCGCCTACCGCAAACAGCCGCTGGATCTGGTTAACCTGCTGGAGGTTATCGCCGGCAGCTTTGCCGGACGTTATCGCACGCACCAGCTGACGCTGCAGCTGCAGCTGCCTGCTGAAGCCAGCAGCTTTGGCGATCCTGACCGCCTGATGCAGCTGTTTACGAATCTGCTGGAAAACAGCCTGCGCTATACCCATCCCGGTGGCGAGGTCCGCATCACCATGCGACAGCAGGAGAATCAGTGGCTGCTCTGTATTGATGACAGCGCGCCCGGCGTGGCGGCAGCGCAGCAGGCGCAGCTGTTTGAGCGCTTTTTCCGTGCGGAAAACTCCCGCAATCGCGCCAGCGGAGGGTCCGGTCTGGGGCTGGCTATCTGTAAAAATATCGTCGAGGCGCACGGCGGCACGATTTCTGCGGAGCACTCTGATTTAGGTGGCGTGCAAATCAGGCTAAACTTGCCCTATGTTCCCCAGTAGAAAGCCCGTATGAGCCCGGAAAATAGCGATCCACTAATTCTTGTTGTTGAAGATGAACCCAAACTGGCGCAGCTGATGATCGATTATCTGCAGGCGTCAAACTACCGCACGCATCATATTGCCAATGGCGGCGAGGTACAGGCCTGGCTGCAGCACACTACGCCAGCGCTGATGCTGCTCGATCTGATGCTGCCTGGCTGCGACGGCATGACGCTGTGCCGCGAGATACGCCGTCACTCCGATCTGCCGATTATTATGGTCACCGCCCGAACCGAAGAGATTGATCGCCTGCTGGGGCTGGAAACCGGCGCGGATGACTATATCTGTAAGCCATTCAGCCCGCGCGAAGTGGTGGCGCGGGTGAAAACGATTCTGCGGCGCGTGCTTAAATCGCCGGAAGAGGCGCAGCAGGCGTCGCTGCTGCTGATTGATGAGGGCCGCTTTCAGGCCAGCTGGCGAACTGCGCCGCTGGAGCTGACGCCGGCGGAGTTCCGCCTGCTGAAAACATTGTCGCTGGAGCCAGGCAAAGTCTTTTCCCGCGAGCAGCTGCTCAATCAGCTTTATGATGATTACCGCGTGGTAACTGACCGCACCATAGACAGCCATATCAAGAACCTGCGCCGCAAGCTTGAGGCGCTGGACGCCGATCAGCCGTTTATCCGTGCGGTATATGGCATCGGCTATCGCTGGGAAGCGGATATGTGCCGGCTGGCGTAGCCTGTTATTGATCCCGATCAATTTACTTCACTTCGCACCCTGCCTACAATTTCCGCCTCTTTTGCAGAGCCGCACGCCGCGGCTTCTGCTGTGGCCATCCGCGATGGTCAGCTGACCTGACATCAGTGAGTCTTCCATGTTTAAACCTGAACTGCTCTCCCCGGCGGGAACGCTGAAAAATATGCGCTACGCCTTTGCCTATGGCGCTGACGCCGTTTATGCCGGCCAGCCGCGCTATAGTCTGCGCGTCCGCAATAATGAATTTACGCACGGCAACCTGGCGCAGGGGATCGCCGAAGCGCACGCGCTGGGTAAAAAGTTCTATGTGGTGGTCAATATCGCGCCGCATAACGCCAAACTGAAAACCTTTATTCGCGACCTTACACCGGTGGTGGCGATGCAGCCCGACGCGCTGATCATGTCCGATCCGGGACTGATTATGCTGGTGCGCGAGGCGTTTCCGGCGATGCCGATCCACCTTTCCGTGCAGGCCAACGCCGTCAACTGGGCCACGGTGAAATTCTGGCAACAGATGGGGCTGACGCGCGTCATTCTGTCACGCGAGCTGTCGCTGGAGGAGATTGCGGAGATCCGCACGCAGGTGCCAGAGATAGAGCTGGAGATTTTTGTCCACGGCGCGCTCTGCATGGCCTACTCCGGTCGCTGCCTGCTCTCCGGCTATCTCAACAAGCGCGATCCAAACCAGGGCACCTGCACCAACGCCTGCCGCTGGGCGTATAAGGTCTCCGAAGGCCAGCAGGATGAGGTCGGCAATATTACCGGTATCCATGAACCGGCAGAACAGCCCGCTGCGGTGCCTGACCACCCTGCGCCAACCGACCGGCTGTTTCTGCTGGAAGAGAAGATGAAACCGGGCGAAGTGATGAGCGCGTTTGAGGATGAGCACGGCACCTACATCATGAACTCAAAAGATTTGCGTGCGGTGGCGCATGTGGAACGGCTGAGCGCAATGGGCGTGCATTCGCTGAAAATTGAAGGGCGTACCAAATCGTTCTACTACTGTGCGCGCACCGCGCAGGTCTATCGCCGCGCGATTGACGACGCCGCAGCGGGTAAACCTTTTGATACTTCACTGCTCGCTACGCTGGAAGGTCTGGCGCACCGTGGCTATACCGAGGGTTTCCTGCGGCGTCACACCCACGACAGCTACCAGAACTATGAGCAGGGCTTTTCCGTTTCTGAACGTCAGCAGTTTGTGGGCGAATTCACCGGCGAGCGGCGCGGCGACCGGGCGCAGATTGCGGTGAAAAACAAGTTCCTGCAGGGCGATGCGGCAGAGATTATGACGCCCCAGGGCAATCTGACCTGCACGCTGGAGGCGATGGAAAACGATCGCGGCGAGGCGGTCACTGTCGCGCCCGGCGACGGTCATCGGGTCTGGATCCCGGTGCCGGCAGAGGTGGATCTTCGCTTTGCGCTGCTGCTGCGTAATCTTCCTGAAGGCAATACCACCAGCGATCCGCACGGCAAAAATCGCACAAAATGAAAAAAAGGCGGCGAAGTTAGAACAGGATCACAGACGGTCACAGCGCCGCGCTTTAGAATCCCGCCTGCTGCTAATGAGTAACAATATCCAGCGTGCACGACCAGGAACCACCTCATTTACCCGCCCGGCTCCCCCGCGCGGGTTTTCTTTTTTCAGCGCCTGCCGATAAAGTTCCCGCCGCAGCTATGCTATAACCACATCCCTGTCTCACGTTTCAAGGAACTGAAGATGCACACTACACCGCTCACGCTGCTGATCCTGAATGGAAAAGGCGCCGGCAATGAAGATCTGCGCGCGGCCGTTGATACGCTGCGCGAAGAGGGCTTTAATCTGGCCGTGCGCGTCACCTGGGAAAAAGGTGATGGCGATCGCTATGTACAGGAAGCGGTTGCTCTGCAGGCGGAAACCGTTGTTGCAGGCGGCGGCGACGGCACCATAAATGAGATTGCCACCGCGCTGGCCGCGATACCTGAGGCCTCCCGTCCGGTACTCGGCATTCTGCCGCTGGGCACCGCCAACGATTTTGCCACCAGCGTGGGCATTCCGGCGGAGATGGAGCCGGCGCTGCGCCTTGCCGTGGTGGGCAAAGCCACCGCTATCGATCTGGCGCGGGTGAATGGCGACCGCTACTTTATCAATATGGCGACCGGCGGCTTTGGTACGCGTATTACCACTGAAACGCCGGAGAAACTGAAGTCCGCGCTGGGTGGCGTCTCCTACTTTATTCACGGCCTGATGCGCGTGGATGCGCTGAAACCTGACAGCTGCGAAATCAGCGGGCCTGGCTTCAGCTGGCAGGGTGATGCGCTGGTTATCGGTATCGGTAACGGTCGCCAGGCGGGTGGCGGGCAGCGCCTCTGCCCCGATGCGCTGATAAACGATGGTCAGCTTAACCTCAGCATCGTTACCGCGCAGGAGCTGCTGCCCACGCTGCTGCATTCGCTGACGCGCGATGATGAAAACCCTAATATTGTGTCGGCTCAGCTCGACTCGCTGACTATTCGTTCGCCGCATGAGATGACGTTTAATCTGGACGGTGAGCCGCTCAGCGGCAGCGAATTTACCATTGATGTGCTGCCAGGCGCGCTCAGCTGTCGCCTGCCGCCACAGTGCGCGCTGCTGGCCTGACGACGCACGTATCACCGGGTGCGCATTGATGCGCACCCGGTGGTTTACCGGGCAAACCGCTTAACCTTCCGGGTTATACCTTCATCCAGCGCCGCTCGGCCGCCGAAATCGCAATGGCTTCCAGCACCTTCTGTACCTGTAGCCCTTCGGCAAAGTCTGGCCACATGCGATCGCCTGCCGCAATGCCATTGATCAGATCGCGGATCTCCACGGTTTTCTGATCGTTAAACCCGATACCGTGCCCGGCGGAGACGCAGAAGCTGGCGTAGTCGGGATGCGCCGGTCCGGTGAGCAGCGTTTTAAAGCCCTGTCGTCCGGCAGGTTCATCGTGGATATAAAGCGCCAGCTCGGCCATGCGCTCCTGGGTATAGCGCAGCGTACCCCGGGTGCCGGTGACCACATAGGTCAGCCCCATCTTGCTGCCACAGGCAATGCGTGAGGTTTCAATCACGCCGTGCGCGCCATTGCTGAAGCGCAGCAGCGCGCTGGCCTGATCCTCGTTCTCAACCGGCAGCAGACGCGCGGGATCTTTAGGGTCGGGGCGCTGCGCGATTACCGTCATCATATCGCCGCTGACCTCCTCAATGTCGCCCACCAGATAGTGCGCCATATTGACGATATGCGCGGCCAGATCGCCGAGCGCGCCCAGCCCTGCCAGTTTTTTCTGACAGTGCCAGTCCAGCGGCGTCTGCGGGCTGGCGAGGTAATCTTCATTATGCGTGCCGTAAAAATGCACCACTTCACCAATCTCGCCGCGCGCAATGATCTCCCGCGCCAGCTGGCTGGTCGGATTTTTCATGTAATTAAAACCCACCAGCGTTTTTACACCCGCCCGCTCTGCCGCCTGCACCATCTCCTCTGCATCCGCCACGCTCAGCGACAGCGGCTTTTCCGAGTAGACATGTTTGCCGTGGCGGATCGCCTCCAGCGCCATCTCTTTATGCAGGAAGTTGGGCGCGCAGATATCGACAACGTCGATCTGCGGATCGCTGACCAGCTCGCGCCAGTCGCCGGTGGAGCGGGCGAAGCCAAACGTGGCCGCCTGCTTTGCCGCCAGTGCCGGATCGACTTCAGCCAGCATCTCCCGCACGATCTCACCTTTCAGGGCAAACACCGTGGGTGCCTGCGCATAGGCGATAGCGTGACACCGCCCGATATATCCGCTGCCGATCATTCCGATTCTGACTCTGTTCATGCTGCACCCGTGAAAAGTGGAGGAGGTTTCGCGGAATATATGTTTCATTTTTTGGCGCCACAATGGCGAAATGAAATATCTGTGATCATTGATGTGGAGCACACGACAAAATCAACAAATCCCGCTGTAATCTTGCAGTACTTTGGTGATATTCCTCACATTAAGTCAGGCGGTGGCGGTTTATTCAGCAGTCAGTAAAAATTTTGCAAAAGGGCTTTGACACGCAGCAGGCTGCCCGATATTATGCGCCCCGTTCCACACAATTCCTCTGTAGTTCAGTCGGTAGAACGGCGGACTGTTAATCCGTATGTCACTGGTTCGAGTCCAGTCAGAGGAGCCAGATTCTTAAAAAGAGCAGCCTGTAAGGCTGCTTTTTTTATGCCTGCGTGTTATCCGCCCGCTGCACCCGCCCTACCACCAGTGATGAAAGTGGTGTACCGGCCCGATGCCCTTTCCTGCCTCCAGCGAATCGGCCTGCAGCAGCGCCTGCTGCAGCCAGCCTTTTGCCGCCGTCACCGTATCAGCCCAGCTCTCATGCCGCGGCCGCAGCGCTGCCAGCGCCGCCGAAAGGGTACAGCCGGTGCCGTGAGTGTGACGCGTCGCTACGCGCGGGGCCGTAAAGCGGAAGCGTCCGCTGCGGGTAATCAGCCAGTCCGGGCTTTCCGCATCCTCCAGATGTCCCCCCTTCATCAGCACCGCGGCACAGCCGAGATCGAGCAGCCCCTCCCCCTGCTGCTGCATGGCGCGCTCATCGCGGGCAGGTGTTGTTTCCAGCAGCGCCGCGGCTTCCGGCAGATTGGGCGTGATCAGCGAAACCTGCGGCAGCAGCCGCTCACGCATTGCCGCCACCGCCTCTGGCGCCAGCAGCGCATCGCCGCTTTTGGCAATCATTACCGTATCCAGCACCACAAACGGCAGCCGCGCGCGCGCCAGTTTCTCTGCCACCACTTCCACGATAGCGCTCTCTGCCAGCATGCCGATTTTTGCCGTATCGATACGGATATCGCTCAGCACCGAATCCAGCTGGGCGGCGACAAACGCCGGTGAAATGTAACAGACCGACTGTACGCCACAGGTGTTTTGCGCCACCAGCGCGGTAATAACGCTGGTGCCGTAGGCGCTGAGTGCGGAAAAGGTTTTGAGATCGGCCTGAATGCCCGCGCCGCCGCTGGGATCGGTGCCGGCAATGGTCAGGGCATTGATACGGGGCAAGCCGCGCGGTAAAACAGAGGAAGGATGGGTCATCATAGCGCTCCTGTCAGGCGTACAGGAAGGCGAATGCGCGCAGGCATCTGACTTCCCTACGCTGGCATTATCCAGATCAGGTAATACGGGTATTTCTCAGCCTTCACAAAGAAGGGCACCCCGAGTCATGGTGTCTGTTACGACACACCGGCAGCTTAGGGGAAGCGATCGCCTGACGCAAGCCGCAGCGAGCAGAAAGCTTGATCTGCGCGGTAGCAGAAGCAGACAGAGCGCTGGAGTGACCGGTTTATTGATACAGCGCAAGCCGCGGCAACGCGGCTGCATGCTTAATCTGCTGCCGGATCACCCTGCCGGATATCACCATGCTTAACCTGCTGCGCCACCTTATTCCGCACGCTCACCGCTGGCATCAGATTGAGATCAGCCGCCACGGCGTCCTGAATCCTGCCGGACGTCACTGTCAGGCTACCTTTATCACCGCGCGCTGCCGCAGCTGTGGTGTACAGCTGCATAAGCTCTACTACCGCGACCTCAGCGATAGCGAAGCGCGCCGCTGGCTCGGCTGATTCAGCGCAAAAAAAAGCCCCGCAGCAAGGTGCGGGGCGCGGGCCGGACAGCGGATTTTACTGTGCAGGCTGGGTGCGGATCAGATAATCAAAGGCGCTGAGTGACGCTTTAGCGCCCTCGCCGCTGGCGATGATAATCTGCTTATACGGCACCGTGGTGCAGTCGCCGGCGGCAAATACGCCTTTCAGGCTGGTTTCGCACTTCGCATCGATAATCACTTCACCCATGCGGTTGCGCTCGACCGCGCCTTCAAGGAAGCCAGTATTAGGCAGCAGACCAATCTGAACAAAGATGCCGCTCAGCGCCAGCTCGTGCGTGGTCTGGGTGGTGCGATCCAGATACGCCAGCCCGGTGACTTTGCTGCCGTCGCCTTTAACTTCGGTGGTCTGGGCGTTGAGGATCACGTCGACATTTTTCAGGCTGCGCAGTTTATCCTGCAGCACTTTGTCAGCGCGCATCTCGCCGGCAAACTCCAGCAGGGTAACGTGCTCAACAATACCGGCCAGATCGATGGCCGCTTCCACGCCAGAGTTACCGCCGCCGATAACCGCGGTGCGCTTGCCTTTAAACAGCGGGCCGTCGCAGTGCGGGCAGTAGGTCACGCCTTTGGTGCGATACTGATCCTCGCCCGGTACGCCCATGTTGCGCCAGCGCGCACCGGTGGCGATGATGATGCTGCGTGATTTCAGCACCGCGCCGGAAGCGGTTTCAATGGCGTGCAATCCCCCTTCCTGCGCGGCGGGGATCAGTTTAATGGCGCTCTGAGTGTCAATCACATCCACGGCGTAATCATCAACGTGCGCGCGCAGTGATCCCGCCAGCTTCGCCCCTTCCGTTTTTGGCACGGAGATGTAGTTTTCAATATCTACCGTATCCAGTACCTGACCGCCAAAACGCTCGCCCATCAGGCCGGTACGAATACCTTTACGCGCGGAGTAGATAGCCGCTGCGGCGCCTGCCGGACCACTGCCGATAATCAGGACTTCATACGCGTCACGCTTGTTCAGCTCTTCTGCCGCACGCTTGTCAGCGTTGGTATCAACTTTTCCGACGATTTCGGCCAGGCTCATGCGGCCCTGCCCAAACTCTTTGCCGTTCAGATAGACGGCCGGCACGCCCATGACGTTGCGCTCGGTAATTTCATTCTGGAACACGCCACCATCAATAGCGGTGTGGCTGATACGCGGATTCAGTACCGCCATCAGGTTCAGCGCCTGCACCACATCCGGACAGTTGTGGCAGGAGAGCGAGTAGTAGGTTTCAAAGTGCAGATCGGTATCAAATGACATCACCTGATCCAGCAGACTCTGCGCCTCTTTAGAGGGGTGTCCACCGGTCTGGAGCAGCGCCAGCACCAGTGACGTAAATTCATGGCCCATCGGCGAGCCGGCAAAGCGCGGACCGCTCTGGCTGCCTGGGTTGGTGATCAGAAACGACGGTTTGCGTACCGGACGATCGTTCTCTTCACGGAAGCTGACTTTGTCAGAGAGCGCGGCAATATCTGCTAACAGCGTACGGATCTCAGCAGATTTTGTGCCCTCATCCAGGGTAGCAATCAACTCAACCGGTTTCGTTAGTTTCTCAAGGTAAGCCTTAAGCTGGGTTTTTAAATTGGTGTCGAGCATAGTGAGTTCCTGTGAAGAAAATCGGGTGCCGCAGCACCCGATAAAAAAGAGACCGAATGGCGTCAGGTAACTTAGATTTTACCGACCAGGTCCAGTGACGGAGCCAGCGTGGCGTCGCCCTCTTTCCATTTAGCCGGGCAAACTTCGCCTGGGTGAGAAGCCACGTACTGTGCAGCTTTCACTTTGCGCAGCAGGTCAGAGGCGTCGCGGCCAATGCCTTCAGCGGTGATTTCGATCGCCTGGATGATGCCTTCCGGGTCAACGATGAACGTACCGCGATCGGCCAGACCTTCTGCCTCACGCATAATTTCAAAGTTGCGGGTCAGCGCGCCGGTTGGATCGCCGATCATGGCATACTGAATCTTGCCGATGGTCTCGGAAGAACCGTGCCAGGCTTTGTGGGTAAAGTGCGTGTCAGTAGAAACGGAGTAGATATCTACGCCCAGTTTCTGGAACTCTTCGTAGTGGTCTGCAACGTCACCCAGTTCGGTCGGGCATACGAAGGTGAAGTCAGCCGGGTAGAAGAAGAAAACACTCCATTTACCTTCAACGTCTTTCTCGGTTACGTCGATGAATTCGCCGTTTTTGAACGCTGCGTTTTTGAACGGTTTAATTTTGGTGTTAATGATTGACATAGTGACCTCCGTTAAAAAGATGTGATGCAGGCTACAGTTTTTTCAGGCCAGGTGCTAATACGCAGACGTTATCACTCAGATAAACAAAAGCTATCAATGCAGCGAGACCAGATCCGGTGCGGCTTGCCGCGGCATTCTACACAGAAAAGCGGCGGCGATAACAGGCTTTCTCAGAATGCGGCAAAACTGCTATTTTTTTTACAGGCTGGTACGCATGACCGCGTGCCATAAGCGATGCTTGCGATTCAGGAGACCCCGTAGGTGAATATCCGATCTTTTCAGGAGAGCGATCGCCCGTTTCTGCGCACGCTGTTTCTCGCCGCGCGCCGGCACAGCTGGACGTGGCTTAACGGTGATGCGTGGCAGCTGGAGGATTTTGATGCGGTGATCCTGGGCGAAACGGTGCTGGTAGCGGAGATAAACGGCGAACGCGCGGGCTTTGCCGGTATTCTGGACAACGACAATTTCCTGCACAGCCTCTATGTTGACCCGGCGTATCAGGGTCAGGGTGTGGGCAGCGCGCTGCTGCAGCAGGTTACGGCACGCTTTACCTCAACCGGCGCGCTGAAATGTCTGGCTGCGAACCGGGCTGCGCTGGCGTTCTACCAGCATCACGGCTGGCAGCGCGTCGCCAGCGGCGAAGGCGAACAGGGTACCTATGTGCTGATGCACTATCCGCTGGCGGGGCGCGCCAGCGAAACGGCGTGAGTTATACCGCCCGAAAGGCGATATCGCCCGGGATCACCTCGCCCTGCCAGTAGAGCTGAGCGGCTACACGCCCCGCCAGCTGGCGATAGAGGGTGGTAAACTCGCTCTCTGGCCGGCGGATCACCGTAGGCGTCCCGTCATCCAGGTCTTCCCGCAGGTGAATATGCAGCGGCAGCTGTGCCAGCAGGCGGGTGTGATAATCCTGCACCAGCCGCTCAGCGCCGCCGGTGCCGAAAATAGGCTCATGGTGGCCACACTCACTGCAGATATGCATGCTCATGTTCTCCACCACCCCCAGCACCGGCACCGCCACTTTTTCAAACATCACAATGCCTTTGCGCGCGTCCAGCAGCGCGATATCCTGCGGCGTGGTCACTACCACGGCGCCGGTGACCGGTACGCTCTGCGCCAGTGTCAGCTGGATATCGCCGGTGCCGGGCGGCATATCGAGAACCAGATAGTCGAGGTCGGGCCACAACGTCTCATTGAGCAGCTGCAGCAGCGCCTTGCTCGCCATCGGTCCGCGCCACACCATCGCATTATCATCCGTAACCAGATAGCCAATTGAGTTGGTCGCGAGCCCATGCGCCATAATCGGTGCCATGTGCGTGCCGTCAGGCGATGTCGGACGCTCCGCTTCCGTTCCCAGCATGTCTGGAATGGAGGGACCATAAATATCCGCATCCAGCAGCCCCACGCGCGCCCCTTCGGCGGCCAGCGCCAGCGCCATGTTAACCGCCGTGCTCGACTTGCCGACGCCGCCTTTGCCGGAGCTGACCGCAATAATATTCTTCACGCCGTTCACGCCCGGCTGATTTTTTACCCGCTTCAGGGTGGCGATATCGTGACGCAGACGCCAGTCGATCGCGCGCGCCTGCGTCAGCCGCAGCAGCTCCGCGCTCACCTGCGCTTTGAGATCCTCAAACGCGCTGCGCCAGATAAACGGCATAACCAGCTCGATATGCAGTTTTTCATCCAGCAGCGCCACGTGCCGCAGCGCTTTCAGCGTAGTGAGATTTTGCTGCAGCGTAGGGTGCGTAAATGCGCTCAGCACGCCGCTGACCACGGCACGCAACGCTTCAGGTGAATGATAATCCCGGGATTGTGTACTCATCCCCTCTCCTTATTTCATCATGACGCCAGAATGTAGCGGTATAAGGTCAATCATATCAGAGCAGCGCGAAAAAGAGCGCGACGCGCCTCCTGTGTTTACGCCGGAGGGTGCTTCGGTTAACATCTAACCCCGATTTTTCATTAACGGAAAGCTACGCAAATTATGACTCAAGTCGCTAAAAAATTACTGGTAACGTGCGCCCTGCCGTACGCAAACGGCTCTATCCATCTTGGTCACATGCTGGAACATATCCAGGCTGATGTATGGGTCCGTTACCAGCGAATGCGTGGCAACCAGGTTTACTTCATCTGCGCAGACGATGCGCACGGCACGCCGATTATGCTGAAAGCACAGCAGCTGGGCATCACGCCGGAGCAGATGATCGCCGATATGAAGCAGGAGCATGAAACTGACTTCGCCGGCTTTAATATCAGCTATGACAACTATCACTCAACGCATGCCGAAGAGAATCGTCAGCTGGCTGAGGTGATCTACACGCGTCTGAATGAAAATGGCTTTATTAAGAAGCGCACCATTTCGCAGCTCTACGATCCGGAAAAAGGGATGTTCCTGCCCGATCGCTTTGTGAAAGGCTCCTGCCCGAAATGTAAAGCGGTCGATCAGTATGGCGATAACTGCGAAGTGTGCAGCGCCACCTACAGCCCGACCGAGCTGATTGAGCCAAAGTCAGTGGTATCCGGCGCTACGCCGGTACTGCGTGATTCTGAACACTTCTTCTTTGATCTGCCGGCGTTCAGCGAGATGCTGCAGGCGTGGACGCGTTCCGGCGCGCTGCAGGAGCAGGTCGCCAATAAGATGCAGGAGTGGTTTGAGTCGGGACTGCAGCAGTGGGATATCTCCCGTGATGCGCCCTACTTTGGCTTTGAGATCCCGGATGCACCGGGCAAATATTTCTATGTCTGGCTGGATGCGCCAATCGGCTACATGGGCTCGTTTAAGAATCTGTGCGACAAGCGCGGCGATATCGACTTCAGCGAGTTCTGGCAGAAAGATTCTGCGACCGAGCTTTATCACTTTATCGGTAAAGATATCGTCTATTTCCACAGCCTGTTCTGGCCGGCAATGCTGGAAGGCAGCGGTTTCCGCAAGCCGACCAACCTGTTTGTGCATGGCTATGTCACGGTAAACGGCGCGAAGATGTCAAAATCGCGCGGCACCTTTATCAAAGCCAGCACCTGGCTGAAGCATCTTGATGCCGACAGCCTGCGCTACTACTACGCGGCCAAGCTCTCTTCGCGCATTGATGACATCGACCTGAATCTGGAAGATTTCGTGCAGCGCGTTAACGCTGATGTGGTGAACAAAGTCGTTAACCTGGCTTCGCGCAACGCCGGTTTTATCACCAAACGCTTTAACGGTGAGCTGGCCGCTGAACTCGCCGATCCGGCGCTGTATCAGACGTTTGTGGACGCATCAGAGAAGATTGGCGAGGCGTGGGAAAACCGTGAATATAACCGCGCTATCCGTGAGATCATGACGCTGGCCGATCTGGCGAACCGTTATGTTGATGAGCAGGCACCGTGGGTGGTGGCGAAACAGGAAGGCCGCGACGCTGATCTGCAGGCGATCTGCTCGATGGGCATCAACCTGTTCCGCGTGCTGATGACCTGGCTGAAGCCGGTACTGCCATCACTGAGCGAGCGCGCCGAGGCGTTTCTGCAGAGCGAACTGAGCTGGGATGGCATCGCGCAGCCGCTGCTGAATCACAGCGTGGCACCGTTCAAAGCGCTCTATGGCCGCATTGAGATGGCAAAAGTGGAGGCGCTGATTGAGGCATCGAAAGAGGATGCGGCGGCGGCCAGTCAGCCTGCGGTGAGCGGCCCGCTTGCTGACGCACCGATTGGCGACACCATCACCATTGATGATTTCGCCAAAGTCGATATGCGCGTGGCGCTGATTGAGCAGGCGGAGCTGGTTGAGGGTTCAGACAAGCTGCTGCGCCTGCAGCTCGATCTCGGCGGTGAGAAGCGTCAAATCTTCTCCGGCATTCGTGCTGCCTACCCCGATCCTTCGGTACTGGTGGGTAAGATGACCATTATCGTGGCTAACCTGGCACCGCGTAAGATGCGCTTTGGCGTATCGGAAGGGATGGTACTCTCAGCCGGCTCAGGCGGCAGCGATCTGTTTGTGCTCTCGGTGGACAGCGGCGCACAGCCAGGCATGCCGGTTAAGTAATCGCTTTTCAGCCCTCTCCTCTGAGAGGGCTTTTTTTTAATCCCATTACTCAGACAACGCGATACAGCCAGATAATCAATTTTCTGCAATGCAGCCTAAGAACAACCTGTTTGCGCTAACGCCAGTTATAGCATAAGCCTGTGAACTGCCTTGCAAATACAAGATTGTTTCTGATGACCAAATCATATAACTATTCTGTTTTATTATGGCATCCTGATTATCTGCCCGGAAAACAGAGGAAACATATCCCTGTTGTACCGAAAGCAGAATATCCTTTACAAAAAAATTTAGCTGGAAGTGCAAAAAATAATAATTTCATTCCAAGTCTCTGTTTTTATTTTAATATGATGAAGCGCTTTAACTATTTTATTGCCTGCTATATTTTAACAGGGAATTACTATTGAATACCGTTTTCCTGTCAGCAGCATTAACCCTCGCAGCAAAATATCCCGGCTCAGACTGGAGCTCATAACGTATCGACATTAGAGGACCCGGAATCATGAGCCATAAATTGTTTAACCTCTCTGTACTGGCGCTTGCTATTGCCGGGGCTGTAACCACCCCGGGCACCGCATTTGCCACCATTACCTATAAGGGTAACGTTACGGGCACCACTTCTTCTCCGCCCGCTAACGGTGCTGACTGGATAGATGCCCGCAACGACATCACCGCAACTGAAACGTCACCCGGCGTTGGCGGTATGTTTATTACCAGCGGCAGCCAGCTTACGGCTAACAGCCTGAGGTTTGCAGGTGAAGGAGATCTGACACTGTCAGGAACCGGTACGCGCGCAACGCTTGGCACGCTGACAACAGATAGAAATGTGGCAATTATTGTCGGCAACGGTGCATTGCTAAGTGCGAATGACATTTTGCTGCGTTTATCCTCTTTTTTTAATTGGAGGTTCTGTTACGGGAGTCGCGCCTGCTCCAGGTGCGGTTTCTGCTTCATCCGTAACGCTTGCTGATACCTCATTTATTAACTTTTCACACAACAGTAATAATTATAGTTTTAATGCCAGCCTTCTCAGTAATACAGCAGGAGAGGGAGAAATTTATGTCAGAGAAGGTAGCACCACGCTGGCAAAGAGCGGTAACTTCTCAGGCTCCTACCTGATCGGCAATGGCTGGACACAAAACTATGCGACGCTGCTTTCCGGCGCGCCAAATGCACTGGGGCAGAATGCCACATTTGAAATTCGCTCTAAAGGTACGCTGGATACCAACGGTTACAGCCAGCAGATTGGATCGATAATTAATAATGGCGGTAAGGTTATTGTTCAGGGTGCGGCTGCCGGCACCCGGGTTAATATCGCGAATGGCTATGATGGCAGCGGCGCACTGACCGTTACCGGGCGCGGTGTCACACTGAATGTGATAAACGGGCTGGTTAACCGGGGCACGCTGGCGGTGGGATCGGGCGCCACTCTCAGCGCTGACACGCTCAGTAATAATAACGGTCAGATTCGGTTTACCGACGGCGCCAGTGTTACAGCAGGTACGGTATACAATAATGGCCCGGTATTTAGCGTGAGTGGTAATAATACTGCTCTGCGGGTCACTAATCAGCTTACTAACCTTCGAACATTACAAATTCTGAACGACGCAACCGCGTCGGCAGGCAGCGTAAGTAATAGCGGTAACCTGTTACTGAACGGCACCACGCTAGCGGTGGCCAGACAGCTGGCGAGTACCGGCATAGTACTGGTACAGAACGGGGCCACGCTGGCAGCTGATAGCCTTTTGATAAGCGGTAATAGCACCACTGCGCCCTCAATGCTCTCTGTCGGCAACATTAATGGTTACGTTGCCGATAGCGCCGGGCGCGTCAATGCCAGGGAAATTACGCTCGCCTCCTCACCCACCTCGCGCGCACTGGTGAATTTTAACCACACCGATGCGAATTATAATTTTGCTTCGCCTGTAACCGGTACAGGGGATGTCGTGGTGACATCCGGGGTAACGACACTCTCTGGCCTCAATAGCTACTCAGGGAGCACTACCGTAACGGGGGGGACTCTGCGGGCGGGTGCAGACAATACCTTTAGCACAGCCTCCGCATGGAATATTGGCAGCAACGGTGAGCTGGATCTGAACGGCTACCGTCAGACGCTGGGCGACACCACCAATGCCGGTACTATCCGGCTTGCCGGCGCCGCTGCCGGTAATGTCCTTACCGTCGATGGTAATTACACCGGTAACGACGGCACTCTGATATTCGGCACCGAGCTTGATGATGACAATGCCCGTACCGATCGACTGGTGGTCACCGGCGACGCCAGCGGTACCACCAATATCGCCGTGAATAACCTTGGCGGACGCGGCGCGCAAACCTATAACGGCATTGAGCTGATTGAAGTGCAGGGCAGCGCCGACAGCAGCGCATTCCGTCAGCAGGGACGCATTGTAGCGGGCGCCTATGAATATCGCCTGCTGCGCGGTAATAAAAACTGGTACCTGACCAATCGCGTTAATCTGGAAACGGGCCTGCCGATTATCGGCGACGGCGGCGACAACGGCGGCGGTGGCGATAACGGCAGCGGTGGCGGTGGCGACAACGGTAGTGGCGGTGATAACGGTAGTGGCGGTGATAACGGCAGTGGCGGTGATAACGGCGGCGGCGGTGATAACGGCGGCGGCGGGGAAAGCGTGGCAGTACTACGCCCGGAAGGCGGCGCTTATGCTGCTAACCTCGCCACTGCATCTACGCTGTTCGATACCCGTATGAGCGATCGTCAGGGCACCTGGTACCTCGATCCGCTGACCGGCGAACAGCAGTACACGTCACTCTGGCTGCGCGTCGCCGGCGATCGCAGTCGTCAGCACGCCGGTGACGGCCAGCTGCGCACCCGCGCCAACAGCGTAGTGACCCTGCTCGGCGGCGATATTGCCGCTACTGACGCTGCCCGCGTCGGCCTGATGGCGGGCTATGGCAACAGCAAAAGCAATAGTGCATCCGGGATCACCGGCTACCGCGCCCGCGGCCAGATCAATGGCTATACCACCGGTATATATGGTACCTGGTTTGCCGAAGGGACCGATGAAAAAGGCCTGTGGGCGGACAGCACGCTGCAGTACAGCTGGTTTAACAATCAGGTAGAGGGGGAGGATGAAGCGGGTGAATCTTATCGCTCTAAAGGGTTTAGCGCCTCGCTCTCTTCCGGCTACGTTATTCCGCTGGCGCAGAGCGAGCGCCGTGCTTTCTTTCTGCAGCCGCAGGCGCGCATCGGCTGGTCGGGTATTAAAGCTGATGACCATACCGAGCGCAACGGCACGCTGGTGCAAGGCAGCGGTCAGGATAACGTCAGCAGCAGCCTGGGCGTTAAAGCCTTTATGAAGAGCCATGCTGCACAGGACGATCGCAACGGCCGCCGCTTCAGCCTGTTTACCGAAGCCAACTGGATCCACAACAGTCGTGAATACGCGGTGCGCATGGATGATGTCGTGGTTTCACAACAGGGCAGTCGTAATATTGCCGAAGCGCGCGTAGGCGTGGACGGGGTACTGAGCAATGGTCTCGGCCTGAAAGGCACTGTTGGTCAGCAGGTGGGTGATAACGGCTGGTCTGATACTCAGGCGGCCATCAGCGTCAGCTATCGCTTCTGACAACGGATCCGGGCACCGTTTGCATACCGCTGCGGACCCGGGCTCCTTTTTTTTAGCTTCTGGTTCAGCGCCAGCTTTTGTGACGTCTGGCACGCTAAGCACGTAATGCGTATGATGTAAACCGATAACAGACGCCGGAGATGCCTGACGTGTTAACTGCCTGCTGGCGCTATCTGCGCGCCTTTACGATTATCTATGCCGCGCTCTATGCCGGTATCGCGCTCGCCGCCCTGCTTCCGTTTACTATCCCTGGCAGTATTATCGGTATGCTGCTGCTGTTTTTACTGCTCGGACTGCAGATCCTGCCGGTCCACTGGGTCAAGCCCGGCTGCCAGCTGCTGATCCGCTATATGGCGCTGCTGTTTGTGCCGATAAGCGTTGGCGTTATCAGCTATACCGATGTGCTCTCCGCGCAGTTTGGCCCGATTGTGGTCTCCTGCCTGACCAGTACGCTGATGGTACTGGTGGTAGTGGGGTTCAGCGCTGAACGCCTGCAGCGCCCGCAACCGGAGCAGCCGCATGAGTGACGTCTGGTGGTCCCTGCCGCTGACGCTGGCGGCCTGGTTTGCGGCACGCTGGCTGGCCGCAAAGCTCAAAATCTCGCTGATTAATCCGCTGCTGGTGGCCATGGCGATCATTATCCCGCTGCTGCTGCTGACGCATACGCCTTACACGCGCTATTTTGCCGGCAGCGCTCTGCTGAATCAGCTGCTGCAGCCGGCGGTCGTGGCGCTGGCGCTGCCGCTCTATGAGCAGATGCATCAAATCCGCGCGCGCTGGAAAACGATCATCAGCGTCTGCTTTATTGGCAGCATGACGGCTATGGTTTCTGGTACCGCAATGGCGCTGTGGCTGGGCGCCACACCGGAGATCGCCGCGACGCTGCTGCCTAAGTCGGTCACCACACCGATCGCCATGGCGGTCTCCGCCTCCCTGCACGGCATTCCGGCTATCAGCGCTATCTGCGTGCTGATCGCCGGTGTATTTGGTGCCGTATTCGGGCACATGCTGCTGAACCTGCTGCGCATCCGCAGCAAAGCAGCGCGCGGCCTGGCAATTGGCAACGCGTCACACGCGCTGGGCACGGCGCGCGCAGCGGAACTCGACTATCAGGAAGGGGCGTTCAGTTCGCTGGCGCTGGTGATCTGCGGCATCATCACCTCTTTGCTGGCGCCGTTTATCTTTCCGCTGCTGCTGGCGTGGTTTGGCTGAAACTTTGCGAGAGATCTCGCAAAGTTGAAACAACTCAATGAGCTTACATTGTCATAGCGACATGGATCACATATAACTCAGCAGGCGGCGCACCGCCGCTGATGAGTTAATGAGGCCTGATACCATGCACCCACGATTCTCCTCCGCTTTCTCCGACCTGCCGCTGCCCCTGCAGCAGGCGCTGCAGCCGCTGCTGGACGCGCCCGATTTTCACGGCGTTCTCCGCCCCGATGAGCGGATAGCGCTGCAGCAGGCGACCGGACTGGAAGAGGATCCGCTGGCGCTGGCGCTCCTGCCGCTTGCCGCCTGCTGTGCGGTTGCCCCGCTCTCCCGCTTTAACGTTGGCGCTATCGCACGCGGCGTCAGCGGCCACTGGTATTTTGGGGCGAATATGGAGTTTCGCGGCGCCACAATGCAGCAGACGGTGCACGCTGAGCAGAGCGCGATTACCCACGCCTGGCTGCGCGGTGAAAACGGGCTCGAGGCCATTACGGTTAACTACACGCCGTGCGGCCACTGTCGTCAGTTTATGAATGAGCTGAACAGCGGCACGGCGATCCGCATCAGTCTGCCGGGCCGTGACGTGAACACGCTGGCCCACTACCTGCCCGATGCATTTGGTCCTGCTGACCTCAATATTACCGAACGGCTGATGACGCCGGTTGACCACGCCTTTACCCCTGCCGGCGATGCCCTGCAGCAGGCGGCGATCCGGGCTGCCAGCCAGAGCCATGCGCCTTACAGCTTCAGCTACAGCGGCGTGGCACTGGAGAGCCGCAGCGGCGCCATTTACAGCGGCCGCTATGCAGAGAATGCCGCCTTCAATCCGAGCCTGCCGCCGCTGCAGGCCGCGCTGATCCTGATGAATATGCATCATGAACCGCTGGAAGCTATCCGTCGCGCGGCGCTGGCTGAGTCTGCAGAGGGTACGCTGACGCAGGCGGACGCCACGCGGGCGACGCTGGCCGCGCTCGGCTGCCGCGAGCTGACGATTACTTTAGTTTCAAAAACATCCGTTTAGTGATCCTTTTACCGCTTTTGTGACCTGCTGTTAACAAAAGCTGTACATCTGCCGGAATTTTCATAGGATCGGGCGCCAGACCTTTACAATAATCAGATCTGGCGTGACCTTTTCGTAGCGATACGTCAGCAAACACTGCAACCGGAGCAAACATTGCATGGAACTCGAGTACGAAAGTAAACGCCCGCTCTATATCCCCTATGCGGGTCCGATTCTGCTGGAATTTCCGCTGCTGAATAAAGGCAGCGCCTTCTCTCTGGAAGAGCGAAACGAATTTAATCTTAATGGTCTGCTGCCGGATGCGGTTGAGACCATTGAAGAGCAGGCGGAGCGCGCCTGGCGTCAGTTCCTGGATTTCAAAAACAACAACGACAAGCACGTCTATCTGCGCAATATCCAGGATACCAACGAAACCCTGTTCTACCGCCTGCTGGATAATCATCTGGAAGAGATGATGCCGATTATCTACACCCCGACCGTGGGCGCGGCATGCGAGCACTTCTCTGAAATTTACCGTCGCGCGCGCGGCGTATTCATCTCCTACAACAATCGCGATCGCATCGAAGACATGCTGCAGAACGCCACCAAGCAGAATGTTAAAGTTATTGTGGTTACGGATGGCGAGCGCATTCTGGGTCTGGGCGACCTCGGCATCGGCGGCATGGGTATCCCGATTGGTAAACTGTCGCTCTATACCGCCTGCGGCGGCATCAGTCCGGCTTACACCCTGCCGGTGGTACTGGATGTCGGAACCAATAACCCGCAGCTGCTCAACGACCCGCTCTATATGGGCTGGCGCCATCCGCGCATTACCGGCGAAGAGTATGAGTCGTTTGTGAATGAATTTATTCAGGCGGTGAAACGTCGCTGGCCAAACGTCCTGCTGCAGTTCGAAGATTTTGCGCAGAAGAACGCCATGCCGCTGCTGCAGCGCTATCGCGATGAGATCTGCTGCTTCAATGACGATATTCAGGGCACTGCAGCCGTTACCGTTGGTACCCTGATTGCCGCCAGCCGCGCCGCAGGCAGCCGCCTGTGCGAGCAGAAAGTGGTTTTCCTCGGTGCCGGTTCTGCAGGCTGCGGTATTGCTGAACAGATTATTGCGCAGATGAAATCGGAAGGGCTGAGCGATGATGAAGCGCGTTCGCGCGTCATGATGGTTGACCGCTTTGGTCTGCTTACCGACAAGTTGCCAAACCTGCTCGACTTCCAGAGCAAGCTGGTGCAGAAAAGTGACAACCTGAAAGCCTGGGACGTCACCAGCGACACGATTTCGCTGCTGGATGTGGTGCGCAACGCGCAGCCCGATATTCTGATCGGCGTATCGGGCCAGCCAGGCCTGTTTACCGAAGAGATCATTCGCGAGATGCATAAGCACTGCAAACGCCCTATCGTGATGCCGCTCTCTAACCCGACGTCACGCGTGGAAGCGACGCCGGCGGATATTATCGCCTGGACCGACGGTGCCGCGCTGGTTGCCACCGGCAGCCCGTTCTCACCGGTGACCTGGAAAGGCAAAACCTATCCGATTGCCCAGTGCAATAACTCCTATATCTTTCCGGGCATCGGACTCGGCGTGATTGCCGCGGGCGCAACGCGCGTGACCGATTCCATGCTGATGACCGCCAGCCGCGCGCTGGCTGACTGCTCGCCGCTGGTTAACGACGGCGAAGGTCCGGTCCTGCCGGAGATCAAAGATATTCAGGGCGTCTCCAAACTGATCGCGATGGAAGTGGGCAAAGCGGCGCAGCTGGCTGGCGTTGCCGTGGTAACGTCGGAGGATGTGCTCTCCAAAGCGGTTCACAACAACTTCTGGCTGCCGCAGTATCGTCACTACCGCCGTACCTCTATCTGATCGCCTCAGCGCCGGATTTCGATCCGGCGCTGCTGAAAAAAACATCAGCCAGCCGGGGTGAGCTTGCTTAGCCGCCCCGGCTCAAGTAGCCTTGAAGCACCCTGAATCCTGCCTGTTGAGTTGCCGCGCGCATGCTGAAACGCGTTTTCTTTGCTCTGATCATCATCATCTTAGCGATGGTGGCGACCGCGCTCGGCCTTGATCGCTGGATCAGCTGGAAAACCGCGCCGTTTATCTATGAAGATGTCGCTTCGCTGCCGCATCGCCAGGTTGGCGTGGTACTGGGCACCGCGAAATATTATCGTGCCGGCGTCATTAATCAGTATTACCTCTATCGCATGCAGGGCGCGCTCAACGCCTACAACAGCGGTAAAGTTAACTATCTGCTGCTGAGCGGCGACAACGCCCAGCAGAGCTATAACGAGCCTGCCACCATGCGACGCGATCTGATTAAAGCAGGTGTCGATCCGGCCGATATCGTGCTGGATTATGCCGGTTTTCGCACGCTCGACTCCATTGTGCGCACGCGCAAGGTGTTTGACACCAACGACTTCATTATTATCACCCAGCGCTTTCACTGCGAGCGGGCGCTCTACATTGCGCTGCACCTTGGCATTCAGGCACAGTGCTATGCCGTGCCCTCGCCGAAAAATATGCTGTCGGTGCGCGCACGCGAAGTCGGTGCCCGGCTGGGTGCCATGGCCGATCTCTATCTGATGAAGCGCGAGCCGCGTTTTCTCGGACCGCTGGTGCCGATTCCGGCAGTGCATACGGTGCCGGAAGATGCGCAGAGCTATCCGGCGGTCACGCCTGAACAGCTGCTGGAGCTGGAAGAGAAGCTGCGTAAATAGCCTTTGCTGCGGCCGGCAGCCATAAAAAAAGGCTGCGCCAGCGCAGCCTTTTTCCGTTACCTCAATCTTATTTCTTGCGCGAGTATTTCAGTGAATCCAGCGCCACGGCGAAGATAATGATGCCGCCCTTGATGATGTACTGCCAGTAAGGGTTCACGCCGATGTAAGTCAGACCGTAGTTGATTACGGTAAAGATAATTACCCCGGTTACGACGCCTGCGACCGTACCCACACCGCCGGCGAAGGAGACGCCGCCCACCACGCAGGCCGCAATCGCATCCAGCTCATACATAAAGCCGAGGTTGTTGGTGGCGCTGCCGATACGGCCCGCTTCCAGCAGACCGCCAAACGCATAGAACACCCCTGACAGGGCATAGACCAGAATCAGGTTGAACGGCACGTTAACGCCTGAGACTTTCGCCGCTTCCGGGTTACCGCCAATCGCAAAAATGTTTTTACCGAAGCGGGTTTTGTTCCACAGGATCCAGACAAACACGATAGCGATAATGGCGTAAAAGGTGATAAACGAGAGCTTGAAGTCACCAAAGCGCAGGAAACCCTGGGTAAAGGTGGAGAAGCCTGCGTCGAAGCCGGCAATCGGCGAGGCACCGACAAAATCGTAGTAGAGTGAGTTAATACCATACACGATGATCATTGTACCCAGCGTGGTAATAAACGGCGTTACCTTGAGGTACGCGATGATTACGCCGTTTACCAGGCCAATCACGCCACCGATAATGCACACCACCAGAATAACCAGCGGAATCGGCATGGTTTCCAGATGCGGGAAAACTTTGTTCGCGTTATCCATTGACTGCAGCAGCGTCGCCGCCACTACCGCCGCCAGTCCTACCTGCCGCCCGGCGGAGAGGTCAGTACCCTGAGTCACAATCAGCCCGGCCACGCCCAGCGCGATAATAATACGCACCGACGATTGCGTCAGGATGTTACTCAGGTTCATTAAACTTAAAAACGTCGGATCCTGGAAAATAATAATCGCCAGCAGAACAAACAGGACGACGTAAATACCGCCCTCTTTTAACCAGGTTAGCGCATTCTTTTTAGTAGTCGCTTTCATTTTAAAGCCCTTGCTTCATTAAAGGTGTAATGACGCTAAACGCAGGATTTCATTCTGCGAGGTCGTTTTTGTATCGACAATACCGGCTACCTGACCGTTACTCATGACCAGAATACGATCGGTTATACCCAGCAGCTCTGGCATTTCTGAGGAGATAATAATAATGCCCTTCTCTTTTTTGGCCAGTTCTGAAATCAGCTGATAAATTTCAAATTTAGCCCCCACGTCAATACCGCGCGTGGGTTCATCAAGCATTAATATTTCCGGCTGGGTCAGCAGCCAGCGGCCAATAATGACTTTCTGCTGGTTACCGCCTGAAAGCGAGCCAATCTGCGTATGGTGACCTGGCGTTTTTACCCGCATCGAGTCAATAACCCACTGGGTATCGCTCTTCATACGTTTATTATCGAGCAGGCCGATACTGGATTTATATTTTTTAATATTGGAGATAAGCGAGTTAAAGCCGATATCGAGATAGGCGTAGATCCCGGTGGAGCGACGCTCTTCTGTAACCAGCGCAAAACCGTGGTTGATCGCCTCGTTTGCACTGTGGTTGTTGATCGCTTTGCCGTGCAGCCGGATAGTTCCGCCCGACTTCTCGCGAATGCCGAACAGCGTCTCAACGATATCGGTACGCTTGGCACCCACCAGCCCGGCGATACCGAGGATCTCCCCTTTATGCAGGTCAAATGAGATATCGCGAATTGAGGGCTGACGCAGTGACGTCAGGTTGCGGACTTCCAGAATCACCTCACCCGGCACGTTGCTCTTATCCGGGAAGCGCTGATTAAGCGAACGGCCCACCATCATGGCGATGATCTTATCCATATCCAGCCCTTCCAGCGACTGAGTGGCGATCCACTGTCCGTCGCGCAGAATGGTTATCTCGTCGCACAGCTGAAAGATCTCTTCCATCTTATGCGAGATATAGACAATACCGCAGCCGCGATCTTTTAATTTACGAATAATCGTAAACAGGTGGTTAACTTCTTTTTCCGTCAGCGAAGAGGTCGGTTCATCCATAATGACTATTTTGGCGTCATAGGAGAACGCTTTGGCAATTTCAATCATCTGCATCTGCGATACAGAAAGATTCGCCACTTTATCGCGCGGATCGATATCAATGTCGAGTTCATCAAAGATCGCTTTGGTATCGCGATACATTTTGTCCTGATCGACAAATGGCCCTTTACGCGGGTAGCGACCCAGCCACATATTATCCATCACGCTGCGCTGCAGCACGAGGTTTAATTCCTGATGCACCATTGAGACGCCATTTTCCAGCGCTTCTTTGGAGCTTTTATAGTCAATCTCCTGGCCCTGAAAAAGAATACTCCCTGTATCTTTTTTATAGATGCCAAATAAGCACTTTAATAATGTCGATTTTCCGGCGCCGTTTTCACCCATCAAGGCATGGACGGAGTGCGGCCGCACTTTCAAATTCACATTATCTAAGGCTTTCACCCCTGGAAATGATTTCGAGACATTCGTCATCTCCAGCAGATATTCACGCTGTGTGGTCGGATTCTCACTGGCCATAATTTACCTGGCTAAAAAAAGCGTATGCAGATGCAATAAGGCGCGGCAAATTGCCGCGCCCGGAATAGATTACTTCGCAAACTGAGAGAGGTTCTCTTTATCTACGGCGACATAAGGCACGCGAACCACTTTATCTTCCATCTTGAAGTTAGTGCCCGCGGTCGGCTCTTTGCCATCTGCCAGGTTCTTCGCGATATCCAGCGTGGCTTTCGCCTGGTTTTCCGCATCGTTCAGCACGGTACCCGCCATCGCGCCCGATTTCACCAGCGCCAGCGCTTCTGGCAGCGCATCGACGCCAAACACCGGAATGCTTGATTTGTTGTGTGCTTTCAGCGCTTCAACCGCGCCCATTGCCATTGCATCGTTGTTGGCAATGATCACTTCAATTTTGTTAGCGTTCGGACCGGAGAGCCACGCATCGACTTTATCTTTCGCCTGAGCGGTATCCCACATTGCGGTATCCATCGCCAGCTGCTGCGTTTTGATGCCATCTTTGTTCAGGGTGTCGATAACATATTTGGTGCGCGCTTCAGCATCCGGGTGGCCTGGCTCGCCTTTCAGCAGGACAAACTGAATCTGGCCATCTTTGTTCAGATCCCAGGCTGGCGTCGATTTCCAGTGCTTCTCAATCAGCTCGCCCTGTTTGATACCTGACTCTTTCGAGTCTGTACCGACATAATAGGCTTTCGCATAGCTCGCCAGCACTTTGGCGTTCGGCTCTTTGTTAAAGAACACAATCGGTACGTCATTGGCTTTGGCTTTGTCGATAACTACCGCTGCCGCTGCCGGATCTACCAGGTTAATTGCCAGCGCTTTCACGCCCTTGGCCATCAGCACGTCAATCTGGTCGTTCTGTTTGGACTGGTCATTCTGCGAGTCATTCATCAGCAGCTGAATGCCGCCCAGTGTTTTCGCCTCTTTTTCGATATCCTTGCGCACCATTGACATGAAGTTGTCATCATATTTGTAAATGGTCACGCCAATGCGGGTATCGGCGGCATGCGCAGTTGCACCAAACATCATGCTGGCAACCAGTGCTGTGAGCGTGAAAACCTTCTTATTCATGGTATCTCCGGTTTTAATTATGCAGGGTATTTCATTGCGCCCTGCTGCCTGCGGGCAGCGAACGCAGTCGGTTGAAACGCTATCATTCTGGAGCAGGCGCGGGCGTTAGCCGGACCGCTCTCCCTATCCTGACTTCCCTGTACGTAACCGCTTCCTGAAGAGTGTTGTGAACCATTTCAATCGGCTACTGAAACCTGTCCGGAGAGGCGTGACCCGGCGTTTCATGATGTTTCAGTCCGGTAAGACGCTGCCATCATAGTGAGCGGTCTGGTAATTAACTGTGAATGTAATCACATATTGGAAACGGTTACATGGCGCTATCGCCCGGATTAGTGATCGACTCCACAATTTGTCGCTGGGCCACTGAGTGACGCCGCACCAGCGTAGGCATGAAACAGTGCGATGCCTGGGGATCCAGCTCGCCGGCTGCACCTTTCAGCGCCAGCTCTGTTGCCAGTTTCGCCATAGAAACAATGGGATAGCGTACGGTTGTCAGCTGGGGATCGGTGTAACGTGAAATGGGAATGTCATCAAAACCGATGACAGAAAAATGCTGCGGCACCTGAATGCCGTTATCTTTCAGCGCCGTCAGAGCGCCAGCCGCCATGCCATCGTTATAGGAAAACACGGCAGTCAGATGCAGATTGCGCCCGAGCAGCTCCACCATCGCGGCTTCACCGCCCTGCATGTCAGGTTCAGCATGGGCGATCCACGCCTCTGCCGGCTGGATACGCTGCTCTGCCAGCGCCTGCAGCCAGCCATCGCGGCGCTGGGCCACATCTTCAATCGGGTGGCTGGAGCTGAGATAGCCGATACGCTGATGCCCCTGCTGCAGCAGCATGCGGGTAGCGACCTGCGCACCGGTTACATTGTCGAGACAGACGCAGCGATGCTCGTAGCCGCGGATCACCCGGTTAACCAGCACCATTCCCGGCACCTGATCCATAAACTGCATGAGTTCAGCGTCTGAAAGCGTTTTCGCATGTACCACCAGCGCATTGCAGCGCTGACGGATCAGCACCTCAATGGCGTGCCGCTCTTTATCTTCCTGATGCCAGGAATTACTGATGAGAACATGCTTGTGCACCCGCTGTGCTACGGTATCCACCGCTTTCACCAGCGCGCCAAAAAAGGGATCGGAGACATCCATGACAACGACACCGATAGTGTCGCTGACCTGGGTAGCGAGCGCCTGTGCGTTGGCGTTCGGACGATAGCCCAGCGATTCTACCGCCTGCAGCACGGCGTCGCGGGTATCAGAGGTGACTGCACTGCTGTTATTGAGCACGCGCGACACGGTGGCAACAGAAACTCCCGCCAGTCGGGCGACATCACGAATCGTTATCATGCAGCGGTTCCACAAAGGCTGAAAGACGCGACGGGCGCGTAATAGCGCTATAGTGTCAGGCCGCAGACTTCAGCTACGTGAAACAGCTCACATCAATGAAAACGGTTACATTGCTTTATGCGATCTTTGTGATGCAGGTCATTATCTGACAGGCGGTACTGCGGTGCCGGTTGCAGAGAGACGCTGCGTCAGCCAGCGCCACAGCCACTCCAGCGGCCCCTGACGAAAATAGCGCAGCCAGAGCGCTGAGAAGAGAAGATTGACTGTCCAGATAACGGGCACCAGCGTCAGCAGCTGTAACCGGCTAAAATGCAGGAAGAGATCAAACCGGTAGAAAAGCGTGGTACAGATCAGCGTCTGTAACAGATAGTTGCTCAGCGCCATGCGCCCCACCCCCTGAATCAGGCCGCACACCCGGTTACGCGCCAGCGCAGGCCAGAAGCCGAGACAGAGCGCCGCATAGCCGAGGCTGATAAAAGGAGAGGCAAGATCGCGCGGCACCTGCAGATAAAAGCTGGTCCAGCGCAGTGCCCACTGCAGCTGCCACTGCGCAACGATACCCGGCACCGCAATTAGCCAGCCGGTCGTCAGCAGCAGCAGTGCGGCGCGCCGGTAGTGCTGCAGGCTGAACTCACCGGTCAGCCAGCCGCAGCGCAGCAGCGCGGCACCCATCAGCATCAGCCCCGCCAGCTGCCAGCCATACTGCGATGCCAGCGCCATCAGCCCCGATGCGAGCAGATCGAGCCGGTTGCGCACCGCTTCCCAGCCGCCCACCAGCTTCCAGTAACTTTCATACTCCAGCGCAGCGGCGCCCGGCTGCCAGCCGCTGCTGCTCTGATTACCGGAGATCGCCCCGAAGATAAGCAGCACCGCACAGCCCACCAGATAGAGCAGCACGCCGGTCTGAAACAGCGCACGCTCAGAGGGCACCTCACGCAGCAGACGCCAGATAATCAGGCCGATAAGCCCGTAGTCGAGGAGAATATCCCCTTCCCAGAAGAAGACGCCGTGGATAAACCCGAGCAGCACCAGCAGCGTCAGGCGCGTGCTGATCCAGCGCTTACCGCGGGGGATCTGCAGCGCCAGTCCGGCACCAAACAGCAGTGCAAACAGCGTGAGGAATTTCAGCTGCGCCAGCCCGTCCAGTATCGCCCAGGTCCAGGCATCCTGCGGCGTAACGCTGCCCTGCCAGGCGGGATTAAGATAGGCGGCTGACGGCAGGCCAAAGCCGGTGATATTGAGCAGCAAAATGCCCAGAACCGCGCATCCGCGAATAAAATCCAGCGCCTGGTAGCGTTGCATTGCGGCCCTCAGCCATCAAAAAAGGCGGCACCGGGGCCGCCTGGGGGATCAGATATGACGTACCGCGCGCAGGAACTCCTGACGCGTATTCTGGCTCGATTTAAACAGTCCGCCCAGCGACGTGGTCGTGGTGGCACTGGTCGCATCTTTCACACCGCGCGCTTTTACGCAGTAGTGAACTGCATCAATCGACACCGCCACGTTAGTGGTACCAAGCAGCGTCTGCAGCGCAACCAGCACCTGCTGCGTCAGTCGCTCCTGCACCTGCGGGCGCTGGGCGAAAAACTGCACGATGCGGTTGATTTTCGACAGGCCGATCACCTTGTCTTTGGGAATGTAGGCCACCGTTGCCTTGCCATCGATGATCACAAAATGGTGCTCGCAGGTGCTGGTCAGCGTGATGTCACGCACCGTCACCATCTCGTCCACTTTCATTTTGTTTTCGATAACGGTGATTTTCGGGAAGTTGGCGTAATCGAGACCTGAGAAAATCTCATCCACATACATTTTTGCGATGCGATGCGGCGTCTCCATCAGGCTGTCATCTTCCAGGTCCAGATTCAGCAGCTGCATGATTTGCGTCATGTGACCGGCAATTTCACGCTTGCGCGTTTCGCTATCCATTTCGCGCACCGGGGCGCGTAACGGCGTTTCCAGACCGCGCGCCAGCAGCGCTTCATGAACCAGGGCGGCTTCCTGACTTAAGGTGCTCATCGTTCTCATTCTCCGGCAGGTGATGCACCCGCGGAACATAGCCCGCGGGGGAAATTCTGAGCGCGTATTGTGAAACACAACGCAGGCTTAATCCAGCAATCAATCTGATTGGCAATCAGCACGTGCGCGTGCGCGGCACCAAAAGGCGCAAAAAAGCGGCTGTTGCTGTCGCTATCACTACACTTATCAGCAGCGCGCCTGGCTAAACTGCAAAAGCGGCGATAACGCACTTGCCAGTCGGCGACGGGCGGTTTAGACTCACAAAATATGAATAACATCACACTTGTTGTTTACGGGATGAGAAGATGGATTTAGTTCAGCTGCGGATGTTCTGTTGTGTAGCCGATACCGGTTCTCTGGCGCGCGCCGCTGAACAGCTGCATCGCGTGCCCTCTAATCTCACCACGCGCCTGCGCCAGCTGGAAGAGGAGATCGGGGTTGATCTGTTCATCCGCGAGAAGCAGCGCATGCGTCTGTCACCGATGGGGCACAATTTTCTTAACTACGCCCGTCGTATTCTGGCGCTGAGCGATGAAGCGCTGAATATCGCCCGCGCCGGTGAGCCGGGCGGCAATTTTGCTTTTGGTTCTATGGAGAGCACGGCAGCTACCCGCCTGCCGGCGCTGTTGGCCGCCTATCATCAGCGCTATCCGGCGGTGGCGCTCTCCCTGGTGACCGGCACTTCAGGCGATATCATCGACAAAGTGCGCGCCGGCACGCTGGCGGCGGCGCTGGTTGATGGTCCGGCTCCCTATGATGACCTGAACGGCTGTATCGCCTTCAGCGAAGAGATGGTGCTCATCTCCAGCCCCGAACACCCGCCGATCCTCAGCGCACGCGATACCCAGCAGGATACGCTGTTTGCCTTTGGCAACAGCTGCTCCTACCGCACCCGGCTGGAGAGCTGGTACCGCGACAGCCAGAGCGCGCCGCGCAATGTTATGGAGATTCAGTCCTATCACGCGATGGTTGCCTGCGTGGCGGGCGGCGGCGGCGTGGCGATGCTGCCCGCCTCCGTGCTGGCGCAGATGCCGGCGCGCGAGCGGGTGCAGGAGCACGCGCTGCCGCCGCTCTATCGCGATACCGCTACCTGGCTGATGTGGCGACGCGATGCGTTTACGCCGAACGTCGAGGCGCTGAAATACCTGATTATCGATATGTTTGATGACCGGCCACAGCACGACGGCCTGCTGCATCCGCTGCCGGACAGCGAGCAGACGCTGCTGAAATAAGTAATGACCACCAGGGCCACTGGCCCGCATCTACCGCAAGAGGGATTGCATGAACATGATTAAAACCCGTGCCGCCGTTGCCTGGGCACCTGGCGAGCCGCTGAAAATTGAAGAAGTGGATCTGATGCCGCCGCAGAAAGGCGAAGTGTTAGTACGCATCGTTGCTACCGGCGTTTGCCATACCGACGCCTATACGCTCTCCGGCAAAGATCCGGAAGGCGTTTTCCCGGCCATTCTCGGTCATGAAGGTGGCGGCGTGGTGGAAGCGGTGGGCGAAGGCGTTACCAGCGTCGCCGTAGGCGATCACGTTATCCCGCTCTACACCCCGGAGTGCGGCAAATGTAAGTTCTGCCTCTCCGGCAAAACCAACCTCTGCCAGGCGATCCGCGCCACTCAGGGCAAAGGACTGATGCCGGATGGCACTACGCGCTTCTTTAAAGATGGCCAGCCGATTTTCCACTATATGGGCACCTCTACTTTTTCCGAGTACACCGTCGTACCGGAGATCTCGCTGGCGAAAATCAGCAAAGAAGCTCCGCTGGAAGAGGTATGCCTGCTGGGCTGCGGCGTGACCACCGGCATGGGCGCGGTGATGAATACCGCCAAAGTCAAAGCGGGCGACACCGTAGCGATTTTTGGTCTCGGCGGTATTGGCCTCTCGGCGATCATCGGTGCGCAGATGGCAAAAGCGGGCCGCATTATCGCTATCGATATCAATACCAGCAAATTTGATTTGGCCCGCAAGCTGGGTGCCACCGACCTGATCAACCCGAAAGATTACGATAAGCCTATTCAGGATGTCATCGTTGAGCTGACCGATGGCGGCGTCGATTTCTCCTTTGAGTGTATCGGTAACGTCAACGTCATGCGTTCGGCGCTGGAGTGCTGCCACAAAGGCTGGGGTGAGTCGGTCATCATCGGCGTGGCCGGTGCCGGTGAAGAGATCTCCACCCGCCCGTTCCAGCTGGTCACGGGCCGCGTCTGGCGGGGTTCCGCGTTTGGCGGCGTGAAAGGCCGCAGCCAGCTGCCGGGTATCGTGCAGGATTATCTGGATGGCAAGTTTGCGCTGAACGATTTCATCACCCATACCATGGCGCTGGAAGAGATCAACGACGCCTTTGATCTGATGCACGAAGGGAAATCGATTCGCTCTGTGGTGCACTTCAACAAATAACCGGAGGCGTTATGGCATCCACGCTGGAACTACTGGAAGAACACCGCATCTTTGGCGGCTGGCAACAACGCTGGCGACATTCGTCAGCGGTGCTGAACTGCCCGATGACGTTCAGCATTTTTTTACCGCCGCCGAAAGCTGATACGCCGCCGCCCGCAGTCTGGTTTCTCGCCGGACTGACCTGCAGCGACGAAAACTTTACCACCAAAGCGGGTGCCCAGCGCGTGGCCGCAGAGCTGGGTCTGGTGCTGATTATGCCGGACACCAGCCCGCGCGGTGACGCGGTGGCTAACGATGAGAGTTACGATCTCGGCCAGGGCGCCGGCTTCTATCTCAACGCAACGCAGCAGCCGTGGGCGGCGCACTATCGTATGTTTGACTACCTCAGCGAGGAGCTGCCGGCGCTGCTGGCGGATAACTTCAAGCTGAGCGATCGGCAGTCGATCATGGGCCACTCAATGGGAGGACACGGTGCGCTGGTGCTGGCGCTGCGCCTCGGCGGACGCTTTGCTTCCGCTTCAGCTTTTGCACCCATTGTGAATCCCTGCGACGTCCCCTGGGGGCAGAAAGCGTTTACTGCCTATCTCGGCGACGATCGCCAGGCGTGGCGTGAGTGGGACAGCTGCCTGCTGATGCAGGAGGCGGAACAGCGTCTGCCGCTGCTGATTGATCAGGGTGACGGCGACCAGTTTCTGGCGGACCAGCTGCGTCCGGACCGTCTTGAGGCGATTGCGCGCGAACAGGGGTTCCCGCTGGAGCTGCGCATTCAGCCGGGTTACGACCATAGCTACTTCTTTATCGCCACGTTTGTGGAAGATCACCTGCGCTTTCACGCGAAACATCTGCTGGTATAACCGCCTCGCCCTGCTGGGCGAGGCTGCACAGGGCGCGCAGGCTGCGCGCCCTGCCTTACATCAGCGACTCTGCCACCAGCCCGTCAATCATTACCTGCGGCATGCCCTGCGAGCAGTGCTCAATACGGCCGCGCACGCCGTACACCTGCGCCAGCGTCTGCGGCGTAATCACCTCTGCGGGTATGCCATCCGCCAGACGTCTGCCCTGCTTCAGCATCAGCGCGTGGTCAGCATGCCGCAGCGCGATATTGATATCATGCACCACCACCACCGTGACCATATTACGCAGCCGGGTTTCGCGTCGTACCAGATCCATCACGTGAAACTGATAGTTGAGATCCAGCGCGCTCAGCGGTTCATCCAGCAGCAGCAGCTCCGGCCGGCGGATCAGCGACTGCGCCAGGCCTACCAGCTGCTTCTGCCCGCCTGAGAGCTGATCGAGGTAGCGCATCGCCAGATGAGCGATACCCAGCTGCTCCAGCAGCGCCATAATCTCCGCTTCGCTGTCCGCATTATGGAGGCCGCCCGAGGCGCGCTGCGCCACGATAATCGACTCCAGTACGTGCAGGTGGACTCCGGCAGGCAGCGTCTGCGGCAGATAGACCACCCGCTTTGCACGCTGCGTGAAGGGCTGCGCCATTAAATCAACGCCGTTCAGCCAGAGTGCGCCCTCACCTTTACCCAGGCCCGCCAGCGCGCGCAGCAGCGTGGATTTACCGCAGCCGTTAGGACCAAGCAGCACGGTGATTTTGCCGCGCGGCAGCGTGGCAACGTCCAGATTGTCGATCACCTGACGCTTAGGATAACCGGCGCTGAACTGCTCAATACGTAAGCCTGAATCCATTACACGCTCCCCCGGTGACGCAGAATAATACTCAGGAAGAAGGGAACGCCGACCAGCGAGGTCACGATCCCCACCGGAATAATCACGCCCGGGATCAGGTTTTTCGACGCAACCGAGGCCAGCGACAGCACCAGCGCGCCGACCAGCGCGCTGGCGGGCAGATAGTAACGATGATCTTCGCCAAACATCATGCGGGCGATGTGCGGGGCGACGAGGCCGATAAAGCCAATCGGCCCGACAAAGGCCACTGCCAGCGCCGAGAGAATGCTGATGCGTAACAGCGTTGCCAGTCGCAGGCGGCGCACGTCGATACCAAAACTAATGGCGCGATCTTCCCCCAGCCGCAGCGCGGTCAGCTTCCAGCTGCTCAGCATGGAAAACGGTACCAGCAGCGCAAAGGCGGCGCTGAGCACGCCCAGCTTCTCCCACGACGCGCGCGCCAGGCTACCCATGGTCCAGAACACCAGCCCCTGTAGCGTATCTTCGCTGGCGATAAACTGCATCATGGAAACCAGCGCGTTGAAGGTAAACACCAGCGCAATACCAAACAGCACCACGCCGGAGGTGGAGACTTTACTCCAGCGCGTAATGCCATCCAGCATCAGCGCGGCAAACAGCGCAAATACAAAGGCGTTAGCGGAGATAAACCACTGATCGGAGAGGCCGGGAAAACCCACGCCGAGGATAATCGCCAGCGCGGCACCAAAGGCTGCAGCGGAAGAGACGCCCAGCGTAAAGGGACTCGCCAGCGGGTTATTCAGAATGGTTTGCATCTCAGCACCCGCCAGCCCCAGAGAGAGTCCGACAACCACCGCCATCAGCGCATAGGGCAGACGGATATCCCAGACGATGACGCGGGTACCGGCATCCATAGCATCCGGATGCAGCAGCGTCTGTCCGAGCGTTTCCAGCGTAAGCCCGGCCGGACCGAGGGTGAAATCGAGAATAACCGAGGCGAGAATAGCAACAACCAGTATGCCAGTCAGCAGCAGTCGCTGACGCAGCACCTGACGATAACGTGTCAGGGTGTCAGCTTCAGGGGGGTGTTCCGCTATCAGCACGGAATCCGTCGTACGCATGAGTCTACCTGTATAGCCGTAATCATAACGGCTGACACAATAGAGCAGGTGATAATAATTATCAATTATATCTCTGTAACAAAGCTCAACCCGGCAGGGATGCATAAATACGCCAGGGACGCATGAATGCGCCCCCTACGTACCGTGCAACCGTTGGGGCGGCATTAATGCCGCCCTGGGTTGGGTGAATCGTATGAAACCAGGGACGCATTAATGCGTCCCCTACGTACCGTGCAACCACAGGGGCGGCATTTATGCCGCCCTGGGTCGGGTGAATCGTTTGAAACCAGAGACGCAAGAATGTGTCCCCTACGTATCGTGCAACCGTAAAGGCGGCATTTATACCGCCCTGGGCCGGGTGAATCGTTTGAAACAAGGGGCGCATGAATGCGTCCCCTACGTACCGTGCAACCGTAAGGGCGGCATTTATACCGCCCTGGGTTGGGTGAATCGTATGAAACCAGGGACGCATTAATGCGTCCCCTACGTACCGTGCAACCACAGGGGCGGCATTTATGCCGCCCTGGGTCGGGTGAATCGTTTGAAACCAGGGACGCATAAATGCGTCTCCTACGTACCGTGCAACCACAGGGGCGGCATTTATGCCGCCCTGGGCCGAGGTGAATCGTATGAAACCAGGGACGCATGAATGCGTCCCCTACGTCTGGATTGGGTGCAACCGTTGGGGCGGCATTAATGCCGCCCTGGGCCGGGTGAATCGTTTGAAACCAGGGACGCATAAATGCGTCTCCTACGTCTGGATTTGATATAACCCTAGGGGCGGCATTAATGCCGCCCTGGGTCGGGTGAATCGCCTGAAACCAGGGACGCATGAATGCGTCCCCTACGTCTGGATTCGGTGCAACCACAGGGGCGGCATTAATGCCGCCCTGGGCCGGTTGAATCGTTTGAAACCAGGGACGCATAAATGCGTCTCCTACGTCTGGATTTGATATAACCGTAAGGGCGGCATTTATGCCGCCCTGGGCCGGGTGAATCGCCTGAAACCAGGGACGCATAAATGCGTCCCCTACGTTTAGACTGGAATACCGCTGCGCCAGGTTTTACTGTTTAAAAACCGGGAATTCCATCTCGCTATATTTCACTACGCGACTGCCGCGCGTCAGCCTGTAACCCATCCAGATAATCAGGAATAACGGGATACCGATATAGGTTGCCGCCACGCCGTACCAGTCGATGGTATCGGCGAGGAACGCCTGATAGTTCTGCCCCAGCGTAATAATCAGGCAGAGCACAAAGGCGAAGACAGGACCCAGCGGGAAAAAGCCGGAGCGGTAAGGTAGATCGGCCAGATCGCGTCCCTGCGCTTCATAGCCGCGACGGAAACGATAGTGGCTGATGGCGATGCCCAGCCAGGCGATAAAACCGGTCATACCTGAGGTATTAAGCAGCCACAGGTAAACTTCCTGATTACCAAACTTTGACGTCAGGAAGCAGAGGCCCGCGACTACGGTCGTCGCAATCAGCGCATTGCGCGGCACGCCGCCTTTTGAGAGTTTTGCAAAGATGCGCGGCGCTTTGCCCTCACGGGCGAGATTAAACAGCATGCGCGTTGAGGCGTACATACCGGAGTTACCTGCTGAAAGCACCGACGTCAGGATCACCGCGTTCATGATCGCCGCCGCTGAGAGCAGACCGGCATTCTGGAACACCAGCGTAAACGGGCTGACGCTGATATCGGTCACGTCATTATGCAGCAGCTGCGGATCGGTATAGGGCAGGATCAGACTGATGATCAGAATCGCAAACACGTAAAACAGCAGAATACGCCAGAACACCTGCCGCACCGCGCGCGGAATATTTTTGGCGGGATCTTCAGATTCACCGGCGGCGATACCGATAAGTTCGGTACCCTGGAATGAGAAACCGACAATCATCGCCACGCCGATCATTGCAGAAAATCCGCCGGCAAAAGGCGCATCGCCCACGGTCCAGTTGTGCCAGCCTGCATGTTCCGCACCGCGCATAATGCCGGTGATCATCAGAATCCCCACTACGATAAAAATAACGACGGTGGCGACTTTAATCAGCGAGAACCAGTACTCTGTTTCGCCAAAACCTTTAACCGAGATGAAGTTAATCAGGAACATCAGGCAGAGGAAAGTCGCGCTCCAGATCCAGCCTGGCGTATCGGGGAACCAGTAGTTCATCACCAGCTGCGAGGCGACCAGATCAACAGCGATGGTCACCGCCCAGTTGTACCAGTAGTTCCAGCCCAGCGCGAAGCCAAAGCCCTCTTCAACATATTTTGCGCCATAGGTGGCAAAGGAGCCGGAAACCGGCATAAAGGCAGCCAGTTCGCCGAGGCTGGTCATCAGAAAGTAGACCATCAGCCCGATCAGGGCATAGGAGAGCAGCGCGCCGCCGGGTCCGGCCTGTGAAATGGTGGCGCCGGAAGCGACAAACAGGCCGGTACCAATGGAGCCGCCGATGGCGATCATCGTGAGGTGGCGCGCTTTTAATTCACGGCGCAGCCCAGGTTGTTGTGTTGTTTTTGAGTCATTATGCATGTGTAAACGCTATGCCGGATAAAAATAAGGCGCGATTGTAGCAGCTAACCCTGAGCTGTATAGCATTCACCTCGGGTTATTAGTTACCTTCATGATCGGCGGGCGATTATTAGCAGCACCCGCCGCCGCCGGCTATTCACAGCAGTAGGCGAGAAAGCGGTTGAGTGCATTCGAGAGATGTTTTTGCCGGTGGTGAATGCGGTAGAGCGTGCGCGTCAGGCGCGGCAGCGGAACCGCCACTTCTGCCAGCGTGCCCGCTTCCAGCAGGTCGGCAATGACCCGGCGCGACAGGCAGCTGATGCCCATGCCGTGCCGTACCGCATGTTTAATCGCTTCGGAGTTACCCAGTTCCATACCCAGCTGAAACTGCGGCAGATGCGACAGCAGCTGATAATCAACAATTTCACGCGTGCCGGAGCCGCGTTCACGCAGGATCCACGGTGCCGCCGCAAGGCTTGCCAGCGTCACCGGCTGCTGCAGCAGCGCCGAGTCGGGTGCTGCAAACACCACCAGCTCATCTTCCAGCCACGGCGTGCTGATGATATCCGGCTCGTGACACGGCCCCTCGATCAGGCCGATATCCACGCGAAAATCGGCCACTGCCTGAATCGCATCCTGACTGTTGCCGACGCTCAGCTCCAGCGGAAGTGCGGGAAAATCGCGCCGGTAGGCGGCAATCATGCCCGGCAGCAAATAGTTACCGATAGTGCTGCTGGCAAACAGCCGGATCGCCCCGCTATCTTCCCGGAAGAGCTGCTCTATTTCACCCGCCTGCTCCAGCAGCCCGACGGCGCGCGGATAGAGCAGCCGGCCATGCTCATTCAGCACCAGCCGCTTGCCTACGCGATCGAACAGCTGTACTCCCAGCTGGTTTTCGAGATCCGCCAGCGCCGCGCTCACCGCCGACTGCGACAGTGACAGCACCTGCGAGGCCTGGGTGGTGGAACCGCTCTTCAGCACCTCAGTAAACACTTCAATCTGGCGTAGCGTAATATGCATGCTTGCTCCTCACGCCATATAGCGCTGTATCAGCCAGACGATAATGCCGATCCAGATCAGCAGGATCAGGCCAAATCCGGCGCGACTGACAATTTTTACTCCGCGTGCGCGCTGCACTTCCGCGCGTTCAGCGCTGCTGATGCGAATATCGCGCGGCAGCAGGCGCAGCAGAATAATCACGCCAAGCGGTACAATGATGGCGTCATCCAGCAGACCAATAATCGGGATGAAGTCCGGAATAAGGTCAATCGGGCTGAGCGCATAGGCCACCAGCCCAAACGCCATCAGTTTGAACCACCATGCCGTACGCGGATCGCGACAGGCAAACCACAGCGTCAGCACATCCCGCTTAATCAGCTTTGCCCAGCGGCGCAGGCGCACAAACATAGCCCTTCTCCTTATCACTTATTCCGGTCGATTATAAAGATATTATCAATTTCACTTTTATATCAGAGAGGCGCAGGCTATTGCCATACTCAGGAGGTGGTTAATGGCTGAATTTAGCATAATAAAACCGGCGCTCCCGCCCTGCCGCGTGGTGGCGGGTCTGGCACTAACGGCAGCGCTGGCAGGCTGCGCCGCCTGGCTTACCACGCTGCCGTGGCTGTCTCACATCGGTCTGGGCGCGCTGACGCTGGCGATCGTTGGCGGCATTATTGCAGGCAATACTTTTTACCCGCGTATCGCCAGCCACTGCGACAGCGGCGTGCTGCTGGCAAAACAGCGCCTGCTGCGCCTCGGCATTATTCTTTTTGGTTTTCGCATCACCGTTCAGCAGATAGCCGACGTCGGCCTGCGCGGCGTGATTATCGATACGCTGATTATCGGCACAACGTTCCTGCTTACCTGCCTGGCTGGCATCCGGCTGCTGAAGATGGATCGCGAGATGGTGTGGCTGATTGGTGCCGGCAGCAGCATCTGCGGTGCGGCGGCGGTGCTGGCGACGGAACCCGTGGTCAAAGCTGACGCCTCGAAAGTGGCGGTGGCGGTGGCAACCGTGGTGCTGTTTGGTACTGCCGGGATCCTGCTTTATCCCACGCTGTTTGCGCTGCTGCCCGCTGTCAGCGCCGCGCAGTTTGGCATCTTTACCGGCTCCACGCTGCATGAGGTGGCACAGGTGGTGGCGGCCGGGCACGCCATAGGCGCTGAAGCAGAGAATATGGCGGTGATCACCAAGATGCTGCGCGTCATGATGCTGGCCCCTTTCCTGCTGCTGCTGGGTAGCTGGCTCCGTCAGCGCGGTCCGCGCACGGCAACGTCTGCGCGCAGCTTTCCGTGGTTTGCACTGCTGTTTATCGCGGTCGCGCTGGTTAATTCACTGCAGCTGCTGCCAGCCGGAGTGGTTAGCGCGCTGAACCAGCTGGCTAACCTGCTGCTGGCGATGGCGATGGCAGCGCTGGGTCTGAGCACGCGTTTCTCCGCGCTGAAACAGGCGGGCGTGAAGCCGCTACTGCTGGGGCTGATGATGTTCTGCTGGCTCATCGTCGGCGGCGGCGGCCTGAATTTGCTGGTGCAACATTTCATGGCATAGCCGCTTCCGCTATCATGTGCGCCTTGTTTTAGTTAACGTCCATACAGGAGAGCGGCATGAAATATATCGGTGCACACGTCAGCGCATCCGGCGGCGTGGATCAGGCAGTGATCCGCGCCCATGAGCTGGAGGCCACCGCCTTTGCGCTCTTTACAAAAAATCAGCGTCAGTGGAAAGCTGCACCGCTCTCTGCGCAGACCATTGACGCGTTCAAAAGCGCCTGCGCACGGTATAACTACTCTTCCGCGCAAATCCTGCCGCACGACAGCTTTCTGATTAACCTGGGTCATCCGGAGGCTGAAGCGCTGGAGAAATCACGCGCCGCTTTTCTGGATGAGATGCAGCGTGCTGACCAGCTTGGCCTGACGCTGCTGAACTTCCATCCCGGCAGCCATCTGCAGAAGCTTGATGAAGAGACATGCCTGAAGCGCATCGCCGAATCGATTAATATCACGCTGGATAAAACGCAGAATGTCGTCGCGGTGATTGAAAATACCGCCGGCCAGGGCAGTAATCTCGGCTATCGCTTTGAACATCTTGCAACCATTATTGAGCACGTGGAGGATAAATCGCGCGTGGGGGTCTGTCTTGATACCTGTCACACCTTCGCCGGCGGATACGATCTGCGCACCGAAGCTGACTGCGTCGCAACCTTTGCCGAATTTGAGCGCGTGGTGGGCTTTAACTATCTGCGCGGTATGCATCTGAACGATGCCAAAAGCGCACTTGGCAGCCGCGTCGATCGCCATCACAGTCTGGGTGAAGGCAACATCGGCAAAACCGTGTTCAGCTGGCTGATGAAAGATGCGCGCTTCGATAACATCCCGCTGATCCTGGAAACCATTAATCCCGATATCTGGAAAGATGAGATCGCCTGGCTTAAAGCTGAGCAGCACGCCGGATAGCCGACAATAAAAAAGGGAGCCGCAGCTCCCTTTTTTTATATCCGCAGGTTACGCGGCTTTCGCCAGCTCCTCTTCCGGACGCTTCAGTACGGCATAACCGAGACCGGCAATCGCGGTACCGATGATAATCGCCAGCAGATAGCCCAGCACCGGCGTAATCGCACCCGGGATCAGCAGCACAAACAGACCGCCGTGAGGTGCCATCAGCTTCGCGCCAATCGCCATTGAGATGGCGCCGGTCACGGCTCCGCCAATGATACAGCACGGCAGCACGCGCATCGGATCGCGCGCCGCAAACGGAATGGCCCCTTCAGAGATAAAGCAGAGACCCAGCACCAGCGCCGCTTTGCCGCCCTCCTGCTGTCCTTTATTGAACTTGCGGCGTGCAACCAGCGTCGCCAAACCCATCGCCAGCGGTGGCACCATGCCCGCGGCCATAATCGCGGCCATTGGCGCATAGGTTTGTGAACTCAGCAGCCCGACGCCAAACGCGTAGGCTACTTTGTTGACCGGGCCGCCCATATCGGTACACATCATACCGCCGAGAATGGCGCCCAGCAGCACGGCGTTCGCGGTGCCCATGTTTGCCAGCCAGCTGGTCAGGCCGCTCATGATGCCGGCAACCGGTTTGCCCACCACGTAGATCATCAGCAGGCCGGTGATCAGGCTCGCGACCAGCGGAATAATGAGAATAGGCTTCAGGGCTTCCATACTCTGCGGCAGCTTCACTTTGCTGCTCAGGAACTTCGCCGCATAACCGGCGATAAAGCCGGCGATAATACCGCCCAGGAAACCGGCATTGATGCTGGTGGCGATCATGCCGCCAATCAGACCGGGCGTCAGGCCGGGACGATCGGCGATAGAGAACGCAATAAAGCCTGCCAGTACCGGTACCATCAGCGCAAATGCGCTGCCGCCGCCAATCTGCATCAGCGCCGCTGCCAGCGTGCCCGGCTCTTTAAACGCGGTGATCCCGAACGCAAACGACAGCGCAATGCTCAGGCCGCCTGCAACCACCATCGGCAGCATGTAGGAGACACCGGTCAGCAGGTGACGATAGGCGCCCGCTTTCTCTTTGCTGTCGCCCTGTGCGCTGGCGCTCTGGCTGCCGGAAGGCTGATAAACTTTCGCTTCTGCCTGTGCTTTATCCAGCTCCTGCGCCGTTTTCTTCAGCGCCAGGCCGGTAGAGGTGCGGTACATCGGCTTGCCGGCAAATTTCGCCAGGTCCACATCGATATCCGCTGCCACGATCACCAGATCGGCGGCGGCCACCTCTTCCGGAGTAATCGGGTTGCCCGCGCCAACGGAACCGCGGGTTTCTACTTTTACCCACCAGCCGCGTTTTTTCGCTTCCGCGTCAATCGCTTCTGCCGCCATAAAGGTATGTGCGACGCCGGTCGGACAGGCGGTCACAGCGACGATGCGCTTTTGTGCATTGGCCGTAACCGGTGCTGTCGCAGCGCCGGCTGCCGGTGCGGTTGCGGGCTGCCAGCGCTGCGCGTTTGCCTGCGCCTGTGCTATCGCCGCCTGCGGATCGCGCAGCGCCTGCTGTACATCAACGCGCGCCATGGATTTGCCCGTCAGCTGCGCATCTTCCGGAATATTATCGCCGGCAACCAGGATCAGTTCGGCTTCAGCGGCAGTGCTGACCAGCTCCAGTCCGGCCTGTGCTGCTGCAGCACGCAGACGTTCGATAGCCAGATGTGCGGAGGCCAGTCCCAGTGAAGAATCTTTTATCAGCAGCGTTTTCATTATCATCGCTCTCCTGCTGTTAGTTAACGGGTTGTAAGTCGACGCGCGCCATCATCGCGGCCAACCGGGTACGATCGGCTACGCCGACGTTGCTCTGGCTGACAGCCATTGCCGCCACGGCGGTAGCCAGCCGCAGCGTATGTTCGCTGGATTCACGCATCAGCAGGCCATAAATCAGGCCGCCAACCATGGAGTCACCGGCACCAACCGTGCTGACAACCTCACAGACCGGCGGTTTTGCCAGCCATTCGCCAGATGCGTTGACCCAGAGTGCACCTTCTGCGCCGAGCGAGATCACCACGTGGGCAATGCCCTGTTCGCGCAGCTCATGCGCCGCGCTAATCACATCCTGCAGTTCAGGCAGCTTGCGGTTAGCCCAGATTTCCAGCTCGCGCCGGTTTGGTTTAACCAGCCACGGGGCGGCTTTCAGACCCGCAACCAGCGCATCACGGCTACTGTCAAAAATGATGCACGGACAGAGCGTACGCAGATCGCTCATCCAGCGGGTAAACGCCTCTGGCGTTACGCCGCCCGGCAGGCTGCCGCTGACGCAGACCATATCGAACTGGCCGAGCCAGGTCAGTGAGTCTGCGGTAAAACGCTCCCAGTCCTGCGCGGTTACTTCAAAGCCGGAGAAGTTGAGGTCGGTCACCTCGCCATCTTTCTCCGTAAGCTTTACGTTGATGCGGGTACGTCCCTGCACGACCTGAAAGCGGTTAGCTATTCCCAGCTCGCTAAACAGCTGCTGGAAGCCATCCTGATTTTCCCGGCCGAGAAAGCCGCCAACGGTGACGTCGATGCCGAGATCTTTAAGCACTTTGGCAACGTTGATCCCTTTGCCTGCCGCATGCAGGCCGGTGGTTTTGACCAGATTGACTTCACCGCGCTCTATCTCCGGCGTAAAGCCTACCAGGTCATACGCCGGATTCAGCGTAATGGTGGCGACACGACGGCTCATGCTGCCCCCTCGCCCAGACCGGAATTAATGGCCTCTTCGATAGCCTGCATCGCCTGCGGCGCATCGTCACCGCTGGCGGTAAAGCGCAGGCGATGGCCTTTCTTCACGCCCAGCGCCACCACTTTCATCAGGCTGCGGCCGTTAGCGGGCTTACCGCTGCCGTCAAGGTTGGTAACCGTGACATCACTGTTAAACTGCTTGATAACGCTGACCAGCGCCGTTCCCGGACGCGCATGCAGGCCATGCTCATTGCGAATGGTAAATTCTGCGGTCAGCACTTCAGCGGCTTCATCCACCTCGCTGGTGAGCAGCGCCAGTACACCGGCTGCATCCGCTTTCAGCAGACGTTCAGCTTTATTGTTCTGCAGCAGGTTGCTCAGGTAGCCCAGCACCTCCAGCGGACGCTCATCCACTGCGGCAACCGTCAGCAGCAGCGCCACGCGCTCGCCCTGCCGGTCAAACGGCACCGCCGGGCGGCTTACCGCGACTGCGCTGCCCAGGTTGCCCTGCGCGCTGTCGTTCAGCCAGATCCCCTGCCCCAGACTCAGCGGCGTGCGGGAGATAACGTCGGTGATAAATGCGGCGTCAACTGCGCCCGCCGCCTGCAGACGACCGGCATTCAGCGCCTGCAGCGTGATCAGATCGCTCGCCGCCACATCTACCGCAATCAGCGAGGTATCAAAGGTAAATTCAGCTCCCTGCTTCTCACCCATCAGCAGCGCGCGCAGATCGTCAGCAGAGGCCGTTTTTAGCTGCTCTGCCACGCTGTCATCGCTTAATACATGCGTCAGCTGACGCAGCAGCGCCAGATGCTCATCTGATTTAGCGGCGATGCCGATAGCCACATAGGCAACCTGCCCTTCGCCCCACTCTACGCCCTGGGGAAACTGAAAAACCTGTACGCCGGTTTTCAGTACCAGGTCGCGGGTGTCGGTGGTGCCGTGTGGAATAGCAATGCCGTTGCCGAGAAAGGTGCTGGTCTGCTGTTCGCGAGCCAGCATGCCGCTGACATAGCCTTCAGCAACGTTGCCTGCTGCAGTCAGCGCGGCGGCAACCTGACGAATAGCGTCTTCTTTTGTCTGTGCCGTGGCGCCGGTATGGATGGCCTGAACTTCGAGCTGGAACATATCTCTCCTCGCTTGCTGAATTGAATCGTTTCAGCTTAATGGCGAAAAAACACGCTGCATCACAGCCACTTAGCCGCAACTACAACGCTGAAACGTTTCAGGGAATATGGTACAGGCGGACCTTTGAGGCAAGAAAATGCGTAAACCAAAGAATAGATCTTTGATGCTACGCACACTTCATCGGGAAATTAAGATTTTTCGCACGCCGCCGCTGATGGGTTTGCTGAAAGTGAAGACGGCGGCCAGGGAAGATTTTCAGCACGCTTACAGCTGTTCAGGGTGCCGTTTCTGCCTCAAGCTGCAGCAGATAAATCATCGCATCTTCCCGGTTGCGACCACACATTTCCGGTCCAGGCTGCAGGCCCGCACAGACCGCCGGACGCAGCGGCGAACCAAATAGCTGGCAGCGCTGCTGCGCGTCAAGCTGAACGCAGGGCGTATTGGCGGGCTTGCCATGAGGCATACCCGGAATAGGCGAAGAGATTGAGGGCGCGGTGCAGCAGGCACCGCACCGATCGCGGCATAACATGAGGCGCTCCGGCAGAGATTTCGCGGCGACAATAGCAGTCCCGCCCTCTGAAAGCTATGCGCAGATAACAATTTTACCGGGCCTTACTTGCCTGTTTCCGATCGCGCGCGTAACGTGACGCGCACCTCTCTTTTCTGAGTAAATAACATTATGCCTAAGGCAAACGAAATCAAAAAAGGAATGGCCGTGACCTGGAACGGCAAGCTGTTGCTGGTGAAGGATATTGATGTGCAGAGTCCCAGCGCACGTGGGGCGGCCACGCTCTATAAAATGCGGTTTACCGATGTGCGTACCGGCCTCAAGGTCGAAGAGCGGTTTAAAGGCGACGATATTATCGATGCCATTCAGCTCAGCCGTCGCCCGGTGACCTTCTCTTATATCGACGGCGACGAATATGTCTTTATGGATGATGAAGATTACACGCCCTACAACTTTAAGCAGGAGCAGATTGCCGAAGAGCTGCTGTTTATCCCGGAGGGCGGTATTCCCGGTATGCAGGTGCTGACGATGGAGGGCCAGGTTCTGGCGCTGGAGCTGCCGCAGACGGTGGATATGGTGATTGCTGATACCACGCCCGGCATCAAAGGCGCATCTGCCAGCGCGCGCACGAAACCCGCGATGATGAGCACCGGCCTCTCAGTGCAGGTGCCTGAATACCTCAGCAACGGCGACCGTATCCGCATTCATGTAGCTGAACGGCGCTATATGAGTCGCGCCGACTGATCGCTGCGTTGTCCGCGCCCGACAGGTTGTTATACTATAACAACATCGGGCGCGGCCCGCGTTACCGGCCGCGCGATCAGTTCACTGCCTGCCAGATAGCAGCAGGCTACAGGGAGAAATTATGACGCGCGTCAACCTCATAACCGGCTTTCTCGGCAGCGGCAAAACCACCACGCTGCTGCATCTGCTTGCGCATAAACCGGCCGATGAAAAATGGGCCATTCTGGTCAATGAGTTTGGCGAAGTCGGTATAGACGGCGCCCTGCTGGCCAACCGCGGCGCTGAGCTAAAAGAGATCCCCGGCGGCTGCATGTGCTGCGTAAACGGTCTGCCGCTGCAGGTCGGGCTCAATATGCTGCTGAAACAGGCCAGACCCGATCGTCTGATTATCGAACCCACCGGCCTTGGCCACCCCAAACAGTTACTTAATATGCTGCGCGCCGCCGTCTATCAGCCGTGGATAACGGTAGATGCGACACTGACCCTGCTCGATCCGCGCCAGCTTGCCGATACGCGCGTGACCGCAAATGAAAATTTTCGCGACCAACTCACTGCCGCTGACATTATTGTCGCCAGCAAAAGCGATCGCTGGCAGCCGGAAGATCGCCAGCGCCTGGCGGAGTGGCAGCGGGACAATCTGGGCGATCGCCTGCTGACAGAGACAGCCTGGGGAAAAATCGATCCGGCGCTGCTGACGCACCCCGCACGAAACGATCGTCCGGTTCCGGACGCACTCCACCACGCTCACAGTACCCGCCCGCAGGGACTGGCGGCGCTGAAACTGGAGGGTCAGGCGCGCTGGCGGCGTGCGTTGAATGAAGGTCAGGGCTATGCTTCATGTGGCTGGATTTTCGATGAAGAGACGCAGTTTGATACCATTCCGCTGCTGGAATGGGCGCGACGTGCGCCGGTCGACCGGGTAAAAGGCGTGCTGCGTACGCCAGATGGGCTGGTGAACGTTAATCGCCAGGGGGACGATCTGTTTATTGAAACCCGTCCGGTCGCGCCTCCCGATAGCCGTATTGAACTGATCCATCATCAGCCAGCCGACTGGAATGCTCTGCAGACCTCGCTGTTGAAGATTCGTTTAAATTAATTGCGATAGGTTTGCCCGTTATTTCACTTTTTGGGTGTTACTTTTTTTATGCGCGCAACACGTCTTGTCACCATCCTGCTGCTTAACGCGCTGGGTGTGATGCTGTTTCTCTCATGGTATCTGCCGGCCAATCACGGTTTCTGGTTCACTATCGATAAAGGGATCTTTTTCAGCTTTAACGATCTGATGGTCGATCACCACGCGTTTGCCGTTTTGGTGGCGATAACCAACTATCGCGGTTTTGACGCGGTTTCACTGCTGGCGATGGGGCTGCTCTACCTCGCCTTCTGGCGACGTGAAACACCTGAAGGCCGTCGTCGTATGCTGGCTATCGGGATCACTATGCTGCTAACGGCAGTTTTACTTAACCAGCTGGGACATCTGCTGCCGGTGAAACACGCCAGCCCGACGCTGTTTTTTGATAACGTCCATCGCGTCAGTGAACTTACCGGTATTCCGGCGAAGGATGCCTCGCGCGACAGTTTCCCTGGCGACCACGGCATGATGCTGATTATTTTTGCCTGTTTTATGTGGCGCTATTTCGGCTTCCGGGCATTTTTAACCGGCGTGCTGATTGTGGTGCTGTTTGCCCTGCCGCGCATAATGGCCGGCGCCCACTGGTTTACCGATATTGCCGTGGGTTCGCTGTCGGTAATATTCGTTGGACTGAGCTGGTGGTTATTAACGCCGGCCAGCGACAAACTGGTGGCGTGGCTATATCGCACGCTGCCTGGCAAATATAAGCCACGCGGGTAATTGTTTAGCGCAGGTAACCGGAGAGCGAAAAGTGACCCGCCTGCGCTTATTGAATGTTTAAAAAAACTATTAGCAACCTAACAGTTTGCCATCAAAAGAAAACATGATGGCAAACAAGCCTTAACATTTTCTCTTGTTATCCCCTGTCCAGTCAGAACCCGCTGAAAATCAGCGCTAACGCCGGAATTACCTGCTTAAGCCGCCGCTTATTTGCGCATTAATTACGCCCGACTGGTGATAAAGTAGCCGTTCAGTGAATGTTTTAATTTACATCAAAAAAACCTATAGAAATTTATATAAAACCACTCGCCACGGGGTCTGTAATCAGTTAACCTCAAGCTCGATTAACCTGGTGCAGCATAAAATGTGGTGGCAAACTGAGCGAAAAATGTGTGCATTAACACATTTTAGTAATTAAGGATTTGTCTTAGACCGCTGTACTTATTAATCTCAACCCGTTTTGTCATCTGGCTGGCGACATTCTGTCGTAAGGACATCGAAGGAACACACGTATAATGGTCAAGTCTCAACCAATTCTGAGATACCTCAGGCGGATCATTCCCGCGGTAGCATTAGCCACACTTTTATCAGCATGTAGCAGCAGCCATAACGGCCAGAATGCGAAAAACGAGAATCATGAAGTTAACAACCACAATGGTTTTTTACTTCAGGCGTCTCAGGACGAATTTGAACAAATGGTGCAGAACGTGGACATCAAGTCCCGCATCATGGAACAGTACAGCGACTGGAAAGGTGTCCGCTATCGCTTAGGCGGTGACACCAAACGTGGCATCGACTGTTCTGCTTTTGTTCAGCGCACCTTTCGCGACCAGTTTGGTCTGGAGCTGCCCCGCTCTACCTATGAGCAGCAGGATACGGGCAAAGGCATTTCGCGCGGTAAACTGCGTCCGGGTGATTTAGTGCTGTTCCGCGCCGGCTCAACCGGGCGACACGTCGGCATCTATCTGGGCAATGATAATTTTGTTCACGCCTCTACCAGCAGCGGCGTCATGATTTCAAATCTCAACGACAGCTACTGGAAAACGCGCTACCGCGAAGCACGACGGGTTCTGGCTAAAAATCCAAGCTGATCCCTCTCTCCGATGATTCTCTCAGCCAGAGAAAACAGAAACGCTGCCCCGGCAGCGTTTTTTTTATTGCGGATATATGCTCCGCTGAAATCCGGTTGGTAATCAGAAATATAACAAGACTTTCCAGGCATCCTCGTTATATTCTCACTCCCTCTCCGGTGCAGCCTCAGACGGTTTACTCACATGGCAATATCAGGAACATTGACACCATGCCACTGTCGCGGACGCTGAAACCGCACGCTACGCACATGCGCCGCCTGTTCTGGAAGAGTGCGCTGGCAGGCATGGTTTCATTTACTCTTTTTATCAGCATATTGCTTACGCTGACCTGGCATAAACGCCAGCAGCAGCATGAATTGCTGCTGCAGCACAGCGCGGACGACCTGCAGCAGATGCTCGCGACGCTGACCGACACGCTGCGTCCGCTGCAGCAGTATACGCTGCTGGATTGCAACAGCATCAGCCGTGAGCTCACCTCGCGTGCCGCCTTTACAGACAATATCCGCGCAATTCTGCTGGTGCGGAACGGCCTCGCCTGGTGCTCATCGGCCACTGGCGCCTTCAGGCTGCCTGCCAGTGAGATTTCACCCGCCACCGATCTGGAAAGCGATCGCGATATACGGCTGCTGCCGGGTACCCCGCTGCTGCCGTCGCGCCCGGCGCTGGTGCTGTGGATCAAATATCCCGGTAGCGCAGAGAGCGGCATTCTGACAACGGTTAACCTCTCCCTTGCGCCCTATCAGCTGCTCGCCTCTTATCACCCTGAAATCACCGGCATGGCGCTGGTTATTGGCAACAATGCGCTGAAGAGCGACGTCAGCCACGCTATCCCGCGCCGCGATCTGCCAGCTGGCCTGACCGCCCTTACGCTGCCGCACAGTGATATCCGCTTTGTTCTGTACGGCAGCACGCTGGCAACGCGCGACTATCAAATGACGCTGCTGACCGGCATCCTGTTTGCGCTGATGATCGGCTGTCTGACCGGCGTGCTGCTTAACCGCCACCAGCGCCCGGCGCGCGAGATCATGCTGGCTATCCGGCGCGGGCAGTTCTATGTTGAATATCAGCCGTTGATCATGGCACATAACGGTGAACCCTACGGCGTGGAAGCGCTGCTGCGCTGGGCGCATCCTATAGAGGGCACGATCCCGCCCGATGTGTTCATCAGCTATGCCGAAGCGCAGAACCTGATTATTCCGCTCACCCGGCATCTGTTTTGCCTGGTCGCGCGCGACGCGCATAGCCTGAGCCAGCAGCTGCCGCGCGGTACGCGTCTGAGCCTGAACCTCTCTCCGCTGCATCTTGCCGCCGACAGCTTTCGTCACGACGTTCAGACGTGGATTGCCGCAATGCCAGCTGACCACTTCAGCTATGTGTTTGAGATCACCGAGCGCACCATGGTGAAAGAAGCCAATGCCGGAGAGGTGTTTGCCTGGCTGCGCGCTAACCAGTTCAGCATTGCCATCGATGATTTCGGCACCGGCCACAGCGCGCTGATCTATCTGGAAAAGTATCCGTTTGATTATCTGAAGATAGATCGGGGATTTGTTCAGAGCATCGGCACCGAGACGTTGACCTCACCGGTTCTGGACGCCGTGCTGCTGCTGGCCAGAAAACTCAATCTCAAAACGGTGGCTGAGGGCGTGGAGACGCGCGAACAGGCCAGCTGGCTGGTCAGCCGCGGCGTAACGCATTTGCAGGGCTACCTGTTCAGCCGGCCGCTGCGGCCGGAAAAGTTGATCAGCTACTATCAAAACTTTCCGCGTTTCGGGTAAGGTGGCTTCACACGCTTACCGGCTGAACTGAAGCACAGACTATTCGGGAGAGTCTCTCACTTATGCTGCGTCTGATAACTCTGCTGCTCTGCGGCGTACTGATGCCGCTGCGCGCCGAGCCGGTACGTGAAGGCTATGCGTTTGCAAAGCTGGGGGTGCCGCGCTACGCGGTCAACTTTACCCACTACGCTTATGCCAATCCCGCTGCCCCGAAAGGCGGCAGCATGACGCTGGCGGTGGTCGGTACGTTTGATAACTTTAACCGCTTTGCTTCACGCGGAAATCCGGCCGCCGGCACGGAAACCCTCTACGATTCACTGTTTACCACCTCAGATGATGAGCCCGCCAGCTACTATCCGCTGATTGCTGAACGGGCACGCTATCCTCAGGATTTCCGCTGGATGGAGGTTACCCTCAATCCACACGCCCGCTTTCATGATGGCACGCCCGTCACCGCCCGCGATGTGGCATTTACTTTTCAGAAGCTGATGCGCGAAGGCGTTCCGCAGTTTCGCGTCGCGTTCCGCGGCACGGAAGTCACCGCGCTCAATCGCCTTACGGTGCGCATTACGCCACCGCGGCCGGATAAAGATCGTATCCTGAGCTGGCTGACGCTGCCCGTGCTGCCGGAAACGTTCTGGCAGAGCCGCAAATTCAATGAGCCGCTTGGCTACCCGCCGCTCTCCAGCGGACCCTACCGCATCTCTGCCTATAAGGCGGGCCAGTTTGTGCAGTACAGTCGGGTAAAGGATTACTGGGCCGCCGATCTGCCGGTCAATCGCGGACGCTTTAACCTGGATACGCTGCGCTATGACTACTATCTCGATGACAACGTCGCTTTTGAAGCTTTCAGGGCGGGCGCTTACGATTTGCGCGAAGAGCTGTCGGGAAAAAAGTGGGCGACGCAGTATAAGGGCGGGCCATTTGCAGAACAGACCATCGTAAAACTGACCACGCCTCAGGACGCCGCTACGGATACCCGCTGGCTCGCCTTTAATAATCAAAAAACGCTGTTTGCCGACCGCCGGGTGCGCGCGGCGTTAACGCTGGCCTTTGATTTTGAGTGGATGAATAAGGCGCTGTTTTACCACGCGTGGCGCCGCCCCGGCAGCTACTTTCAGAACACAGAATATGCGGCGGCCGGCTATCCCGACGCGGCACAGCTGCAGCTGCTGGCGCCGTGGAAAGCGCAGCTGCCGCCTGTCCTCTTCAGTGAAATCTATACGCCACCGCGCTCGGATGGCAGCGGCTATAACCGGGCTAATTTGCTGCGGGCGATGCAGCTGCTGGAAGAAGCGGGCTGGGAGATCCGCAACCGGAAGCTGGTCAATCGCCAGAGCGGTGAACCGTTCCGGTTTGAGATCCTGCTGCGCAGCGGCGCGCAGAATGAGTGGGCGCTGCCCTGGCAGCAGAGTCTGGCCCGACTGGGCATTACGGCCACCCTGCGCCAGGTCGACAACTCACAGTTTCTGCGCCGGCTGCGCGAAGGCGACTACGATATGATTCAGACGCTCTACCCGGCTGCGCCGTGGCCTGCTGCCAGCCTGCGCGTGAACTGGCAGTCAGAGTATATCGACTCATCGTGGAACAGCGCGCGCGTTAAGGATCCCGTGGTCGATCACTTTATCAAAGAGATTGTGGCGCATCAGGGCGATGAGCAGGCGCTGCTGCCGCTGGGTCAGGCGCTGGATCGCATTCTGCTCTGGCAGGCGTATATGATACCGATGTGGTTTAGCGCTGAGCAGCGCCTGGCCTACTGGAACAAATATGCTTACCCTGCCGTCCGGCCCGCTTTCGCAACCGGGCTGGAAAACTGGTGGTACGATGTCAACAAAGCCGGGCGGCTGCCGGCTGATCGACGTTAAGGAGGCTGGCTTGGGTGCTTATCTGCTGCGCAGAGTGTTGCTGGTGATCCCGACCCTCTGGGCGATTATCACGCTGAACTTTTTTATTGTGCAGGTAGCACCGGGTGGCCCGGTTGATCAGGCGCTGGCCACTATCCAGTTTGGCTATACCACCGGGCTGCCGGACAGCAGCGACAGCAGCGCGCACGGTGCGTCGCTGCGCGACAATCCGGGTGACAATCGGTATCGCGGTGCACGCGGCCTGGATCCGGAAGTGATTGCTGAGATCACCCGGCGGTACGGTTTTGATAAGCCGCTGCTGCAGCGCTACGGCGAGATGCTGTGGAACTATCTGCGCTTTGATTTTGGCGATAGCCTGTTTCGCAGCGCCCCGGTGCTGCAGCTGATCAAAGAGAGCCTGCCGGTTTCTGTCAGCCTGGGACTCTGGAGCACGCTGATTATCTATCTGGTCTCCATTCCGCTCGGGATCCGGAAAGCGGTGCATCACGGCAGCCGTTTCGACGGCCTGAGCAGCCTGCTGATTATTATTGGCTACGCTATTCCGGCCTTTATTTTTGCCATCATGCTGATCGTGCTGTTTGCCGGCGGCAGCTATTTCGACTGGTTTCCGCTGCGCGGTCTTACCTCTCCGCAGTTTGCCTCGCTGCCGTGGTATGGCAAACTCCTCGACTACTTCTGGCACATTGCGCTGCCGGTGCTGGCCACGGTCATCGGCGGATTTGCCACGCTTACCATGCTGACAAAAAATGCGTTTCTGGATGAAATCCGCAAACAGTATGTCATGACCGCGCGCGCCAAAGGCCTGGATGAAAAACGTATCCTGTATGGTCACGTGTTTCGTAACGCCATGCTGCTGGTGATCGCCGGCTTTCCGGCCACGTTCATCAGCCTGTTTTTTACCAGTTCAGTATTAATCGAAGTTATGTTTTCTCTGAATGGCCTCGGGCTGCTGGGCTATGATGCCACTATCCAGCGTGACTATCCGGTGATGTTTGGCACGCTCTACATCTTTACGCTGATTGGCCTGCTGATGAATATTGTGAGCGATTTAACCTGCACGCTGGTCGATCCGCGCATCGATTTTGAGGCACGCTGATGGCTCTCTCTGCGGTTCATCGCCAGCGCTGGCAGCGTTTCTGTCACAACCGCCGGGGTTACTGGTCGCTGTGGCTTTTTCTGCTGATTTTCCTGTTGTCACTGGCCGCTGAGCTGCTGGCGAATGAAAAACCGCTGCTGGTGCGCTACCAGCAGCGCTGGTATGTGCCGCTGCTGGTTGATTACAGCGAACAGGATTACGGCGGCGTATTTGCTACCGCCGCCGACTATCAGGATCCGTGGCTGCAGCAACGGATTGAGCAGCAGGGCTGGGCACTCTGGGCTCCGATTCGCTTTAGCGACAGCACAATTAACTTTGCGACCCGTTCGCCCTTCCCTTCGCCTCCGTCAGCACAAAACTGGCTCGGTACCGATGCCAGCGGAGGCGATGTGCTGGCGCGCCTGCTCTACGGCACCCGCGTCTCTCTGCTGTTTGGCCTGCTGCTGACGCTCTTCTCCAGCGTTATCGGTATTATTACCGGGGCGCTGCAGGGCTATTTTGGCGGCCGCATCGACTTAGCCGGCCAGCGGCTGATTGAAGTCTGGTCCGGCATGCCAACGCTGTTTATGCTGATCCTGCTTTCCAGCGTGATACAGCCCGGCTTCTGGTGGCTGCTGCTGCTGACGGTGCTGTCTGGCTGGATGAGTCTGGCCGGCGTGGTGCGGGCCGAGTTTCTGCGCACGCGTAATTTTGACTATGTGCGTGCCGCGCGTGCGCTTGGCGTCAGCGACAGCCGTATTATGCTGCGCCACATTCTGCCCAATGCGCTGGTAGCGACCCTGACCTATCTGCCCTTTATTCTGTGCGGTGCCATTACCACCCTGACCTCACTCGATTTTCTCGGCTTCGGGTTGCCGGTGGGCGCGCCTTCCCTGGGCGAGCTGCTGCTGCAGGGCAAAAATAATCTGCAGGCGCCGTGGCTCGGACTGTCCGGTTTTATTGCGCTGGCGCTACTGCTGTCGCTGCTGATTTTTATCGGCGAGGCGGTGCGCGATGCATTTGATCCGGCGCGGGGAGGCTGAATGGATCTGTTAACCATTAATCATCTTGCGGTGGCTTTTCAGCAACAGCAGGTCGTACATGATGTTTCACTGCGCCTTGAGGCGGGCGAGACGCTGGCGCTGGTCGGCGAGTCAGGCTGCGGGAAAAGCGTGACCGCTCAGTCGGTGATGCGCCTGCTGCCGCAGCCGGCGGTAAGTTATCCGCAGGGTGAAATTCTGTTTCAGGGTCAGGATCTGCTGCAGGCCAGCGAACGCACGCTGCGCGGCCTGCGCGGCAACCATATGGCGATGATTTTTCAGGAGCCGATGGTGTCGCTCAATCCGCTGCATACGATTGAAAAACAGCTGAGCGAAGTGCTGGCGCTGCACCGGGGCATGCGGCGTGAAGCTGCACGCGGCGAGATCGTTGCCTGCCTCGATCGCGTCGGTATCCGGCAGCCGGTGAGCCGCCTGCGCGATTTTCCTCATCAGCTCTCCGGAGGCGAGCGCCAGCGCGTGATGATCGCCATGGCGCTGCTGACGCAGCCGCAGCTGCTGATTGCCGATGAGCCCACCACGGCACTGGATGTGACCGTGCAGCAGCAGATTTTACAGCTGCTGCGCGAACTGCAGCGCGAGCTGAATATGGGCATGCTGTTTATTACCCATAATCTCGCTATCGTACGTCAGCTGGCACACAGCGTTACCGTGATGCGTGCCGGACGCGTGATAGAGCAAAATCGCTGCGCCGCGCTGTTCCGGCAGCCCCGGCACCCCTATACGCGCGAACTGCTTGCCGCTGAACCCACCGGTGAACCGGTACCGCTGAAAGCGACACCGCTGCTGCTTCAGGTCCGCAATCTGCAGGTAAGTTTTCCGCTGCGACGCGGCTGGTTCAGGCGTAAGACAGAGGAGAAGCAGGTACTTAAGCAGCTGAGTTTTTCGCTGCATCAGGGCGAGAGCCTGGGTCTGGTAGGTGAATCAGGCTCCGGCAAAAGCAGTACGGGGCTGGCTCTGCTGCGTCTGATCGCCGCACGCGGTGAGATCTGGTTTGCCGGCCAGCCGCTGCATCAGCTGACGGCCAGAGAGCTGCTGCCGCTGCGCCAGCGCATTCAGGTCGTTTTTCAGGATCCCCACTCCTCGCTCAATCCGCGCATGACGGTGCAGCAGATTATTGCTGAAGGTCTGGCGGTACACCGGCCGGAGCTTAGCGCAGCGCAGCAGGATGCCCGCGTTATTGCCGTTATGCAGGAAACCGGGCTCGATCCCGACAGCCGCAGCCGCTATCCGGCAGCTTTCTCCGGCGGGCAGCGGCAGCGTATTGCGATTGCGCGTGCGCTGATCCTTGAGCCACAGCTGCTGATACTTGATGAGCCGACCTCCTCACTGGATCGTCCGGTCCAGCAGCAGATCCTGACGCTGCTGCGACGCCTGCAGGCGGATCGTCAGCTGACCTATATTTTTATCAGTCATGATATGCAGGTAGTGCGCGCGCTCTGTCATCAGCTGGTGGTACTGCGGCAGGGAGAGGTCGTTGAACAGGGAGAAAGCGCGGTGCTGTTCACTGCGCCAGCGACAGCTTATACACGCCAGCTGCTGGCCTCGGCGCAAATGAGCAAATGAGGGGGCAGAGATCAGCGTCCGTTAAAATCTTCTGCAATGGCCACGCCCTGGTTTTTCAGGCAGCAGCTTGCGGCACTTTCGTTAATTCGCTGGATTAACAGGCAGGGATGCCCTTCACAACTGGCGATTTTGCACTCCACCTGAATCTGCGCCAGCGTTTCACGCAGCTGCTGCAGAATATCCAGCGCCAGCGCGCCTTCATGACTCAGTAATCTCAACGCAACCAGATCTTCATCGTTAATGCCGCTGGTGGTTTCCAGCAGTTCAATTTCGCCTATCTGATCTGCAGACCAGCGATAGAGCTGTGGCAGACGATGCACAACAGAGAGCTGCAGCATGGTGTTCCCCAAAGATGTTAATCCTGTTTCCGGCCTGAACCCTGTGCCCGCAGCCGGAAATCCCACCTCAAATCAAAAAACGGATGTCAGTGATGACCTTCGCGTTTTAAATACAAATCATAGAAAAAATACGTTATTTGCGAGCATTCTCGCAGTTAAGCCTATGTGTACCGCGATCGTCAAACGCAGACAACCAGTTTATACGCATTAGCGTTACTTTTTTGTCTAAAAATTTTCACATCACGGAAACATTAAGCATAACGAATAGCTGGCGTTTAGCGAGCCAGGTTCTCTTTTTTTGTCTGAGTGGGGGGTAAATATCCCCGGGCGCGTAATTACGCCAGGGCCGCATGAATACGCCAGGGCCGCATGAATGCGGCCCCTACAGGGGATAGGGCACCGCATATACGTAAGGGCCGCATAAATGCGGCCCTTACGGGGAGTAAAGCACCGCGTATACGCAGGGGCCGCATTTATGCGGCCCAGGGCGGTATGGAACACCGCATTTATGCGGCCCCTGCGGGATTAGATGGTTTTACGCGGGCGGGCAGCGTAGCTGAACAGGATAATGGAAAGGGTGGCGCACAGCGCGATGGTGGCCACCATTGGCCATGCGCTGTTCATACTGACCAGCGACAGCAGCGCGCCCACCAGGCCGCCGACGCCAAAGCGCAGCGTGCCTGCCAGCGACGAGGCGGTCCCCGCCATGTGCGGAAACTCATCGAGTACAATTGCCATGGCGTTAGAGGAGACAATAGAAACACAGCCGATAAACATCGCCACGCCCAGCACCAGCGGCAGAAAGCCGAGCTGCAGCGCGCTGACAATCAGCAGCCAGATTCCCATAGCAAACTGAATAGTCAGCCCCAGGCGAAACATCTTCAGCGGACCAAAACGGCGTACCGCGCGGCTGTTAACCAGCGTCATCACAAAAAGAAAGATGATATTGAGGCCGAAGTAGTAGCCAAAATCCTGCGGCGATACGTGGTTGACCTCGATATAAACAAAGGGACCAGCGTTGAGAAACGCAAATAATCCGGCAAACGAGAAGCCGCTGGCCAGCATATAGCCGAACACCCGCTTATGCCGTACCAGCGCCACAAAATTGCCCAGCATCGTACGCAGATGAAAGCGCTGACGCTGCTCCGGCTTCAGGGTCTCACGCACCTGCGTCACTACCAGCACGGTCGTTACCAGTGCCGCAATCGCCAGCGCCCAGAAAATAGCGTGCCAGCTCCAGATAAGCAGCAGCCAGCCGCCCAGCACCGGGGCCACCAGCGGCGCGATCGTGGTGATCAGCAACACAAAGGACATCATGCGCGAAAAGTCCTCTTTTGAATAACTGTCGCGCATCAGGGCGTTGATCACCACGCTGGCGGCGGCGGCAGAGAGACCGTGTAAAAAGCGCATCAGGATTAGCTGATCGATAGAGCCGGAGAGTGCGCAGGCGGCAGCGGCACAGGCGAAAATCAGCGTACCCAGCACGATGACCGGCTTGCGGCCATAGCTGTCCGCCAGCGGACCATACACCAGCTGCCCGATAGCGAACCCCAGGATGTAGAGGTTCAGCGTCATCTGCACGCTGCCTGCGGAGACGGCAAATTCGCGGGCAATCTGCGGCATGGCAGGCAGATACATATCAATGGAGAGCGGCATCAGCATCGCCAGCAATCCCAGAATCACCACTAATCCTGCCGGGGAGTTTTTCTCCTTGCGCACCTTGTACTCCGTTATTTGTGCTGTTTCAGTTCGTCTGGCAGACCGATGCTGTCAATCTCTTCGGGGGTCAGTTCGCGATACTCCCCCTCTTCCAGCGCTTCATCCAGCACAATCGAGCCGATACTTTCACGATGGAGCGCAACCACATGGTTCCCCATCGCGGCAAACATGCGCTTAACCTGATGATAGCGCCCTTCGCCGATTGTCAGTCGCGCCGCTTTTTCATCGAGAATCTCCAGCCGGGCTGGCCTGGTCAGCGTCTTCTCATTGTGCAGCTGGATACCGGCAGCAAACGTCTCCACCAGCGCCGGATCGAGCGGTGCCTCCACCTCAACCAGATAGGTTTTTTCTAAATGATGACGTGGTGAAGTGATGCGATGCGACCACTGGCCATCATCCGTCAGCAGCACCAGACCGGTGGTATCGATATCGAGTCGGCCAGCGGCGTGCAGCTTATAGGCTGAGGGCTCCTCGATAAAATAGAGGATAGTGGGATGATCGGGATCGTCTGTGGAGCAGACATAGCCCTGCGGCTTGTTCAGCATAAAGTAGCGTGGTCCCTGCTGTACCACCAGCGGGTTGCCATCGTAGGCAATATCATCTTCCGGCATCACTTTGTATGCGGTATCGCGCACAATTTCGCCATTAATGGTGATCTTTCTGGCGCGAATTTCGCGGCCAGCGATAGCACGGCTAACTTCCAGTTGCTGAGATATGAATTTGTCGAGTCGCATGAATTCGCTTTTGCCTGTTACTGCGGGGGAAAAACTGAAACGGTGCCTGTGCGCAGAATACGTCGGCCAGGGTAACCGTTAAAAAAGTGCGGGCAGTATAGCCTGAAGCTTTGACTGCTAATAGTGCCGATCCTGCGTTTCATCCGCTTACATGGCATAATACGCCTCTGATCCAGAAAAAAGTTTATGCTGATGGCCTTTACACTTCGTCCTTATCAACAGGAAGCGGTTGATGCAACCGTTGCCCACTTCCGGCGCCATACTACGCCGGCGATGATTGTGCTGCCCACCGGTGCCGGTAAGAGCCTGGTAATTGCTGAACTGGCGCGGCTGGCGCGTGGCCGGGTGCTGGTGCTGGCACACGTCAAAGAGCTGGTCGAGCAGAACCACAGCAAGTATCAGGCTTACGGGCTGGAAGCGGATATTTTTGCGGCCGGGCTGCAGCGCAGGCAGAGCGAGGGCAAAGTGGTATTTGGCAGCGTACAGTCCGTGGCGCGTAACCTTGACCGCTTCGACAGCGCATTTTCACTGGTAATTGTCGATGAGTGTCATCGCATCAGCGACAATGAGGAGAGCCAGTATCAGCAGCTCTTCAGCCACCTGCGCCAGCATAATCCACAGCTGCGCCTGCTGGGGCTGACCGCCACGCCGTTCCGGCTGGGCAAAGGCTGGATCTATCAATTCCACTATCACGGCATGGTACGCGGTGATGAAAAAGCGCTGTTTCGCGACTGCATCTACGAGCTGCCGCTACGCTACATGATCAAACACGGTTTTCTGGTGCCGCCGGAACGTCTTGATATGCCGGTGGTGCAGTATGACTTCAGCCGGCTGGTACCGCAGAACAGCGGCCTCTTCAGCGAAGTGGATCTTAACCGTGAGCTGAAACAGCAGCAGCGCGTCACGCCGCAGATTATCCGCCAGATCGTTGAGTTTGCCGAAGATCGGCGCGGCGTAATGATCTTCGCCGCCACGGTTGAACATGCGCGCGAAATCCTGTCGCTGCTGCCGGAGAACAGCGCGCTGGTCTCGGCAGAAACCGCGGTGAAAGAGCGTGACCGGCTGATTCAGCAGTTCAAAGCGCAGCAGCTGAAGTTTCTGGTTAACGTGGCGGTACTGACTACCGGCTTTGACGCACCGCACGTAGATCTGATCGCGATTCTGCGCCCGACTGAATCCGTCAGCCTCTATCAGCAGATAGTCGGACGCGGACTGCGCCTGGCTCCGGATAAACGCGACTGCCTGATCCTCGACTACGCCGGTAATCCGCACGATCTCTTTACGCCGGAAGTGGGTGCGCCAAAAGGCGCCAGTGACAACCAGCCGGTGCAGGTGTTCTGCCCTGCCTGCGGCTTTGCGAATACCTTCTGGGGAAAAGCCACCGAAGACGGGCATGTGATTGAACACTTTGGTCGCCGCTGTCAGGGGATCCTGGAGGATGATGAGGGCGGTCGTGAGCAGTGCGATTTCCGCTTTCGCTTTAAAAGCTGCCCTGACTGCGGCGCTGAAAATGATATCGCCGCACGGCGCTGCCAGCAGTGCGACAAAATTCTGGTCGACCCCGATGATATGCTGAAAGCGGCGCTGAAGCTGAAAGATGCGCGGGTGCTGCGCTGCAGCGGCATGACGCTGGCGCATGGCCGTGATGACAAGGGCGAATGGCTGAAAGCGACCTATTACGACGAAGATGGCAGCGACGTCAGCGAACGCTTCCGGCTGCAGACGCCCGCGCAGCGAAAAGCATTTGAGCAGCTGTTTATGCGCCCGCACCAGCGCGCGCCTGGCGTGGAGCTGGGCTGGCAGCAGGCGGCCGACGTGGTCGCGCTGCAGCCGCTGCTGCGGCATCCTGACTTTGTGGTGGCGCGTGCCCGGGGACAGTTCTGGCAGGTGCGGGAGAAAGTGTTTGATTACCAGGGGCGCTTCCGCCGCGCCAATGAGCTGCGCTAGATGGCAGAATCATTTGCCCCCCTGCCCCGATCCGGCTATAATCCCGCCCGCTTTTGCATCCGCATAAGCGTTTGAATAACCGTCCTGTTGCTGGGTCGCCTGTAGCAGGAATTATTGAAGAGAAATAATGATGTTCACTATCAACGCAGAAGTACGTAAAGAGCAGGGTAAGGGTGCGAGCCGCCGCCTGCGCACAGCTAACAAGTTCCCGGCTATCATCTATGGCGGAAATGAAGCTGCAGTTTCTATCGAACTGGATCACGACTTCGTGATGAACATGCAGGTTAAGCCTGAGTTCTACACCGATGTGCTGACACTGGTTGTTGACGGTAAAGAAACGAAAGTTAAAGTTCAGGCTGTTCAGCGTCACCCGTTCAAGCCAAAACTGCACCACATCGACTTCGTTCGCGCGTAATCGCAGACGAAATCGTGAAAAACGCCGCCTCTGCGGCGTTTTTTTATGCCTGCAATTTACTTCCCGCCGGTGCGGCGCTGCAGCTGATCGCGCAGGTTAGGCGGCGTGCCTTTGATGGTCAGGGTATCGGTTGCCGGATCCCAGAAGATACGCTCGCCAAGCAGCAGCGCGTCAAAATTAAGCGTTAATCCGCCACCGCTGCCGGAGAATTTTGTCAGCTGGCGCAGCGTGCTGCGGTCGGCCGGAAAGTGCTCCTCCAGCTCATAGCCCTGCTCCTGCGTAAACGCCTGAAAGCTTTTCTCCCCCAGCGGTGGCAGCTCCTGCGAGAGATCGTCCAGCGCAATCTCCTCCCCCGCCTGCAGCTGTTCGTTACAGTAGCTGTAGACCTGCTGACGGTAGTTCTGCCGCTCGTTCTTATCCAGATTTGACTCAGCGCAGTAATCATCGACCGCCTGCAGCAGGCCGCGGTTCTGCGCTTTAGTGTCGAGACCGACGCTGGCCCCGAGGAAATCCATGAAGAAGTCAGCCACTTTACGTCCGACGCGACCCCGCAGAAAGGTCAGATAGCGCGTTGACTCCGGGCTGGTTTCCCATTCGGTCAGATCGATACGCGCGACGATATCGGCGTGATTGATGTCAAGATAGTGCGTACTGCTGATATCCAGCTGTTCGTTCACGCGCATGCTCGACTGGCTGTTCAGCACCGCAACCAGCAGATACTCTACCGCCAGATAGCGGTAGTGCATAAACAGCACCACGCCACCGTCAGCAAACGGATATTTGCTCAGCTCGTCGCGCAGGCGTCCGGTGGCAGCCCGGCTGAATGCCAGGAAGTCATCCTGCCCGCGACGACAGTTGCGCAGCGCGTCGGCCAGCTCGCTCTCTTCATTAAACAGGCCATAGGCTTTGCTTTTGGCGCTGTACACGCGATGCAGCTCTTCGGCCATGCTGCTTACCGCCTGCGTCACCGGCAGCAGCGTATCACGCAGTACCAGCTCCAGCTGATTCTCGTCGCGTTTGATTAACTGATGCAGGGCAATCTGGTCAATATCCAGACTCATGATAGACTCTCCTTTAAACTCAGGCGCGTATTCAATCACTGCCCGCCGTCGCTTTCAACTGCGTACGCAAACCGATCGCTTTGCTTGCGATAAAAGTGCGGAAAAAATCGCATGGTTACGGTACTATACCGCCTTTTCACACTTGATTAGTCGACGATATGCCACAATCATCCCGTTATAGCGACGAGCGCGTTGAGCAGCTTCTCGCACAGCTGGCGCAGATTCTTGAAAAAGATAAAGCGCCTGTCGATCTTTCCCTGATGGTTCTGGGAAACATGGTCACCAATTTAATTAACACAGATATCGCACCAGCCCAGCGCCGTAGCCTGGCCCGGTCATTCGCGGAAGCGTTGCAGTCTTCCGTGCGCGATGATAACGCTCATTAATTTGCAGATCTGACTCCTATATATGGTAACCAACCGGCAGCGCTACCGTGAAAAAGTCTCCCAGATGATTAGCTGGGGGCACTGGTTCGCGCTGTTTAATATTCTGTTTGCGCTGGCTCTCGGCAGCCGCTACCTGTTGGTCGCTGACTGGCCCTCCTCGCTGGCGGGCCGGATTTACGCCTTTACCAGCTGGATTGGCCATTTCAGCTTTATCGTTTTTGCCGCCTATCTGCTGATTATTTTTCCGCTTACCTTTGTGGTGATGTCGCAGCGTCTGCTGCGTATACTCTCCGCCATTGTTGCCACCGCCGGGCTGACGCTCATCATGGTGGATGGCGCCGTGTTTAACCGCTTTCACCTGCACCTTAATCCGGTGGTCTGGGAGCTGGTGGTTAACCCCGATCAAAGCGAGATGGCGCGTGACTGGCAGCTGATGTTTATCAGCGTGCCGGGCATTTTTCTGGTGGAGATGCTGTTTGCCACCTGGAGCTGGCAGAAGCTGCGCAGTCTTAACCGGCGCTCATTTGGCAAGCCCCTCGCCGCGCTGTTTATCAGCGCCTTTTTTGCCAGCCATCTGCTCTATATCTGGGCCGATGCCAATTTCTATCGTCCTGTCACCATGCAGCGCGCCAATCTGCCGCTCTCCTATCCGATGACCGCGCGCCGCTTTCTGGAGCGTCACGGGCTGCTGGATGCGCAGGAGTATCAGCGCCGTCTGGTGCAGCAGGGCGATCCTGAAGCGCTGTCGGTCCAGTATCCGTTAAGCGATATCACCTTCCGTGACGGCGGAACAGGTCACAACCTGCTGGTGCTGACGATCGATGGCGTTAATAACGCCACGCTGGACAGCGCACTGCCGTCGCTGAAGCAGTTTGCTGCTGAGAATGTGCGCTTTACCCGGCACTACAGCGCCGGGGTGCAGCCTGAAAAAGGGGTGTTTGGCCTGTTTTACGGCATCTCTTCCAGCTATATGGATGGCGTGCTGGCATCGCGCACGCCGTCGGCGCTGCTGAACGCGCTGAACGCGCAGGGCTATCAGTTTGGCCTGTTCTCCTCTGATGGATTTAATCAGCCGCTCTACCGGCAGGCGCTGCTGGCGGACTATACGCTGCCGGAAGCGACCTCGCAGTCTAACAGCCAGACCGTCACGCAGTGGCAGAACTGGCTCAATGGTCAGAAAAGCAGCCGCTCTCCCTGGTTCTCCTGGGTCGCGCTGAACGGAATAAGCGCCAGCGGCGACAGCACGAAGGCGCGTCAGCGCAGCTATCTGCGCCAGGCGGGCAGCGTGGATGAGCAGATTGCTGCAGTACTGAGCACGCTGCAGCAGCGTGATTTGCTGAAAAACACGGTGGTGGTGATCACTGCCCAGCGTGCGGTGACCTTTAATAACAGTGATAACCCGGGCAACCGTGCGACGCTGCAGATCCCGCTGGTGGTGCACTGGCCCAATACGCCAGCACAGACTATCGATCGCCTGACCGATCAACAGGATGTGATGACAACGCTTATGCAGCGTCTGCTGCACGTGCGCACCAGCCCGGTCAGCTACTCGCAGGGTGAAGATCTGTTCGCCGCCCAGCGCAGCCATAACTGGGTAGCCAGCAGTGAAGATGGCAAACTGGTCATCACTACGCCATCGGTGACGCTAGTGCTGAATAACAGCGGCAGTTATACCGCGTGGGATGCCAGCGGTCGCGAGCTGAAAGATCATAAGCCGCAGCTGGCGCTGCTGCTGCAGGTGCTGACAGAAGAGAAGCGCTTCACGGCAAACTGATTAAATATGAGGCAGTTAACGCTGAGGCATCTTGCAATCGGCTGGGGAATCAGTAGTATGGTTTTCCACGTTCGGCACGTAGCGCAGCCTGGTAGCGCACTGTCATGGGGTGTCAGGGGTCGGAGGTTCAAATCCTCTCGTGCCGACCAAATTATCCCGAAGAAGCAGCCTTTATGGCTGCTTTTTTATTGCCTGTCGGGCGTACTATCGATGCGTGCCCTTTCCTCTCAAACTCTCATTTTTTCAGCCAGTTGTCCCTGCAACTGAGCGCGATCACATTTTGCGCCTGCCCTGGCGTGCTTTCATCAAAACGCAACAAAAGTGTCATGAAGATCCCCTACTCTGATGCTCTCTTTTATTTGATGGGAAATCGATTATGGTCATCAAAGCAAAAAGCCTGCAGGATGCAGAGGAGCTGCTGCATTCAGGCATCAGCAAAGTAGAGCTGGCCTATGATATCGGCAGCGACGACTTCTTTCGTCTGGCGACCCACTGGTGCGATCGTGGTGCCCGCATCACCCGCGGCCATCAGCACTTTGTTGTCCAGCTGAAAAGCTTTGCCATCCCGCCCAACCACTGACGCTGCCGCGTCCCGCCTGTGACCCATGACCGGCTCCCTGGCCGGTTATGAGGAGTGTTACCCGCTGACGTTAACGACCGGTATCCGTTCGCTCCACCGCATCGAGCGTGGCCAGATCGCGCTCGCGACCGCTGAGTTCCACCAGCTGTCCGTTGCGCATCTCCAGCAGACGATCGGCGTGGGTAAAGTAGTGATCGTCATGACTGATAGCAAACACCGTTTTGCCTGACGCCTGCAGCCAGGGCAGCAGCTCGCGGTAGAATATCCGGCGGAAATGAGGATCCTGGTCGGCTGCCCATTCATCCAGCAGCAAAATATCCCGCTCTTCCGCGGCCGCCAGCAGCAGCGCCAGGCGCTTGCTCTGCCCTTTCGACAGCTGCAGATTCAGCACCCGGTTGCCATCCAGCTGCAGTTTCTCACTCATTTTCAGCCGCTCCAGCCAGCGCTGAACCAGGGCCGGATCGGCCGGCTCGCCGCCGTGGCCAATCAGGCGGTCAAACAGATGCACATCGGTAAATACCGCTGAAAAGTGCTGTCGCCACAGATCGGTTTGCTGACTGCTTATCTCTTTACCATCCAGCAGCAGGCTGCCGGCGTGCGGCTGATAGAGGCCGGTCAGCAGCATCGCCAGCGTGGATTTTCCGCTGCCGTTGCCGCCAATAAGAAACAGCAGTTCACCACGTCGCAGCGTCAGATTGATCGGCCCCACCGCAAAGCCCTGTTCGCCATAGTGAAAGCAGACGTCGCGCAGCTCCAGCGTCTGCCATGCGCTGGCCGGTGCCGGGGCGCTGAAGGCAGGCTTATAAGGTGCCAGATCGAAGCGATTGAGTTTGCGAAACGCGACCTGAGCGCTGAGCAGCGTAGGCAGCGCGCCGACGGCTGAGATCAGCGGCGTGCGCAGGAACAGCAGCGTCAGCGAATAGGTGGCCGCCACCGCCGTGTTGGCCCAGCCGAGACCGTTTGCCATAAAGAACACGATACCGATGCCGCCCAGCATCATGATGTTAGACCAGTTAACGGCGCTGAGATGGAAGGTGTCGGCGCGCACAATATGATGGCGATAGCGACCCGCATTCGCCTGGTAAACCGTGTCGTAGATAAGACGCGCCCGATCGCGGTTAAGCTGCAGCTCTTTGCGGCCCTCGATAATGGTCTGGAAATCGCGATAGAGATCATCTTCGATATCGCGCAGCTTTGCCATATGCTGGTAGACGCGCGAAACCAGCAGCCAGCCGCCCACCAGCGTGATCGCCAGCCACAGCATAGTGACCAGCAGCATTTCCGGCGAGAGCCAGGCAAGGTAAATCGCCGATCCCAGCGTGATGATAATGCCCTGAATCAGCTCCGGCAGCCGGACAAAAGCGATGGTAATGGCCCGCACGTCGCTGGTCAGCCCGGCCAGCAGCTGTGCGCTGCCCAGCTGTTCAATGCGCTCAACGTTAGTATCGAGGATACGCTTGATGAATTCGCCCCGCAGTCGCCAGACAAAATGGTGCCCCAGCTGCGTCAGCGCCAGCTGCGAAGCGAGCGTGACTGCCATCAGCAGAAACAGCTGACCGAGAAATGCCGGCAGCACCGTTGCATCGCTATTAATCGCCACAATCAGCTCATTGTTAATATAAGCGATCAGGCCAATACCGAGTGCGGCACTCAGCAGGGTAAGAAAAAGAACGCCGGTAAACGGCCAGCAGTACTGACGAAAAACCACCTGAAGCAATGCCATCAATCTGTTCCAAAGGTCAAAAAAATGCTGCCTGCAGTTTAATGACCCATCAGATGATAGCAAGAATAATTCTCATTCCCTGTTGCGTCAGTGCGCCCGGCGGAAGGTCAGATTGTAGCGAACGGCCCCCGCCGCGGGATGCACGCCGGGTTTAAGCGGCAGAATACCGTGATAGCGCAGCCGCGATGGTCCGCCCCACACCACGATATCACCATGCTCCAGCAGCACGCGCCGGGTGGCATCACCGCGCGCAAAACCGCCAAACTGGAATACCGCCGGCAGACCCAGCGAAACGGAAACGATCGGCTGATGCAGATCGCGCTCATCTTTGTCCTGATGCAGCGACATTTTTGCCCCCGGCGCATAGCGGTTAATCAGGCAGGCGTCTGGCGTAAAGTGACTGAAACCCGCTTCCTGCGCGCACTGCTGCGCCAGCTGACGAAACAGCGGCGGCATCGCGGGCCAGCGCTGGCCAGTGCTGACATCCTGTTCGCTGTAGCGATAGCCGCGCGCGTCGCTGAACCAGCCAACATCGCCGCAGTTAGTCATCGCCACGGACATACGATAGCCTCCCGGCGTGATGCGGTGGGTAAACGGATGCTGCGCCGCAACGGTTTCAATCGCAGCCAGTAGCGCAGGTGCATCATCGCGGGCGCGGCGGCGCAGAATGACCGCGCCTTCTGCCAGCGGCTCCTGCCACGGCGCTTCATCGCTAAACAGATCCAGCATTATGGCCTCCGGTTACGATTTATCGATAAGAAATGCTTTGAAGCCGGGCGACATCCAGTGGCTGAAACTGTCACCCTCTTTGGTGATCAGATAAACGGCCAGGTGCTCTTTCAGCGCCAGCGCTTTTGCGCGCCCGGTCCCCAGCACCATCAGGCCGGTATCCCAGCCATCCGCCTCCAGCGCCGTGGTGGCAATCACCGTAGCAGAAACCAGTTTATGCTGAATGGGCCGTCCGGTTGCAGGATCGATGACGTGTGAAATGCGTTTCCCGTCCAGTTCATAATAGTTGCGATAGCTGCCGGAGGTGCTGATGCCGTGCCCCTGCAGGTCAACGCGCGCCTCAACCGCGTTTTCGCGATCGGTGGGTTTCTGCACCGCCACCCGCCACGGCTGCTGGCTGGCATTGCGACCCCGGCTGAGCACGGCTCCGCCGACCGACACCAGATAGTTAGTTATTCCCTGCTGCTCCATCAGCCGCGCCAGATGATCGGTAGCGTAGCCCTCGCCCATGGTTGAGAGATCCACATACAGACCCGGCAGATCTTTCTGCAGCCACTGCCCGCTTACGCTCTGGATCACCCGCAGATGCGAGAGGCCGGTTTCAGCTTTAGCCGCCGCGATTGCTGCTTCGTCAGGCTGATGCGCCGGCTGTCCGTCGGGTCCAAACCCCCATAAGTTCACCAGCCTGCCTGCCGTGATATCCATGGCGCCTGCGGTTTTGGCGCCAATGCGCAGTGAGAGAGCCACGATATCTGCCATATCTGCGCTAACGGGCTTCGGCTCTGTACCCTGATACTGGTTGAAGCGCGACAGCACTGAGGTGGTTTTCCAGGTAGAGAGTTCACCGTCATCACGATCGAGCTGCTGCTGAATCGCCTGCTGCAGCTCGCCTTTACGCTGCGGGTCAACGCCGGCGAGCGTGACCCGCCACACGGTGCCCATGGTTTTGCCCTGCAGAACCAGGGGTTCATGTTGCGGTGCGCGGTCGCAGCCCGTCAGCCCGGCTACGATCAGAGTAGTCAGAAAAATATTCCGGAAATGCATCGATTCCTCATCTGTTACACGGAAATACAGCGTATTACAAAGCATAAACTGCGGGTAATTTACGCTAAATCTCATTGAATTAACGCCTGCCATGCTGCAGGCTTTACTTCCAGACATCCCCTTTAAGGAGCACAGATGATGTATGTATTAATCGCCGCTTTCTCCGCCGCGCTGTTCCTGTACGGCAGCTATCGCAGCTGGCAGCACGCACGCCAGCGTTCACTGGAGAGCTACAGCGCACGTCGACGTTAAGCACTGCACCATTATTACCCACTCTGCACCGCTTCAGGGCTGACGCAGTGTAACAAACCCCGCCGGGGGCGTGTGACGCTGAGAGCGGCAGCATGGCATAAATGCTGCATTGTTGAGAGCAGGTTTATTCTCAGCGAGGTGCAGCATGGCGATATCAAAAACGCAGAGTGAAAAGTGGCAGCGGTGGCTGAGCTTTTCTGCTTTCACCCTGGCAGGTATTGCGCTGGAGGGCAGCCAGCCGGCCGCGGCAGTGCAGGCTGAACCTCGTCCGGCGGCAAAAGCCCGGCGCTGGCGCAGTGTGCAGTAGTTCAGATGCTGTGCCTGCCTGAGGCGGGTGCTGCAGATAAGAAGCGAATATTACCGACTGAAAAGAGAGGTGGCGCGCAGCCCGCCGGGCCGCGCGCCAGAGGCTCAGAACTGGTAAACCAGACCCAGCGCCACAATATCATCGGTGTTGATACCGGTATTGTTGGTAAAGTTGTTGTCATCCAGCAGATTGATCTGGTAATCCACATAGGTCGACATGTTTTTATTGAAGTAATAGGTCGCGCCCACGTCGATATATTTCTTCAGGTTCTGGCTGCCATAACCTTCAATATCTTTACCGCGTGAATTGACGTAAGCCAGTGACGGACGCAGGCCGAAGTCAAACTGATACTGCGCGACCACTTCCCAGTTGTCCGCTTTGTTTGCATAACCGAAAGCGTCAGAATCCACTGAGCCAAAACGCGTCGCATTGTACGAACGGGTATACATCGCAGCTAAATAGACATTGTTTGCGTCATATTTCAGGCCGCCGGTGTAGGCTTCCGCTTTATCGCCCTGCCCCAGCACACCTGCAGCATTCTGGTTATTGGTGCGATCGGACTGGAACATGGCGCCGCCCAGTGCCAGACCATTACCCAAATCATAGGTGGTGCTCAGGCCCCAGCCGTCACCGTTTTCGCCCAGCACATCACGGCCAGAAGTGGATTCGGTCGGGTTATCATTTTTGCCCTGGTACTGAACGGCCACGTTCCAGCCATCCACCAGACCAAAGAAATTATTATTGCGGTAGGTTGCCATGCCGTTGCCGCGCTGGAACATAAAGTTGTCCGCGCCATAGGTATCGCCACCAAACTCCGGCAGAACGTCAGTCCATGCGCCAATATCATACGCAATGCCATAGTTGCGACCGTAATCGAAAGAGCCAGCGTCACCAAAACGCAGACCGGCAAAGCCGACGCGGGTATAGCTGTTTTTAGTGCCTTCGCTTTCAGCGGTGTTCAGCGCGGCCTGGTATTCCCACTGACCGTAACCCGTCAGCTGATCGGTCACCTGAGTTTCACCTTTAAAACCAAAGCGCAGGTAAGACTGGTCACCGTCTGAGCCATCGTTGTCAGAGAAGTAGTGCAGACCATCTACTTTGCCGTAGAGGTCGAGTTTGTTGCCATCTTTATTATAGATCTCGGCTGCGCTTGCTGAACCCGCCACCAGCAGCGCCGGGATCATCAGGGAGAGAACGCGACGATTCATTTATTTACCCTCGGTTATGTGCCTTTATAGTTATGCCACTGCAAACTGAATGTTAAAAAATTCAGCCGGCAATTCATTGTTGTTTTATAGCGGGCAATAATCTATCACGAAAATGATACTAAATTTCCGAAAGTGTTTCATTTGATTACAAATTTATTGCCAGATGTAAATATCGCGGAACTAATAATCAGCACATATAGATAAAAAATAAAGCACGAATAAACAAACCGGATTAAATTACTTTGCATTCAAATAGATACATTAATTCAATGCCGCACTGAATGATAAAACTTTGTTGCTGTCAGCCTCTACAATTATCCACGCTATCATCATTTATTTTATTATTATCTTCATTCATCCCGAATGAGTGTTTTACCCTGATTCCCGCCGGACATATTTGTCCGGCATTTTTTTATCTGCGCTATTTTCCCGCCAATATAATAACGCATTCAGCGCTCACGCAGCGCTTCAGCCGCTTTATTCAGCGGCTTAAGCAGATAATCCAGCACCGATTTTTGCCCGGTTTTTATCTCCACATCTGCCAGCATACCCGGCAGCACAGGAAAGCGCTGACCGCGCCGGCTGGTAAGCGTCGCCGTCTGTGTCCGCACATAGACCCGAAAATAGGGCGGCTCGCGCAGGTCGCTATCCTGCAGCGTATCCGGAGAAACGCTCTCGACGATGCCCGGCAGATCGCCATAAATAGCGGTATCGTACGCGGTGATTTTAACCGTTGCGGGCAACCCGGCCCGGATCCAGGCGATATCGCGTGGCGCAATGCGTGTCTCGATCAGCAACCGATCCTCCAGCGGGACAATCTCCATCAGTTTACCGCCCGGCTCTACCACACCGCCCGGCGTGGTGATAGCGATGGCTTTGACGATGCCATACACCGGTGAGAGCAGCGCGGTGCGCGTCAGCTGATCTTCTCTGCCTGCCGCAACCTGCAGCTGCGCATCCAGTTCTGCGCTGTTTTTGACCTGCTCCTCATGCGTTCGCACAGCGTAGTCATTATGCACCTCGTCGATTTTTCCCTGCAGGTCGCTGACCTGGCGCCGCAGCCGGAGCGCTTCAACTTTACCCGCCGCACCGCGCGCCACCAGCGGTTCAGTCAGATTGAGTTCTGCCTCTACCAGCTTCAGCGACTGCTGAAGGTTTTGCAGCGTTGTCGTCAGGTTTTGCCGGCGCGACTCATAGAGCTGAGTTTCACGGGCGACCAGCTGCGGGTAACGGCGAATATCCGCGCTGAACTGCAGAGGACGATCGCTGAGCTCAGCATCCAGCCGCTCTGCCGTCGCCCGCAGTGTCCGTACCCTGGCGCTCGCCTCACCGTAGCTGGACTGATAGCGGGCGGGATCGAGCGTCGCCAGCAGCTCACCCTTACGGACAATATCGCCTTCGTGTACGCTGAGCTGTTTGAGGATCCCGCCATCCAGATTATTGATAATCTGCGCCCGGCTGGAGGGCGTGACTTTGCCGCTGCCTGTTGTCACCTCATCCAGCACGGCAACGCGCGCCCAGATCAGCAGCAGCAATAGCGTGAGCGCGCAAAGCCAGATAATGCGCGACGCCGCCGCCTCGTTATCTGTGCTCATCTGCCACCTCCGGCCGTAAAGCGCTACGCTGCAGAATGGCATCGCGCGGGCCATCAGCCACAATCTCGCCGTTCTTCATCACAATGATGCGATCGACCAGCCCCAGCAGCGCCGGACGATGGGTGACCAGCACCAGGGTACGCCCCGGCAGCCACTGCGCCAGCTGACGGATTACCTGCGCCTCCAGCGGTTCATCAAGCGCTGCCGTCGGCTCATCCAGCAGCACAATCTGTGGCTGACGCAACACCATTCTGCTGAGCAGAATCATCTGCCGCTGGCCACCAGAGAGCCCGCGCCCGCCTTCATGAATGAGGCGGTCAAGCGCAGCGGCATCCTGCTGCAGCAGCGATAACGCACCGCTTATGCGCAGCGCCTGCAGCATCTCCTGTTCAGTGGCGTGCGGATTGCCAAGCAGCAGGTTCTGCCGCAGCGTACCGAAAAAGAGGCGCGAATCCTGCGACAGCCAGCCGAGCTGCCGCCGCAAATCAGCCGGATCGAGCTGCTGCATGCTGACGCCATCGATTATGATACGTCCGCTGCCGGGCAGCGCCTGCCCGGCCAGGATTTTCAGCAGGGTCGATTTACCGGCTCCCGCGCCGCCGACAATCGCGATGCGCTCACCGGGACGGATTGTCAGGCTCCCGATAGCAACCGCACGCAGGCTGCTTTCATCATAGTGATAGCGCACCTGCTGCAGCTCATAGTGTCCGCGGAGCACCGCCGCATAAGCCGGCACGCCACTCTGCGGCTGATCAACCGGCTTTTTAAGCAGTTCATTGAGTCCGTTCATGGCGCTGCGCGCATGCTGCCAGCGCGAAAATACCAGCGTCAGCTGCATCAGGGGAGCGAGCGTACGCGCGGAGAGCAGGCTGCTGGCCACCAGCGTACCGGTAGTGATCTGATTGTTCAGGATCAGATAGACCCCGGCGACCAGCATCCCCGCGTAGGTCAGCTGCTGCACGCTGCCCGCCCAGCCGGTAAGCCGCGCGCCCCAAAGCCGCTGCTGGCTGGCGAGCGTGGCGCTGACGTCGTGCGTCTGTTCCCACTGCCGCTGGAACCCGGCCTCGGCCTGCAGCGCCTTGATATCCTCGACTCCTTCCAGCGTCTCCACCAGCAGCGCCTGCCGCAGAGCACTTTCACGCTGCCCCTCCTTAGCCAGCCGCGCCATCGGGATCTGTACCAGCAGCCCCGGGATCACGATCAGCGGGATCGCCAGCAGCGGCACCAGCACCAGCCAGCCGCCAATCGCGGATAAAATCACCAGAAACAGCACCACAAAAGGGATATCCGCTGCGGCACTTACCGTCGTAGAGGTCAGTAATTCGCGTACCTGCTCAACCTCACGCAGCTGAGCAATGAAAGCTCCGGTGGAGCGCGGCCGCGCCTCATTGCGGATGCGCAGCGCGCGGGCAAAGAGTTGTGCAGAGAGGGCCAGATCGATCCGCTTTCCCATGCCGTCAGCCACCCGGGTCCGCGCCAGCCGGATCAGATATTCCATCAGCGCCGCCAGCATCACTCCGCCAAACAGCACCCATAGCGTGGGTTGTGATTGGGCCGGTATCACCCGATCGTACACCTGCATTGAGAACAGGATCCCCGCCAGCGCCAGCATATTGCTGACCAGCGAGGCGAGACTGATTTCCACCAGGCGTCGCTTCATTGGCCGGAAATGCTGCCATAACCAGTGTGGCTGCCAGGGACGGACAAACTCATCCATGCGCGCATCGCGTGCGCGGGTCGCTGGCGTAATGACGCCCACTTCCGGCTGCGCCTGTGCCAGCAGGTCACTCAGCGGAGCTGAGCGCAGGCCGTCACCGCCTGCACTCAGCCAGTAATGCACTCTTCCCTCGTCATCTGCCGCTTCTGCAAGCGCCAGCGTGCCGTCGTTAAGGCGCAGCAGCAGCGGCATTACGGCCTGCCGCCAGCGCAGCTTGCGGGCGCTGACAAACTGCAGCGTCAGCCCCATATGCTGCGCCAGGTCTGTCAGCTGCGCCTGCGGTGACGCCGCGGCCAGCCACTGAAGCTGCAGGCGACGGCGATCGATGGCGATCCCCAGCGCGGCCGCAGCCCGGTTCAGCGCGGCAATCGCTTCGTCGCGCGTATGCAAGGGTGAACGCATCCCTGGGTCGCCTTTCAGAAAAGAGTGATTGTGCTGCGTGTGTCGCAGATAATTTATACCAGCGCCGCTACCGGCTGCTGCTGCAGATGATCGGCCAGCGTCCAGGCAGCGTCGCTGCTGCCATAGTGGTGGTCTGGCTCACTGCCCGCCGCGGCGGCATCCGGTATGGCCTCTCCGGCACCATAGTGCGCCAGCAGAGAATCGATGGTGGTCGCGCTGAAATCTGTGCTGCCGGCGTCCTCCACCGTTACCGTCCGGACGGCGCTGGCCAGATTGCCCGCTTTATCCTGCGCGCTGACGCTCATCTGATAGCTGCCCGGCTCCAGCGTTGCCAGCTGACCCGCCAGAATGGTCAGCGACCACTCTCCGCTCTCATCCACTGCGGCGCTGTAGTGCCGATCGCCCAGCGTGACGGTGACCAGGCTTCCCTGCGTCAGATGGTCAGAGCTGCCCTGGATAAGGTGCCAGTGATCCATGTCGCCGGACGCGATGACGCCATCGCCAAACGGCTGCTGCAGGGTCAGCGACGGCAGCTGGTGAATCGCCACGGTGAACAGATCGCTGAGCGTCTGGCTGTCGTGATTACCGTAGCTGTCCCAGCGTTCGGCCATAGCGCTGACCGGTCCATCCGGCAGCGCCTGCAGGTCGGCCACGCTGAGCGTTACCATGCCATCGACTGGCGTATAGGCCTTACCGTTAAGCGTAAGCTGGTTCACACCCTCCAGATAAAAGCTCAGCGGCTGCTGCGCTTCCTGTGCGTTAAGGAAGGTATCGCCGCCGATATTCATTTCACAGTAGATCTCCGGCAACGTCGTCACGACATTCAGCCCCAGCGTGGTGTCGGTGCTGTTGCCGGCGGCGTCGAGCGCGTAGACGCGGACTTCACCGAGCGAAATAAAGTTGCTGACCTCGCTGGCAGGAACGATCGCCTGCCAGTGGCCCTGCGCATCAATCGCGGCGTGATAGACTTTATCCCCGACGCAGAGCTCCAGTTTCTGGCCCGGAGCCAGCGCCGAGAGCGTACCGCTCAGCGTCAGGTCCTGCTGGCTCTCAGCAAAGTTGATAACGTTATCAGCGGTAACGCTGTCAAAACTGATATGCGGCAGGCTTTCCGGATGGGTTATCAGCGTCAGCTCATGCTGAACCGTGCTGGTTTTGCCATTCGGATCGCGGGCGCTGACCTGCAGCTGATAAACGCCATCCGGCAGCGCGTGCAGATCCTCCGGCGTAAACGTTGCCTGCCATGCGCCGTGCTCATCAACGAGAGCAGTGGTGCTTTTATTTCCCAGCGTCAGCGTGACATGGCTGTTAAGCGGCATATGCGTAACCTGCCCGCTCACCTCCACGCCGTAAATCCCTTCCGCTACGCTAATCGCGTTATCACCACTCACGGGCGCCACGCTGATCTCCGGACGGAGCGTTTTATCCACATAGACGCCAAACCCTACTTCGGTGGCGGTACTGTTACCCGCTTTATCGGTAATGGTCAGCGTCAGGCTGTGGTTGCCATCCGCGACACCCTGTAATACCGAAGGGGGCATGGTTGCATGCCAGTAGCCCCAGTGGTTGACCGTGCTGTGCCAGCTTTCTCCATTAAAGCTGAGTGTGACCGTTGCGCCTGGCTCCTGCTCCGCGCGTCCGCGCAGATGAATGGCGCGGTTGCTCTCCCAGGCAGCGATAACGCCATCCTGCGCCAGCGGCTCATAGGGGTGTAGCGCGGCCGGTGGCGTGGTATCGCGGCGCTGCTGGCTGGCTATTATCGGGCCGACACGCTCAGTGCCAGAGGTAAATAACGATGCGAAAGATGAAGTGGACTGACCTGAAAACATAGGTAACCTCGTTACAGAGTATGCATTGCACCAGTGATTACCTGTATTAATGTTTCAGGCAGATCGGTGCGCCATACAGGCCATAACAGTATGGCCCGTTTCACCTGATGAAAACGGGTTACCCGCAGGTAACAAGGTTAAAGGTATGACGTTAAATGCGCGCTCCCGGCCGGGCTGGCGCGCGTGGCGATCTTGCTATAAGCGGCCCCTTTAGCGGTGACCTGCTTCATCTTAGCGCGCTTTACCCGCTGCTGTCTGGTGGCAAAAATCCGGAAATCGCCGTAAAGCGCGCAACCAGCGAAAACCTTAGTCAGTCGGTGACCTCTCGCTGATTGCATCAGTATATGTCATCAATTGTCTGACTTAATTTGCGTTAAGTCACTTAATGTCTCTCAGGCAGTACCAGGAAATATCTGGAAAAAATTCAGGCCCGGCCAAATATCGGTAAGATGTCCGATTCCTGTGCAGCAGCAGGCAACGCAAATTGCGCGTTAATTCCGCTGCACCGCCTGCTTTGATGCTAAACTTCGACGCTTTAACAGCGGATCAAAATAACGACTATGACTGCACTGGACGCCGCACAGCCAGCCAAACTGCATCAGCGTGTTAATTTCGGCACGCGTACTGTTTTCCTTATCGCCGGGTTGAGTATGTCTGCCTGGGCGCCGCTTGTGCCTTACGCCAGCCAGCGTCTGCAGCTGAGCGGAGCCTCCCTTGGCGGGCTTTTACTGTGCCTGGGCATCGGTTCGCTGGCCGCTATGCCGGTGACGGGGGCGCTGATTGGTCGTTTTGGCTGCCGCCGGATTATGACCTGCTCTGCGCTGCTGATTCTGGCGGTGTTGCCGCTGCTTGCCACGCTGGACCATCTCTGGGCGATGGCGTTTACGCTGATGCTATTCGGCGCCGGACTCGGCATGCTGGATGTGGCAATGAACGTGCAGGCGGTTCACGTGGAAAAAGCGGCGGGCAGGCCGATGATGTCAGGCTTTCACGGCTTCTTCAGCCTCGGCGGCATTATCGGCGCCGGTGCGGTGAGTCTGCTGCTGGGTGCCGGGCTGACGCCGCTGCAGGCCATCGCGATTATGATGGTGCTGATCGCCGTGCTGCTCTGCTGCAGTCTGCCAACCCTGATGAGCGAGCGGCTGCGTCAGGCTGATGAACCCTGGCTGGTGATCCCGCGTGGCTGGGTCGCTTTTCTCGGCTGCCTCTGCTTTATTCTGTTCCTCGCCGAGGGTGCCGTGCTCGACTGGAGTGCCCTGCTCCTGCTGCAGAGTCCGGGCCTCAGCGTAGCCTATGCCGGACTGGGCTATGCGGTGTTTTCGGTTGCCATGACGATTGGCCGGCTGACCGGCGACAAAATCATTCAGCGCTTTGGCCGCTATCGCGTCATGCTTACCGGCGCGCTGGCAGCCAGTGCAGGTATGACGCTGGCCGTGCTGGTCCCCTGGCCGCAAACCGCGCTGCTGGCGTTTCTGCTGGTCGGATTCGGGCTGGCGAATACGGTGCCGATGCTGTTTAATGCCGCCGGTAACCAGCAGGCCATGCCTGTCAACCTGGCGATCTCGGCCATGACAACGTTAGGCTATGCGGGTATTCTCTCAGGCCCGGCGTTAATCGGCTTTATTTCCCAGTGGCTCACACTAAGCGGTGCATTCCTGCTGATTGCTCTGATGCTGCTGGCTGTCGCCGCCAGCGCACGCCGGGTTACGCGTTGATTGCAGGATCCTGAGACTCACTATGCTTTATAAATTTCCACTGACTTCCGGTAACGTTACGCGTTTTGTTGTCGTGTTTAACCTGGTGCTGCTGCTGGCGCTGGGCGCCGTGGTGCACAATAGCGTCAGCGCCTGGATTGCCGAAAAGCGTTATGCCATGGCTGACCTGGCGCGTGATATGCAAAAACGCATCGACGCTTACCGCTTCGCCACCTGGCAGATTTACGAAAACCTCGCCACCAGTGCGGCCGGCTCTGCGCCTAACAGCACGCTGCAGGAGACCCGGCTGCGCCCGGATGTTTACTATCTGGAAAAAACACGCCGCAAAACGGAAGCGCTGATTTTCGGTTCGCACGACGGCAGCACGCTGGATATGACCATGCGTATGTCCGGCTATCTCGATACGTTATGGGGTGCGGAAAACCCGGCGTGGTCAATGTATTTTCTGAACGGTCAGGATAATAGCCTGATTATGATCTCTACCCTGCCGCTGAAAGATATGGCAACGCGCTATAAAGAGAGCGCGCTGAATACGCTGGTCGACAGCCGCCGGGCGGAGATGCTGCAGCAGGCTAACGCCCTGGATGAGCGCGAAAGCTTCTCGCCGCTGCGTCATTTTACCTGGCAGAACGATCACTACTTTACGCTGCGCACCACCTTCAACCAGCCGGGTCATCTGGCAACGGTGGTGGCTTTCGATCTGCCGGTTAACGATCTGGTGCCGCAGAACCTGCCGCTGGAGAATTTCCAGCTGCGTCAGGATGCGACCCCGGGCAGCAGCACGGATGATGGCAGCGACGGTACGACCAGCGTTACGCTGGTTAACCCGGATCTGGAGATCGCCGCCTCGCTGCCCAGCACGCCGCTGCAGCTGGTTTATCGCGTACCGCTGGTTAGCCTTGCGCTTGATATGCTGCATAACCTGATGTGGCCGCTGCTTATCAACCTGCTGCTCTTCCTGCTGTCGATTGCCGGCGTGACCCTGCTGCGTCAGCAGGCGCTGCGCCCGAATGAGAATCAGAGCGCAGAGCTCGATTCGCTGCGTATGCTGAATGAAGAGATCGTCGCCAGCCTGCCGGTCGGGCTGCTGGTGTATGACTTCGCCACTAACCGCACCCTGCTGAGTAATAAGATTGCCGATCACCTGCTGCCGCACCTGAACCTGCAGAAGATTATCAACATGTCCGATCAGCATCAGGGCGTGCTGCAGGCGACTATCAATAACGAAGTCTATGAGATCCGTCATGCACGCAGCGTGCTGTCGCCGCACACGCAGCTGTTTATGATGCGCGACCAGGATCGCGAACTGCTGGTGAATAAGAAGCTGCAGAAAGCACAGCAGGTACTGGATCGCAATCACCAGATGCGCCAGCAGCTGATGCAGCAGCTTGGCCATGCGCTGAACCGCCCGCTGCAGGATATGGTGACGCGGCTGGTACAGCTCAGCCAGCGCGGTGACGATGAGAGCGTGCTGGATCTGCTGGATGAGAGCCAGCGGCTGGCCCGCCTGGTCGATGACATCGTGCTACTGAACCGGCTGGAAGCGCATGACTGGTCGCCGGAAACCAGCCCGTTTAATCTGCAGGATCTGCTGGATGAGATTGCGCTGGAGAGCCTGCCGCTGCTGCGACGCAAGGGCCTGACGCTGGTCGTAAATAACCAGCTGGCGAATGATGAAATGCGCAGCGGTGACCGCCGCGCGCTGCGCAAGGTGCTGACCACCCTGATGCATTATGCGCTGACCACCACGCAATGGGGAAAAATCACGCTGGAAGTGAAAACGCCAGCGGATAAGCCTGACGTGCTGCAGCTGCAGCTGGTCGATACCGGTTCCGGGCTGACGGCGGATGAACTGACCAATGCCGATTTCCCCTATCTTGGTGAGACATCGCAGGATCGTTTTGGTCAGGCCTCCGGAATGGCCTTTTTCCTCTGTAAACAGCTCTGCAAGCAGATGGGTGGTCAGTTAGACATTATCGCTAAACCCGGCATCGGCACGCGCTATAACATCCAGCTGCCGCTGACGCTGCAGCTGCTGCTGGATGAGCAGGAAGAAAAATTACTGGAGGGCGTGACCGCTCTGGTCGATATAGCAGTTGAAGATGTACAGAAAATCGTCTGTCGTCATCTGGAGAACTGGGGCGCTAAGTGCCTGACCTCAGATGAACGGCTTTCGGGTCAGGAGCACGATGTTCTGATCACGGACGATCCTGAACGTCTCAGCGGCTGGGCATTACTGCTGGCGGGCGACGAGCTGGGGCATCACGCCCTGAATGACAGACAGTATCGCGTGAATTATAACCTCAGCAACGCCCTGCTTGACGCACTGCTGGCCCTGATTGAAAAGCAGCTGGCCAGTGATTTGATGGAGGAGAGTGAAGAAAATGAGGCTGCCACACCGCTGTTAAGCGGCGGCTATTTCCAGCTGTTTACCGAGACAGTACCGCCTGATGTCAGGAGACTGTATACTGAAGCGTCGGATAGCGACTATCCTTCTCTTGCTCAGACAGCGCATCGCCTGAAAGGCGTTTTTGCCATGCTCAATTTGCTGCCGGGTAAACAGCTTTGTGAAGCGTTAGAACAGCACATTAAAATGTGCGACGATTTAACCATTAAAAATACCACCAGTGAAATTGACGCCTATGTCAATCAACTGCTGCAGCAAGGTAACCAATAAGATGAATAACCTGAACGTAATTATTGCCGACGACCATCCCATTGTTCTGTTTGGTATCCGTAAGTCTCTGGAACAGATTGAATGGGTTAACGTAGTAGGTGAGTTTGAAGACTCCACAGCACTGATCAACAGCCTCTCTAAGCTGGACGCGAATGTTCTGATCACCGATCTCTCAATGCCTGGCGAAAAGTATGGCGACGGTATTACCCTGATCAAGTACATCAAGCGTCACTATCCCGATCTTTCGATCATTGTTCTGACCATGAACAACAATCCGGCGATCCTGAGCGCCGTTCTGGATCTCGATATCGAAGGGATTGTGCTGAAACAGGGCGCCCCGACCGATCTGCCAAAAGCGCTGGCCGCCCTGCAGAAAGGCAAAAAATATACGCCGGAAAGCGTTGCCAAACTGCTGGAGAAGATCAGCGCAGGTGGCTACGGTGACAAGCGTCTGTCGCCGAAAGAGAGTGAAGTACTGCGTCTCTTTGCGGAAGGTTTCCTCGTCACTGAGATTGCCAAGAAGCTGAACCGCAGTATCAAAACCATCAGCAGCCAGAAGAAATCAGCCATGATGAAACTGGGCGTGGATAACGATATCGCACTGCTGAACTACCTCTCCTCGGTCAGTGCCACGCAGATCGACAAAGATTAATCTTTACGGGCGGCCCGCGGGCCGCCCGTTCGCTTAATCCCCTGCCCTACTACCCCTGACGACCGGTACGCACGCGGGCAGCATAGCGCGCCAGGGTGACTTTCAGCTCATCCAGCGTCACAGGTTTCGACAGGCAGTTATCCATACCGGCATCCATACAGCGCTGCTTCTCTTCCGCCAGCGCGTTCGCCGTTACGCCAATCACCGGGAACACGTGCCCCAGCTGGCGCAGCCGCTGCGTCAGGCGATAACCATCCATGTTTGGCATGTTTACGTCGCTCAGTACGATGTCGATATGATTGCGGCTCAGCACGTTAAGCGCATCAACGCCATCCTGCGCCGTTTTGGTCTGATAGCCCAGCGTACCGAGCTGCTCCGACAGCAGCATACGGTTGATGGGATGATCGTCCACAATCAGAATCGTAATATCTTCATTGCTGCTCGCATTCTCTGCCGCAGGCGGCGGCAGCGGGGTGGTGGTATCGCTGTCAATTGTGATGCGATAGATACGTCCCAGCAGCAGCGGCAGGTCGTGCAGCGTTGCGCTGCTCTGCACCCAGACGCCCGGCGAGCGCTCCTGCGGCATATCGATATGTTCACCGCAGATCAGAATGCGCGCGCGCACCGCCTGCGTCAGTGAATCGTCGTGATCGCTTATCACCACATCATCGCTTTCTGCCTGACCCTGCCAGGCTGCCACTTTCAGTCCCTGCTGCTGCAGCAGGCGCAGCAGAAACGCAGCGAGATAGTCGTTGCGCAGGTCAAGCCAGATCGCTTTCTCCTGCAGGCCATCCAGCAGCGGCGGCGCCGGCTGCTGGCCGGCGTAGATTGGGATACGTACGATAAACTGGCTGCCCATCCCCGGTTCAGAATCGACCTCAATATCGCCATCCATCATGTTGATCAGTTTTTCGCAGATCGCGAGTCCCAGCCCGGTGCCCTGGAAGTTGCGCTGAACGCCGGAGCCGACCTGGAAGAAAGGATCGAACAGCCGCGTCACCTCTCTGGCCGGAATGCCGACGCCGGTATCGCGCACGCGGAAAGCAAGATAGCCCTCTTTAACGTAGGCGTGCAGAATAATGCAGCCGGTATGGGTAAATTTGATGGCGTTATTAAGCAGGTTGGAGATCACCTGCTGCAGCCGTAGCGGATCGCCATCCAGCGCCAGCGGCACGTTGTTTTCCATGAATACATAGAGCGTAAGACGCTTGCGCACCACCAGCGATAAATAGTTGCTGGTGATATGGTTAATCACTTCGCGCGGTGAGAAGGGACGCGGCTCAATTTTCAGCTGCTCTGACTCTATCTTCGAGAAGTCGAGAATGTCGCTGATAATTTTCAGCAGCAGGCTGGAGGAGTTGTTCATGGCGGTAACCAGCGACTCCACCCCTTTGGGCAGGCTTTTGGTCTGCAGCAGATCGAGGTTACCGATGATGCCGTAAAGTGGCGTGCGCAGTTCATGACTGACGGTCGCGAGGAACATCGATTTCGACTGGCTCGCCTGTTCAGCGGCGTGCGCCATCTCCTGCAGCGACTGCTCCATACGTACGCGGGATGAGACATCAACCAGCACGCAGATGGCCACGTTTTCATTGCGGTAGCGCGAATGCACAAAGCTGATCTGCAGGTTGGTATTGCTGCCGGTCAGCACATCCACAAAATTCACCTGCTGGCCGCTGATAATTTCATTAAGCCGCTGGCGATCCTCCTGCGTCAGCAGCGTAAGATAGTTGTGCGCCAGTTCGTTACTCAGAATATTGGTGCCATCGCTGGTGCGCAGAATGCAGATCCCTACCGGTGCCGACGCGACAATTTTACGGTTGAACTGCTCGTGCTCCTCCAGCCGGTGCGCGTTATCTTCCGCCGGCAGGAACATGCGGCGCTCGAATATCCACGCCAGGGTGAAAAGCACAATCGCACTGAAGATGTTAAGCAGCAGCGCGTTAAGCAGCAGCAGCCGCAGCTGATCCACCATTACCGACGTGGGCAGAGACCAGATGATATTCAGATCTGACGGCGGCAGCGGCTTTTTCAGCACCAGCTGGCGGTAGCTATCGAGGTAGCCAAACCAGGTGCTCTCATCGGGCAGATCGTCCAGCGCGTAACCGGGTCCGCTGCGGCGGCTGCTCAGCAGCGGGCGGTAATTTTCATCGGTAATGGTCGCCACCAGCGGCAGTCCGCCGGGCTGTAAAAATTCATCCAGCCGGATATTCTGCTCAACGCCCAGCAGCGCCTGAAGTTTGTTGGCGACGTAAACCGGGACGACCATGTAGAAATTGCCGCTTCCGGGCTGCGCGCTGTCGGTGATCCAGTACATCGGATTGCGCCGATCTTCCTCATTGCTGTTGCGATAGTGCAGCACATGTTCGCGCAGCGCCTTCATGCTGCGCTCCCGGTCTAACGGATTGCTGCTGCCGATGGTGAAATCAGCCAGGCACTGGCTCTCACCGCCGATAAAAAACACGCGATTCAGCTCATAGGCCGCAGCAAAATTGCTTTTCCAGTAGTTGATATAGTAGCTGAGCGAGTCGAGCGAATTGCGCCAGGTGTTGCTCATTGAGGTGCAGTCACCGTCGGAAAAGAGCGGCGTAAACTGCGGCAGCGTGCTTTTACCGGCGGGCAGGCCGTTGAGCATATCCAGCCCGTTGGCGCTGCTGCTAAGACGATTTTCCGTGATGTACTTCAGTTCCCGCATGACGTCAGCCGAGTGCCGGACGTACCACTCTGCTTTACCGTAGTTCGCCGCAAACTCCTGGCGTATTCCGTTCTCTTTTTCATGCAGCACATTGATGATGTAGAAGGTGGTCAGCAATGCACCCAGCGACCAGAGCAGCAGCGCCAGCGCCCGGAAAAGATAGCGCGAGATACGAAGCGTGGTGCGAAAGGAGACGAGATATTTCAAGAGAGGCTCACTGGCGGTAACGGTTAACAGGACCCAAAAAGGTGCACATACACTAGCTTTATCGCTGCGAAAAAGCCAGTTGGTGCAGAGGTGCGGGGCGAAAACTCAGATAATAAAACGGCAGGTCGGTTGCCCTGACCTGCCGCTGATAAGGTGCATCAGACGATTATGCGTCGTCTTCTGCGTCCGGTGCCTCGTCATCGCTGTCGACTTCCGGCGCAATATCCTCTTCGCCTTCCGCCACGCTGCCGTCGATGGCATCCAGCTCCTCTTCTTCAACTGGCTCCGCCACACGCTGCAGGCCAACCACGTTCTCATCTTCCGCGGTGCGGATCAGGATCACGCCCTGCGTGTTACGGCCGACCACACTCACTTCCGATACGCGGGTACGTACCAGCGTGCCGGCGTCGGTGATCATCATAATCTGATCGCCGTCTACCACCTGTACCGCACCGATAACCGGTCCGTTACGCTCGGTAACTTTGATCGAGATAACGCCCTGAGTGGCACGTGACTTCGTCGGATACTCGCTGTTAGCCGTACGCTTACCGTAACCATTCTGCGTAACGGTGAGGATCGCGCCCTCTTCGCGCGGTATAATCAGCGACACCACTTTATCGTTCTCTGCCAGCCTGATACCGCGCACGCCTGAGGCTGAACGCCCCATGGCACGCACTGCACTCTCAGCAAAGCGCACGACTTTACCGCCAGCGGAGAAGAGCATCGCTTCATCATTGCCGTTGGTCAGCGCCACGCCAATCAGCTCATCATCTTCACGCAGGTTGATGGCGATGATGCCAGCGCTGCGCGGACGACTGAACTCCTGCAGCGCGGTTTTCTTCACCGTGCCGCTGGCTGTCGCCATAAAGATATTGAAGCCTTCGGTATACTCACGCACCGGCAGAATAGCGGTAATGCGCTCGTTTGCTTCCAGCGGCAGCAGGTTGACGATGGGACGTCCGCGTGCGCCACGGCTCGCTTCCGGCAGCTGATAAACCTTCATCCAGTAGAGACGACCCCGGCTGGAGAAGCAGAGAATCGTGTCGTGGGTGTTAGCCACCAGCAGGCGATCAATGAAGTCCTCTTCTTTGATACGTGCGGCTGATTTCCCCTTACCGCCGCGGCGCTGCGCTTCATAATCTGACAGCGGCTGATACTTAACGTAGCCCTGATGCGACAGGGTGACGACCACATCTTCCTGGTTAATCAGATCTTCGATATTGATATCCGCGCTGTTGGCGGTGATCTCAGTACGGCGCGCATCGCCAAACTGATCGCGCATCGCTTCCAGCTCTTCGCGGATCACTTCCATCAGGCGGTCAGCACTCTGCAGAATGTGAATCAGCCCGGCAATCTGCTCCAGCAGCTCTTTGTACTCATCAAGCAGTTTCTCATGCTCAAGGCCGGTCAGTTTCTGCAGACGCAGATCCAGAATCGCCTGAGCCTGCTGCTCGGTAAGATAGTAGCGGCCATCGCGAATACCAAATTCAGGCTCCAGCCACTCCGGCCGCGCAGCGTCATCGCCGGCACGCTCAAGCATGGCGGCAACATTGCCGAGATCCCACGCCTGTGCCAGCAGAGCACCCTTCGCTTCTGCCGGCGTCGGCGCGCGACGGATCTGCTCGATAATCGGATCGATATTCGCCAGCGCAATTGCCAGGCCTTCAAGGATATGGGCACGATCGCGCGCTTTGCGCAGTTCGAAGATGGTGCGACGCGTCACTACTTCGCGACGGTGGCGCACAAAGGCTTCGATGATCTCTTTCAGTGACATGATCTTCGGCTGACCCTGATGCAGAGCCACCATATTGATACCGAAAGAGACCTGCAGCTGCGTCAGCGAATAGAGGTTGTTCAGAACCACTTCACCCACGGCGTCGCGTTTGACTTCAATGACAATGCGCATACCGTCTTTATCAGACTCATCGCGCAGCCCGCTGATCCCTTCAACGCGCTTCTCTTTCACCAGCTCGGCAATTTTTTCAATCAGGCGCGCTTTGTTAACCTGATACGGGATCTCATTGACGATAATGGTTTCGCGGCCGGTTTTGGCATCGGTTTCGATTTCGCCACGCGCGCGAATATAGATTTTACCGCGCCCGGTACGGTAGGCCTCTTCAATACCACGACGGCCATTGATAAAGGCTGCGGTCGGGAAGTCCGGACCGGTAATGTGCTCCATCAGCCCTTCTACGCTGATGTTTTCATCATCGATAAAGGCGAGGCAGCCGTTGATCACTTCAGTCAGGTTATGCGGCGGAATGTTGGTTGCCATTCCCACGGCGATACCCGAGGAGCCGTTTACCAGCAGGTTAGGAATTTTGGTTGGCAGCACTTCCGGGATCTGCTCGGTGCCGTCGTAGTTTGGCACAAAGTCGACCGTCTCTTTTTCCAGATCGGCCAGAAGCTCAGAGGAGATCTTCGCCATACGGACTTCGGTATAACGCATCGCTGCAGCGGAGTCGCCATCAACGGAACCGAAGTTACCCTGACCATCAACCAGCATATAGCGCAGGGAGAACGGCTGGGCCATACGGACAATACTTTCGTATACAGCAGAGTCACCGTGCGGGTGATACTTACCGATAACGTCACCTACCACACGGGCAGATTTCTTATAGGCTTTATTCCAGTCGTTACCCAGTTCGCTCATGGCGTAAAGCACGCGGCGATGCACCGGCTTCAGGCCATCACGGACATCGGGTAAGGCTCGGCCAACAATGACCGACATGGCGTAATCGAGGTAGGAGTTTTTCAGCTCTTCTTCGATATTGACCGGTGTAATTTCTCTCGCAAGGTCGCTCATGGAGCCGCTATCCCTCTACTTAATCCCGGATTTTAAAGGTGCGAAAGTATATCACATTGCTTACGTACGGTGAACGTAAAGCGGGGTTTTCTGGCGCTTTTCGTTCACGCTGAGAGATGCCACCTGACGTTTAAGCGTTTATACTCAGGAGATATTTTGCCAGGAGTCGTTATTCAATGAGTGAACAACCGCAGGAAAGCCGTCAGAACGTCGATCACAGCGAGATTGCCAAGTTTGAAGCGGTCGCTTCGCGCTGGTGGGATCTGGAGGGTGAATTTAAGCCGCTGCACCGTATTAACCCGCTGCGTCTGGGCTGGATTGCGCAGCACAGCAACGGCCTGTTTGGTAAAAAAGTGCTCGATGTCGGCTGCGGCGGTGGCATTCTGGCAGAGAGCATGGCGCGTGAAGGCGCAGAAGTAACCGGGCTGGATATGGGCGCGGAACCGCTGGCAGTGGCGCGTCTGCATGCCGAAGAGAACGGCGTCAGCGTCGATTATATTCAGCAGACGGTGGAGGATCACGCGAACAGCCATGCTGGCCAGTATGACGTAGTGACCTGCATGGAGATGCTGGAGCACGTACCCGATCCGCGCTCGGTTGTTATGGCCTGCGCCCGCCTGGTAAAACCAGGCGGTGAGGTCTTTTTCTCCACGATAAACCGTAATCCTAAAGCCTGGCTGCTGGCGGTTTTCGGTGCCGAATATGTGCTGCGCATGCTGCCGCGCGGTACGCATGACGCCAAAAAGTTTATCCGCCCGGCTGAATTACTGGACTGGGTAGACGAAACCACACTGCGCGAACGCCACATGATTGGCCTGCACTATAATCCGCTGACCAACAAGTTCCGTCTCGGGCCGGGTGTGGACGTGAACTATATGATTCATACCCACGCTCAGGATGACACCGCAGGCGAAACACGCTGATAACAGAGGCCCGCTCTGCGGAGCGTGCCTCTCTTCTTCATCCCCGCTAGCCGATCTTCTCCGTTTCGTCTCTGCCTTAATGACGGGTTCCGCGCCTTTGATTGAGATTTACGCGCTCAGTCATACTATTAAAAAAAAGTATGAAGCCGTTGACAGCTAACCCAGGCCTTATGCCACGCGGATCCAGGATTTTTCCCGGCTACCAGGACTGATTCTTTGCCAAAAATCAACTCTTGTTAAGCAAAGAATGCTGACTAAAATACTCACCATATAGTTAGTAAAACTTCCCGAACCCCCTATATATAGTGTTTATCCACAGGCTTACTCACAGCGAGCGGCTTGTGCATAGACCTTGTGAATAGTTAGGGGATAATTTCCTATTTCATGGACAGGTAAACACGCGACATGAACCAAAGTCTGCTCGTCACCAAACGCGATGGCCGTCAGGAACGCATTGATCTCGATAAAATTCACCGTGTACTCGACTGGGCGGCTGAAGGGCTGAACAATGTTTCAGTTTCTCAGGTTGAACTGCGCTCTCACATTCAGTTTTATGATGGCATCAGAACCTCTGATATCCATGAAACCATCATCAAAGCCGCAGCCGATCTGATTTCGCGCGATGCGCCAGATTACCAGTATCTGGCAGCACGTCTGGCTATCTTCCACCTGCGTAAAAAAGCCTATGGCCAGTTTGAGCCGCCGAAGCTTTACGATCAGGTCGTGAAAATGGTGGAGCTGGGCAAATATGACCGCCACCTGCTGGAAGATTACAGCACCGAAGAGTTTGAGCTGATGGACAGCTACATCGATCACTGGCGCGATATGAACTTCTCTTACGCTGCGGTTAAGCAGCTGGAAGGAAAATATCTGGTGCAGAACCGCGTCAGCGGCGAGATCTATGAGAGCGCGCAGTTCCTGTATATTCTGGTCGCAGCCTGCCTGTTCTCAAACTATCCACGCGATACGCGCATGAGCTACATCAAGCGCTTTTATGACGCGATCTCCACCTTTAAGATCTCGCTGCCGACGCCAATCATGTCTGGCGTGCGCACCCCGACCCGTCAGTTCAGCTCCTGCGTTCTGATTGAGTGCGGCGACAGTCTGGACTCTATCAACGCCACCTCCAGCGCTATCGTGAAATATGTGTCACAGCGCGCCGGCATCGGTATTAACGCAGGCCGTATTCGTGCGTTGGGCAGCCCGATTCGCGGTGGCGAAGCGTTTCATACCGGCTGTATCCCGTTCTATAAGCATTTCCAGACGGCGGTGAAATCGTGCTCTCAGGGCGGCGTGCGCGGCGGTGCAGCGACGCTGTTCTACCCGATGTGGCATCTGGAAGTGGAAAGCCTGCTGGTGCTGAAAAACAACCGTGGTGTGGAAGGTAACCGCGTGCGCCACATGGACTACGGCGTTCAGATCAACAAGCTGATGTATACCCGCCTGCTGAAAGGCGAAGATATCACCCTGTTCAGCCCGTCAGATGTCCCGGGCCTGTATGATGCGTTCTTCGCCGATCAGGAGGAGTTTGAACGTCTCTACACCAAATATGAGAAAGATGAGAGCATCCGTAAGCAGCGCGTAAAAGCGGTCGATCTCTTCTCGCTGATGATGCAGGAGCGCGCCTCAACCGGTCGTATCTACATCCAGAACGTCGATCACTGCAATACCCACAGCCCGTTTGATCCGGCGATTGCGCCAGTGCGTCAGTCTAACCTCTGCCTTGAGATTGCGCTGCCAACCAAGCCGCTTGAGGATGTGAATGATGAAAATGGCGAAATTGCGCTCTGTACGCTTTCCGCCTTCAACCTCGGTGCCATCAACAGCCTCGACGACCTCGAAGAGCTGGCGGTGCTGGCGGTGCGTGCGCTCGATGCGCTGCTTGATTATCAGGACTATCCGATTCCGGCAGCACAGCGTGGTGCCATGGGTCGCCGTACGCTGGGTATTGGCGTCATTAACTACGCTTACTACCTGGCGAAACACGGCGTACGCTACTCTGACGGCAGCGCCAACAATCTGACGCACAAAACCTTCGAGGCTATTCAGTACTATCTGCTGAAAGCATCAAATGAGCTGGCAAAAGAGCAAGGCGCCTGCCCGTGGTTTAAAGAGACAACCTATTCACAGGGCATTCTGCCGATTGATACCTATAAAAAGGATCTGGACGCCGTCTGCAATGAGCCGCTGCATCTCGACTGGGAAGCGCTGCGTGAATCGATCACCACACACGGCCTGCGTAACTCCACGCTCTCTGCCCTGATGCCGTCAGAGACCTCTTCGCAGATCTCTAACGCCACTAACGGTATTGAACCGCCGCGCGGCCACATCAGCATTAAAGCGTCTAAAGATGGCATCCTGCGTCAGGTCGTGCCGGAGTATGAGCGTCTGAAAGATCAGTATGAGCTGCTGTGGGAAATGCCATCTAATGATGGTTATCTGCAGCTGGTCGGCGTGATGCAGAAGTTTATCGATCAGGCGATCTCCTCAAACACAAACTACGATCCGGGCCGCTTTGCCAACGGTAAAGTACCGATGAAACAGCTGCTGAAAGATCTGCTTACCGCCTATAAGTTTGGTGTGAAGACGCTCTACTATCAAAACACCCGCGACGGCGCAGAAGATGCACAGGACGATCTGGCTCCGTCGATTCAGGATGATGGCTGCGAAAGCGGCGCCTGTAAAATCTAACCGGCGACGCGTACTTATGTCAGGGCTGGCGCTGCCAGCCCGCTTCACTTTTTGGACTTAGTCATGGCTTATACTACTTTTTCACAGAATAAAAACGATCAGCTGAAAGAGCCGATGTTCTTCGGCCAGTCCGTGAACGTAGCGCGTTTCGATCAGCAGAAATATGACATTTTTGAAAAGCTGATTGAGAAGCAGCTCTCTTTCTTCTGGCGTCCGGAAGAGGTCGACGTCTCACGCGATCGTATCGACTATCAGGCGCTGCCGGATCACGAAAAGCATATCTTCATCAGTAACCTGAAGTATCAGACGCTGCTCGACTCTATCCAGGGCCGTAGCCCGAACGTCGCGCTGCTGCCGCTGATCTCTATCCCGGAGCTGGAAACCTGGATCGAGACCTGGGCGTTTTCTGAGACCATTCACTCACGCTCTTACACCCATATTATCCGCAACATCGTCAACGATCCGTCGCTGGTGTTTGATGATATCGTCACCAACGAGCAGATTCTGGCGCGCGCACAGGATATCTCAAAGTACTACGACGATTTGATTGAGATGACCAACTACTGGCATCTGCTGGGCGAAGGCACGCATCAGGTTGCCGGTAAATCAGTTACCGTCAGCCTGCGTGCGCTGAAAAAGCAGCTCTATATCTGTCTGATGAGCGTTAACGCGCTGGAAGCGATTCGCTTTTACGTCAGCTTCGCCTGTTCATTCGCGTTCGCCGAACGTGAACTGATGGAAGGCAACGCCAAAATCATCAAGCTGATCGCGCGTGATGAAGCGCTGCATCTGACCGGTACCCAGCATATGCTGAATCTGCTGCGCAGCGGTGAAGACGATCCGGAGATGAAAGAGATTGCTGCGGAGTGCCGTGAAGAGTGCTTCGAGCTGTTTAAGAAAGCGGCGCTGCAGGAGAAAGAGTGGGCAGAGTATCTGTTCAGCGGCGGCTCGATGATTGGTCTGAACAAAGATATTCTGTGCCAGTACATTGAGTACATTACCAATATCCGTATGCAGGCGGTGGGGCTCGATCTGCCTTTCCAGACCCGCTCCAACCCGATTCCATGGATCAACTCCTGGCTGGTGTCTGATAACGTGCAGGTTGCACCGCAGGAAGTGGAAGTCAGCTCCTATCTGGTGGGTCAGATTGACTCTGAAGTAGGCGAAGACGACTTCAACGATTTCCAGCTCTGAGCATGAGCCGCGCTGTTGTTATCCTGCGCAGTTCAGGTTCCCGCCTGGAGTGCGCAGATGAACATCCTAATCTGCTGACCACGCTGGAGGCACATAACCTCTGCGTGGAGTTTCAGTGCCGTGAAGGCTACTGCGGCTCTTGCCGCATGCGCCTGGTACGGGGCGAAGTCGATTACGCTGAAACCCCGCTGGCTTTTATTCAGCAGGGTGAAATCCTGCCCTGCTGCTGTAAAGCGCGCGGCGAGATTGAGATTGAGCTATAACCGCCATTTCTGCTGATAGATCTCCCCGCTATTAGCTTCAGGTAAGTCGTCAGAGACGTTACCCCTTGCTGCACCGGCATGAATCCATCCCTGGAGCCTGCCGCCGCGCCGTCCTGGCGCGGAGGCTGCTGCAAGCGGCAACTTCTCTCACGCCCCTGAGGCATATTTACTGCTGCCAGCAAACTTCAGCTTACCGCAGCACCAGCGCTGAGGGGCAGAGGGGATGTTAAGCTAAGCCGGACGTCACGCGGCATGGATGCCGCGTGCCGAGGCCCGCAGGGATGCGGGTTTTGCCGATCCGGGCGTGCTTAACATCCCCTCTGCCCATGCTGATGCTTGCTGCATAAAACATTTAATGCTTTACCGTTTCCAGGATGTCGATCCAGCCGTGTCCGGTTGAAACTTCACTGCCGTGCAGCCAGCGACGCAGCATGTTCATTGCCATCATCGCCACCACTTTCTGCCGGGTTTCCTGATTATGCCGACCGTGTGAAAACTTCACCCGCTGTCCCCAGCCCGCTTCCGGCGTCTGCAGCGCAATCGCGATTTCTCCTTCGGCCAGTTCACCGACAGAGAGCGCCAGAGCGCTGCCCTGCTCTGCCGCCAGCGCGCGTGTCCGCTCAACCTGGGCTTCAAGTGTCTCTGCCTGCGGCGCCAGGATCTCGCCAGCACTTAGCGGCACGCCCGCGGCGGCCAGCTGCCAGTGCAGAAAGCCCGCGGTATACTGCTCACTGGTGGCGAGGCGAAACTCACGCTGCTGCAGCTCACGTGCCAGCAGCGCGGGCAGCCCTTCAGTGCCTTCAAAAATCGTACATTCGGCCAGCAGCAGCTTTACCTGCTGCCAGACCTGCTCCATCGCCACGCGCGCACTGGCAGGCCCGGTAAGCTTGATTTCAATAATCGGCATTGAAGAGCGGTAACCCATTACGACCCCTTCGGGCAGCGCCAGCGGCTCCAGCTCAGCCGCAATATCACTCTCGCCGCGACCAAAGGTCGTCAGGCGCAGGCAGAGCGGGGGTTCAGGCAGGGTAAAGCGCGCTTTCAGGCGCGGAATAATCTCCTGCTCAACCATCACTTTAAATTCTGACGGCACGCCCGGCGTAAAGAAAATCCAGCAGCGGTTGAGCTGGAGTGCGAAACCACAGGCGGTGCCCACCGGGTTATCAATAAGCGTGGCATTGGCCGGGATTTCAGCCTGCTTGCGATTGCTGGCGGCCATCACGCGACCGCGGCTGGCAAACCAGGCTTCCATTTTTGCCAGCCATTCTGTCTGCAGCACCAGCTCGCAACCGCTGGCGGCAGCGGCGGCCTGCGCACTCAAATCATCAGAGGTCGGCCCCAGTCCCCCGTTAACAATCAGCACATCCGCCACCTGGCTGCGGCTCTGTAATGCATCAATCAGCGACGGCAGCGCATCGCCCACGGTTATGCGGCTGGTCATTGGCAGGCCATGCTTAAACAGCACGTCCGCCAGCCAGGCGGCGTTGGTATCCACAATTTGTCCATGCAGCACTTCATCGCCCGTGGCGAGCATCTCAACACGTATCACGTTGCATTCTCCTTGTCCTGGTTACGCTTTACTGTAGAAAGCAGGCGAGGTAAACACAATCATCAGAAAGGGAAATCGGGAAAGAGATCGTAAACAGCGCAGAAAGTGCGGCAGGCGAAGCCGGGCGCAGCGTTGCGTGCGCCCGGCAGCGTATTAACGACGGGCCAGCAGTAAACCTACAAACAGGCCTGCAGCGGCGCCAATACCCACGCCCTGCCACGGTTTTTCATGCACGTAATCATCGGCACGATAAGCCGCCTGTTTGGCACGATAGTAGTAGCTGTCCGAAGCCTGGCTGACGCGGCTCTTCACATCTTCCAGCGCCTGCTCAGCTTTTTGTTTGAGTTCAATATACTTCTGATCGGCCGGGTCGCCGGACGCGCGCAGCACTTCTTCAAGCGTTTCGGTTAACAGCGCCAGATCGTCGTCAACACCTGATTCATAACGGTTATCAAATTGGTCTGAAGATGACATTATGCGGTTCCTCCGTGTTCATAACGTGTCGATTAACTATAGCCACAAATCATAACTTTGCTGGCCGAAATTACGCTGGCACGCTCCGGAAAAGCGTGACGACTTTGTAAAAACAGGCCGGTTAACCCTGAGCGACAGAGAATCTGCTTCGTTTATTTGATTAATCTGATAAATTTTCCGGCGAGTGAATTTTTTGATTGCGCCACTGTCGTAACCCCCTGTAGCCCGACGCTAACCGTCTGGAAACAGACACAATACACCCGAGCAGCTAAGGATTAGAATTCCGGCATGAATCGTAGAAAATTTGTGAAAGCGTCCGTCGCTCTGTCAGCCCTGAGTGGTATGACCGGGCTCTCCTCGCTGTTTGCGCAATCTGCATGGGCCGATGACGGCATCGCCGATGGCAAAGCCGTGCGCTTCGATTTTGATGTATTGAAACAGAAGGCCGCAGCGCTGGCGAAAAAGCCCTGGGGCGGTGCGCCCGGTGCGCTGCCTGACACGCTGGCGACCCTTACGCCGCAAGCCTATAACGAAATTCAGTATGACGCTCAGCACTCGCTGTGGAACAACGTCGCCGATCGCGAGCTGGACGTGCAGTTTTTCCACGTCGGCATGGGGTTTAAACGGCGTATCCGCATGTTCTCCGTTGATGCGGCCAGCCGCGAAGCGCGGGAGATCCACTTTCGCCCGGAGCTGTTTAAGTATCATGACGCCGGTGTCGACACCCAGCAGCTGGCGGGTAAAAACGATCTCGGCTTTGCCGGTTTCCGCGCGTTCAAAAAGCCGGAGCTGGCGCGACGCGATATCGTCTCTTTCCTCGGAGCCAGCTACTTCCGCGCCGTGGATGAAACCTATCAGTATGGCCTCTCCGCCCGCGGCGTTGCTGTTAACACGTTCAGTAACGGTCAGGAGGAGTTTCCTGATTTCACCGCGTTCTGGTTTGAAACGCCAAAAGCAGACGACACCACCTTTGTCGTTTATGCCCTGCTGGATGGTGCCAGCCTGACCGGCGCCTATAAGTTCACCATTCACTGTGAAGAGAAGCGCGTGGTGATGGAAGTGGAAAACCACCTCTACACCCGTAAAGCAATTCGCCAGCTCGGCATTGCGCCGATGACCAGTATGTTCAGCTGCGGTACCAACGAACGCCGCATGTGCAACACCTACCATCCGCAGATCCACGACTCCGATCGCCTGGCGATGTGGAGCGGCAGCGGTGAATGGATCGCCCGTCCGCTGAATAACCCGCAGCGCCTGCAGTTCAACGCCTACAAAGATGAAAACCCGCGCGGCTTTGGTCTGCTGCAGCTGGATCACGACTTTAAAAATTATCAGGATGTGATTGGCTGGTACGACAAACGCCCGAGCCTGTGGGTCGAGCCAACCGGAAAATGGGGTAAAGGCGCGATTAATCTGATGGAGATCCCCACAACCGGGGAAACGCTGGATAACGTGGTCTGCTTCTGGCAGCCAGAGGAGCCGATTCAGGCGGGCAGCGAGCTGAACTTTGGCTACAAGCTCTACTGGAGCCAGCTGCCGCCGGTGCGCAGCGATCTGGCACGCGTGGATGCGACCCGCACCGGCATTGGCGGTTTTCCCGAAGGCTGGGCGCCGGGGGAACATTTCCCGGAGACCTGGTGCCGTCGTTTTGCCGTAGATTTCATTGATGGCGACCTGAAAGCGGCCGCCGCCAGAGGCATTGAGCCGGTCATTACCGTTTCATCAGGCACATTCAAACAGGTAGAGATCCTCTACGTTGAACCGATTAACGGTTATCGCATTCTGTTTGACTGGTATCCGAACAGCGATGCGACCACGCCTGTGGAGATGCGCCTGTTCCTGCGCACCAAAGATGAGACGCTGAGCGAAACCTGGCTCTACCAGTATTTTCCGCCGCCGCCCGATCAGCGTAAATATACCGATGACCGGCAGATGACGCCGGGCTGATAACGATAACGGCGAGGCTTCCCTCGCCGTTATATTTTCTGCATGCCGATATGCGGAATCTCATCTTCAAGGTAAACCGCAGTGACCGCCTGAAAACCGAGCCGGCCATAAAATCCCTCAAGGTGCGCCTGCGCCGACAGATAAATGGCCTGCCCGGGCCAGTACGTTTCGCAGCTGTTCAGCACCTGTTCCATCAGCCGGTAGCCCAGCTTCAGTCCACGCGCTTCTTCAGAGACAATCACCCGCCCCACAACGACCGCCTTATCCGGTTGCATAGGTGTCAGTATGCGCGCGCAGGCCAGCAGCTTACCCTCCAGAAAGCCGAGAATATGACGGTTTTCTGCGGCCAGATCCTGGCCGTCCAGATCCTGATAGGGGCACTGCTGCTCCACAATAAAAACCTGGTTACGCAGCGCCAGCAGCGTATAGAGTTGCTGTGCCGTCAGTTCCTGATGGTGGCAATCAAGCCATGCTATTTCCACAGATCTCCTCCTCTTTAAATGACAATATTCTGAGACTACTCTGTCAGCTGCAGTTACACCATGACGATAGCGGCTGCGGATAGAGATAAAAAAAATCAGGCCCGGAGGCCTGATTTTTGTCAGCAGAAAGCATCGTTACATCAGCGGTTGCGCCATCTGCACCAGCCTGATGAGCGGCTGCGGATAAACACCCAGCAGCAGCACAAGGATGGCGGAGATCAGGACAACCACACCGCCCGCGGTAAATGCCCAGTTAGCAGGCGTATCACGCGTATGCAGCTCTGGCGGGGTGAGATAGAGACTCACCGTGACGCGCAGATAGTAGTACAGGCCGATGGCGCTGCCGGCAACGACTGCAGCAGTCAGCCACCAGAGATGCGCATTCACACCGGATGCGATAACGTAAAACTTACCGATAAAGCCCAGCGTCATCGGAATACCCGCCAGCGACAGCATCATCACCGTCATAACCGCTGAGAGCACCGGACGATGCCAGAACAGGCCGCGATAGGAATAGAGCGAATCGGCATCCGGACCACGATACGGACTGGACATCAGACTGACCACGCCAAACGCACCCAGGCTGCTGAACAGATAACCCGCCAGGTAGACGCCAGCCGTTTCCAGCGACAGCTGATGCGTTTTCACCGCAATCAGCGCGACCAGCAGATAGCCGAGGTGAGCGATAGAGGAGTAGCCGAGCAGACGTTTAATGTTGCTCTGCGAAATCGCCATCAGGTTACCCACCAGGATAGAGACAAAGGCGATAATCCCCAGCACGGTGCGTACCGCTTCGCTGTCGGTCAGCGGCGCGTACATAAACAGGCGCATAATGACACCAAAGATAGCGATCTTGCTGGCGGTTGCCAAAAAGGTCGATACCGGTGCAGGCGCGCCCTGGTAAACGTCCGGCGTCCAGAGATGAAACGGCACCAGCGACAGCTTAAAGCCCAGGCCGATGATCATCATCCCCAGCCCCACCAGCAGCAGCGGCTGCTGGATCATGCTGTCGGTCAGGCTGTTACCCAGCTGAACAAAGCTCAGGCTGCCGGAATCGGCGTAAACCAGCGCAATACCAAACAGCAGAAACGACGAGGCGGCCGCAGAAAGAATGGTGTATTTCAGCGCCGCTTCCAGCGAACGTTTCTGCCGGAAGGCGTAGCCAATCAGGCCAAACAGCGGCAGGGAGAGCAGCTCAATACCGATAAACAGCGCGGCGAGATGGTTGGCACTTGCCAGCACCACGCCACCCAGCGCGGCAATCAGCACCAGCAGGTAAAACTCATCCTTGTTATCCGGGAAGCCCGCCAGCCAGGGATAGGCGAAAGTACAGGTCGCCAGACTCGCCAGCATCACCAGCGCGGTATAAAACATGGAGTAGCCGTCAACGCGCAGCAGCGGCGTGACATCCATTGCGCCCGCCTGACCAACAAACCACAGCGATACCAGCGCAAGGTTCAGGCCAATGACGGTCAGCGTGGCATTAACGAAGTGGTTGCGTCGCCACGCAATGGACAGCATCACCACCACCACCGTCAGTCCGACGATCAACAGCGGCAGTAGCGCGATCAATTGTTGAGGAGTTATTGTCATGGCGAATTACGGCCTTGTAGTTGAAATTGAAGCGGTAAACCACTGCTGAATATTACTCATCGCAGCATGGGACGTATCGAGAATCGGCTGCGGGTAGATACCCAGCAGCACCAGCAGCACGACCAGCACGCCGATGGTGGCAAATTCGCGTACTGACATGCCCGGCAGCGGCTCTTTCGATTTCGCTTCGCCATAGTAAGCACGCTGCATCATGATCAGCGAGTAGACCGAGGCGAACACCAGCCCAAAGGTGGCAATCACGATGATCACAGGCACAACCAGGAAGCTGCCGGTCAGGATCATGAATTCGCCCACGAAGTTGCCGGTGCCCGGCATGCCGAGATTCGCTACCGCAAAAAAGAGTGACAGGCCCGGGATCCATTTGATTCGCGACCACAGACCGCCCATCTGACGCATATCACGGGTATGCAGACGCTCATACAGCTGGCCGCACAGAATAAACAGTGCCGCGGCTGAAAGACCGTGAGCAATCATCTGGATAACCGCACCCTGGAAGGCCAGCTGGCTACCGGTATAGATCGCGATCAGCACAAAACCCATGTGCGAAATCGAGGTGTAGGCGATCAGACGTTTGATATCGGTCTGCGAGAACGCCATCCAGGCGCCGTAGAAGATACCAATGATGCCGAGCCACATCGCAATCGGTGCAAATTCAGCTGAAGCGTTCGGAAACAGCGGCAGGCTAAAGCGCAGCAGACCGTAGGCTGCGGTTTTCAGCAGAATACCGGCCAGATCGACGGAGCCGGCAGTCGGCGCCTGACTGTGCGCATCAGGCAGCCAGCCGTGCAGCGGCACCACCGGCATTTTCACCGCAAAGGCGATGAAGAAGCCCAGCATCAGCAGCCATTCGACATTGCGTGACATCGGCGTTTTCAGCAGCTCTTCATAGCTGAAAGTCCAGACGCCGGTCGCATTGTAGTGCACAAACACCAGCGCCAGAATCGCAATCAGCATCACCAGACCAGACGCCTGGGTGTAAATAAAGAACTTGGTCGCCGCTGTGATACGGGTTTTACCATCCGACGCTTTATGTCCCCAGAGCGCGATGAGGAAATACATCGGCACCAGCATCATCTCCCAGAAGAAGAAGAACAGGAACATGTCGATGGCAAGGAATACGCCGATAACGCCGCCCAGGATCCACATCAGATTGAGGTGGAAAAAGCCCTGATACTTCTCAATCTCGTTCCATGAGCAGAGGACTGCCATCAGGCCCAGCAGGCCGGTCAGTACCACCATCAGCAGTGACAAACCATCAATAGCCAGATGGAAGCGAATACCAAAGCGCGGGATCCACGCAACATCAAAGCTTGATTGCCACTGCGGCAGACCGCTCGCCTGCGTCAGCGAATAGCCCCCCTGCAGCCACAGCTGCAAGCCAAGAGCCAGCGTGAGCCCCATGGTGATCAGGGCGATCCAGCGCGGTACTTTTGCGCCAAGCCGTTCAGCCAGCCAGCAGAGCAGGCCCCCGACGAAAGGTATTATTATTAGCCAAGGTAATAGCACGGCATACTTCCCTTTTTTTAACCTGGTTTCGAGCTATCCTGCTTGCCCGTTTCGTTTCCGGCAGTGCCTGCAATCCTTGCGTACATCAGTACGCTCCGGTTGCTGTGCGCTGGCGATAACAAAACGGGCTGCGCCGATTACGCTTCGTCATTCAGGCAATTTTTACATTCGCTATCAGGAAGAGAAGCGTTTTCTGTCATCTTCTCTTCCAAGCCCATCAATCTTTACATCACCAGCATCAGGGCAAGCACCACAACGGCACCCACACTCATGGAAGCAACATACCAGCGCAGATACCCGTTCTCGCTGACGACCAGACCTTTATTACCAATACGCGACAGCAGCGCAGGCAGGTTCATCAGTGAGTTCAGCGGATCGCGCTGCAGCAGCCAGGCGATACCGAGATAGGGTTTGACAAAGACTTTGTCATACAGCCAGTCGAAGCCCCAGGCGGCAAACCACCAGGTGCCGAAGAAGCGGCCCGGTGCGCTGTTGGCCACGCGGGTCACCAGCTGACGCTTGCCCAGCCAGAGTGCGGCTGCAATCAGGATACCGCTGACAGCGACTAAGCCGGAGGCGATCTCCAGTGCCATTTTGCCGTTTTCGCCAAATTCATTTTCCGGCAGTACACCTGCCAGCGGAGGCGTAATCAGCGCGCCAATGAAGGTGGAGAGGATCAGCAGCACAATCAGCGGCAGATGATGGGTAATGCCTTTACCGGCATGCGCGTGGATCTTCTCTTCGCCGTGAAACACGATAAAGATCATGCGGAAAGTATAGATAGAGGTAAGGAATGCCCCGACCAGACCGGCAACCATCAGATTGATGTGACCATTAGCCAGCGCACCAAACAGGATCTCATCTTTACTGTAGAAGCCTGCGGTAATAAGCGGCAGCGCAGCCAGCGCGGCACCACCCACCAGGAAGCAGGCATAAACCAGCGGAATGCTCTTGCGCAGGCCACCCATTTTGAAGATGTTCTGCTCATGATGGCACGCCAGAATAACGGAGCCAGACGAGAGGAACAGCAGCGCTTTAAAGAATGCGTGCGTCATCAGATGGAAAATCGCCGCATCCCACGCCTGCACGCCCAGCGCCAGAAACATGTAGCCAATCTGACTCATGGTTGAGTAAGCCAGGACGCGCTTGATATCGGTCTGAACCAGCGCAGCAAAACCCGCCAGTACCAGCGTGATAGCCCCGACAATGCCCACCAGGTGCAGAACGTCAGGCGTCAGCAGGAACAGGCCGTGCGTACGGGCGATCAGATAGACACCCGCCGTGACCATGGTTGCCGCATGGATCAGCGCCGAAACCGGCGTCGGACCCGCCATCGCATCCGCCAGCCAGGTCTGCAGCGGCAGCTGAGCCGATTTACCTACCGCGCCACCCAGCAGCATCAGGGTCGCCCACTGCAGCATGCTATTGTCTGCGGCAAAGTGTGCCGGTGCCAGCGCCATCAGCTCACGGAAGTTCAGCGTGCCGAGTTCGTTGTAAAGGATAAACAGCGCAAAGGCCAGGAACACATCGCCCACGCGGGTGATGATAAAGGCTTTCATGGCCGCTTTGCCGTTGTCCGGATTGCTGTAGTAGAAGCCGATCAGCAGATAGGAGCAGAGCCCTACCCCTTCCCAGCCGAGGTACATCAGCATCAGGTTATCAGCCAGAACCAGTACCACCATGCTGGCGATAAACAGGTTGGTATAGGCGAAGAAGCGCGAATAGCCCTCTTCACCACGCATATACCAGGAGGCGAACATATGAATAAAGAAGCCGACGCCGGTGACAACAGAGAGCATGGTCAGCGACAGGCCATCCAGCACCAGGTTCACTTTAATGTCGAAATTGCCAACCTGCATCCAGGTCCACAATGCCTGCGTAAAAGGCTGCTGTCCCTGACTGAAAAATTCCATACCCGCATAGAGCGTGGTCAGGGCTGAAAGACCGACCGACCCCATTCCGACAGCGGCTGACAGGTTCTCCGACCAGCGACCCCGGGAAAACGCTAACAGCAAAAAGCCAATTAGCGGAAACAGTACAGTTAAATAGAGAAGATTCATCCGCGCATCTCGCTCACTGTGTCAATGTTCAGCGTCTGACGACGACGATAGAGCTGCAGCAGCAGAGCCAGACCAATACTCGCTTCCGCTGCCGCAAGGCTGATTGCCAGGATATACATCACCTGACCATCTGCCTGCCCCCAATAGCTGCCCGCTACCACCAGCGCCAGCGCGGCGGCGTTAATCATGATCTCCAGACCAATCAGCATAAACAGCAGATTACGGCGCAGCACCAGCGAGGTCAGGCCGAGAACAAAGAGCACCGCAGCCAGAATCAGGCCATGTTGTAATGGGATCATGCCTGTCCCTCCTTATTGGATGCCGCATCCGTGACGCGATGGCTCATCACTTCAGCGTGACGATCGTCGCGACCGATATGGAAGGCCACCACCAGGCCTGCCAGCAGCAGCATTGAAGCCAGCTCAACTGCCAGAACATATGGGCCAAACAGGCTGATACCGACCGCTTTTGCATCGATAACCGTGCCATCAATACCCTGATCGGTGGCGGTGAGAATAGCGTAAACCATCACCACCAGCAGCAGCGCAGAAACGATGCCGGGTCCCACCCAGAGCGAAGGCTTAAGCCACTCACGTTCCTGCTCCTGCTGCTGCTTGCCGAGATTAAGCATCATCACCACAAACACAAACAGCACCATAATGGCACCGGCGTATACGATAATTTCCAGCGCGCCTGCAAAGTAGGCGCCCATGGCAAAAAACGCGCCGGCAATCGACAGCAGCGAAACAATCAGGTACAGCAGCGCGTGTACCGGGTTCGTATGCGTGATAACGCGCAGCGTCGTCAGCACCGCCACCAGTCCGCAAAGATAAAACGCAAATTCCATACCTGGCTCCTTAAGGTAGTAACCCTTTGACGTCGATCGGTTTGGCTTCGTTTTCCGCGTCGCCCTTCTCTTTTCCGTCGATCGCCATACCCGCCATACGATAGAAATTGTATTCCGGGTATTTGCCGGGTCCCGAGATCAGCAGATCCTGCTTCTCATACACCAGGTCCTGACGCTTAAACTCACCCAGCTCAAAATCAGGGGTCAGCTGAATCGCAGTGGTCGGACAGGCTTCTTCACACAAACCACAAAAAATGCAGCGTGAAAAGTTGATGCGGAAGAATTCCGGATACCAGCGGCCATCCTGCGTCTCTGCTTTCTGCAGCGAGATACAGCCCACCGGGCAGGCTACTGCGCAGAGGTTACAGGCAACGCAGCGCTCTTCGCCGTCAGGATCGCGCGTCAGCACAATGCGGCCGCGATAGCGCGGCGGCAGGTAGACCGGCTCTTCCGGATACATCTGCGTTTCGCGTTTGGCAAAGGCGTGCATACCGATCATCCAGATACTGCGCACTGTCGTGCCGAAGCCAACGACAATATCTTTTAATGTCATCTCAATACCCCTTACTGCGCGTTGTACAGAATCACTGCGGCGGTCGCCAGCAGGTTCAACAGCGTCAACGGCAGACAAACTTTCCAGCCGAACGACAGCACCTGGTCATAGCGTGGACGCGGCAGCGCAGCACGGATCAGGATAAACATCACCATGAAGAACGCCGTTTTCAGGGCGAACCAGATGAATGGCGGCAGGAAAGGTCCATGCCAGCCGCCAAAGAACAGCGTGACAATCAGCGCGGAAACCGTGGTAATGGCGACATATTCACCCACAAAGAACAGACCGAACTTCATACCGGCATATTCAATATGGTAACCGTCAGCCAGCTCCTGTTCCGCTTCCGGCTGGTCAAACGGATGGCGGTGGCACACCGCTACCCCGGCAATACAGAAGGTCACAAAGCCAAAGAACTGCGGAATGATGTTCCACAGGTGCGTCTGGTTTTCAACGATCGCATTCAGGTTAAACGATCCCGCCTGCGCCACTACGCCCATCAGCGACAGGCCAAGGAACACCTCATAGCTCAGCGTCTGCGCAGAGGCACGCATCGCACCCAGCAGCGAGTATTTGTTGTTACTCGACCAGCCGGCAAACAGCACGGCGTAGACGGCCAGACCCGCCATCATCAGGAAGAACAGCAGACCGATGTTCAGATCCGTGACCATCCAGGTGGGTGAAACCGGTACAATCGCAAACGCCAGCAGCAGCGATACAAAGGCAATCACCGGTGCCAGAGTAAAGATGAAGCGGTCGGTAAACGGCGGTACCCAGTCCTCTTTAAAGAACATTTTGATCATATCCGCCGCCAGCTGGAGTGAACCGCCCCAGCCGACACGGTTAGGGCCGTAGCGGTTCTGCCATAAGCCGAGTAAACGACGCTCGGCAAAGCTCATGAACGCCCCGCAGGCTACCACCACCAGCAAAATTACAATCGCCTTAACCACCTTCAGAATGATGTCGATAACGTCCGATGTCAGCCAGCTCATTGCGCAGCCTCCTGCAGTTGATCAATTTGCGCATGCGCAAGGAACGGCGGTACACCCGGCATGCCGAGCGGCAGACCAATTTGCCCCGGCTGCAGGAAAGCGGAGAAGCGTACCGGCAGGCGCAGCGTTTCGCCGGCGCAAACCAGCTCTGCGGCAGCGCCGTGATTGACGCCAAGCTTCTCTGCATCCGCTGGGTTAATCACCAGCTCAGCAGGCACCATACGCTTCTGGAACGTCGGAGAGCGCTGCGTCATCTCTTCACTGCCAAACAGCCGGTAGTAAGGCGCAACGCGGAAATGGCTGCCGCTGGCAAACTGCTCCGGCACATTGCTGAACCACGGCAGTGAGCCTTCGCCCGCTTCAAACAGCCGGACACCCGGATCGCCATTCCGCAGCTTGCCGCCAACTTCATCCTGGAATTTGTTCCACGCCTGCGGTGAGTTCCAGCCCGGCGCCCAGGCAAATGGGATCTGCGAGCGCGGTGCTTCAGGCTGGTTGTTCCCTTCCATTGAGAAGGCAAACATGGTGTCTTTATCCTGCGGCTGACGCGGCTCATGGACGCTGATATTAGCGCGGGCTGCAGTACGACCACTGGCGCGATGCGGTGAACGCGCCAGCTTCTGACCGCGAATGCGGAAGCTGGCATCCGGTGCCGCATCTTTGATGCCTTTCAGCTGCGGCAGCGCAATAATCGCTGCATCAATCACGTGATCCAGCTGCGTCCAGTCGATATGGCGGCTCTCCAGCGCGCTGTGCAGCGAATGCAGCCAGCGCCAGCTTTCCAGCATCACAATGCTGTTGTCATAGTAAGCGGGATCGTAAACCTGGAAGAAGCGCTGCGCGCGGCCTTCATGGTTGATTGAGGTGCCATCACTTTCAGCGAAGCTGGCCGCGGAGAGCACCATGCTGGCTTTCTCCAGCGTGGCGGTCCGCTGGTGGTCAACCACAATCACGCCTGACGCTTTCTGTAGCGCAGCGTCGACGCGGGCTTTCGGCGCGTGGCGATAGAGATCGTTCTCCAGTACCACCAGCGCATCCGCTTCGCCGTTTGTCAGCTGCTCCAGCGCCGCATCCAGCGAGTGACCGCCCATCATGCCCAGCCCTATGCTGTTAGCCGCGCCAGCCAGCAGGGTGATCCCTACGTCGGCACCGCGGGCTTTCAGCGCTTTCGCTACGTTTGCCGCCGCCTCAATCATTGCGGTCGAGCCGGAGTGGGTGCCGGAGATAATCAGCGGCTTTTTCGCCCCTGCCAGCGCCTGCACTACCACATCAATTTTGCTGCTGAGTGACTTATCAATATCACTTACCGCGGGTGCGCTCTCATCCAGCGCGCTGGCGATGGCAAACCCGAGGCGCGCCTGATCTTCTACCGGTGCGCGATAGCTCCACGCCGCGATATCATCCAGACGGGTTTCATCGACGTTAGTGACAAACAGCGGATGTTTCGCATGCTGACCGATATTCAGGATCGCGGCGATCTGCCAGTCTGCGACTTTCTGCGCGGCTGCCATCTCGCGCGCTTTGCCTTTTACGGCCTGGCGCACTGACAGCGCGACGCGCGCGCCCACCTGCGTCAGATCTTCGCCCAGCACCAGCACGGCATCGTAGCTCTCCATTTCGCGCAGTGAAGGCGTATAGATACCGCTGTTCTGCAGCACGTTCAGCATCAGTTCAACGCGCGCCTGCTCTCCTGCCGGCATGCCGGTTGAGAAATTGCCGGCGCCCACCAGCTCACGCAGGGCAAAGTTGCTCTCGATGCTGGCGCGGGGCGAGCCGATACCGATCACGCGTTTCGCCTGACGTAGCATGTCAGCCGCAGCGTTAACCGCCTGCTCTGCGTTCAGCGTAATCGTATCGCTGCCGCGCAGCTGATGCGGGTGACGCGGGCGATCTTTACGGTTGACATAGCCATAGCCAAAACGACCGCGATCGCAGAGGAAATAGTGGTTTACCGTACCGTTATAACGGTTTTCAATACGACGCAGCTCGCCATAGCGCTCGCCAGGGCTGGTGTTACAGCCGACGCTGCACTGCTGGCAGATGCTGGGCGCAAACTGCATATCCCATTTACGGTTATAGCGCTCAGAGTGCGTTTTATCGGTGAACACGCCGGTCGGACAGATCTCAACCAGGTTACCCGAAAATTCGCTCTCCAGCGTGCCATCTTCCGGACGACCAAAGTAGACATTATCGTGTGCGCCATAAACGCCCAGATCTTTGCCGTCAGCATAATCTTTGTAATAGCGTACGCAGCGATAGCAGGCGATACAGCGGTTCATCTCATGGGAGATAAACGGCCCGAGATCCTGATTCTGGTGCGTGCGCTTGGTAAAGCGATAACGACGGAAGCTGTGGCCCGTCATTACCGTCATATCCTGCAGATGACAGTTACCGCCCTCTTCGCAGACCGGACAGTCGTGCGGATGGTTGGTCATCAGCCACTCTACGACGCTTTCACGAAACTCTTTTGCTTCGCCATCATCGATAGAGATAAAAGTGCCATCCGATGCCGGTGTCATGCAGGACATAACGAGGCGACCGCGGGTATCTTCGGCATTCTGGAATTGCTTCACCGCACACTGGCGGCAGGCGCCTACGCTGCCGAGCGCCGGATGCCAGCAAAAATAGGGAATATCAAGGCCCAGAGAGAGACACGCCTGCAGCAGGTTGTCCGCTCCGTTCACATCATATTCTTTACCGTCTACATGGATTGTAGCCATAGTGAACATGCTTCCGTAAGGCTCGTCCGGGGACGAGCGTTAAACATCAAATTCTGTTATCCCGCTTTTCAGCCGGACTGGCGTCTGGCGCCTTCCGTCTACGGTGGCCTGCTTACCAGCGCGCTTTCAGCAGGTTAGGCTGAATACCGCCAATAGAACGGGTATTGCCAAACACCTGCGGCGCAATGCCGGCTTCAAACTCTTCACGGAAATATTTAATTGCGCTCTGCAGGGGCTCAACCGCGCCCGGTGCATGCGCACAGAAGGTTTTACCCGGACCCAGCTGGCGGCAAAGCTGCAGCAGCGTTTCGATATCACCCGGCTGCCCCTGCTTCTGCTCCAGCGCGCGCAGGATCTTGACGCTCCACGGCAGGCCGTCGCGGCACGGCGTACACCAGCCGCACGACTCACGGGCAAAAAACTCTTCCAGGTTACGCACCAGCGACACCATATTGATCTCGTGATCCACCGCCATCGCCAGCGCCGTACCCAGACGGCTGCCCGCTTTACCGATGCTGGCAAACTCCATCGGCAGATCGAGATGCTGGTCGGTCAGAAAATCGGTTCCCGCGCCGCCTGGCTGCCACGCCTTAAACTTCAGGCCATCGCGCATACCGCCGGCATAATCCTCGAGAATCTCGCGGGCGGTAATGCCAAACGGCAGTTCCCAGACGCCGGGGTTTTTAACGCGGCCGGAGAAGCCCATCATTTTGGTGCCGGCGTCTTCACTTTTAGACAGCCCTTTGTACCACTCCACGCCGTTCAGGAAGATAGCCGGCACGTTGGAGAGGGTCTCAACGTTGTTAACGCAGGTTGGCTTGCCCCAGACGCCGGCGCTGGCCGGGAACGGTGGCTTGGAGCGCGGGTTAGCGCGACGCCCTTCCAGCGAGTTGATCAGCGCCGTCTCTTCACCGCAGATATAGCGGCCCGCGCCGGTGTGAACAAACAGCTCAAAATCAAAACCGGTGCCGAGAATATTTTTACCGAGATAGCCCGCTTCTGTAGCTTCGGCGATGGCGCGACGCAGGTTCTCTGCTGCTTCGACATATTCGCCGCGCAGGAAGATATAGCCGCGATAAGCTTTTAGCGCGAAAGCGCTGATCAGCATGCCTTCCACCAGCTGATGCGGCAGCTGCTCCATCAGCAGGCGGTCTTTATAGGTGCCTGGCTCCATCTCATCCGCGTTACACAGCAGGTAACGGATATTCATGGACTCATCTTTTGGCATCAGACTCCACTTCAGGCCGGTGCTGAAGCCTGCACCGCCGCGCCCTTTCAGGCCCGAGTCTTTGACCGCCGTAACGATTTCATCCTGGCTCATGCCTTTCAGCGCTTTTTCGGCGCCAGCGTAGCCATTTTTGCTGCGGTACTCTTCCAGCCAGACCGGCTGTTTGTCGTCGCGCAGACGCCAGGTCAGCGGATGCGTTTCCGCAGCACGAATAATGGGTTTCATCATTGATACTGCTCCAGTAGCGAGGCGATACCTTCCGGCGTCAGGTGAACGTGCGTATCGTCATTCACCATCATGGTCGGCCCCTTATCGCAGTTGCCGAGGCAGCAGGTAGGCAGCAGCGTAAAGCGGCCGTCTGCCGTTGTCTGGCCGGGTTTAATATGAAGATTCTGCTCCAGCGCCGCCTGAATACCCTGGTAACCAGTAATGTGGCACACTACGCTGTCGCAGTAGCGGATCACGTGACGGCCAACCGGCGTACGATAAATCTGGCTGTAGAACGTTGCCACACCTTCGACATCGCTGGCCGGAATACCCAGCACATTAGCAATCGCGTGGATAGCGCCATCCGGCACCCAGCCTCGCTGTTTTTGCACGATCTTCAGCGCTTCAATTGAGGCTGCACGCGCATCCTCGTAGTGATGTTTTTCATGCTCAATAGCGTGGTGCTCGGCCTCGCTCAGCACAAAGACCTCATTCGGGTCGATGGTTTGAATGGCAATTTTTTGATCGTGCATAATTAGCGGTCCACGTCTGACATAACAAAATCGATACTACCGAGGTAGACGATAAGATCGGATACCAGGCTGCCGCGGATCACTGACGGGATCTGCTGCAGGTGCGGGAAGCTTGGCGTGCGCACGCGGGTGCGGTAGCTCATGGTGCTGCCGTCGCTGGTCAGGTAGTAGCTGTTGATCCCTTTCGTCGCCTCAATCATCTGAAACGATTCATTGGCGGGCATCACCGGTCCCCAGGAGACCTGCAGGAAGTGGGTGATCAGGGTTTCAATGTGCTGCAGCGTACGCTCTTTCGGCGGCGGCGTGGTCAGCGGATGGTCCGCTTTGAACGGCCCTTCCGGCATGTTGTTCAGGCACTGCTCCAGAATACGCAGCGACTGCCACATCTCTTCCATTTTCAGCTGTACGCGGGTGTAAGCATCGCTGATGCCTGCGCCAACCGGAATTTCAAAATCGAAGTTTTCGTAGCCTGAATAAGGACGCCACTTACGCACGTCAAAGTCGAGGCCGGTTGCACGCAGACCCGCACCGGTTGTGCCCCACGCCAGCGCTTCATCCATATTGTAAGCGGCTACGCCCTGCGAACGCCCCATCAGCACGGTGTTGCGCAGTGCCGCTTTGTCATACTCTTTCAGGCGTTTTGGCATCCAGTCGAGGAACTCACGCAGCAGACGCTCCCAGCCTTTCGGCAGATCGTGCGCCACACCGCCGATACGGAACCAAGCGGGATGCATGCGGAAACCGGTAATCGCTTCCACGACATCATAAATTTTCTGACGATCGGTAAACGCAAAGAACACCGGCGTCATTGCGCCAACGTCCTGAATAAAGGTTGAGATATAGAGCAGGTGGCTGTTAATACGGAACAGCTCAGAGAGCATCACGCGAATGACGTTAACGCGGTCTGGTACCGTGATCCCGGCCAGTTTCTCTACGGCGAGTACGTAAGGCATTTCATTAACACAGCCGCCCAGATACTCGATACGATCGGTATAAGGGATATAGCTGTGCCAGGATTGCCGCTCGCCCATCTTCTCGGCACCGCGATGGTGATAGCCAACGTCAGGTACGCAGTCGACAATCTCTTCACCGTCAAGCTGCAGAATGATACGGAAAGCACCGTGCGCAGAGGGGTGGTTCGGGCCAAGGTTGAGGAACATAAAGTCCTCATTAGCCGTGCTGCGCTTCATGCCCCACTCTTCGGGTTTGAACGTCAGCGACTCCATTTCCAGATCTTCTTTCTGCTTAGTCAGCGTAAAGGGATCAAATTCAGTCGCGCGCGCCGGATAATCTTTACGCAGCGGGTGCCCTTCCCAGGTCTGCGGCATCATAATGCGCGTCAGATGAGGATGCCCCTGAAACGTAATGCCAAACATCTCCCAGGTTTCGCGCTCATACCAGTTGGCGTTGGCGAAAATAGTGGTGATGGTTGGCACATTCAGATCGTTTTCAGATAACGCCACCTTGAGCATAATGTCGCGGTTGCGTTCAATAGAAAGCAGATGATAGAAAACGGAAAAATCCGCAGCAGGCAGGCCTGCGCGGTGGGTACGTAAACGCTCATCAAAGCCATGCAGGTCATACAGCATGACATAGGGCTTAGGCAGCTTGCGCAGGAACGTTATCATTTCCAGCAGCTGTTCGCGCTTTACCCAGACTACAGGAATGCCGGTGCGGGTTGCCTGAACAGTAAAGGCGTCCGGCCCAAAACGATTACGCAGCTCGCCGATCACCGGGTCATCCAGGTGCTCACGGGTTTGCCATGCTGGCTGAGCGAGATCTTGCGTGGTCAAATCTGTCATACGTTACTCACCATTCCGGCCTGTTATCAGGCACTCAAAAGAAGGCGTCAGGATGGCGGCACACACTACGTTGTCATTTTCTGATGCGGCCGTTACTCCATCCGTGTACGGGATACTTACACTTCGTCCGGGGTTCTCAGGTTAGTGACGGCAATGCGCTCGCCACGTTTCCTTTCACGTTCAGACTGCATGTTGGCGCGATATACACCCTGGTCACCGACTACCCAGGAGAGTGGACGGCGCTCTTTACCGATCGACTCACGCAGCAGCAGCAGCGCCTGCATATAGGCTTCCGGACGCGGCGGGCAGCCTGGAATGTAAACATCCACCGGCAGAAATTTATCCACACCCTGCACGACAGAATAGATGTCATACATCCCGCCTGAGTTAGCGCAGGCACCCATAGAGATCACCCATTTGGGTTCCAGCATCTGATCGTATAAACGCTGAATAACGGGTGCCATTTTGGTAAAAGGCGTACCGGCAATAACCATAAAGTCAGCCTGGCGCGGCGAGGCGCGCATAACTTCAGCGCCAAAGCGTGCCACGTCATGCACCGCAGTAAATGACGTGGTCATCTCTACGTAGCAGCAGGAGAGGCCAAAGTTATAGGGCCAGAGAGAGTTTTTACGCCCCCAGTTCACCATGTCATGCAGAGCGTGTTCCAGCTTGCCCATATAAACGCTACGGTGAACGTGCTGTTCCAGAGGATCGGTAACAATCTCCTGTTTCTGCAGAGGATAACGATCGCCATCCCCGCCGTTCGGGTCTACGCGTGTCAGCGTGTAGTCCATCTTATTGCCTCGCTTTTACTGCTTATGAGGGTTGGTGTGACTGTGGCTGACCGGGCTTGATTTGACCACTACGCGACGACGCGCAGGAGCCCAATCCAGCGCGCCGATGCGAACCAGATAAACCAGGCCTGCCAGGAGCACCAAAATGAAAATTGCGGCTTCGACAAAGCCGACCCAGCCGCTTTCGCGAATGGAGGTCGACCAGGCGTATAAATAGAGGGCTTCCACGTCGAAAATGACGAAAAACATGGCAACCAGATAAAATTTTGCAGAGAGGCGGATGTGGGTATCGCCAACCGATTCAATACCAGACTCAAACGGGGTGTTTTTGTAACGCGCTTTAGCACGTCCACCAAGCAGCCAGCCGCCGGTTAACATAAAGGCACAGAGGCCAAATGCGATCACAATAAATACAATAAACGCCCAGTGATGAGCGATGACTTCGGTGGTTGTTGACATACGCTTTGCTTACTCATCAAAAGTGGCGATGGCATCCTGCACGGTTGCAGCAAACACACCACATCGATTCAAGGGAAGGATAAAAACCTTATAAACGTTGCTGTCTTTCCTGATTAGGCAGCAATTTTATGGGGTTTTTTACTCCTTTCTATAACCTTTTGTCAACTTTGACAAAAGTATCCAAACATTATTTTACACCCGCATCATATTATTAACATATACCCTCATCAGCGCCAGCTAAATCGCTTCAGTTTGTGCGGTTAATTTCAGTGTCGCGGGGTTTTACATGCATGGATCGTGCGTTTAACACTCACATTTTGACAGGTCTTCCGCAGATTTCCCTCTCCCTGGCAGGGTTATTTTTTTGATCCAGAACACACTTTTGCGCTTTTAGCTCTAAAAAGCAGCGTCTATGGCAGGGTCGACGGCCGTAAAGAAGGCATTTTTTGATAAAGAATTTCTAAAATGAATAAAATTGAAACAACCGCTCGCTTTTCGGAAAGCGCAATAATTATCGGTCATAAAAAACGTGTGTCTGGCCCTGGTCAACAGGCACAAAAAAAGCCTTAGTCACTGTTACGCCGACTAAGGCTTTTTTATAGCAATTATACAGTGCGTAACGCGCGTATTACCGCGGTATCACTACGACTTACTCTTCATCATCCAGCAGCAGTGAGCTATCCGGATTTGCACTGAGATTGTAAGGATCGTTTGTCGACTGCATAGCGTTGAAAATGGCCAGCGCCAGTTCATTATCGCTGTCAGCGTTACGACACAGCAGATATTGCGTATCCGGTAACACAGGTAAACCTTCGGCTGCGCCCATTACGCGCAACTCAGGACTCATCATCTCAACCGGACGTGCCGTGACACCCAGACCAGCTTTAACGGCCGCGCGCACTGCTGCCAGCGTTGATGCCACGTAAGAGATACGCCATGGAATGCCCGCTTCGTTCAGATGATCTATCGCCATATCGCGATATGGGCTCGGTTCATCCAGCAGTACCAGAGGAATCGCTTCGCCGCGCTGGAAAATATAGTCAGCGGCACAGTACCAGAGCGTTGGTGAAGTACGCAGTACCTGATGCGTAAAGTTACCCGGGCTGGAGGTGGTCACCACCAGATCGACTTCTCCCTGGTTCAGCATCTCCATCATAAACGGGTTACGTTTTACACGTACATCGATGGCGAGCTTTGGATAGACTGACGTCACCCGGTTCAGCAGGAAAGGCAGAATGGTATCTGACGTGTCATCAGAGGCTCCGATAGTCAGAACGCCCTGAATATTGCTGTACATAAGTGAGGTGCAGGCTTCGTCATTGAAACGCAGGATTTTCCTGGCATAGCCAAGCAGCTGGATACCGTGCTCCGTCAGAAGTTTGTTACGTCCATGTCGGGCAAACAGCTCTTTACCTACCAGTTGCTCCAGACGTTGCATCTGCTGGCTTACCGCTGACTGAGTTCTGCACACAGCCGCTGCCGCCGCCGCAAACGTATTCAGGTCTGCAACAGCAACAAATGTACGCAGCAGATCGAGGTCGAGATTCAGTATCGGACGATTTGCATTAGTCATGATTTTTTCTTCACTTTATAAGATTTTTAGAACTACTACCCTGGTGTATTGCCACAAAATCAAAGAGATAAGGGGCAATGGTGCTTACTGACAATCTCCAGAGGGGATCGTCTTAAAACCGAGTTCAGGCGGGTAATGACGAGCATACGTTCTCTGGCAGCAGAGAGGCGGCGTCATTAGAGACAGAACAACTTCAGGGCCAAAGACAAGAGTCGTACCGGTGCTGGAAGCTGTGTAGTTGCCTGGTTGCCTGCATAAAAGGTTGCAGAGCAAAAAAAGAGATAACACGTTGTTATGTCGAAACGAAGCCATAAAGTGCTTCAAATAATAAATTATACTTAATCATTTTTACGCATTAAAGGGAAATGTTTTCGTGCAAAACATCAAATTTTTTGCTGAATAAGCCCATTTGGCCCCTTTGGTAACGCCGGGGTTAAATTTTGACCAACTGGTTTGTAAACTTATTTGGAGCAATAAAGTTACAGAAAAACGCTCATTGTCCGCCAGTATTGCGATCGCACCCGTTGCTATTCGCGCAATTTCTATGCTGAGACTGCGCATAAGAATGCAGATATTGTCGCTGCGCCATGCATGAGTTAACGCCAGCTGAATAAAACATCATCATTTAGCAAGATACGCTTAACTATTTCATTGCGCAGCTAATCATTAGCATGGAAAGCATAACCCGGTTTTCTTATGACAGCGCTGCAGCTGGCATAGCCGTTACAGGCAAACCATATCGCTATTTACCAAAATAATAATCTGTTAAATTAGCTACAGGCAGTCATAAAAGCCAATTTAATCGGCATATAACTATAATTTAGCTACTCAGACCGGGAATCTGTCTCAATCACGCCAAAAGCCGCAGCCGCCCTTCTTTTGTTATCAGGAGAGGAGTAAATTGGGCAGGTTTTAACTGGGTGGCGGGTTAAAGGACTCTGCCCGAAAAGGCGGCAACGATGAATTTCCAAATTGATAAATCCGGTAAGCTGGAAAATGTCTGTTACGACATTCGCGGACCGGTACTAAAAGAAGCAAAGCGACTCGAAGAAGAAGGCAACAAGGTTCTCAAGCTGAATATTGGCAACCCTGCGCCATTTGGTTTTGAAGCACCTGATGAAATTCTGGTCGACGTGATACGTAATCTGCCGGGCGCGCAGGGATACTGCGACTCCAAGGGGCTCTACTCTGCTCGTAAAGCCATTATGCAGCATTATCAGGCGCGTGATATGCGCGACGTTACCGTTGAAGATATCTATATCGGCAATGGGGTATCAGAGCTGATCGTGCAGGCGATGCAGGCGCTGCTCAATAGCGGTGATGAGATGCTGGTGCCGGCACCGGATTACCCACTGTGGACGGCAGCCGTTTCACTCTCCAGCGGCAAAGCTGTCCATTACCGATGCGATGAGTCAGCCGGCTGGTTTCCGGATCTGGATGATATCCGCAGCAAAATCACACCGCGCACGCGTGGTATTGTGATTATCAACCCCAATAACCCGACCGGCGCGGTTTACAGTAAAGAGCTGCTGCTGGAGGTGGTGGAAATAGCGCGTCAGCATAACCTGATCATCTTTGCTGATGAAATTTATGACAAGATCCTCTACGACGATGCGCAGCATCACTCCATTGCGGCGCTGGCACCCGATCTTCTGACGGTAACCTTTAACGGGTTGTCTAAAACCTATCGCGTGGCCGGTTTTCGTCAGGGCTGGATGGTATTGAACGGGCCGAAAAAACACGCCAAAGGCTATATTGAAGGCCTGGAAATGCTCGCCTCTATGCGCCTGTGTGCCAACGTGCCCGCTCAGCATGCGATTCAGACCGCGCTCGGGGGCTACCAGAGCATCAGCGAATTTATCGCCCCTGGCGGACGGCTCTACGAGCAGCGCCAGCGTGCCTGGGAGCTGATTAACGATATTCCCGGCGTAAGCTGCGTTAAACCGCAGGGCGCGCTTTACATGTTCCCGCGTATCGATCCGAAAAAATTTAATATTTATGACGATCAGAAGATGGTGCTCGATTTCCTGCTACAGGAAAAAGTGCTGCTGGTACAGGGCTCCGCCTTTAACTGGCCACATCCGGATCACGTGCGCATTGTTACTCTGCCGCGGGTAGACGATCTGGAGATGGCGATCGGCAAGTTTGGACGTTTTCTGCAGGGTTACCGGCAGTAAGTCACCTTCTGCTGCAGCCAGCCAGGTGCTGAACCTGTCATGTACCTGGCTGCAGTCAGGTATATACTGTATGCATTCCGGGGAGGGGTTTCCTCCCCGCTGTGCTGACAGGATGCTGTATGACTCAAAGCCACTTTTTCGCTCACCTCTCCCGCCTTAAACTCATCAATCGCTGGCCGCTGATGCGCAATGTGCGTACAGAAAATGTCTCTGAACACAGCCTGCAGGTCGCGATGGTGGCGCATGCGCTGGCGGTGATCAAAAATCTGAAATTTGCAGGTGAACTCAATCCCGATCGTATTGCAATGCTGGCGCTCTATCATGATGCCAGTGAAGTGCTGACCGGCGATCTGCCAACGCCGGTTAAGTATTACAACGCGCAAATTGCGCATGAATATAAAAAGATTGAGAAAATTGCCCAGCAAAAGCTGATCGAAATGCTGCCGCCGGAACTGCAGGAAGCGTATCGGCCGCTGATTGATGAACACCACTATAGCGCGGCTGAACAGGCTGTGGTTAAACAGGCTGACGCTCTCTGCGCCTATCTGAAATGCCTTGAAGAGCTCTCTGCCGGCAACCATGAATTTTCACTGGCTAAAACGCGGCTGGAGAAGACCCTGACCGAGCGGCGTTCACCTGAAATGGATTATTTTATGGAGGTGTTTGTCCCGAGCTTTACTCTGTCGCTTGATGAGATTTCACAGGAGACCCCGCTCTGAGCGAGCGGGTATCGTTCAGGCGCGCAGGCTCAGCGTAAAGGCGCCGGTGTCGTTCTGCGTAATTTCCAGCGTGCTCAGATCGGGCAGATTAAACAGCACCTGGTTCAGGCCGGGCGTATCTGCCGCCGGATCGATGGCGATCACTGCGCTGCCAGCCGCAAGGCCTGCCGCAATACCTGCGGGCGCATCTTCAACCACCACACATTCAGACGGATGCAGGCCCAGACGCTCTGCACCCAGTAAATAGGGCTCCGGATCGGGCTTGCCGCGCCGGATATCATTGGCCGTAATAAACACCGCTGGCAAAGGGAGCTCAGCTGCGCGATGCCGGGCGTGGGCTACCGGCACCGAACCGGAAGTGACAATCGCCCAGGGGATGTTCTGCTCATTAAGCAGCGTCAGCAGCGCACGCGCGCCGGCTATTTCCCGTATGCCCTGCGTATCCCGGGCTTCCTGCTGCTCCAGCCAGTGAAATTCCGCCTGGATGGCGGCCTCACTCTCGCCGCGCATGAAATGGCGCAGCGAATCGATAGCGGGTTTGCCGTGAATATAATCGAGTACCACATCAGCGCTGAGCGCGTGACGTTCGCCCCACTGCGTCCAGCAGCGGTTCACTGCCGGCAGTGAATCCACCAGCGTGCCATCCAGGTCAAACAGAAATCCTTTAAAATTCACCTGCTGCTCCTTATCCGGTTATGCAGAGTTAAAGATCGTCCAGAAAGGTGCGATCCAGCTGTCTGAACGCCCGTTTAAGCACATCAGCCAGCGCCTGATAGGTGGGCTTTCCCTCTACCGGTGCAATCGCCTGCCCCGCCTCTTCCAGTTTGCTGCGGACTTCGTTGAACCACTGCAGCAGCGCAGGCGGCAGCGGCGTACCGGCTCGTTTACCCAGCCACCACAATCCCTGCATCGGCAGGCTGCAGGCAAACAGCGCGGTGGCGATGGCTGGCCCCAGCTGCCCGCCCAGCGCTATCTGCCACGTCAGGGTAAATACGGCCAGCGGCGGCATAAAACGGATGGCAAAGCGGGTCGCCGTAACGACCCGATTTTCCGGAAACACTGGCGCCAGACGTTTATCCGCAGGCCAGGTTCTCATGTAGTGTTGTCCGCGCTGGAATAAGCCAAACCAGCCCGGATTACCTGCGTCATTCGCCATTATGCACCTCAACTAATACTGCATTATTTAAAATAAATTTGTAACTACACAACTTTACGTGACATCCTTCAAAACATTTTGTTTTTGCAGGTGACAGTGGGTATTCTGACGCCGTTTTCAGTAACATTACCGGAAGCTGCCGCCTGATTAAAGCACAGCCAGAGCCAGGTATTGCTACAGCGCTTTCAAAAATTTGCGTAAAATTACCGAATTTTTTTTGCGTGTCGTTTTCTTTTTAGCTGGCGCATGATGTTAATCATAAATCGCCCCGCTTTCATGGGCTACGCTGTTAGTCTGATTGCGTTATTTTTAGCCACTATTTAACAAATAGGTACTTCCATGTCGACGAAGTTAGTACTGGTTCTGAACTGCGGCAGTTCTTCTCTTAAATTTGCTATCCTCAATCCAGCTACCGGCGATGAGTACCTGTCGGGACTGGCTGAATGTTTCCACCTGCCGGAAGCGCGGATTAAATGGAAGCTGGAAGGCAGCAAGCAGGAAGCACCATTAGGTGCAGGCGCAGCCCACAGCGAAGCGCTGAACTTCATCGTTAAATCTATTCTGGCACAAAAACCAGAGCTTTCGGCACAAATCGCTGCAATCGGCCACCGTATCGTACATGGCGGTGAGCGACTGACCCAGTCTGTCATCATTGATGAGGCGGTCATTCAGGGCATTAAAGATGCCTCTTCTTTTGCACCGCTGCACAATCCGGCGCACTTAATCGGTATTGATGAGGCGATGAAAAATTTCCCGCATCTCTCTGATAAGAATGTGGCGGTTTTTGATACGGCTTTCCATCAGACAATGCCTGAAGAATCGTATCTCTACGCCCTGCCTTATCATCTCTATCGTGAGCATGGCGTACGCCGCTACGGCGCTCACGGCACCAGCCACTACTATGTAACGCAGGAAGCGGCAAAAATGCTGAACAAGCCAGTCAGCGAGCTGAACATCATCACCTGTCACCTTGGTAACGGCGGCTCCGTGTCTGCTATTCGTAACGGCCAGTGCGTTGATACCTCAATGGGCCTGACGCCGCTGGAAGGATTAGTTATGGGCACCCGCAGCGGCGACATCGATCCGGCCATTGTTTTCTTCCTGCATGACGCTCTGGGTATGAGCGTTGATGCAATCAACAAGCTGCTGACCAAAGAGTCGGGACTGCTGGGCCTGACGGAAGTGACCAGCGACTGCCGCTATGTTGAAGATAACTATGCGACCAAAGAAGATGCAAAACGTGCGATGGATGTCTTCTGCCACCGGCTGGCCAAATATATCGGCAGCTATACGGCGCTCATGGATGGCCGTCTGGATGCCGTGATCTTTACCGGCGGCATTGGCGAAAATGCGGCTCTGGTACGTGAGCTGGCGCTGGGCAAACTGGCGCTGCTGGGCTTCGAAGTTGATCACGACCGCAACCTCGCGGCGCGCTTCGGCAAGTCTGGCTTCATCAATAAAGAAGGCACCCGTCCGGCAGTGGTGATTCCGACCAACGAAGAGCTGGTGATCGCGCAGGACGCCGCGCGCCTGACGGCCTGATCCTTTTCTCCGTCGGCTCAGGCTGACGGAGCCTTTTTGACACCCTGTAACACCGCGAGGTTTTTAACGTGTCACGTACAGTTATGCTTATCCCCACCGGCACCAGCGTCGGCCTGACCAGCGTCAGCCTTGGCGTAATCCGCGCAATGGAGCGCAAAGGCGTACGCCTGAGCGTCTTCAAGCCGATTGCACAGCCGCGTGCCGGGGGCGATCGACCGGACCAGACAACCACCATTATCCGTAAAAACTCCGCCATTCCTGCTGCTGAACCGCTGCAGATGTCGCGCGTTGAGTCACTGCTGGGTTCAAACCAGCAGGATGTGCTGATGGAGGAGATCATTGCCAACTACCACGCCACGGCCAGAGAAGCAGAGGTGGTGCTGGTCGAAGGCCTGGTGCCGACACGCAAGCATCAGTTCGCTTCTGCGCTCAACTACGAGATCGCCAAGACGCTCAATGCAGAGATTGTTTTTGTAATGGCGCTAGGCAACGACTCCCCTGCTCAGCTGAAAGAGCGTATTGAACTAAGCCAGAGCAGCTTTGGCGGCAGTAAAAATAAAAACATCACGGGCGTTATTATCAACAAACTCAATGCGCCGGTTGATGAGCAGGGGCGCACCCGCCCCGATCTGTCAGAGATCTTCGATGACTCCTCTAAAGCCAGCGTAGCCAACATCGATCCGAAACAGCTGTTTGCCAACAGTCCGCTGCCGGTGCTGGGCTGTGTGCCGTGGAGCTTTGACCTGATCGCCACGCGCGCTATCGATATGTGCCGCCACCTCAACGCGGAAATCATCAACGAAGGTGAAATCGAGACGCGCCGCGTCAAATCTGTGACCTTCTGCGCACGCAGCATCCCGCACATGCTGGAGCATTTCCGTCCCGGCTCGCTGCTGGTGACCTCGGCCGATCGCCCTGACGTGCTGGTTGCTGCTTGTCTGGCAGCGATGAACGGTATTGAAATTGGTGCCATTCTGCTGACCGGTGGCTATCAGATTGAAGCGCCTATTGCCCGTCTGTGCGAGCGCGCTTTCCAGACCGGCCTGCCGGTGTTTATGGTGAAAACCAACACCTGGCAGACGTCACTGAGCCTGCAGAGCTTCAACCTGGAAGTACCGGCTGACGATACGCAGCGTATTGAAAAAGTGCAGGAGTATGTTGCCGGCTTTATCAACGCCGACTGGGTTGAGTCGCTGACCGCCACTTCCGAGCGCAGTCGTCGCCTGTCGCCTCCTGCTTTCCGCTATCAGCTGACCGAACTTGCACGTAAAGCGGGCAAACGCATTGTTCTGCCGGAAGGCGACGAACCGCGCACGGTTAAAGCGGCGGCAATCTGCGCCGAGCGCGGCATTGCCACCTGCGTCCTGCTGGGAGATCCGGATGAGATCCAGCGCGTGGCGGCGGCTCAGGGCGTGGAGCTGGGCACCGGCATTGAGATTGTCGATCCGAAAGTTGTGCGCGGAAACTATGTGCCGCGCCTGGTTGAGCTGCGCAAAAGCAAAGGCATGACGGAAGTCGTGGCGGAGGAGCAGCTGGAAGACAATGTGGTGCTGGGGACCATGATGCTGGAGAGCGGAGAAGTGGATGGCCTGGTCTCTGGCGCGGTGCACACCACTGCCAATACCATTCGTCCGCCGCTGCAGCTGATCAAAACGGCGCCCGGCAGCTCGCTGGTTTCATCCGTGTTCTTTATGCTGCTGCCGGAACAGGTACTGGTCTACGGCGACTGCGCCATCAACCCCGATCCTAACCCGGAGCAGCTGGCTGAAATCGCGATTCAGTCTGCAGATTCCGCCAGCGCCTTTGGTATCGATCCGCGCGTAGCGATGATCTCTTACTCAACCGGCAACTCCGGTGCGGGCAGCGACGTTGAGAAAGTGCGCGAAGCCACCCGCATTGCGCAGGAGAAGCGCCCCGATCTGGTTATTGATGGTCCGCTGCAATATGACGCGGCCATTATGGAAGATGTTGCCCGGTCGAAAGCGCCCAATTCGGCGGTTGCCGGACGCGCCACGGTCTTTATCTTCCCGGATCTCAATACCGGTAACACTACGTACAAAGCGGTGCAGCGCTCTGCAGATCTGATCTCTATCGGCCCGATGCTGCAGGGCATGCGTAAACCGGTCAATGACCTGTCACGCGGCGCGCTGGTGGATGATATCGTCTACACCATCGCCCTGACGGCCATTCAGTCGCAGCAGGCGGAAGGGTAAGCTCCCCTCCCCTGCTCAGGTATAAAAAAAGCATGCGCCAGGCGCATGCTTTTTTTTCGCGTCATACAGATGCAGCAGTCAGCTTTCGCTGTTCTGCTTGCTGCGTGCTGCATCGCTATTGCGGCTCAGCCACAGCGAGAGCGCTTTCAGCGAATCATCGGTAAACTCATCGCAGCGCGCCGTGATCTCTTCTGGCGTCATCCAGAAAATCTCATCAACTTCACTCTCCTGCATCGCAAACGGACCGTGGGAAACACAGCTGAACAGCCCGCCCCAGACGCGGCAATGCTGATCTTCAAAGTAGAACTTGCCGTGTTCGGCAAAGGGTACTGCCGCAATCCCCAGCTCCTCTTCCGCTTCGCGCCGTGCAGATTCGAGCATCTCTTCACCGCTCTGCACCACGCCACCCGCGGTGGCATCCAGCATGCCGGGCATGAAATCTTTGGTTTCTGTGCGACGCTGTACCAGGATCTTGCCCATACCATCATGTACCACGATATAGGTGGCGCGATGGCGCAGACACTGTGCCCGCATCTGAGCCCGGCTGGCCTGCGCAATCACTTCGTTCTCTTCGCTGACGATATCCACCCACTCAATAGCGTCATCTGCCGTTTGATCCACCATCCGTAACCCTTTTGACGTTTTAGCGTGCGCGGCACGCGTCGATTTTTTTATTGCTTTATCAGAATGCGCGTAAGGTAAAGCGTTCTTATCACTGTCGCAAGCGCTCAGCGTGCTTTGCCCGATCCCGCCAGCCTCAGCACAAGCAGCCGGGGTGCCACATCTTTACCGGCTTTTTTCGCCTAAGGCAATAATCTGCTGGTCGGATCTTTACCTCTCCGGCAGCCTCAGGGCCGCTTTTTCCCTCACGCTGCAGGCGCTGTCACACTCACTCTCCGCTTCTCATCTATGCTCAATTCAGCGCAAATAAAAAAATTCCAGGGAGACTCAATATGCATCTGCTTATCACCGGCGGTACCGGACTGATTGGCCGCCATCTGATCCCGCGCCTGTTACAGATTGGTCATCAGGTGAGCGTAGTCACGCGCGACGTGGCAGCAGCACGCGACAAACTTGATGCGCGCGTGAAGTTATGGTCAGGCATCAATCAGCAGACGGACCTGAACGGTATAGATGGCGTCATAAATCTGGCTGGCGAACCGATCGCCGATAAGCGCTGGAGCGCCAGCCAGAAGCAGCAGCTGTGCGAAAGCCGCTGGCAAATCACTGAACAGCTGGTTTCATTGATCCACGCCAGCAGTACTCCTCCCGCGTTTCTGATCTCCGGTTCGGCCACTGGCTTCTATGGCGACAGCGGCGAGGTCATTGTGACCGAAGAGGATCCCGGTCAGGATGAGTTTACCCATACGCTATGCGCGCGCTGGGAACAGCTGGCGCTCAAGGCAGAGAGCGAGCAAACGCGGGTCTGCCTGCTGCGCACCGGTGTGGTACTGGCGCCGGAAGGCGGTGCGCTGGAAAAGATGAAACTGCCTTTTCGTCTTGGCGTGGGCGGGCCGATTGGCAGCGGCAAACAGTATCTGCCGTGGATCCATATTGATGACATGATCGATGCCATCATCTGGCTGATGGATCACCCGTCGCTGCGCGGTCCATTCAACATGGTTGCCCCCTATCCGGTGCGTAACGAACAGTTTGCCGCGACGCTGGGACAGGTCATGCACCGCCCCGCTTTTATGCGCACGCCGGCGGCCGCCATTAAACTGATGATGGGGGAATCCGCGGTGCTGGTATTAGGCGGACAGCATGTGCTGCCTAAACGGCTGGAGGCGTCCGGCTTTACCTTTCGCTGGTACGATTTACAGCAGGCGCTGCAGGATGTGGCGGGGTCACCGTCCCGTCCATAACCATCGAAGCGGCTCAGGCCTGCTTCGGCTGGGCATTAGACGCCGTCAGACCTACCTCAACCCGCAGGTTAACGCCGGTGATATAACGTGCGCCATCGCTGGCGATAAAAGCAATTGCGCTGGCGATATCTCACGGCTCACTGGCGCGGCGCTGCAAAATACGATCATAAAAGCGTTAAGGCAGCGCCTCGTCTCTTTAGTTGAGGCAATAACCTGCGGATATTCAAATAGTGCACTTTTTCGTACAGGCTCAACTGCGCTGCTGCGCGATACGCGATTTCACTGCGGATGCTTCCCGGGTGTGTCCCGGTTGCGGCACGCGAATAATAAACGTCAGCACGCCGGCAAACACATACAGCCCGGTATATACCCATACCACGCCGACGATATCGAAGAACGGCAACATAACTGAAGCAATCGCCGGTGCCACAAAGTTGCTGAGGCCTGCCGACAGATTGTAAATCGAAACGGCTGCCCCTTTATGATGCGGTTCAAGCGTCGGGAACACGGCGGTCATTGGTACAAATGCCGCGACAAAAATCCCCAGCATCACCGCCGGAATCAGCGCGACCCAGAAATTGTGGCCGGCATACAGCGGCAGGTAGTAAAACGCCAGGCTGGAGATCGCCATACCGAGACAGCCAAACCAGCGCACCTGGCGGATCCAGCCAATTTTCTCGCCGGTGATGCCCCAGAAGATGTTGGTGAAAATGGTGACAAAAAAGAACACGGCCCAAATCTGCAACCATTCAGAGATGGTAAAGCCGAGACGATCAACAAACAGCAGCGGCATGATAATCGCGAAACCAAACAGCGATAGCGTATTGATGATGCGAATCAGGCAGGCGTAAAACACGTGCTGGTTGGTGAACAGAATGGTCACTGCGCGTGACATTTCGGTCATCTTGTCGCGCAGCGGCAGATTCACGCGTGAACGATCCACCGGCACATTGCGCAGGCTGGAGAAGGCCAGTACGCCGCCCGCCGCTACCCAGCCAATCGCCAGCCACAGCGTGCCGGTTTCACCCAGCATCGGGATAGTCAGGCTGGGCAGATAGCTGCCGACTACGCCAATGCCGACTGAATACATCGCCCAGAACCATCCGGTGGCGGCAGCCAGTTTCTCGCGCGGCAGGACCTGCACCAGCATCATCATGAAGGAGTAGATGAACAGCGGATAAGCCAGCCCGCGAATGCCGTAAAACAGCACCATCAGCGGATAATTGCGCAGGCCAAGACCGAGTGACATAAACAGCGTGTGCATCACTATCCATAGCACAAAGCCAATCAGCATTGCACGTTGCGGGGTAATCAACTCCGCAACCACGCCGGACGCCCAGGCCGCCAGCGCCGCCGCCAGTCCGTAAAAGGTAAACACCAGCGCCGACTGGCCCGGCGTGAAGCCCATGTCAGTAATATGGCGGGAGAGAAACGCCATTTCGAAGCCGTCGCCCGCCATAAAAATGGCAATCGCGAGGAAGCCCCAGAACATTTTTTTCGGTAAGCCAAACCAGTAATCGTTCGCGTGCATCACCATCTTCCTCTGTTCAGTAAGCCATCAGGCAGGCAGCAGCGCGCGTGCCTGCTGTTGTTGAGCGTAGAGTTCGCGGAACAGGCGCAGGCGCTGCTGCAGCACCGCACCGCGCGCCGCATCGGGCTGGTAACGCGCCTGAACCGGCGGTTTCAGGCATACCTGCTGCTCGTTGCCGCCGGCACTGAGCCAGGCCAGACGCGCGGCCCCGAGAGCGCCCGAGGCGCTGGCTGGATGAGTGACGATCGGCAGCTGCAGCACATCCGCAATCAGCTGTGCCCACAGCGTACTGCGCGCGCCGCCGCCGGTCAGGCTGCACTGGGTAATTTGTCGCTGCGCATCGCCCAGCACCGCCAGTCCGTCCGCCAGGCCAAACGCTACGCCTTCAATCACCGCATAACCCAGCAGCGCACGCGGTGTTTCGTGGCGCAGATTGAAGAAGGCGCCTGAGGCATCAGGATCGTTGTGCGGTGTGCGTTCACCCGAGAGATAGGGCAAAAACAGCGGTGCGCGGCGGCACTGCTCCGCGCTCAGTTCTGCCATCTCAGCCATTAGCTGATTCTCGCTCACCGATAACAGCTGGCACAGCCAGCGCAGACAGCTGGCAGCACTTAGCATCACGCTCATCTGATGCCAGCGCCCCGGCAGCGCGTGGCAAAAAGCGTGCACGCCGGATTGTGGATCGGCCTGCAGACGGTCGTTAACCACGAAGATCACGCCGGATGTGCCGAGTGAGATAAACGCATCGCCGGGATTAACCGCGCCTACGCCTACCGCAGAGGCCGCGTTATCACCGCCGCCGCCTGCCACGCTCACCGTGGCGGACAAGCCCCAGGCGCGGGCAACATCTTCACGCAGCGTGCCGCTGACGGCGCTTCCCTCCACCAGCGTGGGCAGTTGCGCGCGCGTCAGTCCGCTTATCGCCAGCAGTTCATCTGACCAGTCGCGCTGTGCCACATCCAGCCACAGCGTGCCCGCCGCATCAGACGGCTCGCTGACGAATGCTCCGGTGAGCCGCCAGCGCAGATAATCTTTCGGCAGCAGCACTTTCGCGATGCGCCGGAAGATCGCGGGTTCGTGCTCAGCCACCCAGAGCAGTTTGGGGGCAGTAAAGCCCGGCATGATCATGTTGCCGCTGATGTGCATCATCTGCGGACGTCGGGTGCGCAGCGTCTCGCACTGGGCGGCGCTGCGCGTGTCGTTCCACAGTATGCACGGGCGCAACACCTGGCCGTCGGCATCCAGCAGCACTGCGCCGTGCATCTGGCCGGAGAGGCCAATGGCGCGGATGGCGTGCCAGGCATCCGGCACCTGTTGTCGCAGTGCGGCCAGCACCTGTTCGCACGCCTGCCACCAGCTTTCCGGATCCTGCTCAGCCCAGTGCGGATGTGGACGCTGCACGCTAAGCGTGGCATGGCTGGAGGCCACAATGTCGCCCTGCGCGTTGACGATCAGCGCTTTGAGTTCGGAGGTGCCAATATCAATGCCAAGATACATCACACGCTCCTTATACCGCTGCCAGCATCTGTTCAGGCTGTTTCAGCCAGCGCTGCAGATCCGCCACCGTACGGTGCATCAGCGCGTGAAATGCGGCATCATCCGCCAGTTCAGCAAACAGCGCTTTGTCGCGGATAAACGCGTCCAGCGCATCGGCAGCCGCAAATTGCTGACGCAATGCCTCTGCCTGCAACGCGCCATCCTGATAGGTATAAGGCAGATCGTCAGCGGCCCAGCGCTGCAGAAACAGGAAGAACAGCGCCGGCAGTACCGCCGTAGCGGCGGGCTCCGCGCCGCGCTGCCAGGTCTCACGCAGCGTCGGCGTTACCATGCCAGGGATTTTTGACAGGCCATCCGCGCCGACGCGCTGGTTGGTATCTTTGATATAGGGATTACTGAAGCGCGCCAGTACCACATCGCGGTAATCGGCGAGATCGAGCGGACACGGCGTGAGCGACGGAATAACATCCTGAGTGATGTAGTCGTGCGCCAGCTGATAAATCGCCGGCTGGCGCGTGCTGTCGTCAATGTAATTCAGTCCGGTAAGCGTGCCCGCCCAGGCAATCGCCGCGTGCGTGGCGTTGAGAATGCGGATTTTCGCCTCTTCCCACGGTAACACACTGTCCACCAGCTCAACGCCCACTCTCTCCAGCGCCGGGCGACCGGCGATAAAATTGTCTTCGATTACCCATTGAATGAAGGATTCAGCCATCACGGCCGCGCCATCCTCCTTACCGGTAGCGGCCCTGACGCGTTCCACCACATCGGATGTCGGGCGCGGTGTGATGCGGTCTACCATGGTGTCAGGCGACGTGGTGTTATCACGCACCCAGGCCGCCAGCGCCATATCGCCTTTCGCCGCCAGAAATGAGAGAAACCCGTGGCGGAAGCGCTCTCCGTTGTGGCGCAGGTTATCGCAGCTCAGCAGCGTAACCGCTGCGCCGCCGCTGGCCATACGCTGCTGCAGAATCCGCGTCAGCGCGCCGTACAGCGTGCGGATTTCACCGTGAATATCAGCCTGCACGTCCGGCTGCGCCAGATCCAGCTCATGCTCTGGCGTCAGGTAGTAACCGGCTTCGGTCACGGTAAAGCTGATCACGCGGGTGTGCGCCTCTGCGCCCTGGGCGACCAGCGCACTGATGTCACTGTCCCACGGCAGGATTTTGCGCAGCGAGGTGATGGTTTCATACGCGCGTTCGCCCTCTGGCGTGACAGTCTCCAGCACATACTCGCCGTTCTGCGCCTGCAGCTGATTGAGCAGTACCGCTGCATCATTGCGGATGTTGCCCAGCGCAATGCTCCAGCTCTCATCACCCTGCTCACGTAGCTTGTGCAGATACCACGCCTGATGGGCACGGTGAAAGGAGCCAGCACCGATGTGCATCCATACTAAATTCGTCGTCATAATCGCCTCTGAGTAAGCTTTTGCCATTGCGAAGGGCATTTGCCCGATACGACGTAGCATAGTCGTCGGCTAACATTTTGTTCTGCGAGATGCATCACAATTAATACATTTGCTCTTATTTAGGGCTTTTGCCCGATTAGCACTTGTGTCTGATTCCGCGATAAACTGACGCTTCAGTTTTCGACGGAAGCGCGTGATGAGCAGAGAAGAGAAAAAGCAGGAGCTGGCGGCGCGGGCGGCATGGATGTATTACGTCGCTGGCGTAACACAGCAGGAGATTGCGCGCGCGCTCGGCTTATCGCGTCAGGTGGCGCAGCGGCTGGTGTCCAGCGCACGGGAAATGGGCATGGTCAGCGTCAAAATCGATCATCCGGTTACCCACTGTCTGCAACTGGCGCACGAGGTGCAGACGAAATTTGGTCTTGATCTGTGTCGGGTGGTGCCCTCTGCCCGTCTGGAGGATGACGCTATTCAGCAGATGCTGGCCGTTGAAGGCGCCTCAGTGATGAGCCAGTTTATCAGCGAGGAGCAGCCGCAGGTGTTCGGCATTGGCTCCGGCAAAACGCTGCGTTCGATGATCGACGCGCTGCCGTGGATTGAACGGCCACAGCATCAGTGCGTGTCGATGATTGGTGCGATTGCGCGCGATGATTCCGGTACGCGTTACGACGTGCCGCTAAAGATGGCTGAGAAAATGCAGGGCAAATATTTTTTCATCCCCGCGCCGCTCTATGCCGACACGCCCGAAGACAAAACTATGTGGGTGCAGCATCAGGTCTACCAGCGCGTGACGCAGCGCGCCCTGCAGGCGGACGTTGCGTTTGTTGGCATTGGTGAAGTGCAGCCGGGCTGTCCGCTAAATGCCGAAGGCTTTATAACCGATGTGCAGGTCAGAGCGCTTAACACGCGTGGCGTGGTGGGTGAGATGCTTGGCCATTTCTTTAATCAGCAGGGCGAGCGGGTGTGGGGCGAAACTGATGCGCTGCTCACCAGCGTACTGCTGGAGAGTCAGACGCAGCGGAAGATTATCGGCTTTGCCGGCAGCGCACGGAAATATCCGGCCATTCGCGCCGCGCTGTTGGGTGGGTGGATCTCCGGGCTGGTGACCGACGAAGACACGGCGCTGAAGTTGCTTGGCGAGTGATTAAAACGTTTTTGCGATACGTAGCGACGCGATTTATCGCGCGGGGTTGATCGCCAGATGGCAAACAAGCGCGCCATGAATTGCGCCGCTACGGCTCAGCAGCCTATTTTAACGAGCCTTTTAAAAACTGCTGCAGGCGCGGACTCTTTGGATTGCCAAACAGCTCATCGGGCGTCCCCTCTTCCTCAATTTTTCCCTGATGCAGGAAAATCACATGGTTTGAGACGTGGCGGGCAAACTCCATCTCGTGCGTGACCACGACCATGGTTTTTCCCTCTTCCGCCAGCTTCTGCATAATACGCAGCACTTCGCCTACCAGCTCGGGATCGAGCGCTGAGGTCGGTTCATCAAACAGCAGCACTTCCGGTTCCATTGCCAGCGCACGGGCAATCGAGACGCGCTGCTGCTGGCCACCGGAGAGATGTACCGGATATTTTGCCCGCGCGCGCGCATCAATCCCGACTTTATCCAGATATTTAATCGCCCGTTCGCGCGCTTCCGCCTTGCTCAGACCAAGCACCTGAATGGGTGCTTCAGTCACATTATCCAGCACCGTCATATGACTCCAGAGATTGAAGTGCTGAAACACCATCGTGAGGCGCGTGCGCAGCGAGCGCAGCTGCTCCTTGTTCGCCACTTTCAGCTGGCCGTCGGTATCACGCACCAGCGCAATCTGTTCGTTATTAACAGCGATAGCCCCTTCGCTCGGCTTTTCGAGGAAGTTAATGCAGCGTAAAAACGTACTTTTCCCGGAGCCAGAAGAGCCAATGATGCTAATCACATCGCCGGCGTTGGCGCGCAGTGAGACGCCTTTCAGAACTTCATGTTCACCGTAACGTTTGTGCAGTTCGGCAACCTGTAATTTATTTTCAGCCATAGTGATACTCAGTGCGACGAAGAGGGTTTCACATGTGCCAGAAAGCGGCGTTCCGCAAGGCGGAACAGGCTAATCAGCACATAGGAGATAATCAGATAGAGCACGGCAGCGAGTCCAAACGCGGTAAACGGCTGATAGGTGGCCGAGTTAATATCACGCGCGATTTTCAGCAGATCCGGCACGGTCGCGGTGAACGCCAGCGCGGTGGAGTGCAGCATCAGGATCACTTCATTGCTGTATGCAGGCAGCGCGGTACGCAGCGCGGAGGGCAAAATGATGCAGCGGTAAAGCTTTACGGTTGAAAAACCGTAGGCGCGCGCCGCTTCAATTTCGCCATGTGGCACGGCGCGGATGGCGCCCGCAAAGATTTCAGTGGTGTAGGCGCAGGTATTCAGCGTAAATGCCAGCAGCGTACAGTTCAGACCGCTGCGAAAAAAGGCATTCAGCAGCTCAGATCCTTTCACCACTTCCAGCGTATACATGCCGGAGTAGAACACCAGCAGCTGGACGTAGAGCGGCGTACCGCGAAACACATAGGTAAACAGCCAGACCGGGGTTGAGATAAACCGGTTAGGTGACACGCGGGCGATGGCCAGGATCACAGCCAGACAGCCGCCGAGGACGACAGAAAGAATCAGCAGCCACAGCGTGATCGCCACGCCGGTGAAGCGATAGCCGTCGGTCCAGAGCAGTTGCTTCCAGTACTCCTGAATAATTTCGATCATAATTCTGCCCTTTTTACCCCGACCGAGTAGCGGCGCTCAAGCCACCACAGCACGCCATTGGAAAGCGTGGTAAACACCAGATAGATCACCCCTGCCACAATGGCAAAGTAGAATGGCTGCCAGGTGCTCTTGCCCGCCAGCTGCGTCGCTTTGACCACATCTTCCAGCCCCAGCAGCGACACCAGTGCGGTAGCCTTGAGGATCACCTGCCAGTTGTTTCCGATACCGGGCAGCGCAAAACGCATCATGGCCGGAAACAGAATGCGCCGGAACGTCTGCGAGCCGGTAAACCCAAAGGCGGTGGCGGCTTCAATCTGTCCCTTCGGCACCGCCAGAAACGCGCCGCGAAAGGTTTCAGTAAAATAGGCGCCGTAAATAAACCCGAGGGTAATGATACCGGCCACCATCGGGTCGATATCAAACTGCGCCAGGCCCAGTGCGTCAGTTACCGCGTTGAGCGCAATCTGCAGCCCGTAAAAGATCAGCAGCATCAGCACCAGATCGGGCACGCCGCGGATCAGGGTGGTGTACCCTTCCGCAATGATCGCCAGCGGCCGGCTGCGCGACAGTTTGGCACCCGCCCCGAGCAGGCCAAGGATAACCGCCAGCAGCACGGCGCTCAGCGCCAGCTCCAGCGTCACCAGCGTGCCTTTGAGAATGACTTCAGAATAGCCGTACAACATGATTTCGATCCTGTCGTGAGGGGAAAATAACACACGCTGCCCGGGAAATAGCGGACAGTCCTGACCAGGGATATGAATCACGGAAGGATAGCGGCAAGCGTATGAACCCCGGGAGTTTACATAAGTAAGCGCCCGGAGTGAATAGTTATGGCCCCGGTTCCTGTCACTCAACCCGCAGTATCAGGAAACAGGTCAATCAGTCACCGTAGACGTTGAAATCGAAATATTTTTTCGCAATCTTGTCGTAGGTGCCATCTTTGCGCATCTCATTAAACGCCTTATCGATAGCGGCTTTGAGATCGCTGTCATCTTTGCGCAGTCCCATGCCGGTGCCTACACCAAAGATTTTGTCATCTTTCACCGCCGGGCCAGCAAACGCATAGTTTTTGCCTACCGGCTGCTTCAGGAAGCCTTCGCTCGCCTGCACTTCATCCTGGAAAGCGGCATCAATGCGTCCGGCGTTCAGGTCCTGATAGACCAGATCCTGATTTGCATAAGGCGTCACGGTAACGCCCTTCGGCCGCCAGTATTGATTCGCATAGGTTTCCTGCGTGGTGCCCTGCAGCAGACCGATATTTTTGCCCTTCAGCGATTCGATGGTTGGCTGCAGCGGAGAGCCTTTTGCCGCCACCAGACGAGCGTTAGCCGCATAGAGTTTTTCCGAGAAGCCAATCTCCTCCTGACGCTTTTCGGTGATAGAGAGCGACGAAATAATGGCATCAATTTTTTTCGCTTTCAGCGACGGAATGAGCGCATCGAAATCACTTTCCACATAGGTGCATTTGGCCTGAATGCGTTTACAAATCTCATTGGCAAGGTCGATATCAAACCCCACCAGCTGGCCCTGGGCATTTTTTGACTCAAACGGCGGGTAAGTTGGATCGGTCCCGATACGCAGCGACTGCGGTACTGCGGCAAAAACGCTGGCGGTGCCGGTCATTGCCAGCAGCAGGGAGAGAGCCAGAACTCGCTTTTTCATAGTTTACCCTCAAGTGACGTGCTTATTGTTATGTGGTGTGATGTGTGTTTTGCGCTGAATGGATTGCAGTTTTCATGCCAGGTCTCAGAGCTGGCGATGCAGCACGCAGGCGCGTTAACGAGAGCGTCGTAACGGGACGCAGAGAGTTCGTTATGAGGGGAATATAACAGCGGGATGCAGAAGAAAAAGCGAGTTTGCTAACTTTTAGTGCAGATTATGCACGAAGAGTGATCGACACCGCGTATTTGCACATCCATTGTGCAGCGCGCAACGTTTATGCGCCATTCCAGCGCATAAACAGATCTTCCGGCAGCGTGATATCAAATTGATCCACCACGCGGTTAACCGTCTGGTCGACTAAATCCTCAATACGCTGCGGCCGGTGATAGAACGCCGGTACCGGCGGCATTATCATCGCGCCCAGTTCAGCCGCCGTGGTCATCATACGCAGATGACCGACGTGCAGCGGAGTTTCGCGTACGCAGAGCACCAGGCGGCGCTGCTCTTTCAGCACGACGTCGGCGGCGCGCGTCAGCAGGCTGTCGCTGTAGCTGTGTACAATGCCGGAGAGCGTTTTCATTGAGCACGGCAGGATCACCATACCCAGCGTTTTAAATGAGCCGGAAGAGATGCTTGCCCCGATATCCCGCACGTCATGCACCACGCTGGCAAGCGCCTGCACATCCCGCACGCTGTAGTCCGTTTCCAGCGCCAGCGTCTGGCGCGCTGCCGGGCTCATCACCAGATGGGTTTCCACCTCCGGCACCGATTGCAGCACCTGCAGCAGCCGCACGCCGTAGATTGCGCCGCTGGCGCCGGAAATACCCACGATGAGACGTTTCATAACTCTGCCTTACTCTGTTCAGAATCGGCAATGATAGCCTGCTACAGGCAAAATTGCGCTGGCGCCCGGTGAAAAAGCGCAAAACAGACGGGGCAGGCTTGCGCCTGCCCCGTCGGGAGTGCCGGATAACAGCTCAGTCAGCCTTCGTTATGGATCTCCAGCCCTTCCACTTCGTTCTGACGCTGCAGCGCTTTGGCATCGTCGTTACGCAGCGACTGCAGATACTCCAGGTATTGCTGGTCCACATCTTTGGTGACGTAAACGCCGTTAAAAACGGAGCACTCAAACTGCTCAATGTCCGGATTCTCTTCGCGTACCGCTTCAATCAGATCGTTCAGATCCTGGAAGATCAGCGCATCCGCCTTAATCAGCTTGCGAATCTCCTCCACCTCACGGCCATGGGCAATCAGCTCGGTGGCGCTTGGCATGTCGATGCCATAGACGTTCGGAAAACGGATCTCTGGTGCAGCTGAGGCGAGGTAAACCCGCTTAGCGCCCGCCTCGCGCGCCATCTCGATAATCTGTTCAGAAGTCGTACCGCGCACGATAGAGTCATCCACCAGCAGCACGTTTTTATCACGGAACTCTGCACGATTGGCGTTGAGTTTGCGGCGTACGGCGCTGCGGCGCAGATGCTGGCCCGGCATAATAAAGGTGCGGCCCACATAGCGGTTTTTCACAAATCCCTGACGGTAGGGCTTGTTCAGAATGCGCGCAATCTCCAGTGCAGTATCGGTGGAGGTTTCCGGAATCGGAATCACCACGTCGATATCGAGATCTTCCCACTCCCGGGCAATTTTTTCACCGAGCTTGGTGCCCATGCGCACGCGCGCGCTGTAGACGGAAATCTTATCCAGGAAAGAGTCCGGGCGGGCAAAATAGACATATTCAAACAGGCAGGGATTGCTTTTCGGATCCTCTGCACACTGGCGGGTCGAAAGCTGACCCTGTTCAGTGATATAGACCGCTTCACCCGGCGCAACGTCACGAATGAACTCAAACCCCAGCGTATCCAGCGCCACGCTCTCCGAGGCAACCATATACTCTGTGCGGCCATCCTGCATAGCGCGCTTGCCGAGCACCAGCGGACGAATACCGTTGGGATCGCGAAACGCCACCATACCGTGTCCGATAATCATCGCCACCACGGCGTAAGCGCCACGCACCTGCTGATGCACTGCCGCTACCGCGGCAAAAATGGTTTCCGCATCGAGCGGATAGTGCTGAAAGCGATCCAGCTCCTGCGCAAAAATGTTGAGCAGGATCTCTGAATCGGAGGTGGTATTAACGTGACGGCGACCGGTCTCAAACAGCTGTTTGCGCAGCTCATGCGCATTGGTGAGATTGCCGTTATGCGCCAGCGTAATACCGTAAGGGGAGTTAACGTAAAACGGCTGCGCTTCAGAGGCGCTGGAGCTGCCGGCGGTAGGGTAACGCACGTGGCCGATACCGATATTGCCCTGCAAACGCTGCATGTGACGCGCTTCAAACACGTCGCTGACCAGACCATTTGCTTTGCGCAGGCGGAAGCAGTTCAGCGCATCGATAGTACAAATGCCGGCGGCATCCTGTCCGCGGTGCTGCAGCACCGTTAACGCGTCATAGATCGACTGGTTTACTGGCATAAAACCGGTGATACCAACAATACCGCACATATTGTCATTTCCTCATTAGCCGCACTCCCGATGGTGTCACCGGGGTAAAAAACTTGACGTGCTTTTCAGGTAATCAAAAAACCACCTGATGATATAACTGAACTGGGGAATGAGCTGAGACTGTTGCCAGTCCGGGCTTTTTGAAAAGCCGGTGAATGTATCAAGGAAGAAAAGAATGGCGGAAACAATCAGCACGCCACGCAACGCCCCGAAACAGACCCCCAACACCCTGTCGGTTCCCGACAAGCCGGTTTTCTCAACCAGCGAGCCGATCACATAGTTCACGATGGCACCCACAATCAGGGTGGCAACGAATAACACCGCAATTGCGATGCCGTTGCGAACCAGTTCGTCGTTAAAACCTGTAAACCAGACTGCCAGGTAGGCGTAGTAATGACTGGCGACAAAAAACGCGCATCCCCAGGTAACAAGAGATAAGGCTTCCCGGACAAACCCGCGAATCAGGCTGACCAGAGCCGAAAAACCAACTACCGCAATAATGACGTAATCAATCCAGATCATGAACGCTTCCAGTACAGTGCTTCGCACCCCTGCATCCAGTTCGGGGCGCATTCTAACAGAAAAAGAAAACGTTTGCGTAGCCTTTTCCCGTTCGCGGTGATGAAAAAGGGCGAGGAAAAATAATTCCTTCGCCCGTTACTATCAGCAATATTTAACTAGCTGATTTTAATGTTAATTAACGGCTTCAATCCGGCATTCACGCGCTATAAGCCACGCCTGTTACTGCTATCGGCGTGGCTTATCAGCCTCTCAGCGCACGCTATAGGGTTTCACCACGCCGCCCAGTCCGGAAACGCTCTGCAGCTCGCTCAGCGAACTCTGCAGCTTCGCTTTAGAGGCGTCAGGTCCGACGTAGATACGGGTAATTTGTCCCTGTACCGGCGATGACGGCACGGTAAAGGCGCGGTAGCCAGAGAGCCGCAGCTTCGCCACAATCTCGTCCACTTTCGCAGCGTTCTTCAGTGCGCCAAGCTGTACCACATACGCCTGCCCGGCCGGCGCGCTGGCTGGCTTCGGCGTTTCTGCCGGCTTGCTCTGCTCCGCTGCTTTTGGCTGCTCTGCGGGTTTTGGCGTCTCCACCGGCTTCGGCTTCGGTTGCTCTGCCGGCTTCGGCCTGCTCTGCTCGGTGGTTTTAGGTTTCGTCTGCTCAGCCGCTTTCTGCTGGGTTTTGGGCTGCGTCTGCTGATGCACCGCCGGTGGCGTGACGACGCTCGGCTGGCTGTTCTGCACCGGCTGCGCGCTGCCGCTGACGGCCGGATTTTGCGCGGCCTGAGTGGTCGCTGACTGCTGCGCAGCACCGGCGCCTTCCGGCGGCTGCGACGGCAGCGGCTGCGTGACCGGCGGCACCATTTCGCTATCCTGCTGATCGTCAGGCTTCGGCACCAGCGGAATCGCTGCAAACTCTTCCTTGTAATGCTTTTTCTTACCGTCCAGCAGGCCCGGCAGCACAATGACGCCAATCGCCACCAGGATCACCGTGCCCACTAACCGATTTTGAAACTTACTCGCCACTGCCGTTCTCCGCTGCCATCGATTCCATAACCTGTGCTACGGTGTGAAATGACCCACACACCAGAATCACATCCTGCTGACTGGCCTGCGCACGCGCCGCCCGCCACGCCGCATCGACGCTGTCATATGCCGTCCCGCTCTCCAGATGCGTAAGCAGCTCCTCTGCTGATGCGCCACGCGGACCTGCCAGCGGCGCGCAGTACCAGTGCGTCACCTGCGGCGCCAGCGCAGCGAGCGTACCGGCAATATCTTTGTCGTGCAGCATACCCGCTACCGCATGAACCGTTCCGCCCGCGGGCAGCGCCGCCAGGCGCGACGCCAGCCAGGCAGCGGCGTGCGGGTTGTGCGCAACGTCCAGAATCACCTGCGGCGCATGGCTTATGGTCTGGAAACGCCCTGCCAGTACCGCCTGCGGCAGATGCGCGCGGATAATGGCGTCAGGCACCTGCAGACCCGACACGCGTAACGCAGCCAGCGCCGTGGCCGCATTCGGCAGCGGCACCTGCGGCAGCGGCAGATCGCGCAGATCACCCTGCGCATCCTGCAGCATCCAGCTATCACTACCGCCCTGCCACTGCCAGTCGCGATTGACCTGATGCAGCACGGCACCGGTCTCTGCGGCCACCGCAGCGATGCTTGCCGGCATCTCCGCTTCGCCCACCACGGCAGGTTTACCGGCGCGGAAAATACCCGCTTTTTCCCGCCCGATACTCTCGCGGTCGGGGCCAAGCCAGTCTGTGTGATCGAGTGCGATACTGGTGATCACCGCCACATCGCTGGCAACAATGTTGGTGGCATCAAGACGGCCACCCAGTCCGACTTCGAGGATCACCACGTCAAGATTCGCCTGGCGGAACAGATTAAGCGCAGAGAGCGTGCCAAATTCAAAATAGGTGAGCGAGGTATCACCACGCCCCGCCTCAATTTCAGCAAAGCTGGCGCTGTGCTGCGCCTCCGGCAGCTCCGCGCCCTGCACGCGCACGCGCTCGGTGTAGCGTACCAGATGCGGCGAACTGTAGACGCCCGTGCGGTAGCCTGCTGCCATCAGCAGCGTTTCCAGGGTGCGGCAGGTGGTGCCTTTGCCGTTGGTGCCGGCGACGGTAAAGATAAAGGGAGCGGGTTTCAGCAGGTCAAGCTGCGCGGCAACGCGCTGAATACGATCCAGACCCAGTTCAATCGCCTGTGAGTGAAGATGCTCAAGATAGTGAAGCCACGTGGCCAGCGGCGACGTGCCCTGAGGAGGCTGATGCGTGTTCATGAGTCCCGTCTGTTGCGTAGTACAGCTCATCGTTCAGCGCAGCGGCGGAAAGAGGGGCCTGCGCGCGGCTGATGGCTATCAACAGGCAGAAACCGGCACGGCTGCTCACTGAAAATGGGATGTACGGAATGAAAGTAAAAAGGCGCATCGCTGCGCCTTTCGGTTGCCTGTCAGGCGTCGTTGCTTTCTGGTTCCACCGCCACCGGCGGCTCGCCATCCAGCTGCGGAGCCGGCAGGTTCATCATTTTTGCCAGCAGGCTCGCCAGCTTAAAGCGCATTTCCGGACGACGGATGATCATGTCGATCGCGCCTTTTTCAATCAGGAACTCACTGCGCTGGAAGCCCGGCGGCAGCTTTTCACGTACCGTCTGCTCAATCACGCGTGGACCGGCAAAACCGATCAGCGCTTTTGGCTCCGCCACGTTGAGATCGCCCAGCATCGCAAAGCTGGCAGAAACGCCACCCATGGTCGGGTCAGTCAGCACGGAGATATAAGGCAGACCGCGCTCCTGCATTTTCGCCAGTGCCGCACTGGTTTTTGCCATCTGCATCAGCGACTGCAGCGCTTCCTGCATACGCGCACCGCCGCTGGCCGAGAAGCAGATCAGCGGGCAGTTATCTTCCAGCGCCTGCTCTACGGCACGCACAAAGCGCGCGCCCACGACTGAGCCCATCGAGCCGCCCATAAAGGCAAACTCAAACGCCGCCGCCACAACCGGCATGCCGTGCAGCTGGCCTTTCATGACGATCAGCGCATCTTTTTCGCCGGTGTCTTTCTGGGCCGCTACCAGACGATCCTTATACTTTTTGGAGTCGCGGAACTTGAGCAGATCTTTTGGCTCCAGCTCGCTTCCCAGCTCAACCATCGATCCTTCATCCATCAGGCTATGCAGACGCTCGCGCGCGTGCATACGCATATGGTGGTCGCACTTCGGGCAGACCTCAAGGTTGCGCTCCAGCTCGGCGCGGTAGAGCACCTGACCACAGCTGTCGCACTTGGTCCACACCCCTTCCGGGATGCTGGCTTTGCGCGTAGGCGTCGTGGTGCTTTTATTCAGTATGCGTTCAATCCAGCTCATTGATGACCTTTCTGTTTAATGCTGACCTGGTCCAGTCTTTTCGTTACTGCTGAAATCACCTTCAGCAGGCCGTAAATGTCGCTCATTAAACCACAACCTGTTCACGCTGTGGATAAAAATCTGGTGACGGGCTTACTGCGATTTCTGCTGACGCGCCTGACGGCGATGACGCCATACTTCAATCACGCCTGGCAGTATCGATACCACGATAATGCCGACAATCAGCAGCTTGAGGTTCTCCTGCACCACCGGCAGATCGCCAAACAGATAGCCGGCATAGGAGAACAGCAGTACCCACAACAGCGCGCCCGTAACGTTGAAGAGCGCAAAGTGGCGATAGGACATGTGCCCCATACCCGCCACGAAGGGGGCAAAGGTTCGCACGATTGGCACAAAGCGCGCAAGTATAATGGTTTTACCGCCGTGGCGATCGTAGAACGCATGGGTTTTATCGAGATAGCTGCGGCGGAAGATTTTAGACTGCGGATTACTGAACAGCTTCTCACCAAACAGGCGGCCAATGGTGTAGTTCACCGCATCGCCGAGAATGGCAGCGATAACCAGCAGCGTGACCATCAGATGTACGTTTAAGTCGTTGCCCGGTAAAGCAGCAAGCGCGCCTGCCACAAACAGCAGCGAGTCACCCGGCAGGAATGGCGTCACCACCAGACCGGTCTCGCAAAACAGGATCAGAAACAGGATGGCGTAGATCCAGATGCCATACTGCGCCACCAGTTCGGCCAGGTGCACATCAATGTGCAGAATAAAATCGACAACAAAATGGATAAACTCCATACCAGCTAACTCCCTGACACCCTACTGTTAAAAATTAATCTGCGAGGAACAGTGGTCCCGGCGCAGGCTGAGGTAACGCAAAATGCGACGGGTAATCCACCGCCACCAGGTATAACCCTTCCGCTTTCGCGGTTGCCGCTGCCAGCGTGCGATCTTTCGCCGCCAGCAGATCCGCTATCCAGCTTTCCGGCTGATTGCCATTGCCGACTTCTATCAGGCTGCCGACGATGTTACGCACCATATGATGCACGAAGGCGTTAGCTTTGATATCGACAATGACAAATGCCCCCTGACGTATGACGTTCAGATGGATCACGTTACGCCACGGCGTACGCGACTGGCACTGAACGGCACGAAATGAGGTGAAATCGTTCTCACCCAGCAGATGCTGGCCGGCACGCTGCATTTTTTCGGCGTCCAGCGGATGGTAGTAGTGCGTCAGCCCGTTGCCGAGAATAGCCGGGCGCAGCCGCTGATTATAAATCACGTAGCGATAGCGCCGCGCGGTCGCGCTGAAGCGCGCGTGAAAGCTCTCCGGCACCGCTTTTACCCAGCGTACGGCGATATCGTCCGGCAGATTGGCATTGACGCCCAGCGTCCAGGCGCTGTCGGCGCGCCGGGAGGTGGTTTCAAAATGCACCACCTGACCGGTGCCGTGTACGCCTGCGTCTGTCCGTCCGGCACAAAACACGCTGACGTCATGGTTCGCCACTTTTGCCAGCGCTTTCTCCAGCTTTTCCTGTACGCTGCGAACGTCATTTTGCCGCTGCCAGCCATAATAGCGGCTGCCGTCATACTCAATGCCCAGCGCCAGCTTCAGGGTTGTCGCCTCCGCCTGCATCAGTAGAAATACTCCTGCACCAGCTTCTCCGCCGTTTTCACTGCCATCAGCGCGCCACCGAAGCGCACGTTATCCGCCACCGACCAGAACTGCAGCAGTTCCGGAATGCCGTAGTCGTTACGCAGACTGCCGATGCTTAGCACTTCATTACCTGAGGCGTCGCCCACCTGCGTCGGATAATCACCCTCTTCACTCAGGCTGATATCTTCCGCACGCGCCAGTTCGTCACGCGCCTCTTCGGCGGAGAGCGGACGCAGATTTTCCACATAGACGATCTGCGCATTGCCATAAAACACCGGCGCCTGCACGCTGCTGACGGCAATCGGCAGTCCCTCATCCTGCAGCACTTTACGGACCTGCTCCACGACGCGACGCTCGCTTGCCACGCTGCCGCTGCTGTCCGCCTGCTGCGGCAGCAGGTTAAACGCCAGCTGACGACCAAAATAGTGCTCGTCAGGGGGAATGCCATTCAGCAGACGCGCGCTCTCACCGGCCAGACCATCCACCGCGGCTTTGCCCTGGCTGGATACCGACAGCAGGTTGGTCACCTGAATACGGCTCAGCCCGGCGGTTTCAACCAGCGGCTTAATCGCGCATAACAGCTGGCTTACCAGCGCATCCGCCACGCTGATGATATTACGGTTACGGTAGTCCGCCAGGACCTGCGGGTTCACATCCGGCACCACCAGCGGGACATCCGGCTCCAGCGCGAACAGATCGCTGCTGTCGATCACCAGGCATCCCTGGCTCGCCGCCTCTTCTGCGTAGCGGGCTGACGCCTCGCGACCGGCGGCGAAAAACGCCAGCTGCGCCTGGGTCCAGTCAAACTCAGCCGCATCCTCTACGCGCAGCGAGCGGCCGGCAAAACGCAGCGTTTCACCCGCGCTGTTTTCGCTTGCCAGCAGATGGATCTCACCAACCGGGAACTGGCGCTCCGCCAGCAGTTCCAGTACAGCGTTTCCTGTGGCGCCTGTTGCGCCCAGTAGCGCAATATTCCAGCCGTCAGACATGTTGGTTTACTCCAGACAATGACATAAAAACAGAAGGCGGTAATGATACCGCCTCATAATTCAGATTCGTTCCCGCTGTGCGCCGTAACGCATCATTCCGGGAAGGAAGAGGGTTTTGGCAGCCGGCTGACGCGAAAGCCCAGCTGCTTCAGCATGCTGGCACTGGCGGCGCTGTCGCAGATCACCTCCAGTGAAGACCACTCGCGGCGCTCCTTATACTGCCGGCGCAGCCGATCAAACTCGCCCGGCTGGCCTGCGGCTTTACGCAGCGGCGCGTCGTCGCGGCGCACATCATACACCAGGTGTGCCAGACGTTTCAGCGTTGCCTGATCGAGTTCGCCATGCAGCGTAATGCTGCTGAACTCCGGCTGGGGCAGCAGACTCTCCAGCGCCACCTGCTGCGGCTGACCGATAAAGGCGCTCCAGGCTTCAAAGACCTGCGTTGTGCCGCGCGCTTTGCCCTCCAGCGTATAGCCCGCGATATGGGCGGTGGCGATATCCACGCGCGCCAGCAGGTCAAGACTGAGATCGGGTTCGGGCTCCCATACATCCAGCACCACGCGCAGATCGCCGCGCATTTTCAGCACTTCCAGCAGCGCGATATTGTCGACCACCGGACCGCGGCAGGCGTTGATCAAAATAGTGTCAGGCCGCAGCGCCATCAGCAGCGCCGCATCCGCCAGGTGCCAGCTTTTATAACGCCCCTCTTTGTTGAGCGGCGTATGAAACGTCAGAATATCCGCCTGTGCCACCAGGGTTTCCAGCGAATGAAACGGTCCGGTATCGCCGCGATCGGCACGCGGCGGATCGCACAGCAGCGTTTTGACGCCCCAGGCTTCCAGCCGCGCCTGCAGACGGCTGCCAACGTTACCGACGCCCACGATGCCCACGGTGCGATCGCGCAGCGCGAACCCGTCGCGTTCAGCCAGCAGCAGCAGCGCAGAGAAGACATACTCCACCACCGCGATAGCGTTACAGCCGGGTGCGGCAGAGAAGCCGATACCGGCCGCCTGCAGCGAGGGCTGATCCACATGATCGGTGCCGGCTGTGGCGGTGCCGACAAATTTTACCGGCGTATCCGCCAGCAGCGCCGCATTGACCCGGGTGACCGAGCGCACCATCAGCGCGCTTGCATCGCGCAGCTCCGCTTCAGGCAGCGGACGGCCCGGTACGGCAACCACCTCACCGGTGCGGCTGAAGAGTTCACGGGCATAAGGCATGTTTTCATCAACGAGAATTTTCACGGCGGTGGTCCTGTCTGCGGGAAATGAACGCCGGCTAGTGTGCCACAAAGGTGCCGGTTAGCCTAACCGGTTGCGATAGCGTTCCGGAGAGGTGCCCGCCTGTTGCTGAAACATAACAATAAGCGCTGAGGCGGAGCTATAGCCGAGTTCATGAGCGATAGCCTGCACGCTCTTGCCCTGCTCCAGCAGCGCAAGCGTGCGCAGAAAACGCAGCCGCTGCCGCCACTCGCTAAAGGACATTTTCAGCTGCTGCTGGCAGCGCCGCGCCAGCGTACGTTCTGTGGTAAACACGCGCTGCGCCCACTGCGTCAGCGTGGTGTTGTCACCGGGATTGGCCTCCAGCGCACGCAGTATCGGTGCAAGAAACTTATCATCTGAGGCGGGCAGATAGCTGGTATGCGCGGGTGCCTGGCGCAGGCGATCCAGCAGCACGTCGCACAGGCGCCACTCCGCCTCGCTCTGCGGCTGCGCCAGCGCGCGCTGCGCGAACTCATTCATAATCGCATGCGTTATCGCATCCGCCGTCAGCAGGCAGGCGCGCGCTGGCAGACCGTGACAAAGCTCTGCTGCCAGATTCAGGGTACGAAACTGTGCCTGGCAGTGGTTATAGCTGCTGTGTCGCTGGCCGGGAGGGATCCATACCGGCATCTCAGCCGGTGCCAGCAGGCGCTCGCCTTCGATGTCCAGCTCCAGCACGTGGCGGGTAACAAAAATCGCCTGGCCCCACGCATGCTGATGCGGCAGATATTCGGTGCGCGCATGCGTCTGTTCATAACGCATAAAGATGCGCGGCGCGTCAGCGGGCGGGCAATAGGCAACCTGAATAGTCATTCTGTCCGGTCATTAACAAATTTTGTCCGATTTTAACTATCTGCTTTAAACCGGTCAAACGTATGCTGGCGGCACTTTTTTACGGAGCCTGTTATGAATCTGCTGTTCCCCCTCATTGCGGTGCTGATCTGGTCAGTCAACACCATCGTCAGCAAACTTTCGGCTGACGCGATCGATCCCGCCGCTATCTCATTTTATCGCTGGCTGCTGGCGCTGCTGGTGCTGACACCGTTCTGCCTGCCCGGTGTATGGCGGCATCGGCGCACTATAAAAGGCCACCTCGGCCAGCTGCTGCTGCTGGGGCTGCTTGGCATGGTGCTCTATCAGAGCCTTGCCTACTATGCGGCGCATAGCGTGTCGGCGGTGATGATGGGCATACTCGGCGCCACCATTCCGCTGCTGACGATTCTGCTCAGCCTGCTGGTGCTGCGTCTGGCCCCCACGCGCGGTATTCTGCTGGGCAGTGTTCTCTCGTTTACCGGTCTGGTCTGGCTGGTCAGCGGCGGCAACCCGGCTCAGCTGCTGGCGCAGCGTCCCGGTAATGGCGAAGTGATGATGCTGGCGGCCTCCACCTCTTATGCGCTCTATGGCGTGCTGACCAAACGCTGGGCGATCCCGCTCCCCACCTGGCAGAGCCTTTATGTGCAGATTTTCTTTGGCGTCATGCTGCTGCTGCCGGGCTTTTTGCTGGCCCCGGAAGTGGCGCTGACGCAGCAGAACCTGCCGCTGGTGCTGTTCGCCGGCCTGTTTGCTTCGATCGTAGCGCCCTTTTTGTGGATCCTTGGCGTGCAGCGGCTGGGTGCCAGCACCACCAGTATCTTTATGAACGTGGTGCCGGTATTCACGGCGCTGATTGCGGTGCTGTTTCTGCATGAGCAGCTGCACAGCTACCACTGGATTGGCGGCGGTATTACGCTTACCGGCGTGATGCTGGCGCAGCGGCTGAAAACGCCGCTGCGCCGGACGGCGATCAGGGAAAGCTGACGGTGACCCGCAGCCCGCCCAGCTGCGGGCTGCGATCGAGCCGCAGCCGCGCATCGTGCCAGGCGCAGATATCCTTCACCAGCGCCAGCCCGATTCCGGCACCAGGCTGGCCGCTGTGATCGAGACGCGTAAACGGCTGGAGCGCCTGCTGCTGCTGCCCGGCCTCTATACCGGGGCCGCTATCTTCAATTTCCAGCTGCCGCTCCTGCAGCCGCGCTGTTACCGTTCCCTGCGCCGGCGTATATTTAATCGCATTATCCAGCAGGTTGGCGCACAGTTCAGCCAGCAGCAGCGCATCTCCCTGTACGCGACACGTCTCTTCGCCTTCAAAGCCTAAATCGATCTGCTTGTGTCGCGCGGCGGTATAGCCGCTCAGGCACGCCTGCTGCACAATCTGGCTGAGGTCAACGCGGGTAAAGGGTTTATCTTCGCCGTGCCGTGCCTTGATTTGCGCCAGCTGCAGCAGCCGGTCGGTAAGCTGTACGGTATCGTTGAGCGTGTGGCGCATACCCTGCAGGCTCTCGCGCCACTGCTGCGGATCGTCGCTGCTGAGCGCCACGCTGACCTGAGTTTTTAAAATTGTCAGCGGCGTGCGCAGCTGGTGCGATACATCGGCGCTAAAGCGCTCCTGCCGCGCCAGCAGCCCGCGCAGCCGTTCCAGATGACGGTTAAACGCTACAATCAGCGGCTGCAGCTCTGACCACGGCACCAGCGAAGGCAGCGGCGTCAGTTCCCCCGGCGCGCGGCGCAGCATAATCCGCGACAGCCGGCGCAGTGGCCGCAGCACCCGGCGCAGCAGCATCCCCGCCAGCAGCAGCGTGATCAGCACCAGAAAGCTCTGGCTTATCAGCGCGGTACGCAGCAGGCTGTCGGCAAAGGCGTGCCGTGAGTTCAGCGTCTCCGCCACCAGCACCAGTGCCATGCCCTCTACCCCCTCTTCATTCACCGGCTGCCACAGCGCCGCCACGCGAATGGGCTGCCTGCGGTAGTGCGCGTCATAAAAGTGCACCAGCGCCGGGTAAGCCTCAGAGAGCGGCGCGTTACGCGGCAGCAGCGGCAAATCGGGATAGCCGGAGAGGGTATTTCCCTGCGGTGAAATAACCTGGTAGAAGAGCTGATCGTTCATATTGCGTTCAAAGCTGTCCAGCACCACCCAGGGCACATCCACTTCGAGATGGCGCTGGCGCACCGCCAGTCTTTCCGCCACGGTGCGCGCTGACGCCAGCAGCGAGCGGTCATAGGCCTGATTCGCTGCCTGCAGCGCGCTCTGATAATGGGTATAGACCGACAGCGCCCACAGCAGCAGCAGCGGTGCGCCCAGCCACAGCAGCAGTTCACCGCGCAGCGAGTGCATCAGCCGCACGGCTGCTGCTCCAGGCTGTAGCCGAGCCCGCGCAGCGTCACAATCGCCACATCGCTGCCGGAGAGCTTTTTACGCACCCGATGCACATAGAGCTCAATGCTCTCCGGACTGGCGTCGTCGGCCAGCGTAAATGTCTGCTCATAAAGATGCTGGCGCGATACCGGTCGTCCCGGCCGCTGCATCAGCGTGGAGAGCACGCTCGATTCGCGCGGCGTCAGCGACAGCGGCTTGTGATTCAGCAGGAAATAGCCTTCGCTGTCGCGCTCCAGCTGTCCGAGCCGCTGGGTCTGCGCCGTCTGGCCGTGGCTGCGGCGCAGCAGCGCGCGCAGCCGCGCATCCAGTTCATCCAGCTCAAACGGCTTGGTCAGGTAGTCATCGGCGCCGCCGTTTAAGCCCTGCACCCGCTGCGCCAGGGTACTTTGCGCCGTTAGCAGCAGCACCGGTACGTTCTGTCCGCGTTTGCGCAGCCGCGCCAGTACCGCCAGGCCATCCAGCCGCGGCAGCGAGACATCAAGCACCACCAGCGCGTAGTCCTCACTCTGCAGTATATGATCGGCGGCCAGCCCGTCGGCGACCCAGTCGACGGCAAACCCTTTTTGCGTGAGCGCCTTTTGCAGCCACGTGGCCAGTTCAGTGGTGTCTTCCACCAGTAAGAGACGCATATCACATCCTGTCATTTTTGCTGATGGCTGAAAGGTAAATGAAAGGTTACCGGTTTAACAATTCAGCAACCGAAAATGTTCGGTAGCAATCACAATCTGGAAGAATGACTGGAGCGAACCATGAAAAAAACAGGCTTTCTCATCCTCGCCACCTCCCTGCTGGCTTTTTCAGTGTCTTCGGCGCTGGCAGAGGCGCCAAAGCGCCCTGAGTGTATCGCCCCGGCTAAACCCGGCGGCGGTTTTGACCTCACCTGTAAGCTGATTCAGGTTTCCATGCAGGAGACCGGCCAGCTCACCTCACCCATGCGCGTGACCTACATGCCAGGCGGCGTAGGCGCGGTTGCCTATAACGCCATCATCGCGCAGCGCCCGGCCGAAGCGGGTACGCTGGTAGCCTTCTCCGGCGGGTCGCTGCTTAATCTGTCACAGGGCAAGTTTGGCCGCTATTCGGTCGACGACGTGAAGTGGCTGGCCGCCGTCGGCACGGATTACGGCATGGTGGCGGTACGTGCCGACGCGCCGTGGAAAACGCTGGGTGAGCTGATGGAGGCGATGAAAAACGATCCTAATAAAGTTGTGGTCGGCGCCGGGGCATCTATCGGTAGCCAGGACTGGATGAAAACCGCCCTGCTGGCGCGCGAAGCCGGTATCGATCCGCGCAAAATGCGCTATGTCGCGTTTGAAGGCGGCGGCGAGCCGGTGACCGCGCTGCTTGGCAACCATATCCAGGTAGTATCCGGTGATATGAGTGAAATGGTGCCGCACCTGCAGGGCGGTAAAATGCGCGTGCTGGCGGTGATGAGCGACAAGCGCCTGCCGGGCGAACTGGCCGATATCCCCACCGCTAAAGAGCAGGGGTATAACGTCGAATGGCCGGTGATTCGCGGCTATTACCTGGGTCCTAAAGTCAGCGATGCGGAGTACCAGTGGTGGGAAGATTCGTTTAAAAAACTGGTTACCACCAAAGAGTTCCAGCAGCAGCGCGACGCACGCGGCCTGTTTGAGTTCAACATGTTTGGCAGCGAGCTGGATGCTTATGTGAAAAAGCAGGTTGCTGACTATCGTGAGAAAGCGAAATCGTTCGGGCTGGCGAAATAGCGGAGGCAATGATGAGCGATCGTATTTTTGCCGTTGTCTGGCTGGCGCTCTGTATTGCCGGACTGTTTATCGGCTGGCAGATCCAGAGTGAATATAGCTATGAGCCGGTCGGTCCGCGCCCTTTCCCGATGCTGCTGCTTGGGCTAATGGCAATCTGCGCCGTCATGATGCTGCTGCGCAAGCCTGACGTCATACAGTGGCCCTCAGCCACCACGTTAAAAAAACTGGTTGTCCTGTGTATTTTGCTGATGGCGTATGGCTGGCAGTTTGAAAACCTGGGCTTTCCAATCTGCACCACCCTGCTGACCTTTGGCATCGGCCTGCTGTTTGGCGCGCGCTGGTGGGCAGCAGCGATCTCTGGCGTGGTGATGGGCGTGGCGCTATTTTACGCCTTCGACCGGCTGCTTGACGTAACGCTGCCGATGGGCAGCTGGCTGAGTTAACAGGAGTCAATAATGGATACCTGGTCTTTTCTGATGCAGGGCTTCGCCGTCGCTATGACGCCGGAGAACCTGATGATCGCCCTGATCGGCTGCTTTATCGGCACCATTGTCGGCTTGCTGCCGGGACTGGGACCGATCAACGGCGTGGCGATCCTGATGCCGCTGGCGTTTGCTCTGCACCTGCCGGCTGAATCAGCGCTGATCCTGCTGGCAACCGTCTATATCGGCTGCGAATATGGCGGACGTATCTCCTCTATCCTGCTGAACGTGCCGGGTGACGCTGGCGCGATTATGACCGCGCTGGATGGCTATCCGATGGCGCAGCAGGGCAAAGCGGGCGTGGCGCTCTCTATCTCGGCCGTCAGCTCATTTGTCGGCTCCACCATCGCCATCCTCGGCATTATCCTGTTCGCACCGATTCTGGCTAACTGGTCGCTGGCGTTTGGGCCGGCAGAATATTTTGCCCTGATGGTATTTGCCATCGCCTGCCTCGGCAGCATGATGAGCCACAACCCGCTGAAATCGTTCCTGGCCGCGCTGATAGGTCTGAGTATGGCTACCGTGGGCGTGGATGCGAATACCGGCGTTTATCGTTTTACCTTCGACAGCGTACACCTCTCCGATGGCATTCAGTTTGTTGTGGTGGTAATTGGCCTGTTCTCGGTCAGTGAGATTTTACTGATGCTGGAGTCGACCAGCGGCGGTCAGAAAGTCGTACGCGCCAGTGGCCGCATGATGTTCAACATGAAAGAAGCAGCCCAGGCGACCGGCGCCACGCTGCGCTCCTCCTTCATCGGCTTTTTTGTCGGCGTACTGCCGGGTGCGGGTGCCACTATCGCCAGCGCCATCGCCTATATGAGCGAGAAGAAGATCAGCGGCAGCGACCAGTTCGGCAAGGGTGATATCCGCGGCGTGGCGGCGCCGGAAGCCGCGAACAACGCCTCGGCGTGCGGCTCATTTATCCCGATGCTGACGCTGGGTATTCCGGGCTCTGGTACCACGGCGGTGATGGTGGGCGCGCTGACGCTCTATAACATCACGCCGGGTCCGGCGATGTTCATCGAACAGCCTGATATTGTCTGGGGACTGATTGCCGCGCTGCTGATCGGCAACGTGATGCTGCTGATCATGAATATCCCGATGATCAATATCTTTGCCCGTATGCTGACCATCCCGCTCTGGTTTCTGGTGCCCGCGATCGCCGCCATTTCCGCCGTCGGCGTGTATGCGGTGCACAGCACAACCTTCGACCTGCTGCTGATGGTGGGGTTAGGCATCTTCGGCTTTATCCTGCGCAAGATGGATTTCCCGATGTCGCCGCTGATCCTCGGCTTTGTACTGGGCGAAATGCTGGAGCAGAACCTGCGCCGTGCGCTCTCAATCAGTAACGGCAATCTGCCTATTCTGTGGGAGAGTCTCATCTGCAAAGTGCTGCTGGTGCTGGCGGTCGCGGTGCTGGTGGTGCCATTCGTCTGGAAACGCTGGCGTCGCAGCCGCTTCAGAGCGGCAGAGGCGGAATAAATCCGGATCTTCTCGCTTTTCTGATACCAGCCCCCGTGGATTTCCCGGGGGCTTTTGCTATCATATGCCCCTCTTTTTCCGGCGCACCCGGATCTGACTCGTTTTTCAAGGATTCCGCCATGCAACCTCTCAGCGGTCCCGGTGTGCCCGCGGGCGATCGTTCTGCGCTTACCGGTGCTTCCGGCCCGGCACGCCCCGGCGGCCCGGCTGGCGAACAGCCTCTCTCTCCGGCGCAGCGCACTACGCTGGAACGGCTCATTGTACGCATTATGTCTCTCAGCACTCTGAAAGCGCCTGAGCTCTGGGCGGGCGTACGTCATGAGGTGGGTGTTAAGAGCGATGCTGACTTTCAGTCGCGCCATTTTCCGGCTGCCGAGCAGCACCTCAATCGTCGCCTGAGTCAGGTGCAGGACAGTCACGCCACGCGCCAGCTGCTTCAGCAGCTGCAGGATAAGCTGCCGCAGGGTAACAACCGTCAGGCGGTAAGCGACTTTATCCGCCAGCAGTTTAACCAGACGGTGCTGAGTGCGCTGAGTCAGGATCAGCTGCGTCAGGTGCTGACCATGCTGCAGAGCGGCCAGATGGCGATTCCGCAGCCGCAGCAGAGCCGCAGTACCGATCGCACGCTGCTGCCGGCAGAGCAGCAGGCGCTGAATCAGCAGGTGACGCGGCTGGCGGCCACGACCGGCGAGTCACCGGTAAAACTGCTGACCGACGCGCTGAAACTGGTGAATCTTAAAAGCGGCGATCCGGTGCCGTCGCGGCACTTCCCGTTGCTGACGCAGTATCTGCAGGTGCGTCAGACGCTGGGACAGCACACCGCACCCACGCTGCAGCTGCTGGAAAGCTCGCTGAAGCAGCCGCTGAATCGTGATGAACAGCAGCTGCTGCAGGATTACAGCCAGCAGCGTTTTCAGGCGACGCCGCAAACCGTGCTGACCGCTGCGCAGTGTCAGGATCTGCTGAATCAGCTTTTCAGCCGCCGGGCTGAGCGCGGTGAAACGCTGCCGCTGACGGATAGCATGCGCCAGCCACAACCTATCTGGGCACCGTTTACAGAGATCCTGCCGCGCCCGCTGGCACAGCGTCCGGCGCTGTCGCTGATAATCGCGGTGTTTGTGGTGCTGTTTCTGCTCTGGCTGCTGGCCTGAGTCAGCAGCCGCACCCGGCCGCAGCGCTGTGCTGTGGCCACTCTCCCGCAGCGGTTCCCCACGCCAGCGGATGCCCGTCGCGCTTCCAGAAATCCAGCCCGCCAATAAGCTCCTTAACCTGAAACCCCAGCGCTGCCAGTTTCAGCGCCGCTTTGGTTGAACCATTGCAGCCGATGCCATCGCAGTAGGTGATATAGACCTTGCTGCGATCGAGCGTCGCCGTACTCTGCGCACTGATAGTAGAGTGCGGAAACGAACGCGCGCCGCAGATATGTCCTGCAGCATAGTTTTCGGGGCTGCGGGCATCAAAAACGACAATGGCACATTCGCCGCGTGCCAGGTCTTCTGCCAGATCCCAGGCATCGGTGTAATAGCTCAGCTTATGCTGCAGATAGGCGTGACTCTCTTCCGCACTGGCGGCGGGATAATGTAAGACAGCGGACATACTCTTCTCCTGTTGCGATGTACACCCACTTTACGGCAAATTGGTCTCTGTAATGAGACCCTTTCTGTCAGAGTAATAAGACCATTATGTATCAGGAACTGGCTACGCTTTTTCAGCAGCAGGCGCAGGGTGGACGACGCGAGCGCCTCTGCCGCGCCCTGCGGCAGGCGATTGTCAGCGGTCAGCTGCGCCACGGTGAGAAGCTTCCCTCCAGCCGTCAGCTGGCCGCAGAGCTGTCAGTCGCGCGCGTAACCGCGGAAGCAGCCTATGCGCAGCTGGAGAGCGAAGGTTATCTGCAGCGCCATACCGGACGCGGTACTTTTGTCGCGATTACGCTGGCTCCGCCGCCAGAGACGCCGTCAACCCGCCCGGCACCGCACTTCTCGCAGCGTGGCCTGCAGCTGCTGGCGACCGGCGGCTGTCAGGATCCGCCCTTTCCCGCCGCGTTTGCCGCCGGATCGCCCGATTTACGGGCTTTTCCGCATACACAGTGGCGGCGCATCAGTAGCAGCGTGCAGCGCCGGCTCGGCAGCCGCGTGATGGGCTACGGCGATCCGCTCGGCTACCTGCCGCTGCGCGAGGCGGTCTCGGAGTATCTGAGCCTGTCGCGCGGTATGCGCTGTCGTCCGGAACAGGTCATCATCCTGACCAGTTCTCAGCAGGCGCTGCAGCTGCTGGCGCTGCTGCTACTGGATCCGGATGATGAGGTCTGGCTGGAAGATCCCGGCTATCCGGGGGCGCGTAACGCCTTTCTTGCCGCAGGCGCGCACTGCCGTGCGATGCCGCTGGATGAACAGGGTGCGGTGCCGCTCTCCGGTCGCGCCCGGCTGGTTTACCTGACGCCAGGGCATCACTATCCAACCGGTTTAGCGATGAGCCTGGCGCGGCGGCTGCAGTGGCTGGCGTGGGCGCAGCAGCATAACAGCTGGCTGATTGAAGATGATTACGACAGCGAATTTCATTACGGTGAGCGGCCTGCCCCGGCGCTGCAGGGCATGGCGCGCGACAGCAGGGTCATATCGATAGGGACATTTTCCAAAACCCTGTTTCCTTCCCTGCGACTGGCGTGGATGGTGGTACCACCGCAGCTGACTGAGCCGCTGGGTCGGGCGCGCAGCGTGCTGGACGGACATAGCGCGCTGCTGCCGCAGGCTATCACCGCTGAATTTCTGCAGCAGGGCCATTTTGCCAGCCATCTGCGGCTGATGCGGCAGCTCTATCACTACCGGCGCGACCGGCTTCTGGAAGAGGTTCATAGCCGTATGCAGCCGTGGCTGCGCCCGCTCCCGGCAAACGGTGGTCTGCAGCTGGCCGTCTCGCTGCTGCAGGGCAGCGAGGCAGCGCTGACGCAGCGGGCCGCGGCTGCGGGTCTGCTGCTGCCGCCTCTCTCACCGCTCTGCCATACGGCTGCACCGCAGCCCGGCTGGCTGCTCGGTTTTGCAGCGCTGACGCCGGCTGAGATTGCCAGCGCCTGCGATAAGCTGGTTACGCTGCTGGCGCGCGAAGCACGCAGCACCAGGTGATGACGGAGCCAGCCACGGCGCAGAGCGCGCCCGCCAGATAGACGGCGCCATAGCCAGACGCCGTCGCCAGCAGTCCGGTTAGCGGGCCGCTGATCCCATAGGCGATATCCTGAAAGGCAGAAAATGCGCCCAGTGCGGTACCGCGTATCTGCGGCGCGACGCGACGCACCACTTCAACCCCCAGCGACGGAAAGATCAGCGAGCAGCCACAGCCGGTGAGGGCCGCCCCCGCCAGCGCCAGCCACCCTGAGGTGGCAACGGCAAGCAGCAGCAGACCCAGCGCTTCCACCAGCAGTGATACCAGTGCGACCCGGCTCCCGCCATAGCGATCCGGCAGATGACCAAACAGGATCCGCACTCCGGTAAAAGCGCAGCCAAAGGCGGTGAGGGCGAAGCCGGCGTGTCCCCACGCCTGCGCAGCAAAATAGAGCGAGGTAAAGGTGCCGATTACGGCGAAACCGGCGCCCTGCAGCGCCAGCACCAGCCCAGGCGAAAAAATGGCGCTGATAACGCTCCACAGCGATGGCCGCGTGCCGCCGGCAACCGGCACCGCGCGGATCCAGCCGTTAACCAGCAGAGCCAGCAGCGGCAGCAGCAGCGCCGCGCCGCTGATAGCCAGCAGCCCGCCATGCTGATACATCAGCACGCCCAGCGGAGCGCCTGCCGCCAGCGCGCCATAAATCGCCATTCCGTTCCAGGACATGACCAGACCCGATCGCCTGGCTCCCGCCAGCCCCAGCCCCCAGGTGAGGTTACCGGTCAGCAGCAGGCTTTCCCCTGCGCCCAGCAGCAGACGCGCCACTATCAGCAGCATAAAGCGCACGCCGGGTGCGACCGGCAGCAGCACGGCGGCGGCATAAGCAGCCCCTGTCAGCGCAATCGTCAGCATACCGAAGCGGGTGGTAGCGCGTGCTCCCTGCTGATCCGCACGCCGGCCGGCAAAACCGCGCGTTAACAGGGTAGCAATAAACTGACTGCCGGTTGCAATGCCCACCATCAGGTTACTCATGCCCAGCTCCTGATGCACATACAGCGGGATCACCGGCAGTGCCAGCCCGGCGGTCAGATAGCTGAGAAACACGGCAAATGAGGTACAGGCGAGCGGCAATACGGACGCGTGAGCGTGAGCGGTCATGTTTGCGCACTCCTTGTCAGCGACGATAGCGCAGGGAAATTATTCAGGAGTGTATGCAGGTAAAAGCGGGGTTGTCAAAACGGCTCAGGCTGAGCAGAGAAAGTCAGGCTGCCATAACGGCAGCCTGTAATATTCCGTCAGGGGATGACGGGACGCGGGCAGATTTAGCCCTGGTATTTACGCATGGTCAGCGTGGCGTTGGTACCGCCAAAGCCGAAGCTGTTGGACATGACCGTGGTCAGCGCTTTTTCCGTTGGCTGCGTCACGATGTTCATGCCTGCTGCGGCCTCATCCAGATCGTCGATGTTGATGCTCGGCGCGATAAAGCTATGCTCCAGCATCAGCAGGGTGTAGATCGCTTCCTGCACGCCCGCAGCACCCAGAGAGTGACCGGTCATGGCTTTGGTCGCTGAAATGTACGGGGTGTTGTCACCAAACACTTCACGGATTGCGCCCAGCTCTTTCACATCGCCAACCGGCGTGGAGGTGCCGTGCGTGTTCAGGTAGTCGATCGGTGCATCGAGGCCCTGCATCGCCATCTTCATGCAGCGCACCGCGCCTTCACCTGACGGTGCAACCATGTCAGCGCCATCAGACGTTGCGCCGTAGCCAACAATCTCAGCATAGATATGCGCACCACGTGCCAGCGCATGCTCCAGCTCTTCAACCACAACCATGCCACCGCCGCCGGCGATGACAAAACCGTCACGGTTAGCATCATAGGTGCGTGATGCTTTCTCAGGCGCATCGTTATATTTGGTCGAGAGTGCGCCCATCGCGTCAAACTCGCAGGACATTTCCCAGGTCAGCTCTTCACCGCCACCGGCAAAGACCACATCCTGTTTGCCCAGCTGAATCTGCTCAACGGCGTTGCCGATGCAGTGTGCTGAGGTAGCACAGGCGGAGCTGATGGAGTAGTTCACGCCGTGAATTTTAAACGGGGTCGCGAGGCAGGCAGATACACCTGAGGCCATCGCTTTGGTCACAACATAGGGACCCACGCCTTTCAGGCCGCGCGGGCCGCGCATAGCGTCAGCACCGAACACCTGATAGCGCGGTGAACCACCGCCGGAACCGGCGATCAGACCCACGCGCGGGTTGTTCTGATACTGCTCGTCAGTCAGGCCTGAATCTTTAACCGCTTCCGCCATAGAAAGATAGGCGTAAATAGAGGCATCACTCATGAAACGCACGATTTTGCGATCGATGAGCCCGTTGGTATCCAGTTTGACGTTGCCCCACACGTGGCTGCGCATACCGGCTTCTTTCATCTCTTCGGAGAAAGTGATACCGGAACGGCCTTCACGCAGAGAAGCCAGCACTTCCTGCTGGTTATTACCAATGCTGGAAACGATACCCAGGCCAGTAATCACTGCACGTTTCATTCAATAGTCCTCATTCCACATCTTTTTGGATTGACGTGCACTCTAGCGTACAGTTGTACGCCGAACAAGTCCGATCAGCCATTTCCTTTTGTAAATTTGCGTCATGTGATGCCACTCGCTAAAATCGCGCCACTGCCTGAAAAATGAGCCTTTCCCGTGAAATTATCCCCGGTTGAACACGCGCAATTAACCTGGAACGATCAGGGTACACCTGTTTCCCGAGCGTTCGACGATGTCTACTTCTCTAACGATAATGGACTGGAAGAGACCCGCTATGTGTTTCTCGGCGGTAATCAGCTGCCGCAGCGTTTCAGCACGCATACGCGCGATCTGTTTATTGTGGCGGAGAGCGGCTTTGGCACCGGTCTGAACTTTCTCACGTTATGGCAGGCGTTCGATCAGTTTCGCGCGCAGCAGCCTGAGGCTGCGCTGCAGCGGCTGCACTTTATCAGCTGTGAAAAGTATCCGCTGACGCAGGCCGATCTCGCTGCCGCGCAGGCGCGCTGGCCGGAGCTGGCGCCGTGGGCAACGCAGCTGCAGCAGCAGTGGCCGTCGGCGCTGCCCGGCTGTCAGCGGCTGCTGTTTGACGGTGGCCGGGTCACGCTTGATCTCTGGTTTGGCGACATTAATACGCTGATAACAGAGTTTGATGAGAGCCTGCAGGGCCAGGTTGACGCCTGGTTTCTGGACGGGTTTGCGCCGGCTAAAAACCCGGATATGTGGACCCCGGCGCTGTTCAGCGCTCTGGCGCGGCTGGCGCGCGCCGGAGGAACGCTGGCGACCTTTACCGCTGCGGGCTTTGTCAGGCGTGGCCTGCAGGAAGCGGGATTCACCATCAGTAAACGTAAAGGCTTTGCGCATAAGCGCGAAATGCTGACCGGCACGCTGGCACATGCGGTGCCGCTGCCAGCCGTGCAGCCGTGGTATGCGCGGCCTGCAGCAGCGGGCCAGGATGTCGCCATCATTGGCGGCGGCGTCGCCAGTGCGCTGCTGGCGCTGGCATTACTGCGCCGCGGCTGGCGCGTGACGCTCTACTGCGCCGATGAGGCCCCGGCACTGGGTGCATCCGGCAATCGTCAGGCAGCGCTCTACCCCTTACTGAACCAGCACGATCCCGCGCTGGCGCAGTTTTTCCCCGCCGCTTTCAGCTTCGCGCGTCGTCTTTACGATAGCCTGCCGGAGCGTGCTGAACAGAGCTGGTGCGGGGTGCTGCAGCTGGCCTGGGATGAAAAAAGCGCCGATAAGATTGCGCAGATGCTGGCCCTGGCGCTGCCGGCGGATATCGCTTACGGCGTCTCACCGGCCGAGGCGGAGCAGCTGGCGGGCGTTGCGCTGGGTATGGGCGGCATCTGCTATCCGCGTGGCGGATGGATCTCTCCTTCCCAGCTTACCAGCAACCTGCTGGATCAGGCGCAGACGCAGGGCCTGCACCCGCACTGGCTGCACCGGGTTACGCAGCTGGCGCCGCATGAAAACGGCTGGACGCTGCACTTTTCCGACCGGGCCGCCGTGCAGCATCAGAATGTCGTACTGGCCAACGGGCATGCGCTGCGGACGCTGGAGCAGAGCCAGGATCTGCCGGTCTACCCGGTCGCCGGGCAGGTAAGCCATGCGCTCTCCTCCGCCGCGCTGGCAAACCTGCAGAGCGTGCTCTGTTACGATGGCTATCTGACACCCGTCAGCCCGACGTTTGGCACCCACTGCATCGGCGCCAGCTATCATCGCGGTGATACCGCAACTGCTTTCCGTGCCGACGATCAGCAGAGCAATCGTCAGCGTCTGATGGCGTGCCTGCCGCAGGCCGCCTGGCCGCAGCAGGTTGATCTCAGTGATAACGAGGCGCGGGTGGGCGTGCGCTGCGCCACGCGCGATCATCTGCCGATGAGCGGCAGCCTGCCGGACTACGCTGCCACGCTGGCGCAGTATGCTGACCTGCCGGGACAGCGCGCCCGCGGAGAGAAGATTGCTGAAGCCCCGCACTATAACGGGCTGTTTGTGCTGGGCGCACTGGGATCGCGCGGGCTCTGCAGCGCGCCGCTGGCAGCTGAAGTGCTGGCGGCACAAATGAGCGGTGAGCCGCAGCCGCTTGATGCCGCAACGCTGGCGGCGCTGAATCCGAACCGCTACTGGGTGCGTAAATTGCTGAAGGGAAAAAAAGCGGGACGCTGAGAGCCGGGGCGAAAAGTCGCCCCGCGCATCAGGCGGTCTGACGTGCCTGGCTAAACAGGTTATCCCACATGCCGACGACCAGCGCCTGATCGCGTGGTGAGAGTTCACCGGCGGCAATAGCATTCTGCAGGCTCCGGGAGACGACAATCTGCAGCGCTTCCGGCGTGTGTTCGCCGCTCTGCTCAATCTCCGCAACCGCCAGCGTCAAATGGCCGCGCAGATAACCACTGGCAAACAGCTCATCATCACTGGCGTGGTCGACCATATCGTCAATCAGCGCCAGAATGCGGGACTCAAATTCTACGATCATCTCTCATTCCTTTCATTTTAAGCAGGCGAATTAAAGCGTTTCCGGCCACGGAAACTGCGCTGCAGTGAGCGCTGGCGTACCATAATAGCGGTTCAGCGCCGTAATAAACTGTGCCGGGCGAGCCGGGATCCCCTGCTCCAGATAGTGCATCACCTGGGCATGGACCCGGCGCTGAAACGCAATGCGATCGGGTTCACAATCGCCTTCGAGATTGTCACAGCTGACATTAAAGGGGAAGCCCGCCGCAACGCAGAACAGCCACTCCAGCGCCTGCGGTTTTACTTCAACCGCTTCAAACTGGCTCTGCGTCTGCGCATCACGCCCGTCAGGGCAGTACCAGTAGCCAAAATCAACCTGCTGACGACGCGCGTCGCCCGCAATACACCAGTGCGAAATTTCATGCAGCGCGCTGGCGTAAAATCCATGGGCAAAAACTACGCGGTGCCAGGGTGATTCCGCATCTGCCGGAAGATAAATCGGTTCGTCATCGCCTTTAATTAGACGCGTCTTAAAAGTCTCAGCAAAGCAGCCGTCGAAGATGTCGATCAGCTGCTGATAGTGGTGTTCTGTCGGCATAGTCATCTGTCAGTTAATCATCTGGCGCCATTGTCGCACCAGCGGCGCGATTTGACGAGTCGGTTTATCCTGCGGCAAACCAGGCCAGTACTTCAGCCCCGTGGCTGTCCCACAGCAGTTTGGCGCTCATGACCGCAGAAACGGTCACGACCATCGGACGGATCAGCCGCTGGCCACGGCTCAGCACCAGCCGCGCACCAAGCCGTGCTCCGATAAATGCGCCGAGCAGCATCACTACGCCGGTTCCCCACACCAGTTTGCCGCCAAACATAAAGAACAGCAGGCTGGCAAAGTTGGAGGTGAAATTCAGCACTTTGGCATGCGCCGTCGCTTTGGCGAGATTGAAACCGCAAAGCGTGACAAAGGCGAGCGCATAGAAGGAGCCGGCTCCCGGGCCGAAGAAGCCATCATAGAAGCCCACACAGCCGCCGCCCACCAGCGCAAACGCCACGCCCTGCAGACGATGCTCGCGATCCACTTCTCCCAGCCGCGGCATCAGCAGGAACCAGAGTCCGATGGCGATAAGCAGCAGCGGCAGGATCTGACGCAGAATATCCGCCTGAATATGCTGGATCAGCAGCGTGCCGCCGACCGCGCCGAGAAACGTCATCGCGATGTTCAGCCGCTGGTCACGCAGGTTTACGGCGCCACGGCGGACAAAATAGAGGCTGGCGGAGAAAGAGCCGCCAACCGACTGCAGCTTGTTAGTCGCCAGCGCCTGCGCCGGTGACAGCCCCGCCGCCAGCAGCGAAGGAACGGTCAGCAATCCCCCGCCGCCGGCAATGGAGTCGATAAAAGCGGCCAGTATGGCAACAAAAAACAGTACGCCAAGGATAAGCGGGCTGACGATAAAAAGGTCCATTTCACTTCTCGCAGCAGGTAGCAGACAAGCCCGGCGCGGGGCAATAGCCGTTGCGCGCCGGGAGAGGTACTCAGAGCCGGTGGTTATCCAGCAGCGCCTGGCAGGATGGCGGCAGCGGCGGCGGGGCTTTTTTTACCGGTGGCGTGCTGCCGGGCTTTTTCGGCAGGAACCAGCTCTCAAGCTCCGCACCGCAGCCGTCGCCCGGCGGCGGTGGCGCCTGATCTTCGCACTCCAGGCTGCCGGCCGGACAGCGCAGGCGCACATGCATATGCGCCCGATGCGCAAACCACGGGCGAACTTTATGCAGCCATTCGCGATCGCTGCCGGCATCGGCACAGAGCTGCTTTTTGATCGCCGGATTCACAAAAATTCGCGTGACGTCGCTGTCTTTCGCGGCCAGCTTGATCAGGCTATCAATTTGCGGCTGCCAGTGACGGGCGATCACCTGTTTATCGTCCGGCGCCACCAGATCCAGCGGCTGCGGCTTCAGCAGCTGCTGTGCGCTCCAGCGGTTTTTTGGCAGCTGCAGCCAGATATCCACATCCAGTCCGGTCTGATGACTGGCGTGGCCGCTGCTGAAACGTCCACCGGCCGCCATTCCCATATCGCCAATCAGCACCTGCCCCAGATGAAGCTGACGGGTGCGGGTGCTGAGGCGCTGAATAAAAGCGATCAGATCGGGATGGCCATAGTAGCGGCGCTGATCCTGACGCATGACCTGATAGTCCGGCGCGTCCAGCGGCAGCGCCTGCGCGCCGATGATACAGCCATTGGCAAAGCCGCCAATCGACTGCGGCGCACCAGAGACAGGGTGCTGGATCTGCTGCCACGGCGTGGCGGCAACGGCGGCCGCGCTACCCAGCAGCGCGGCGAGAGTGAGCAGAGCGCGGCGCATCATCAGGCTCACCAGCGCGGTACGCTGCTGTTAACGTCAGCGTTTTGCCCGCGCTGGCGTAACAGGTGATCCATCAGCACAATCGCCATCATCGCTTCGGCAATGGGCACGGCGCGAATGCCGACGCAGGGATCGTGACGCCCTTTAGTGATCATCTCCACCTCCTCCCCCGTGCGGGTAATAGTGTTACCCGGTACGGTAATGCTGGAGGTCGGTTTCATCGCCAGGTTGGCGCTGATGGTCTGCCCGCTGCTGATGCCGCCAAGGATACCGCCGGCGTGATTGCTCTGAAAGCCACTGGCGCGAATTTCGTCGCGATGCTCGCTGCCGCGCTGGTTAACGACAGCAAAGCCATCGCCAATCTCTACGCCTTTAACGGCGTTGATGCTCATCAGCGCATGCGCCAGATCGGCATCGAGACGATCGAACACCGGCTCACCGAGGCCCGGTGGCACGTTTTCCGCCATCACGGTCACTTTCGCGCCGATAGAGTCGCCCTCTTTCTTCAGGGCGCGCATCAGCGTATCCAGCGCCTCCAGCTTGCTGGCGTCCGGACAGAAAAACGGATTCTCTTCAACGATGCTCCAGTCTTTCAGCTCGCAGGCGACGTCGCCAATCTGCGCCAGATAGCCACGCACCACGACACCGTGCTGCTGCTGCAGATATTTTTTGGCGATGGCACCGGCGGCCACGCGCATAGCGGTTTCGCGTGCTGAAGAGCGTCCGCCTCCGCGATAGTCGCGCAGACCATACTTCTGCTCATAGGTGTAATCCGCGTGGCCAGGCCGGAACAGATCTTTAATCGCGCCGTAATCCTGCGAACGCTGATCGGTGTTCTCGATTAACAGGCCGATAGAGGTGCCAGTAGTGACCCCTTCAAACACACCAGACAAAATTTTCACCTGATCCGGCTCGCGACGCTGGGTGGTATAGCGCGAGGTGCCGGGACGGCGGCGATCGAGATCGTGCTGGATATCGGCTTCAGTCAGCGGAATACCGGGCGGCACGCCGTCAACGATGCAGCCCAGCGCAAGACCGTGCGACTCGCCAAACGTGGTAACGCGAAAAAGTTGTCCAATGCTGTTTCCGGCCATGATGGCTCCTTGTTGCCATAGTGCGGGCGCTCAGGCGCGCCGCAAATTAATCTTTAAAAAAGGAGAAATGGTGCTGCGCTGCCACGATCTGATCGCGCGTCAGCATAAAGACGCCGTCGCCGCCGTTATCAAACTCCAGCCAGGTGAAAGGCACGTCAGGATATTGCTCGATCATATGCACCATGCTGTTGCCGACTTCACAAATCAGCACGCCCTGCTCGCTGAGATAGTCAGGCGCGCAGGCGAGAATGCGGCGTACCAGCTTCAGGCCATCGCTGCCAGCTGCCAGGCCAAGTTCCGGTTCATGATGATATTCGCCAGGCAGATCGCCCATATCTTCCGCGTCCACATACGGCGGGTTGGTGACGATCAGGTCATATTTTACCGGCGGCAGGTTGCGGAACAGATCGGCGCGAATCGGCGTGACGTGATGCAGCAGACCATGCTCTTCAATGTTTTGTTCCGCCACGGCCAGCGCGTCATGGGAGATATCGACCGCATCCACTTCCGCTTCAGGAAAGGCATAGGCGCAGGCGATAGCGATGCAGCCGCTGCCGGTACACATATCCAGAATATGCTGTGGCTGGCCGGGGATCAGACCAGCAAAGCGGCTTTCAATCAGCTCGCCAATGGGTGAACGCGGAACCAGCACCCGTTCATCCACGTAGAACTCATGTCCGCAGAACCAGGCTTTGTTGGTCAGGTAAGCGACCGGAATGCGCTCATTCACGCGGCGGATCACCCGCTCAACGATACGGTGCCGTTCACTGGCGGTCAGGCGCGCATGGCGCATATCTTCAGGAATATCGAGCGGCAGCCACAGAGTGGGCAGAACCAGCTGGACCGCTTCGTCCCAGGGATTATCCGTGCCGTGACCGTACCAGATGCCAGCCGCTGAAAAACGGCTGACGGCCCAGCGCAACATATCCTGAATAGTGTGCAGTTCGTTTACTGCCTCATCGACGAAAATCTTGTCCACGTAGCCCTCCGCAGGCCATAAAATCAATCGGCCGATAGTTTGCCACGAAGCGGGCCAGAATTCAGCGCAGCGAGGCGAAAAAGCTGACATTTGTCAGCGCTTAGCGGTAAGGTAACAGCCCGGTAAACTGCAACGTTGAAAGAATTTTCCCGCCATGAGTAAAAAGACGCCGCTGAACGACGACGATCAGGCGCTGTTTCGTCAGTTAATGATCGGGACGCGCAAGCTGAAACAGGACACTATCGTACATAAACCTGCGGTTAAAACCCGGGAAGTTCCGCTGAAACGTCTGCTTTCCGAACAGGCTGACAACAGCCACTATTTTTCCGATGAGTTTCAGCCGCTGCTCTCCAGCGACGGGCCGGTGCGCTACGTACGTGCTGACGTCAGCCACTATGAACTGAAAAAGCTGCGTCGCGGCGACTATACGCCGGAAATTTTTCTCGACCTGCACGGGCTGACGCAGATGCAGGCGAAGCAGGAGCTGGGCGCACTCATCGCCGCCTGCCGTCGCGAACACATTTTTTGCGCCAGCGTCATGACCGGCCACGGAAAACATATTCTTAAACAGCAGACGCCGCTATGGCTGGCGCAGCACCCGCATGTGATGGCGTTTCACCAGGCACCCAAAATGTTCGGCGGCGACGCCGCACTGCTGGTGCTGATTGAGGTAGAAGAGTGGCAACCGCCCGAACTGCCTTAGCAGATGAGGTGGCAGGTTGCAGCAAGGCGGCAAGTAAATGAATCCCTGGGAGCTTACATCAGTAAGTGACCGGGGTGAAGGCGCGCAGCCAGTGCGGCTGCAGCCTGTACGCGCGTATTCCCCGAAATAATTCAGGTTGCAGCAAGGCGGCAAGTAAATGAATCCCCGGGAGCTTACATCAGTAAGTGACCGGGGTGAAGGCGCGCAGCCAACGCAGCTGCAGCCTGAAGTATGAAGGGGAATCAGATAGCTTTAGCGAGCCTGGCCGGACTCACCTGCCACAAAAGCTTACCCTCGCACTCATCAGCATTAAAATCGATACAGGCGATAGCCGACGTGGCGAACATGGGCGGCGCTTCCTGCGGGCACAGCTCAGAAACCAGGTATCCGACCAGCGGCAGATGCGAAATCACCAGCACGGCTTTCACGCCCTGCACCGCCAGCGCCTGCAAATGCAATGCGACCTGCCCCGGATCGCCGCCCGGCGTCAGTTCAGGAAGAACGTCCTGGTTATGCGGCAAATCCAGTGCCTCGCGCACCGTGGCGAGCGTCTGCCCGGCGCGCAGATAGGGGCTGACCAGCACCCTTCCGATATCCGGCGTCTGGCTGTTGAGCCAGCTCGCCATCTGACGTGATTCGTTACAGCCGCACAGCGTAAGGGGGCGAGCAGAATCGCTCGCGGCTTCCAGAGCTGCATCGCCATGACGCATGATAAAAACTTGCATAAAGCACCGCTGTTGTTGGTCGATATCGCCCGGTACCACGGCACCAGACGCTTCATTCTGCGAATGAAGGCTGTGTTTTACCCCAATGGCTTCAGTATAGTCAACCGGTTGCTCATTAAATAAGCGCCCGCTAAATCGGTACCGGCTGACCTCTACTCCATCTGCTCTGCTAAGCGGCTGAATATGCACCGCTCTTGCTGAATGTGATTAAATGTAAAAATGGGCGCCGCTTTCTGCCCGCTTCAGCAGCGCCTCGCACGGGGCAAAGCGATCGCCATGCTGCTGCGCGAGGGCCGTAAGTCTCTCCACAAGCGCAGCGCTGCCGTATCGATCCATATAACGGAACGGTCCGCCGAGAAATGGGGGAAAACCGATGCCGAATACCGCGGCAACGTCGCCATCGCGCGCCGAACGGATCACTGACTCATCCAGACAGCGCGCGGCCTCATTTAACAGCATCAGCATGCAGCGTTCAGCAATCTGCTGCTCACTCTGGCGCGCCTCAGGTTTCAAAGCGAGCAGCGTATAGAGGCTGCGATCCGCTTTACGCGCGCCGGGCCAGCGTCTCTTCTCATAGTGATAAAACCCTTTCCGGTTTTTTCGTCCTTTGCGATCGTCAGCGAGAATAGCATCAACCGCGGCCTGCGGTGCGGCAAAGCGCGCGCCATAAGCCTGCTCAAGCAGCGGGCTGATTTTACTGCCGGTGTCGATACCGACTTCATCAAGCAGCTGCAAGGGCCCTACCGGAAAACCCGCTTTTACCAGAGCCTGGTCAATATGTTCGACGGGTTCCCCCTCCAGCAGACAGCGCAGCGCTTCGTTGATATAGGGGGCGAGGATACGGTTAACGTAGAAGCCCGGGCGATCTGCTACCACTACTGCAGTTTTGCCCTGTTTTTGCGCCAGCCGCAGCGTGGTAGCCAGCGTTTCCGCTGACGTTGCCGCATGCGGGATCACCTCCACCAGCGGCATTTTATCTACCGGACTGAAGTAGTGCAGCCCGATGATATTTTGCGGCCGCTGCGCCTGCGCGGCGATGGCGCTGATAGCGAGTGAGGAAGTATTCGAGGCAAAAATGGTGTCGGGCTGACAGTGCTGCTCGATTTCCGCCACCATCTGCTGCTTCAGCGCCAGATCTTCAAATACCGCCTCAATGACCACATCGCGCCGGCTGAAGCCCTGATAGTCGATACCGCCGCTGATGCGCGCCATCTGCTGCTGACGCTCTGCAGGTTTCAGCTGACGCCGCCTGACTTTTTTCGTCAGCAGATCCCAGCTGTAACGCAGCGCGTGATTGATTCCGCTGAGCTGGATATCTTTGATACGCACCGGCAGTCCCGCTTTCAGCGCCGTTACGCTGGCGATCCCTCCACCCATCAGACCACCGCCCAGCACGCCCACCTGCTGCAGCGTGCGTACTTTACCCTCTGCCACGGCGGCTTTTTTCAGCGCGGTAGACGCGAAAAACAGGCTGCGCAGCGCCGCCGATTCCGGCGTGAGCGCCAGCTCACCAAACGCCTGCGCTTCAGCCTCATGTCCCGCCCGGCTGCCCTGCTCCAGCCCGATGCGCACCACCTGCAGAATGCGCCCGGTCGCCGGATAGTTACCGTGTGTTTTTTTAGCCGTCTGGCGCTTTGCCAGCGCAAACAGCAGCGGCCGCCCCAGGAAGCCCTGCATCAGGCGCGCCCGCTGTGGCAACGTCCGCGCCGCGCCCTTTCCTTTATGAACGCGCGCCACCGCCGTTGCCAGTAAAATTGCCGGCGGCACCGCATCATCGACCAGGCCCAGCTTAAGCGCCTGCCGGGCGCGCAGTGCTTTACCGCTCAGTATCAGCGACAGCGCCTGCTCTGCGCCAATCAACTGCGGCAGCCGCTGTGTACCGCCGGAACCAGGCAGCAGGCCCAGCTGAACTTCAGGCAGACCAAGACGGGTCTTCTCATCCAGCGAACAGATGCGGGCGTCGCACGCCAGCGCCAGCTCCAGCCCGCCCCCCAGACAGGCGCCGTGGATCGCCGCCACAACCGGAAACGGCAGCGCGGCAATCTCCGCCATCACCTCCTGCCCCTGCTTCGCCAGCGCCTGCGCTTCAGCTGGTGAGTGACAGCGGTCAATCATGCTGATATCAGCACCCGCAATAAAATTGTCCGCTTTGCCGGAAATGAGTACCAGACCCGCCAGCTGCGGATGCTGACGGGCGGCGGCGATTACCGTGCGGATCTGCGCGGCAAACTCAGCGCGCAGCGTATTCATTTTTTCACCCGGCACATCGATGGTGATCACACCAACATGATCCGGGCGCAGGGTTAACTCAAACGCGGTGTGCTGCATTATTCAGCCTCCAGAACCATTGCAGTGCCTAAGCCGCCCGCCGCACAGGCGGTTACCAGCCCCAGTCCGCCGCCACGCCGCCGCAGTTCATGCAGCGTCTGGGCGATCATGCGGGCGCCGGTGGCGGCAAACGGATGCCCGTAGGCGATGGAGCCGCCCAGCACATTAAAGCGCTCATCATCGACCTCTCCCAGCGCCTGCGGCCGGTTAAGCACCTCACGCGCAAAGCGCGCATCGCTGAACAGCTTCAGGTTGGCTAACGTCTGCGCGGCAAAGGCTTCATGCATGTCAATCAGCGTTAAATCACGCAGCGTGACGCCAGCACGATCCAGCGCCAGCGGCGAGGCGTAAGCCGGGCCCAGCAGCATGTCGGTCTGCACATCAATGGCGGTAAACGCGTAGCTGCGCAGGTAGCCCAGCGGCGTTATCCCCAGTTCGCGGGCGCGCCCTTCACGCATCAGGATGAGGGCTGCCGCGCCATCCGTCAGCGGCGTACTGTTTGCTGCGGTTACCGAGCCGTGACGCCGGTCAAACGCGGGCCGCAGTCGGGCATAATCGGCCGCGCTGGCGTTAAAGCGGATGGTGTTGTCCTGCTCAACCGGCGCTTTCCACGGCGGCACAAAGGCGGGCATCACCTCCTGCTGCAGTACGCCGCTCTGCCAGGCCTGCGCGGCACGCTGGTGTGAGCGCAGGGCAAGCGCATCCTGCTGCTCACGCGTAATACCCCAGGTTTTAGCCATCTGTTCAGCCGTATCTCCCATGCGCAGTCCGGTTGAATACTCCGCCACGGCAGGCGGCACCGGCAGCAGATCGCGCGGGCGCAGACGCCGCAGGATCTGCAGCTTTTTGCCCACTGTCCGCGCCCGGTTCAGATCGACCAGCGCACGCGCCAGCGTTTTGCTGACGCCAATCGGTAACACGGAGGAGGAGTCTGCGCCGCCGGCAACTCCGGCATCGATAGTGCCCGCCATCAGGCTCTCCGCGACGTTAGCGACGGCCTGAAAGCTGGTTGCACAGGCGCGACTGACGCTGTAGGCATCCGTGTGCACGCTCATCCCGCTGCTTAGCACAATTTCGCGCGCAATATTTGGCGCTTCGGGCATCTGTATCACCTGACCAAACACCAGCTGATCGATCACCTCAACCGGCAGTTCGCTGCGCACCAGCAGTTCGCTGACCACCATACGCCCCAGCTCCAGCGCCGGAATGCCGTGGAAATCGCTCGCCTGCCGGACAAAAGGCGTACGCAGCCCGTGAGTGATAGCGATACGTTCGCCCTGACGCGTCAGCAACGGCTGCGCTCTGCTCATGCTTTTCCCCTGTAACTGACGATCTGACACTATTGCCAGAGAGGTCTGACCTGATCGTCAGTGTTAACCATCCGGCGACGGCTCGCCAATAACCAGGAGAAAAAAGTGCGAGGAAAAACACGAAAATAGCGATTCGCCGTCGCGGAGTGACGGCGATGCAGGATTAGCGCAGGGCGAGCTGGAAAATCAGCGCTTCAGCCTGACAGGCAAAGGTAAATTCAGCGTTCAGGCGTATACCTTCCGGCTCTGAGGTAAATTGTGACGCAATCTCACAGGGTTCCGAGGCGGTTTGCTGCGCTTTCTCCGTCAGCGTTAACAGCATTGCTTCGGCAGCCTGCCGGTCGGGAAACAGCGCTGACCAGCGGGCGCTGCGGTCGCTGTTATCAATCACAATGCCCGTATCCACACAGCAGCAGGCAGCGGTCTCGCGGGCACTGCATTTATTAATGGTCTGACTCATGAAGTTACTCCGGCTAAAAAGCGGACGCTATAAGAGAGATTTTCTGTCAGAAAGTGTACGCCTGCAGGCCAGCTTCCTCTATCATTGCGTCGCTAAGTGACGAATATCACAATAAAATTTGATCCAAAACAAACCTGAGCCGGTATGCTGACGGCGCAGTATAAAGAAATTGTTAAGCAGATCTGATTTTATCGATCAAGTCTGTAATATTTGAAAAACATTATTGCAACTTACACACAGGTCAGACCTATACTCGTCGCACTGGTCTGATATGTCTGTTTAGTCTCAGTCCCTACAATCCGCCGTCCTTTGTTACGCGACGTGACAACGTTTAATAATAATTTTGATGAGGTTGTGGTCATGAACCATAAGAACCTGTTTGCAAAGTCAGCTGTGGCAGCTGCAGTGGCGCTCGTCTCCTCCCAGGTTTACGCCGCAGGCTTTCAACTTAACGAATTCTCAGCAATTGGATTAGGTCGCGCTTATTCAGGTGAAGGCGCGATGGGTGACACAGCAGCATCGGCCAGTCGCAACCCCGCCACCATGGCACTGATGGATAGCCCGATGTTCTCCATCGGCGCAGTCTATATCGATCCTGAAGTGGATATCAGCGGACGCAGTCCGCTCACCGGCAACAGCCTGGACGCGAATAACATTGCGCCTAATCAGTGGGTGCCAAATATTCACTACGTTCAGCCACTCACCGATCGGTGGTGGGTTGGCGCATCAGCAACCTCAAACTATGGCCTGGCCACTGAGTTTAATAATGGTTATGCCGCAGGAGGCTATGGCGGTAAAACCGATCTGATGACCGCTAATCTTAATCTCAGCACCGCCTATCGTCTGAACGAGCACCTGAGCGTTGGCGTTGGCTTTGATGCGGTTTATGCCCGTGCCAAAATTGAGCGTTATGCCGGTGAAGCTGGCCCGGCAGTGGGCTTCCCGTCCGATCTGCAGGTCGCACATCTTAAAGGCAATGAATGGGGCTATGGCTGGAACGCCGGCGTGCTGTATGAAGTGGATAAAAACAACCGTTTCGGCTTTACCTACCGCTCTGAGGTAAAAGTCGACTTTGACGGCAATTATAAAAACGATATCCCGGCGGCGTTTGGCGGTACCGGCGGCTCAACGGTGCCTGGCTACCTGACCCTGAACCTGCCGGAAATGTGGGAAGTCTCCGGCTGGCATAAAGTTGCGCCGCAGTGGGCAGTGCACTACAGCCTTGCCTATACCAGCTGGAGCCAGTTCCAGGAGCTGAAAGCCACCGGCAGCCGCGGCCAGACACTGTTCCAGAAAGATGAGAGCTTTAAAGATGCCTATCGCATTGCGCTGGGTACCACCTACTTCTATGACGATCGCTGGACCTTCCGGACCGGTATCGCCTTCGATGACAGCCCGGTTCCGGCCGATAAACGCTCTATCTCCATTCCGGATCAGGATCGTCTGTGGCTGAGCGCCGGTGCGTCTTACGCCTTTACGCCTGAAGCGTCAGTGGATGTCGGCGTATCTTATATGCATGGTCAGCACGTTACCGTTAATGAAGCCCCTTACACCTTCAACTCAGAAGGCAAAGCCTGGCTTTACGGCGCAAGCTTTAACTATAAGTTCTGATGGCGCCTGCCGCACAAGTAATAAGGGCAACCCGGTGGGTTGCCCTTTTTTTACGGCGCGTCGATATCCTGCAAATCGTTTTGTATCGCGCTGGCGTTTGGATTCTCCTCCGGCTTCAGCTTGCCGCCATTGGCCAGAAAATCGTTACGCTGGAAATAGGCATTGCGGATAAAGGAGTAAGGATCCTGCTGCTGTTTCAGCAGCCCGTCAGAATCCAGCAGCTGAGCACGCGTCTCTACTCCCTCGAGCGCCCATTTACCGATCGACATCGGCCAGGTCAGCCAGCTGAGCACCGGATAGAGCGTATCCACATAGTCACCGCCATCCTGCCGCACGGTGAAACTGCCGTAGCCGGGCAGCACCACATACGGGCCATAGCCGACGCCATAACGTCCCAGCGTACTGCCAAAGCGATGCGGCACCTCGCGTGCCAGCGCCGGGTTCGCTTTGCCTGCAACGTCGATAAAGCCGCCCAGACCCAGTACGGTATTCAGGAAGAAACGCGTGAAGTGGATCCCGGCCTGACGCGGTTCGCCCACCAGAATAGAGTTCACCATGCTGGCAGGTTCATTCAGGTTGCCGAGAAAATTACTCATGCCGGTACGCGCCGGTACCGGTACATAGTCGCGCCAGGCTACCGCCACCGGGCGCACCACATAAGGATCAAGTACGTTGTAATTAAAATTGAACATCGTACGGTTAAAACCTTCCAGCGGATCGCTGCGCTGCGCCGGGGCGGCGTCATCCGCCGGTTTTGAGCTGGCGCATCCCACCAGAAGTAAACTGGCCAGTGCCAGACTGGTCAGGCGGTTATTCATGTTCTTCTCCCTGTGCGGATGATAAATGTAGCGCTTCAGGGCTGCTGCTGATTGATCTCAACAGTCAGCGGCTGGTGACCCTCCCACGAGGTAATAGCACTGAGCCCGAACCAGTCCCCGGCCTGAGGATTTGCGCTGCCGTCGCGGGCAATACGCACTCTGACCTGAACCTGATGCTGCGCCGAAAGCAGGCGATCGGGCATCATAGCGTTGCTGTCATCCAGCGTAAGCGATAGCGGAAAGTGGCTAAGCGGCAGGCGCTTAACGGCCACGGGCACCGGTGAAACACCGTCAGATACAGAAATATACAACACTCCGTCCGGCGGCAACATTTTTTCTGCCGGCGGCGACAGCTTTACCGTCAGGCTCAGCGCAACCGCCTGCTGCCCGGCGGCGGTTTTCGCCTGTTCAATGCTGCGCTGAATCAGCGTTATGCGCGGATCGCCGGCAGGCAGCAACGCCAGCATGGCGCGCCACGCGTCAAGCGCTTCAGTATAGTTCTGCTGCTCAGATGCGTTGAACGCCAGCAGGCTAAGCGTGCGCAGATTAGCGCGATCCCGTTTCAGCAGCGCATGCAGCAGCACGCTCGCCTGCCGGTTATCCTGCGGATCGCCGGAACGCGTCAGGACTTCGGCGTAATCCTGCTGCAGCTCCAGGCTGTCAGGCGCACGCTGCAGCGCGCGCTCAAACGCCTGTCCGGCAGCTGTAGCATTGTTCAGCACCATACCAAGCCGCCCCAGCATCGCCCACTCATCGGCGCTGCCGGGTGTCTGCTGCAGCGCCGTGCGCAGTCCCAGCTGCAGGCGCGCCAGCTCCTCCATCGTCAGCGGCTGCGCATCCGGATCCATTACGCGGGCGCGCAGCGCCGGATAGTCACGCTGAACAGCGATCCAGCCGGCCAGCTGGGCGTAGCCGCCGGTTTGCAGATAGACCCCGGTTGTCACCAGCAGCAGCAGGATCACGCCCGGCAGCAGTACCCAGCGGCTGCTCTGCCGCGCCGGGACGTGCTGCCCGTCAGTGACGTCAGTCAGCAGCATCTGCTGCAGATCGCGCTCCATCTGTGCGCGGTCTGCCACCACGCCTTCCGTTTCATCGCGCTGCAGCTCGCGCAGGCGCTGCTGATAAAAAGCGGTGTTGAGGCGGTCGCGTTCACCAGCATGGTGTTCACGCTGACGCCACCCCGCAGCCAGAAACAGCGCTACCGCAGCCGCCAGTAAGACGATCAGAGTCGTGCAAAATACAATCATTACGGCTTCCCGTTACGTTCCAGAATCGCCGCCAGGCGCTGTTGTTCATCGTCATTCAGTTCAGTCGTTTCACGCGCGCGGCGGTTACGCAGCAGGATCACCCCGCCGCCCAGCAGCACAAACAGCGCCGGACCGGCCCATAAAATCAGCGTCGCGGGCGTCAGCGGCGGATCGTAAGTAACAAAGTGACCGTAGCGCGCCACCATGTAATCCACTATCTGCTGCCGGCTCTTGCCCTGCTGCATCAGCTCATAGACTTTCAGGCGCATATCAGCGGCAATCATGGCGTTTGAATCTGCAATGCTGTTGTTCTGGCATTTCGGGCAGCGCAGAGAGGCGGTGATCGCCCGGTACTGATCCTCCTGCTGCAGCGAGGTAAACTGCAGGGTATCCGTGGTGGCGGCCCGGACGCTGAGCGTAAGCAGCAGCGCCGTCAGCGCCATAAGCAGCCTGCTCATGCCCCCGCCTCCCGGCTATATTTTTCCCACAGCGGTTTAACTTCTTCATTCCAGACGCGCTCGTTCATATCGCCGGCGTGGCGATAACGAATAATGCCGTGGCCATCGATAAGAAAGGTTTCCGGCGCACCGTAGACACCGAGGTCCAGCCCCAGCATGCCGCTGCCGTCGTAGAGGCTCAGCGCGTAAGGGTTGCCCAGCGTATTAAGCCAGTTTATCGCTTTCGTACGGTCATCTTTATAGTTGAGGCCAACCACGCGCACGCCCTGCTCCGCCAGCCGGTTCAGATAGTGATGCTCAGCGCGGCAGGTCGGACACCAGGTTGCCCAGACGTTGAGCAGCAGCGGCTGACCATCGGTAAGGATCTGCTGGCTGTAGATTTTGCCTGGCTGATCCAGCGCTTCCAGTCTGAACTGTGGCACCGGTTTGCCCGTCAGGGCTGACTCAAGCCGGGAGGGATTGTCACCCTGCGCATTACGTGACAGCTGCCACAGCAGCGCTGCCGCCAGCAGCAGAAACAGCGCCAGGGGAATAAAGAGAATTTTTTTACTCATGCCCGCTCCTCACGCGCAATTTTTTTCCGCGCGCGATAACGCGGATCCAGCAGGCAGAGCAGGCCGCCTGCCGCCATAAACAGGCCGCCAAACCAGATCCAGCGGACAAAGGGTTTGTAGTAGAGGCGCACGGCCCAGGCGCCGTTATCCAGCTCCTCACCGAGTGCGGCATAGAGATCTCGGGTAAATCCGCCGCTGATCGCCGCTTCGGTCATCATGGTGCGAGCGGCGGTATAAAACCGTTTTTCCGCCCGCAGTACCGCCTCCGGTTTGCCATCGCGGGTGACATCGATGATCGCCACGCCGCCGCTGTAGTTAGGCCCCTGCAGGTTATGCACGTCGCGGAACACAAAGTGATAGCGATGGATATCGATGCTGTCGCCCGCCTTCATGCGCACATCGCGCTCAACGCTGTACTGGGTGCTGAACGCGATGCCTACTACCGTTACCGCTACGCCCAGATGCCCCAGCACCATGCCCCAGTGGCTGCGCGACAGGTGCCGCAGCCCTTTCAGCAGGCTATGCCGGTGGGTCGCGCGCTCATGCAGCTCCATCAGCGTCAGCAGCGTGACCCAGATCGCCATCAGCAGCCCGGTTACCGTCATCGCTTCAATGCGATCTTCCAGCAGCCACGGCAGCAGAACAGAGAGCAGCAGCGTGACCACCAGCCCGGCGCTCAGCCGCTTCCACAGCTTTTGCGGCTCATCGCGCCGCCAGCGCACCAGCGGACCAATACCGAGCAGCAGCGCAAACGGCGCCATCAGCCAGCTGAACAGCGTATTAAAGAAGGGTTCTCCCACGGAGATACTGCCCAGCCCCAGCTGCTTGTGCACCAGCGGCAGCAGCGTACCCAGCAGGACCACCAGCATTGCCGCAATCAGCAGCACGTTATTGCCCAGCAGAAACGATTCCCGCGACCAGATTTCACTCTGCACGCGGCTGCGTACCTGCCCGCCGCGCAGCGCATAGAGCAGCAGCGAGCTGCCAATCACGATGATCAGAAAAGCGAGAATAAACATCCCGCGCGCCGGATCGGAAGCAAAGGTGTGCACCGAGACCAGCACGCCGGAGCGCACCAGAAAAGTGCCGAGCAGGCTGAGCGAAAATGTCGCGATCGCCAGCAGCACGGTCCAGGCTTTGAAGCTGCCGCGCTTTTCCGTTACCGCCAGCGAGTGCATCAGCGCGGTTCCGGCCAGCCACGGCATAAACGAGGCGTTTTCCACCGGGTCCCAGAACCACCAGCCGCCCCAGCCCAGCTCATAATAGGCCCACGCCGAGCCCAGCACGATACCGATGGTCAGAAACACCCATGCGGCGGTGGTCCAGGGGCGCGACCAGCGCGCCCAGGCGGTATCCAGCCGTCCGGTCATCAGCGAGGCGATGGCAAAGGCGAAGGCGACCGAGAAACCGACATAGCCCATATAGAGCAGCGGCGGATGGAAGATCAGGCCGATATCCTGCAGCATCGGGTTAAGATCGCCGCCGTCGATGGGGAAATCAGGCAGCGTGCGGGCAAACGGGTTGGAGGTCAGCAGGATAAACAGCAGAAAACCGGCGTTGATCATCCCCATTACCGCCAGCACGCGCGCCAGCGCATCGCGCGGCATCTCGCGGCTGAAAATCGCCACCGCCAGCGACCAGCTGCTGAGCAGCAGCACCCACAGCAGCAGCGATCCTTCATGCGCACCCCAGGTTGCGGCGATGCGGTAATAGACCGGCAGCAGCGTATTTGAATTTGTCGCGACGTACGCAACGGTGAAATCGTTCACCACAAATGCGTGCACCAGCACCATAAAGGCAGCGGCAATGGCTAAAAACATGCCCCAGGTCAGCGGTCGCGCGAGCGTCATCAGCCGCGCATCCTGACGCGCGGCGCCCCACAGCGGGTAAATACTCAGCAGCAGTGCCAGGCCCAGCGCCAGGCAGAGCAGAAAGGTTCCGATTTCCGGCATCATGGCTGATTACCCGCCGGCTGATAGCGCACTGCGGCGCGGGTATGATTGGTATTCATGGCGTCCTGAATTTCCGGCGGCGTATATTTTTCGTCATGTTTTGCCAGCACTTCCCGGGCGCTGATGACATTGCCCACCTGCAGTACGCCCTGTGCCACTACCCCCTGCCCTTCGCGGAAGAGATCGGGCAGGATGCCGTTATAGCTGACGCTGACCACGCCTCTGGCGTCATACAGGCTGAAGGTTACCGCCAGCGACTGCGGATCGCGCTTTACGCTGCCTGGCATCACCATGCCGCCCACGCGCAGACGCTGTCCCGCCTCCGGCTTCAGCTGCGCGTCGCCTTTGCCGTTGATAATCTCGCCCGGCGTATAGAACAGATCGATGTTTGAGCGCAGGGCATACATCACCAGCGCGGTCGCCAGGCCAAGGCCGGTAAGAATAGCCAGCACCACCAAAAGGCGGTTGCGACGACGGAGATTCATCCTGCCTCCCCGGCAGCGCGCGCGCGCTGTTTAGTCTGTGCCGCACGCACACGCAGCTCCCGCGCCTGACGCTGACGGATCTCCGCCAGCAGACGACGCCGCTGCAGCAGCGTATGCAGCACCAGGCCCAGTAGCGGGATCAGGGTGCAGGCAACCGACAGCCAGACAAAAAAGGCGTAGCCGCCCATAGCAAAGAATTCACTCCATGAGGAGAAGGCCGGACTCATGCTTTTTCTCCCTGCTGTGCCAGCGCGATAGCCCACGGTCGATGCCGTTCGGTCAGTAAAATCAGGTTACGCAGCCGCATCAGCGTCAGCGTAATAAACAGCAGCAGATAGCCGAGAATCGACCAGCGCAGCGGCGTGCGCATAGAGGGATCGATCGCCTGCTGCAGCAGACCGGATGAACCCTGATGCAGCGTGTTCCACCACTGGACAGAAAAATGAATAATCGGCAGGTTCACCACGCCGACGAGGATCAGGATACCGGCGGCGCGGCCCGCCGTGCGGCGATCGTCAAAGGCGAGCCAGAGTGCCATCGCGCCCATATAAAGGAACAGCAGCACCAGCTCTGAGGTGAGGCGCGCATCCCAGATCCACCAGGTTCCCCACATCGGTTTGCCCCATGCAGAGCCGGTAATCAGCGCAATAAAGGTAAAGGCGGCCCCCACCGGCGCCATCGCGGCGGCGGCCAGGTCAGCCATCTTCAGCTGCCACACCAGACCGGTAAAAGCGGCAATCGCCATGGCGGCGTAGATCCCCATTGACCACATGGCAGCGGGCACGTGCAGGTACATAATCCGGAAGCTATTGCCCTGCTGGTAATCAGCCGGGGCGAAGCCAAATCCCCATCCCCAGCCAAGCAGCAGCGCGCCGGCTGCGGCAATCGCCATGCCGGGAATGAGTCGCCCGCATAGCTGGTAAAGGCGTTCCGGCCTTGCCCACTGATGTATCCATTTCCACATTTGCATTGCTCACACTAATAATAAAGAGGGAACGGCTTCTCTGAGGAAGCGCGCTACTGCAGGCTGATCCGCAGCGCCGCTGCGGTGGCAAACGGCGACAGCGTCGCACTTACCGCCAGCATCGCGCCCAGAACTGCCAGATAGCCGCCAACTGGCAGCCCCTGCCCGGCGGCGTCGATAGCCGCACTGGCAAAAATCAGAACCGGAATGGTCAGCGGCAGCACCAGCAGGCTGAGCAGCACGCCGCCACGCCGCAATCCCGTTGTCAGGCCGGTGCCGATAGCACCAAGAAAGCTCAGCGTCGGCGTACCCAGCAGCAGCGTCAGCGCCAGCGCGCGCCAGCCGGCCATATCCAGCGACAGCAGCAGCGCCGCCAGCGGTGACAGCAGGATCAGCGGCAGGCCGGTGACCAGCCAGTGAGCAATCACTTTACCCAGTACCGTGACCGGCAGCGGCGCCGGCAACAGCAGCAGCTGCTCCAGCGATCCATCAAGAAAATCGTCGCGGAACAGGCGCTCCAGCGCCAGCAGCGAAGCCAGCAGAGCAGCGACCCAGACCACGCCGGGCGCAATGCGCGCCAGCTGCTGCGGCTCCGGACCGATGCCGAGCGGAAACAGCGTAATGACAATCAGAAAGAACCACAGCGGGTTGATCACTTCAGCCCCGCTGCGAAACGCAATTTTCAGTTCACGCCGGAGAATACGCAGCAGCATTATTGCCACTCCCCGCTCAGGCGTATTTTACGCAGCGCGGCGGCGGGCAGTTCCTGATGCGTGGTGAGGATCACCGCCCCGCCCTGGCTGGCGTGCTGGTTAAAACGCGCCATGAGTGCCTCCACACCGGCTTTATCGATAGCGGTCAGCGGCTCATCCAGGATCCACAGTCGGGCTGAGCTGAGCCAGAGGCGTGCCAGCGCAACGCGCCGCTGCTGGCCTGCTGAGAGCTGCGCCACCGGCACCTCTTCGTAGCCGGTCAGGCTGACCTGCTCCAGCGCCGCATACAGCGCCGCCTGGCTGCTGTCGCCATGCCAGAAACGCAGATTTTCCAGCGGAGAGAGTACCGCTTTTACGCCAGGCTGATGGCCAAGATAGAGCAGGTTTTGTTGCCATATTTCACGCTGACGCTGCAGCGTTTCGCCCTGCCAGCGCACTTCGCCCTCTTCTGCCCGGCTAAGCCCGGCCAGCAGACGCAGCAGTGAGGTTTTGCCGGCGCCGTTCGGCCCTTCTATCTGCACGAGGTCACCCGGCCGGACATGGAAGCTCAGCCCATGGAATAGCATTCGCTCATCGCGAACGCATGAGAGATTAATGACTTCGAACATAGAGGGGCGCATCACCGCAAAAAATGAGGCGGCGATAATAGCACACTGTTGCAGTGCGCCGAAGAGTGTGACCGTGCTCTCATTTCGCTGCGCACCGCTGTTTCCCGCTCTCAAATCTAAAAACTGTATAAAAAAGCCGCACGGTTAAGATTTTGTTACGCTTAAAGAAATTCTTCGTAACATTTCAGGCTTGCTAAAACCGTCTACGCTTATTACGCATTGGCACTATCACCAGGAGCAAACATGAAGCCATCGCCATCAAATGCTGAACACGACAATGACGTAGACAGCGAAGAAAAAGAGCAAGGCACGGAGATTGAAGTTGATGAAGAGGCCCTCCCCTCGCGGGCAGCGGCGATTCATGAAGAGATACGGCAGGACGGGGAGAAAGAGTTAGAGCGTGACGGTATGGCGCTGCTGTGGTCAGCCATCGCCGCAGGCCTCTCAATGGGCGCGTCGCTGATGGCGAAAGGGATTTTTCAGGTTCATCTTGAAGGGGTCCCCGGCGCTTTTCTGCTGGAGAACCTCGGCTACACCTTTGGCTTTGTGATTGTGATCCTCGCGCGGCAGCAGCTGTTTACCGAGAACACCGTAACGGCGGTCCTGCCGGTCATGCACAAGCCCACCGGCAGTAATTTTATGCTGCTGCTGCGCCTGTGGGGGCTGGTGCTGCTGGGCAACCTGATTGGGACCGGACTGGCGGCGCTGGCTTTTAACTACATGCCTATTTTTGATGAGGCGACGCGCCAGGCGTTTACGGCCATCAGTGAAAAGGTGATGGAAAATACGCCGGGCGAGATGTTCGCTAATGCCGTGATTTCCGGCTGGATCATCGCCACAATGGTCTGGATGATCCCGCATGCGGAGAATGCCAAACTGCTGATCATCATTATGATGACGTGGCTGGTGGCGCTGGGGGATCTGGCGCATATCGTGGTCGGCTCGGTCGAAGTACTCTATCTGGTCTTTGCGGGAACGGTGCCGTGGCAGGCGTTTTTCTGGCCGTTTGCGCTGCCCACGCTGCTCGGTAACATCACCGGCGGCACGCTGATTTTTGCCCTGATCAGCCATGCGCAGATCCGCAACGACATGAGCGAAGAGGCTAAAGCGAAAGCGCGGGCGGATCAAAAACGCCGCGAGAAAGCAGAAGCGAAAAAAGCTGACGGAGAGCAGACGGAGTAATCCGCTCTTCCGGGCACGGCGCTGCTGACAGAATAAGCAATCACGCCGCGCCCGGTTAACATCCGGAAGACATACGGGTATACTGCGTTTCCGGATGTCTCCTTAGTTAAATGGATATAACGAGCCCCTCCTAAGGGCTAGTTGCAGGTTCGATTCCTGCAGGGGACGCCACAGACATCTCTCCCTCATCCTGCAGATCCATACCGGCAAATTTCGACAGCTGCTGACTGATGCTATTTTCTTTGTAGCAGGTGACCAGTAACGCCTGAGTTGCGCGCGTAAATGCTACATACAGTGCCGGGATAGCTTCAGACTCATCTTCAGCCCCTTTGTGCACAAATGATGCATTGATCACGGCAACGTAAGGGAACTCAAGCCCTTTGCTGCTCTGAAAGGTCAGCAGATGAATCACATCTTCCCGATGCGAATAGCGTTTTTTATCTTCCGTGGTGAAGCTGACGGCGGCGGGGATCGCCTGCTGCTGCAGCAGGTCGATGAGTTTGTCTGCTGAAAAGTGCGTAGGACAAAGCACCGCCATGTCGCCCCAGCGGCCTGCCGCCGCATACTTCTCTCGCAGCCACGCCACAACGCGCCGGGCTTCATCTGTTGCAGACTGACACTGCTCGATATTGGGAATGTCGCTGTTCTCTTCGCCGCAGGCTTCCGGCAGCACCAGCGGAAGCTCCTGATTATGGTGCCGGTCAAAGTAGTCGCGTGAAAAAGCGTAGGCAAAGTTAAGAATGCGGCGCGGATTGCGATAATTCACCCGAAGAATAGAGGTGCGCCCCTGCGCCTGAATGCCCACGCTCGCCAGCGAAAAGTTCAGCGCTTTCTCACGCCGGTACAGGGACTGGGCGTCATCGTACATCAGCAGCAGCGAGCGGCGGCTGTTATCAAACAGCCGGGCTATCAGTGAAAGCCAGCGTCGGTCGAAGTCATGCCCTTCATCCACCAGCACCGCATCGTACCCCGCATCTCCGACTGTGCCGCTATTAACCGCATTTTCCAGCGCCGCAAAGCAGTTATCATAATAGCGCCCTTCCCCGCTCATCTTCAGCTTAAAGGTCCGGGCTGCCGTCGCGCACCAGTCGTGAAAATGATAGACGTGTACTTTATGCGATAGCCCTCTGGCCGCGATACATTCACGGATATAGTTAGCCAGAATGATATTAAAACAGAGCACCAGTACAGGACGCGTGGTGGTCTCGGAAAGGTATAAACAGCGGTAGAGTAAAATCAGCGTCTTGCCGGAGCCGGCCACGCCATGGATAACACGATGCCCTTCGCCGAGATTACGTGCCAGCACCTCCTGCTGCAGATCCATTACCCGGTAAATATTACTGCGCTTATTTTTTACCGTAATAGCGATCTCCGGAAAAAGATGCCGCCGCAGAATATCCCGCACAGCCGGCGTTATTGCAGGCCTGAAACGGGTGGTAAAGAGTCCGGAAACTTTAGCGCGAAACGCAGAAACAGAGACAGACTCGGTCATTTCATCCTGACAAATCGTCAGCGCCTGTGGAAATAAAGATTCAACCACGCCGTCAGCTGAGAGTGATGTCAGCTGCTGGCGGGTAATATTGGTAAATACCACACCATAAGCCCAGGCGATATTCAGCTTTCCTTTATACAGGCCTGTTTTTTGCTGTAGTTTCGGATCCTGAGATAACAGGTCAACGGTCGCACAGGCATACTCCCTGACCTGCAGCAGCGGATTTTGCGCCTGCGTTTCGCCCTGGGCATGTCTCAGCGTTACCGTCTGCGGGTCCGCATGCTGAAATGTACTTAGCTTCCAGTCTTTGACCTCAAGGAAAATAAGCCCGTTGGCAGGATCGATAATAACAAAATCGGGATGCCGGTACTGGCGCCCGACCGGAATGTCATACCAGATAAGACAATCATCGCCGAGATGCGATTCAAGCCGCTGGGCGACGCGTCGCTCCCCGTGCGTCATTCGCCCTGAACAGAGCGTCAGGGAGGTCATTAATTTCGCCATAAAACAGTATCCACGTATATAAAGTACATCAGCGCAACACCACGATAACATCGCTATTAAAACTTTAGAATACGATGTTATTCCGCTTAGCTCTGTGCCTGTTTATTATGTTACCGGCATGCCGATAATACCGATCCGGTATCAGGTTCATTGTGACAATAATAGCGTGATGTCTCTGCCTTTTCCGGCAGGCGGGAAAAAGCTGGCAGGAGTGGTATGATTTACGCTTAATGATGCCGCTGGCATCTGAACCCCTCCCGTTTCCGGAGCGCACTATGAAACATGAGATTGATCTGAAGTATTACGATATCGCTGACGCCTACGCTGAAGAGTGTGAAAAACCGGTGAGCGAAGCCGAGCGCGACCCGCTGGCGCACTACTTCCAGCTGCTGATCACCCGCCTGAATAACCATCAGGAGATCAGTGAAGAAGCGCAGCATGAGATGGCGCGCGAGGCGGGAATTGCTGACGCGCGCATTGATGATGTGGCGAACTTTCTGAATGAGTGGGGCAACGAGTAAACGGCTTTAGCAGGCTGCCTGCTGGCAGACAGCCTGCCCGCCGTCGCGATAATTACTTACGCGCGTCCAGCAGCTGCTGGGCGTTATCCGCAGTGACCGTGGTCCACGGAATGTAGTAGTGTTTTTTCGTGCCGCCATCCCAGGCGAGATCTTTGGCATACTGCTGCCAGATATCAGACTGCGGCTGATAGCCTGCGCCTTTTACCGCACGCAGCGCGACATCAATAGCGCCCTGCATCTGGCCTTTCGCATCCTGCAGAATAGAGACCATTTCACCCGCCTGAACGGCATGAATCGCGTCAGACACCCCGTCCACACCCGCAATGGCGAAGTCGTTCACGTTCAGCCCGGCGCCCTTAATCGCTTCAATGGCTCCCAGCGCCATCTCATCGTTTTGCCCAATCACTCCGTTGATTTTGCCGCGATGCTTCTGCAGCCAGTTCTCCATCAGCGGCTGTGCTTCAGCGCGCGACCAGTTGGCCGTTTTTCTCTCCAGCACGGTAACCTGCCCCGGACCACACTCCGCTATCGCTTTATCATTGCCTTTGCCGCGCTGGATCTCACCGCTGCCGCCCTTCGGCCCTTCAATAATGACGACATTGACCTTTTTGGTTTTGCACTGCAGCTTATCCAGTACCGCTTTGGCTTCCAGATAGCCGCCCAGCTCATCATTAGAGACCACTTCGGACGTCATCTCTTCCGTATTCAGGCGGGCATTGGTGACCACCACCGGAATTTTAGCCTCGTTAGCATTGGTCACAATATCGATGTTGGCTTCATAATCCATCGGGTTCACGATAATCGCGTTGGCACGCGTCTGGATTGCGGTCGCCGCCTGGTCATTCTGCACCGACGCGTCATAACGACCATCGTAGAAGGTGAGCACGGCTTCGCCGCTTTTTACTGCCGGATGCGCTTTACCGTAGCGCTCCATCAGCTGTACGAACTCCGCCTTATTGCCATACATCAGCACAGCGATTTTTACGGGTGCAGCCTGCGCTATGCTAATCGCGCCCAGCGTCAGGGCTGAGGTTAACAGAGCGATAGATCTTATTTTCATTGTTCTCTCCTGGCAGGGTTTATCTATTCAGAGGTTAATCGCGCTGTTGTTTACGCGACGGGTCGAGCAGTACAGCCACTACAATCAGAGCGCCTTTGATGATCTGTTGGTAGTAAGACTGCACCCCCAGTAAATCCAGGCCGTTATTCATTACGCCGATGATCAGCACGCCAAAAAACGTGCCGACAAGCGTACCGACACCGCCAGCCATACTGGTGCCGCCAATCACTACCGCAGCAATCGCATCGAGTTCATAGCCTGCGCCCGCGTTGGTCTGTGCCGATCCGGTACGTGCGGTGAGGATGAGCCCGGCGATCCCGGCCAGTGCGGCGCACAGGGTGTAGACCATGACTTTTATCCCGACGACGCTGATCCCTGACGTACGGGCACTTTTCGGGTTGCCGCCAACGGCATAGACGTAGCGCCCGAGTAAGGTTTTATTGAGCAGCAGCCACGCAAGACCAAACAGCACGACAAAGATAATGACCGGTACGGGTATGCCGGCTATGTAGCCGTTGCCGAGCCAGCGAAAATCGCTGTTAAGCTGTGAAACCGGGTTGCCGCCGGTGGTCAGCATCGTGAGTCCGCGCGCAGCAGAGAGCATGCCCATAGTGACGATAAACGGCTGCAGCCGGTAACGCGCCAGCACGGTGCCGTTGATCAGGCCGCAGACAATGCCAATTCCCAGCGCGATAATCATCGGAACCATCACCGCATGCGCCGTATCCCCGATTGCCATACCGCTGTTGTTCGTGGCAAAACGTGCAGCGACAATGCCACTCAGCGCCAGCACCGATCCCACCGAGAGATCGACGCCGGCGGTGATGATCACAAAGGTCATCCCGATCGCTAAAATGCCGTTGATAGAGACCTGGCGCAGCACAATCAGCATATTTTCATTACTGAGAAAATAGTTGCTGCTCCAGGCGCCATTAGCGACCTGCAGCTCGCCGACGGCAGCCACAATCAGGCAAAGCACAAAGAACGCGATGATGATGCCGTATTTGTGCATACGCCTTTTGTTGCGCGTAAAAAATGAGATGCCGGAAGGCATGGAATGTGTGGTGTTCATAACGTAATCTCTCTGTTAAACCGCCAGCTTCATCAGTTCACTCTGCGTTGCCTGAGCCGCACTTAATTCCCCCGCCAGCTGCCCGTCGCGGAACACCAGAATGCGATCGCTCATGCCGATGATCTCCGACAGCTCTGAGGAGACCATTACTATCCCCTTGTTTTTCAACGCAAAATCGGACATAAAGCGGTAAATCTCTTTTTTCGCGCCGACATCAATACCGCGGGTAGGCTCATCCAGCAGCAGTACTTCCGGGTCCAGTAACGCCCAGCGTCCCAGCACGACTTTCTGCTGATTACCGCCGCTGAGATTGCCCACCAGCTGTTCGGCATCCGGCGTTCTGACGTTAAAGCGTTTGATCATCTCCAGGCTGCGCTGCTGCTCCTGCTTTTCACTGATAAAACCGGCGCGGGAGATAGCGCCAAATGAGGCGATGTTGATGTTTTCGCGAATCGAACGGCAGAGCACCAGCCCGGTTGCTTTGCGATCTTCTGTGACATAAGCGATGCCGTGCCGGATCGACTCTTTCGGTGAGTGGCGGCCCAGCACCACCTCGCCGAGGCGAATGGTTCCGCTGTCTGCGTGTTCAATGCCAAACAGTAAATCGAGAAACTCGCTGCGCCCGGAGCCAACCAGCCCGTAAATACCGAGGATTTCGCCCCGCTTCAGGTGCAGGCTGATATCGTTGATTTTGTTACGCCAGCGCAGGTTTTTTACCTCCATCATCACCTCATCGCCCGGCTGATTAAACTTGGCAAATTCACTCTCATATTCTCCGCCAATAATCTGCTCAATCAGCTGTTCGCGCGTGATATCGGCCAGCATGCCCTCCTGCACCCAGGCGCCATCGCGAAAGATGGTATAGCTGTCGGCAATCTGGAAAATCTCAGAGAGGCGATGGGAAACATAAATAATGCCTTTGCCCTTTTGCGCCAGCCGGGTAAGGGTCTGAAAGATTTTTTGCGCATCCTCCTCGCCAATCGCTGAAGTCGGCTCATCCATGATGATGATGTCAGCATTCGCGTGTGAGAGCGCTTTGGCGATCTCCACCAGCTGCTGCCCGGCCACGCTGAGGTTACGCATCTTTTCGGTAGCGGAGATGTCAAAATCGAGCTCTGCCAGCAGCGTGCGGGTACGCTGATTGAGCGTGGCAAAGTCAACAAACCCAAAACGGCGCGGTTCGCGTCCCAGCCAGATATTTTCGGCCACCGTCAGGTCCGGAATTGCGCTCAGCTCCTGCTGAACAATCGCGATACCAGCGGCCAGCGCGTCCCGCGGATGGGCAAAGCTGCAGCGCCTGCCGCGAATAAATATCTCTCCGGCGTCAGGCTGGATAAAACCCATTAAGATGCTGAGAAAGGTGGACTTTCCGGCACCGTTGCCGCCGCACAGCGCGTGAATGGAGCCGGGGCGCAGCGCAAATTCGGCGTTTTTCAGCGCCACAACCGGACCAAACGCTTTGCGGATCCCTGTGACTTCCAGCAGCATCTCCTGATGATTTCTGGTCACAATGCCACCTCCGGATAAGTCGTGCTGAGACGCTTCAGATAGCGCTGATAATACGTTTCGTAGGTCTGATGGCGTGCGGCATCGGGCACGGCGCGGGTGCTTTCATCCGGCGTGACAAAGTGCTGGCACAGCGACTGCAGTAACGCATCCGGCTGCTGTGCCGGATTATCCAGCAGCGCGCTGGCCCACATCGCCTGAATTGCCGCACCCAGTGCGGCGGTTTCCGGAATACGCAAAGCGACCACCGGGCAGTTCATGACGTCGGCCACAATTTGTCGCCAGCCGGCGCTGCGCGCGCCGCCGCCGGTAAGGCGGATCTCCTGCGCGCTGATGCCCTGCTGCCGGAACAGCTCAAGTCCGTAGCGTAATCCGTATGTGGCGCTCTCCACGGCGGCGCGACAGAGGTTAGCGCGGGTAAAATTCACGGCGTTCAGGTTGTGCAGACTCGCCTGCGCGTGGGGCAGCGCCGGCGTGCGCTCGCCATTAAAAAACGGCAGCATCTCAACGCCCTCAGCCCCCGGCTCTGCCTGGTTCAGCAGCTGATTAAAGCCGGTAAGATCCTCTGCCAGCAGCGTCTGGATCAGCGTGGTTGCAGAGGTGACATTCATGGTGCAGATCAGCGGCAGCCAGTGATTGGTGCTGGAGCAAAAGCTGGCAATCAGGCCGTTTTCGTCAGTCACCGGCGCCTCGCTGCAGGCGAACAGCGTGCCGGATGTTCCCAGGCTGAGCGTCACCGTGCCTGGCGCAATATTGCCGGACCCGATGGCGGCCATCATATTATCGCCGCCGCCTGTCGCGACCCGTACCGTGCGGCGTAGTCCCAGCCGCTGCGCCGCTTCCGGCTGCAGGGTGCCGATACACGTTTGCGCGGCAGCCAGCGGCGGCAGCGCCTGCCACAGCCGGCCGTCGGGATCGATAAGCTCGACCGTATGCCGATCCCAGCTGCGGCTGCGGATATCCAGCAGGCCGGTGCCGGAGGCGTCGCCATACTCCATAACCCGTTCACCGGTCAGCCAGAAGTTAAGATAATCGTGCGGCAACAACACGGTATGCAAACGCGCCCACAGCGCCGGATGCTGCTGCTTCAGCCAGAGAATTTTTGACGCGGTGTAGCCGGTAGCCGGAACAATCCCGGGCTGTGCCAGCGCACCGCTAACCCCTCCCAGCTGCTGCAGCAGCCAGCTGTTCTGCGCATCGGTGGCGGTATCGCACCACAGCTTTACCGGATGCAGCACCGCTCCGGCTTCATCCAGCGCCACAAAGCCGTGCTGCTGGCCGGAGACGCTGAGCGCAGTAATCTGCTGTGTATCAATAGCGGCGTCTGAGGCTGCCTGATGGAATGCCGTGACCAGCGCGTCGATCCAGTCGCTGGCATGCTGTTCACGGGCGCCATCCGCCCCGCTCTGCAGCCGATGCGGCGCGCTGCCCTCACCGACGATCGCTCCCCGCTCGCTCTCCACGATAACCACCCGCGTTCCCTGCGTGCCGCAATCTATGCCTGCATAGAGCGCCATGCGTCACTCCATCTCCAGCATGATTTTGATATCCGCCGCATGGCCCGCGGCTGCGCGGTCAAACGCTTCAACGCTGTCGGCGAATTTATAGGTGTGGCTGATCAGCGGCTCTACCCGCAGCTTGCCGCTGCTTAACAGGCGCAGCGTGCGGGGATACATATTGGCGTAGCGAAAAATGGTTTTGAAGGTCAGCTCTTTGGCCTGTGCCGCAACAATGTCCATCGGCGCAGCGTCCACCGGCATGCCCACCAGAATGACGGTCGCACCCGGCGCCGCGTGTTCCGCCAGCGTGGCAATAGCAGGTTTGGCCCCGCTGCACTCAAACACCACATCCGCGCCGTTACCGCTGGTCAGCTCAGAGACTTTACCGGCCAGATCGCCGGTTTTGATGTTAACGGCGTGCAGCCCTTCATACGCTGCCGCCACGGCAAGCTTTTCATCAAACATGTCGCAGATAATGACATCAGAACAGCCGCCTGCCAGCGCCGCCAGCGCCGTGACCACGCCGATCGGACCGGCCCCCAGCACCAGGCCGATATCGCCAGGTTTAATCCCGGCTTTGGTCGCGGCCTGCATCGCCACCGCCAGCGGCTCAACCATGGCCCCTTCGCGGAAGCTGACATTTTCCGGCAGCTTAAATGTGAACGCCGCAGGATGAATGACCGTTTCACGCAGACAGCCATGCACCGGCGGCGTTGCCCAGAAGCGCACGGCGGGATCGAGATTGTAGAGACCGGCGCGCGACTGATCGGAGTGCATATCCGGGATCCCTGGCTCCATACAGACGCGATCGCCCGCCTTCAGGTGCGTCACGTTTTTGCCGGTCTCCAGCACAATGCCAGCGGCTTCATGACCCAGCACCATCGGTGCCTCCACCACAAACGGACCAATCCGGCCATGTTTGTAGTAGTGAACATCGCTGCCGCAAATCCCTACCGAGTGAATTTTAATTTTGACATCGTTATCACCCAGTACTTCATCAAATTCCCGATCTTCAATCGCAATGTGGCCTGCCTGAGTCAGAACTAACGCTTTCATTACCGCCCCCGGATTCATTTTAATGGTATCGATATCATTTCAATGCGGCGATACTGACCTAAAAAAAACGGCAAAACTGTGATGGAAGCTGGATAATATCGATCTGCAGCAGCGCAATTTAGCCCTGTCGCAGCGAATTACGGATCGGGATCACAGAAGATCACAAGCGGAACACGTTTTAATGGTATCGATATCATTACAGGAGAAACCGTATGACCGACTATCCGCAGGCGATTCAGCGCACCCTGACCTTTTTAGAGCGGGCGAATATTGTTCTCACTCCTGCCGAGCAGAAGAAGATTGAGATTGCTGCTTTCGGCCTGGACGATTACCCCGCATCAGGTTTGCAGCTGTTAACCTATATCAACGAACCGCGCTATTGCGCTAAAGAACTGGTGCTGTTTCCCCGCCAGACCTGTCCTGAACATCGGCATCCGCCGTTTAACGGCACGCCAGGCAAGCAGGAAACCTTTCGCTGCCGCTGGGGCGAGGTCTATCTGTTTGTCGATGATGAACAGCTCACGCCAAACGATGCGACGGGCACTCCGCGCTGCCAGGTGCCTGCCGGCAGTGAAACCGCCTATACCTGCAGCCGCTATATTCTGCTGCGTCCGGGCGAACAGTACACTATTAAACCCGATACCCGGCACTGGTTTCAGGCGGGCGAACACGGCGCCGTTATCTCTGAATTTTCGTCAGAAAGTCGCGACGATCTGGATATTTTCACCGACCCGCGCGTCAGGCGACTCGCCTGACGCAGTGAGATCGCTTAACGCGGTACGATCTGCCATGATTGGCTCATGATACAAAATGACAGGGTTAATTAAGGAGCCAGACTTGGCAGCAGGACGGGGACGTAAGGCAACGCTGGCAAGCGTTGCTGCCCAGGCAAACGTAAGCAAAATTACCGCCTCGCGCGCCTTTTCACAGCCGGAGAAAGTGCATCCGGAGACGCTGCAGCGCATTCACGCTACCGCAGAGCAGTTAGGCTATGTGATGAATACGGCTGCGCGCAGCCTGCGGGCGAAAAGCAGTAAAACCATCGGGATCGTTAACCCCGATATGGCAAACCCCTTCTTTGGCGGCCTGACGCGTCTGATGACGCTGGAGGCGAACAAGCTGGGCTACGATACGCTGGTTTTTGACTCCTGTGAGTCGCAGGAGAATGAGAACCGTATTATCGATAAGCTGATTGGGTATAACGTTGATGCCATTATCCTGTCGGTGATCTCCAACGATCTCCACTATCACCCGGCCTATATGAGACGGCTGGAGACGCTGAATATACCGGTGGTGCTGGTCGATCGCGAGCTGCAGGTTTCCCACTGCAGCGGCGTCTATATCGATAATCTCGACTGTGGCCTGCAGACCGGTCGCTGGCTGGCGGAACAGGGGGCGCAGCGTATTGTCGTGGTCTCCGGCCCGGAAAAGTCGAACGTTGCGCGTGAGCGCGTGCTCGGCCTGCAGGCCGCGCTGCAGGGAAAAGCCGCCTCGCTGGAGGTGCTCTACGCCGACTTTTTTATGGATGCGGCCTGGCAGGAGACCCGGCGCTGGCTGAAACAGCATCCCGCCCCTGACTACTTCGTGGGGTGTAACAATCAGATCTCACTCGGCATTATCAAAGCCTGTATCGAACACAAACTCAGTCTGCAGCAGCAGGTAAAGCTGTTCAGCATTGATGAGGTTACGCAGGCGGATATTTATGGCTTTCACTTTCCCTGCATCGCGCACGATCTGCAGAGCATCGCCTGGCAGGCGCTGAATCTGGCGCTCAGACGCATCAGCGAAAGCGACAGCAAGCCGGGCAAAGTTATCGTGCGGGGTGAAGTGCTTCCCTGACGACGCGCTTTTTACCGGCTAAAGTCCTGCCGCCACGCGGAGGGCGCCACGCCGTGCAGCTGGCGGAACCGGTTACTGAAATGGCTGGCGGAGTGAAAACCGCAGCGCAGTGCAATCTCCGTCAGCGGCAGCGTGCTGTGCATCAGCAGCTCTTTCGCCACCGCCATACGGCGCTGCATCACATACTGGTGCGGCGCGCTGCCGGTGCTGCTGCGAAACATACGCGCAAAATGATATTCGCTGAGCGCAGCTTCTGCAGCCAGCCGCGCCAGCGTCAGCGGCTGATCGAGCTGCGCATCAATCAGGGCAATGATCCGGCGCAGCACGGCGGGTGCCAGGCCGCCCCGCACGGCGGGCAGCTGCCACTGCACATCACTGTAGCGATGCAGCAGATGCGTCAGCAGCAGCGTCGATGCGCTGCTCAGCATCAGCTGATTAGCGGGCTGCTGCCAGCTGACGCTGAGCAAAAAATGGCGATAGAGCTGCGTAATGCGATCGTCATCAGCAAAAATCTTTTCCTGCAGATTCAGACTGGCTGGCGTGCGATCCCAGATCTGTTCGCCAAGCTGGCGTAAATGGGCATCGGTGCAGTAGAGATGCACGAATGTGAGATCGGCCCGCAGATCCCAGGTGGACTCCATACCAGACGGCATCAGGCAGAACCGATCCGGGGCGCCGCCGTTGCGCCAACCGTGCGCGGTTTTATGCCAGGTATCATACCCCTCTTCGATATAGAGGCTCAGGGTATGGTGATCGCTGTGGTTGGTTACGCGGTCGCCGCTATTAAACCAGGCTGCCAGCCGGATCCCGCCTGAAAGCGGTACGCTATCACGCAGCTGAGCCTTGCGGTTTTTTAGCATAGTAAAGGTCTGGTAATCGGACATTGCGCACATCACATCGGCAGCGGTTAACCAGCAGTTTACCCGGCCGGACGACGAAAAACAGCGCGGCAGCCGGTGTGAGAACGAAAAAAGCGCAAGTTTTTGCAAGTGCTGCGCAATCGGGTGCAAGCGCCCGCCCGTGCACGCGCGGATACTGTCGTTCCGTCTCTGCCGGAGTATTAACGATGAATGTAGTGCTGTATCTGAGCGTAGTGCTGATCTGGGGCACCACCTGGCTGGCGATCTTTTTGCAGCAGGACGCGGCCGCCACGCCGGTCTATGTGGCTGTTTTCTGGCGCTTTCTCTTCGCATCGTTGCTGATGCTGGCGCTGCTGACGCTGTGCCGCCGTCTGCGGCAGCTGGACAGGCGCGATCATCTGTTTTGTCTGCTGCAGGGAGGCTGTGTTTTTGGCTTCAACTTTGTCTGCTTTTATCATGCGGCGGCCTGGATCAGCACCGGTCTGGAGTCGGTGATTTTTTCCATGGCGGTGATCTTTAATGCGCTCAACGGCTGGCTCTTTTTTGGTCAGCGTCCGCCGCTGCGCCTGGTGCCTGCCGCGCTGCTCGGTATGAGCGGTATCGTCGCGCTCTTCTGGAGCGATATTCGCGCGGCGCACCCCTCGCCACAGCTGTTATGGGGGGCGGGTCTGAGTGCGCTGGGCACCTTTGGCTTTTCGCTGGGTAATATGATTTCAGCCCGGCATCAGCGCCACCAGCGCGATATTCTCACCACCAACAGCTACGCCATGCTCTACGGCGCGCTGATCATGGCGGTAATGGCATGGCTTAACGGCGATGCGCTGCAGCTGCCGCGCAATCTGCAGTGGCTTAGCGCGATGAGTTATCTGGCGCTGTTTGGTTCTGTGATTGGATTTGGCGCTTACTTCACGCTGGTGGGTCGCATCGGTGCCAGTCAGGCGGCATACAGTACGCTGCTTTTTCCGCTGGTTGCGCTGACGCTCTCGACAATTTATGAAGGCTATCAGTGGCACGCTAATGCCGTGGCGGGACTGACGCTGATTTTGCTGGGCAACCTGGTGATGTTTATGCGCTGGCCGATGCGCCGCGCACTGCGGCTGGCCTGACAGCAGAAGCGGGCGTGCAGCCCGCTCTGCTCATCCTCTAACGCCAGCCACCTGCGCCGGAGTGAAGCTGCTGCGGCTGATTAAGGGCTTTTCTGGCGATCCAGTAAAGCATTACCCGCTCATCATCGCTGTCACGATCGGCCATAGCCAGAAGCTTTAACGACAGCGTGGCTTTGTTGACAGGCTGATGTTCATCGCTCAATTCGATCACCGCCTGACCGATAAGACAGCAGACTTCATCTCCACTGGATACGGATTCATATGCTCGGTCTTTCATATTTCCTCCCGTTGGTTGAAATATAAGCCTGGCAAACATCCCGGACCCTGCAGCAAAATCGCCTCGCTTAACATACCTGGTTACATATGCTCATCGCAGGACATACCGGGACGTGAATTGTCACGCTGCTGCCATTCATACCGGAAAAACGGCATTTCATTCTGTTTCTCTGACCGCTGAAGCGGGATCCGGCCGCGGCTACGCGCGTGCGCGCTAAGCTGCCAGCAGACTCCATATTCCCGGACGGGAGAATCATCATGACCACAGCTTCAACGGCGCACTACCAGCGTACCCGCATACTGACTCTGATCGGCACTGTTATTACCCAGCTTGCGCTGGGGTCAGTGTATACCTGGAGCCTCTTTAACGGCGCGCTGGCGCATAAACTGCACGAATCAGTCAGCCAGGTGGCTTTCTCCTTTGGGTTGCTCAGCCTCGGGCTGGCTATCGCCTCCTCGCTGGCAGGCAGGCTGCAGGAGCGTTTTGGCGTACGTAATGTGACTATCGGAGCCGGCATCCTGATGGCGGCCGGATTCTGGCTGACCGCGCAGGCTGATAACCTGATGATGCTTTATCTGAGCGCCGGTATTCTGGTGGGCCTGGCAGATGGTGCGGGCTACCTGATGACGCTATCCAACTGTGTGAAGTGGTTTCCTGAGCGTAAAGGCCTTATCTCCGCCTGTTCAATCGGCGCCTACGGTCTGGGGAGTCTCGGCTTCAAATTTATCTGCGGCACCCTGCTGGATGCTGTTGGCCTGGAGAACACCTTCATGATCTGGGGCGTGCTGGCGATGAGCATGATGTTCTGCGGCGCGCTGCTGATGCGCGATGCGCCGGTGCGTGCTGCCAGCAGCAATCCGCAGCATGCCGGACGCGACTTTACGCTGGCACAGGCGGTTCGCCTGCCGCAATACTGGATGCTGGCGCTGATGTTCCTCACCGCCTGTATGAGCGGTCTGTATGTGATCGGCGTAGCGAAAGATATCGGTGAAGGAATGGTGCATCTTACGCCACAGATAGCCGCCAGCGCCGTAACGGTTATCGCCATTGCCAACCTTAGCGGCCGGTTAACGCTGGGGGTGTTGTCAGATAAAATGGCCCGTATCCGGGTGATCTCACTGGCGCAATGTATTGCGCTCGCGGGCATGAGTATTTTGCTGTTTACCCGTATGAATGAAACCACTTTTTTTGTCTCGCTGGCCTGCGTAGCTTTCAGCTTTGGTGGCACAATCACCGTTTTCCCGGCGCTGATCAGTGACTTCTTTGGCCTGAACAACCTGACAAAAAATTACGGCCTGATCTACCTCGGATTTGGTATTGGCAGCGTGCTTGGATCGCTGGTCGCCTCTCTTTTCGGCGGCTTTACCGTTACCTTTAGTCTGATCATGACGCTGCTGGTTATTTCGCTGCTGCTTTCACTAAGCGTTCGTCAGCCGCGCCGGCAGGCAATTAACAGGCCTGCACTGCATAATTAACTTACAGGCGAGCGCTGTTATCATGAGCGCTCGCATTTTTATTTTTCATCCGCTGGCGCGAATTATTGTCTTTCAGAATTATCGCGCTAATATAGCCTGCTATTCAGCTTATTCTGATTCAAATAGAAAAACCTGTTTTCTCTGTCTTTTATTTTGAAACATCTGGCAATAGTTATCTAAATAACTCTACATTTGCTGCATCTTCACTCCACTATTCCGGCGTAATCTGACCTCACTGGAAAAGAGGAGGTCTTTCCATGAAAAAGCTTATTTCGTTAACGTCGATAGCGGTTATGGTCAGTTTGCTCAGCGGATGTATTATTGAGCACGACCGTGGCCGCGGCGCTGGCTGGGGTCATGACCGCGGCTGGCACCATGGCCACCACGGGCATCGTCACGGATAATCGGGCAAAGCGCACACAGCACTAATACAAAAATAAAAAAACCAGGGCGGGAATATATCCCGCCCTTTTTTTAGCTTTTAATCGCGTAATTACACTGATACCAGGCTTTCTTTAATCCTGGCAGATGACTGTCCTGAGCAGGCAGCGAATCCACTTTATCAAAACCCCGCTCACTGCAGTAATTTGCCAGGTCGACATTCATGGCATCCCGATTAAGGCTATGCGGATCGTAACGATATTGAACGGTGTTGGACGTATTATCTTCATCTACACGTTCAAATCCGCCAGGCTGATTAACACTGCAGCCCGCCAGCATAATAAGCGCTAACGCGCCGGTAACGATATTTTTCATTCAGGTGTCCTCTTCAGGCGTCGAAGTGTAAACAACGATGCCACCGCACGCCTATAGGAAAACGCGCGAAACAGTCTTAAGACCAATGTTTTTGCCAATTGAATCAATAAAACCAAACGGCTTTTCTTATCATATGACAACTGCGATAGTGCAGTCAGACCACACGATGTCTGCTCCACACCAGGTAATATCAATAATAAAAAGACGTAACAAAGTGACCTTTGTGCCCGCGCTGAGCGGGCTTTTTTTCACCGGTTAGCCGTTGCTGTGCACCATATTACGTAAAAGGCCGGCGGCGCGCTTAGCAGGCAATGCGAGAATGGCGCTGTAGAGATCGATAGACATAGCACACAGCGCGCTGCGATCGACGGCGGTATCAGCCGGCTGATTAAGCTGCTGAAGTTTATTGCCCCACTTCCCATAAAGCCTGTTAACTATCTCACGCAGATCGCGGCGGGCCAGCGTCTGGTCGGTCTGCTGCTCTGCTCCCTGGCTGCTCAGCAGCAGGGCTTCAAGCGCATGGCCGTCGCGCTGATAGAGGGCCGGGGTGAGCACCTCCTGCAGATTAATGCCGCCGCTGACCTGCGGATAGAGAAACTGAAAACAGCGCTGCGGGCTCTGCTGCTGCAGCGCCTGCATCTCTTCCACTGAAACCTGAACATAGGCGATTACCGCATCATCGCTGGCGCGGGTCATGCGTTTATTTACGATATCAGCCAGCCAGCCCCGCAGGTCGCCCAGCGCCCGTTCAGCGGAGATACCCTGCTGCAGCTTATGCCGCAGTTCACGATTCAGTAATTGCCACAGCTCCGGCTCCTGCACCTTAAGCAGGCGGTAGCCTGGCGCCTCGCTGAGCTGCTGCGCAACCGCCTCCATCTGCATCTTCTCTTCCTGACGCGGATGCAGCCAGCTGAACCAGATCAGATTAGCGGCCACAAGCGGCAGGATAAACAGCAGCACCCCCTTCCAGGCTCGCAGCGCCGTGGTGCGTACCAGCATCACAATCACCAGCGCCAGCAGTGCAAAAGCGACCAGCACCGAAATAAAAAGCAGCGTCATAGTACGGCGTTAATCCTTACGCACGTCCAGCAAAACCGGACAGGTCGCGCGTTCGATCACTGCCGCGCTGACCGAGCCTTTCAGCAGCCGGTTGAGCGGCGAGAGATGCCGGCGTCCCATGATGATCATACTGGCGCGCAGTGCCGCAGCCTGCGCCACAATGGTTTCAGCAGCTTCACCCGCCAGGATGACGCCTCTGGCATTCACGCCCGCCCGCAGCAGCGGAGCCAGCGCATGACGCACCACCATCTCGGCGGTGTTCTGTTCATCTTTTGCCGCGACAAAATCATCCGGATCTTCACCGGCGTCAATTTCGATAGGCTGGCTGCAGGCTGAATAGGCGGGATCGATACAGCACAGCACCGTGACCGGGGCGTTGAGCGCCAGCGCCTGTTCAAGGGTCAGCGCAATCACTTTCTCTGCGACCGGTGAGTTGTCGATAGCCATTAACAGCATTTTCATGAGTCGTTACCTCTTCTCCACAGCGGTTATTTTGCCAATTTCGCGCAGCAGCGCCTCTTTACAGGTGATGATCTCTTTGCGATAGCGCGCTTCATGTTGCGCAAAGCGCGCGCCGGGAACCAGCAGCGAGATAGAGAAACGTCCGAACAGCGTATCGATGGCGACCGCCAGGGTGGTGATCCCTTCAAGCGTTTCACCGCGATCGATCGCCAGGCCACTGCTGCGTACTTCAGCAATCAGCGCCATCAGCTGCGGCAGCGTTTTTACCGTCTTATCTGTGAGCTCCTGCCAGGCATCGCCCACCAGCAGCTGTACATCTTCATCGCTCTCCAGCGCCAGTAGCGCCCGGCCGCCGGAGGTACTGTAGAGCGGCAGATTAAGCCCCATCCGCGGTACGACCCGCAGCTCGCGCGGCGCTACGACATAATGTACGATCGCCAGCTGCGTTCCGCTGGCGCGCGCCAGCGAGACGGTTTCATTAACCGTTGCTGAAAGCTGTTCCAGCAGCGGACGCGCCAGCTCCACCACATCCGTATGGACGCTGGAGATCAGTTTCAGCAGAGCTGGCCCCAGCCTGAGCCCCCCTGCCCCGCTACTGCGCACCAGCTGAGCGCTGTCGAGCGCCGCCACGATGCGCTGTACCGTGGAGCGCGGCAGGTTCACCACCTGCGCAATTTCGCCCAGACTCATACCGCCGGGATGTTCGCCCAGCGCATGTAAAATTTTTGCCGCACGCGCAATGACCTGAATGCCACCCGCTTTTTCATCCTCACGGCCTGAGGCAGATCCCACCATAATGCGTTCCTTATGAGCCTGCTTTACTGTAGCGCGAATGATCGCACTTTTGTACCTGCGTATCACATTGCAATACATCATACCGGCATGTAAGATGCGCGACCTGTATCACATCGTAATACACTGCATCATAATTTCATGAGAGTTCTGCTATGACCGCTTCGCCCGCTGCTCCGCCAGCTCCGCACCCGTTTACACTGCGCCTGGCTCTCGGGCTGGTGGGCGTGCTGATCGCGGCGCTGACGTCAGGACTCAACGATAGGGTCACGGATATTGCGCTGGCAGATATCCGCGCCGCTATCGGTATCAGTCACGATCGCGGCAGCTGGATTGTCTCCGGCTATCAGGCAGCTGAAGTCGCCGCAATGATGATTGCGCCCTGGTTCGCCGTCACCTTTTCTCTGCGCCGTTTTGCCCTGGTAGTATCTGCCGGCTTTATGCTGTGCGGCCTGGTGCTGCCGCTGACGCAGGATGCGACGCTGTTTATTGCGCTGCGCGTGCTGCAGGGTATCTTTGGCGGCGCGCTGCCACCCTTGCTGATGACGGTGGCGCTGCGCTTTCTGCCGCCGCCGATCAAACTCTACGGCCTGGGCGCCTATGCGCTCACCGCCACCTTTGGCCCCAATATGGCGGCCTCTCTGGCGGCATTCTGGACCGATGAGGTGGGCTGGGCGTTTGTGTTCTGGCAGGTGATCCCGGCCATGCTGCTGGCAATGACGCTGATTGCCTGGGGGCTGCCGCAGGATCCGCTGCGCCTGGAGCGCTTTCGGCAGATCGATCTGTTTGGCATGCTCACCGGCTGCGCCGGCATGGCGCTGCTGATTCTGGCCCTGACTCAGGGGGAGCGGCTGGACTGGCTCAGCTCACCGCTGTTTACCGCCATGCTGCTGAGTGCGCTGGCGCTGCTGACGGTGTTCCTGATTAACGAGTGGTTTCATCCGCTGCCGCTCTTCAGGCTGCAGATGCTGCGCCGTTCCAACCTGGCGCACGGCCTGCTGGCGCTGATGGCGGTGCTGATTCTGGCACTCTCCGGTTCAGCGCTGCCTTCGCTCTATTTTGGTCAGGTAGAGGGATTTCGTACGCTGCAGTTTGCGCCGCTGGCGCTGACAGTGGGTCTGCCACAGCTGCTGATTGCCCCGCTGGTCGCGGCTCTGCTGAACATTCGCCGGGTCGACTGCCGCTGGGTGTTGTGCTGCGGCGTGCTGCTGCTGGTCACCGCCTGTCTGCTGGGAACGCAGATTACCACTGACTGGGCGCGGCAGAATTTCTGGCTGATGCAGGTCCTGCAGGCGTTCGGACAGCCGATGGTGATCCTGCCGGTGCTGATGAGTGCCACCAGCGTTGTGGCGCCGCCGGAGGGCCCTTTTGCTTCCGCCATGTTTAACACCGTACGCGGTTTTTCCAGCATCGCAGCCAGCACGCTGGTGGAGTGGTTTATCAGCCATCGCGAACAGTTCCACTCGCATGTGCTGGTGGATCAGGCGGCCAGCCGCAGCTGGCTGATGACCGCCACCAGCAGCGCGCAGGCTGGCAGCAGTGCTCCCCTGCTGCCGGACGGCAGCGCCAGTAGCGTGCAGAACCTGAGCGGATTTGCCGCCCTGCTGAAACATCAGGCGCTGGTGCTCAGCCTGAGCGATGCCTGGCTGATGCTGACCGCCTTTGGCGCCCTGCTGCTGCTGCTGACGCTCTGCCTGGCGCACCGCGTCTGGCCGCCTCAAACATTGATTCAACCTGTTACGCCACGTCGGGAACACTGATATGCAACTCTCTGCTGTAAAAAGAACGGCGCTGCTAAGCGCCCTGTTAGTACTGCTGCTCGCGCTCGCCTTTCTCCTCTGGCGTGCCATGATCACCAACGATCATCGCACCGATGATGCCTGGGTTAATGCAGATTACACGCTGGTCGCCCCCAAAGTTTCAGGCTATATCGCCCGGGTCAGCGTGCAGGATAACCAGCACGTCCGGGCGGGCGATCTGCTGGCAACGCTTGACGATCGCGATTTTCGCGTGGCGCTGGAAACCGCACGCGCTTCGCTGCAGGTCAGCGAGGCGAAACGGCTAAGCACCCAGGCGCAGCTGGCGCAGCAGCAGGCGACGATTAATCAGGCAAAAGCGACGCTGGCGGCCAGTGAGGCAGCGGCCCGCTACGCCGGCCAGAACGCCGCACGTTATAATCAGCTTTATAAAAGTGGCACCATTGCGGCTGACGATCAGCAAAAAGCGGACGCTAATCAGCGTTCCGCTTCGGCGACGGTACGGCAGAGTGAAGCGGCGCTGGACGCGGCGCTTAAGCAGGTTAATGTTCTGCAGGCGGCCGTACGTCAGGCGGAGGCGGATGTCGCCGCCGCGCAGGCGAATGTCGACCAGGCGCAGCTTAATCTCTCCTATACCCGCATTGTTGCGCCGGTAGAGGGCACGGTAGGCCAGCGTAGCGTACGTCCGGGCGCCTATGTCAGCGCCGGCAGCCGCCTGCTGGCGGTGGTGCCGCTGCAGCAGATCTATATTACGGCTAATTATCTGGAAACCCAGCTGACCGACGTGCGGCAGGGACAAAAAGTCAGCGTCACTATCGATGCGCTGCCGGGAAAAACTTTTACCGGGCGTATCGACAGCATTGCGCCGGCAACGGGGGCAACCTTCTCAGCAATTTCACCTGATAATGCAACGGGCAACTACACTAAAGTGGTTCAGCGTCTGCCGGTAAAGATTGTGCTTGATGCGGGTCAGCCCGATCTGGCGCAGCTGCGCGTCGGCATGTCGGCGATCCCGCACATTCAGACCCAATAAATTGTGAGCAATATCTCAGAACCGGCCTATTTATTTCTGGATCGATTCCGCGTAAATTAGCGCCCGATCCTGTTCCGGTCTGGCCGGGACCACCTGAGTAGAAAGCGTGTAGCGTTAATGAACTCCACCTTTCTCTTATTCTGTTCGGGTTACGCTGGTCTGGGATCGCCATCACGGTAACCGCACAGAGGAGTTATGTTGTGAAATACGCTTTGATGGGCATCTCTTTTTTCGTGTTGCTTTGGGTCGGCACCTTCGTGCTGATGCTCTGAGTACCGGACGGGGCGACCACACCAGTCGCCCCGACGCACGCTTAGCGCGCCTCTTCTGCCTCTTTTACCGCTCCCGGTAAGATACCGTCGGCGCGGAACATCGCCTTAATCCCCCGCACCGCCTGACGAATGCGATCGCTGTTTTCAATCAGCGCAAAGCGCACGTGTGTATCACCATATTCACCAAAACCGATGCCGGGTGACACGCAGACTTTTGCCTCCTGCAGCAGCAGTTTGGCAAACTCCAGCGAGCCAAGATGCGCGTAGCGTTCCGGGATTTTTGCCCAGACGTACATCGATGCCTTAGGCAGATCCACCATCCAGCCCGCTTCATGCAGACCTTTTACCAGCACATCACGCCGGCGCTTATACTGCTCAGCGATATCGCGCACGCACTGCTGATCGCCCTCCAGTGCGGCAATGGCTGCCACCTGCAGCGGCGTGAATGTCCCGTAATCGTGATAGCTTTTGATGCGCGCCAGCGCCGCTACCAGCTCTTTGTTTCCTGTCATGAAACCGATACGCCACCCCGCCATGTTGTAGCTTTTGGAGAGCGTGAAGAACTCTACCGCCACGTCGCGCGCCCCCGGCACCTGCATGATTGAGGGCGCTTTCCAGCCGTCGTAGGTGATGTCAGCGTAGGCGAGATCGTGGATCACCAGCACGTTATACTGTTTTGCCAGCGCAATAACCCGTTCAAAGAAGTCGAGTTCGACGCACTGAGCGGTGGGATTGGAAGGGAAGCCGAGGATCATCATTTTCGGCTTCGGATAGCTTTCGCGAATCGCACGCTCCAGCTCATTAAAGAAATCCACCCCCGCGACCAGCGGCACGGAGCGAACCTGCGCCCCGGCGATCACCGCGCCATAAATATGGATAGGATAGCTGGGGTTGGGCACCAGCACGGTGTCACCGTGATCGAGCGTGGCGAGCATCAGGTGCGCCAGTCCCTCTTTGGAGCCGATAGTGACAATCGCTTCTGACTCCGGATCGATATCCACCTGATAGCGCTCAGCGTACCAGCGCGAAATCGCCCGGCGCAGGCGCGGAATACCTTTTGAGGTGGAGTAGCCGTGCGTATCTTCACGCTGTGCCACCTGACAGAGCTTTTCCACAATATGCGGCGGCGTAGCGCCATCCGGATTCCCCATTGAAAAGTCGATAATATCTTCGCCGCGCCGGCGCGCAGCCATCTTCAGTTCAGCGGTGATGTTGAATACGTATGGGGGAAGGCGTTCTATACGCGAGAAACGACGGGGTATGCTGTTATCAGCCATGATGTCCTCAGGATTACGTGAGCGCCCGGACCGTCCGAGCGACGCGGATCACTTGCTGTGACCTCACCCCGAACATAACGCGCTGTGACCTGCGCTGTCGAGAGCAGCAGAAAATTTTTTTATTTTTCGGGATTCAGGCAGCCAAACACCCAATCGTTTACCCACTGCCCGTTTAACAGATAATTATCCCGCAGAGTCCCCTCCAGCATAAAATTATTCTTTTCCAGAATGCGTCGGGACGGCCAGTTCCCCTCAATCACCAGCGCTTTCAGCTTATGAAATTCTGCGCTGAACAGAAAGTGAACCAGCGCCGTCAGCGCTTCGCTGCCGTAGCCCTGCCCGGTGTGGCTGTGGCGCAGCATATAGCCAACTTCCGCCTGGCGATAAGGGTGCCACTCGGCGCTGCAGCCAAACAGGCCTATCGGTTCCTGATTTGTTTGCAGGCGTGCCACCAGGCACAGCATGTGAAAGCTGGCAGGCTGCCACGGCGCCAGGCGTTCATTGAAACGCTGACGAATGTCGTTTTCATCGGGAATTTCGCTTACCCAGGTCATGGTGGCAGCGTCTTCATGTACCGCTTTGAAGATCTGCCAGTCTTCCGGCTGCAACCGGCTCAGGGTTAATCGCGGGGTCTGAAGTTGCATGGCGGCGCTCCGCTACGGGGAATAGTGCAACATAGCAAACTGCCGCAGCGACAGCCAGGGCGCCATTAATGGCGCCCCTACACAAATCCCACAGGGGCCGTATTTATGCGGCCCGTTAAACCAGGGCGCCATTAATGGCGCCCCTACACAAATCCCGTAGGGGCCGCATTTATGCGGCCCGTTAAAACCA